>NZ_CP007213.1:1247883-1871824 GCF_001411805.1 Burkholderia plantarii | reverse complement strand
CGGCCAGCGCGCCGCCCGGCTTCAGGTCGGCCAGCATCTGCTTGAGCAGCTGCGCGCCCACCGTGCGCAGCGCCGGGTTGCGCATGGTCTCGTGCAGCTTCGCCGAGCGCGCGAACGCGTCGGCGTCGCCGCCCATCTTCTTCACCAGCGGCGGCGGCGCGAAATCGTAGAGGTAGTGGTTCTCCAGATGCACGACGTTCTCGGGCAGCGCGTAGTGCTGCTTCGCGTAGTCCTGCGGCCGGCTGCCGAGGAAGCACAGCGCGAAGCTCCGCTCGGGGAACGCGCGGATCATCTGGTTGACCCAGCTCGACACGCCGCCGCTCACGTACGGGAACGTGCCCTCGAGCAGCAGCAGCACGTCGGCGGAGGCGGCGCGCGGCAGCGCGGGGGGGGTCGGTGTCGACATCGGCTTGGTCATCCGCTTATTGATCGGCTTGCGGCGCCGGCGCGGCCGCGGCCGGCTGCCAGAATTCGAGCGCGGCGCGCAGCGCGGGCGGCACGCCGCTCGCTCCCATCGCGCCGAGCAGGCTGGCCACGCGCGCGAAATCGCGCCGCCAGTAGGCGGACTCGGCCAGATACGGCAGCAGGCGGTCGCGCGGGAAGCCGCTGTCGATCGCGCGCTGCAGCAGCGTATCGGCCGCGTCCAGGTCGCGCCGCAGCAGCGCGAGCCGGCCGCGCAGGCGCCACAGCGCGGCGTCGTCGGGGAGCAGCGCGAGCGCGGCCTCGGCGAAGCGGTCGGCCTGCGCGATCGCGTTGTCGTAGACGTCGCCCGTCACCAGTTGCTGGTAGATCAGCTCGCCGTACAGCTCGGCGAGCACCTTGTTGATGCGGGCGCGTTCGGCCGCCGGCCGCGCGCCGCCGCCGGGGGCGCTGGAGGCGTCGGAGGCGTCCAGCGCCTCCAGCGCCGCGCGCTCGGCGGTGATGCGCTGGGTCAGCGCCCTCTCCTTGCTTTCGAGGCTGCCGTAGGCGAGCAGCCGGATGTCGTCGAGCGGATCGGCCAGCATCTCCTGCAGGATCGGCGAGACGGTGCGCACCGGCAGCGACTGCATCGCGAGCAGCGCGGTCATGCGGAAATCGACGCTGGCCTCGGCGTTGCGCAGCTCGGCCTTCAGGCGCGCGCCGCGCCCATACGAGACCGAGCCGATCAGGTATTCGGCGAACTCGGGTTCCTCCACCGTGCTCACCGCGAGGCTCGCGCGGTTGGCCGGCAGCAGGCGCGAGAGCGCGAACGCGCCGAGCGTGCAGATCACGCCGCCGAACGGCACCGCGAAGTTCAGGAAGCCGAGCAGCATCAGACCGCGCGCGGTGGCGGGCCGCAGCGCGCGCGGCAGCAGCCGTGCGCTGCCGGCCGTGACCAGCAGCGCGGCCACCGCCAGCAGCGCCAGGCAGATCGCCACCAGCCGCGTGTTGACGGCCACCGCCGCCACCGACGCCTCGGCCGCCACCGGCAGGCCCGAGAGCCATTGCGCCGACGGGTCCGGCAGGCTGCGCGCGGTCAGCAGCCACGCATACCCCTGCAGCGCGAGGCCGAGCGCCACCAGCAGCACGGCCAGCACGGCGCCCGCCGCGTCGCGGCCGCGCGCGGCCGGGGCAGGCTTGCCCGATGCGCCGGGTTGGCGCGGATCAGCCGGCGACACCGCAGTGCTCCATCAGCTTGACGAGCGGGTGCATCGGGTCCTCGGCCGGCACGTTCATCGAATAGACGGCCACGTGCGCGCCCTCGAAATCGACGCCGAACTGCGCGCGCAGGTTGTCCTCGATCCGCATCAGGTAGCCGTCCACGCCGCTCGTGCCCGACAGCGGCATCAGCGTCAGCACGGCACGGCGGCGCGCGCCGACGATCTCCCACTGCGAGTCGAGCGCGCGGCGCGTGCGCACCACGTGCTCGCAGAGCGCGGCGCCGCGCTCGTCGCTGTCGAACACCAGCGTGACGACGGCCGACAGCACGCCGGAGTCGCGACGCAGGTGGACCAGCCGCGCATAGTCGAGCGCGAAGCGGTGCGGGCAGTCGGGGAACGCGGCCAGCATCTCGCGCGTGACCTCGGCATGGCGCACGCCGTCCGCGTAGAAGTTGCAGAGCACCAGCAGGAACTGCAGGTTGTCGCGCGTGAGCGCGAGGAACGGCATGCGCTCGATCGTCATCACGCCGACCGGCGCGCCCTTCACGTCCAGCAGCGGCACGCAGGCCAGATAACGGCTGCCGATCGAGGCGGCCGCGTCGCCGCGCGCCTCCACGTGGACCAGCTTGCGCGTCTCGATCGCCTCGCGCACCAGCGGGTCGTTCACGTCGAGCGGCGCGGCGCCGCCGATCGCGGCGGCGCTCTCGGCGGCCGGTGCGCCGTGCCGCCACGCGTGCACGCTCGCCACCTCGAGCTGCACCGCCTGCGCGGCCGCGTCGAGAAACGCCTGCGCGCCGCGCAGCGCGACCTCGCCCTGCCCGGCCGCCGACGGGGTGGCGTCGAACACCACCGCGCGCAGCCGCGAGAGCGAATCGCGCAGCGTGGCCGGGCGGCTCAGCAGGTCCTGTTCGAGCCGCTCGTGCGAGAGCCGCAGCATGAACTGGTTGCGCGTCAGGATCGACAGGCGCTCGGACAGGTAATCGTTGGCGATGCGGTTCTGGCGCAGCCGCGCGATCCAGATGTCGCCGAACTGGCCGGTCAGCAGCGTGAGCAGGAAGCCGCCGAAGAAGAACTCCATCGGGAACGGCCGCACGAAGGTGGTCTCGCCCGCGAAGGCGGCCGCGCCGCCCGCGGCGGCGACCGGCACCGGCACGGCCGGATACAGCAGATACCAGGCGGCCAGCACCACGAAGCCGGACACGAGGCCCGACACCGAGCCGTAGCGCAGCGCGAGCACCACCGGCGCGAGCCAGATCCAGCCGAAGCCGACGTGGATCAGCAGCGGATCGTCGGCCGAGAACGCGCGGCACAGCGCGAGCACCACCACCGTGAAGACCAGCGTCTCGACCAGCGCGATCACGCGCCGCCGCGGCGAGCGGTCCGGCGGCGCGATCAGCGCGCTCCACCATGCGGCCGCGCCGGTGGCGCGCACGGTCCGCGCCTGCGCGTCGCGCTTGCCGGGCCCGGCCGGCCCCGTTGCCTGGGTATTCATGCCCACCGCCTGATCGATGTCGAAGTCCGCTTCATCGCGCGCGCCACCTGGCCGCCACCGCTCAACGGCCGAGTGGCGCGAGCAGGTCGCGCTCGAGCTTCTGGGCCACGCCCGACACCGCGTCGCGGCTCCAGCCGGTGCGGCTGCCGGTGCTGGTCCAGACGATCTTGCCGGTCTGCACGTCGATCACGTTGAAGGTGAGGCCCACGGCCGGCTCGCCATCCACGCCCACCTTGTAGCGCCATTCGTTGACCGCGCCGGTCAGCGCGTAGTGGATGTTCTGCTGGCGCGCCCAGTTCAGCGCGTTCTGCTGCGCGTCGGGCTTGGCCGGATCGAACAGCGTCTCGTCGTCGCCGCCGCCCGGGTACGGCACCACGTTCTGGTAGCCGTAGGTGCGCAGCAGGCTCTGCGCGATCGAGCCGGCGCGCTGGCCGGCCTGCGGCGTCTCGGTGTGGTTCGCGATCGGCAGGACGGTCCAGGCCTCGCCCTTCGAGGCGGGCACCGCCGCGCTGCGGTCGACCACCGCGCAGCCGCCGAGCGCCGCCGCGGCGAGCGTCGCCGCGCAGACCAGCGCGGCCGCCCGGAAGCGCCGCGATGCGTGGTTCGTGTTCATGCGTTTCTCCTCAGATTGCGTGTGATGCTGCGTGTGCGTGGCATGGCGTGTCATGGCGCGTCAGTACAGCCAGCGATACCGCGCGCCGATTTCCTTCACGGACGTCGAGCTGTTCGACGACGCCCCCTGGTACAGCCCGTAGAGCAGTGCCTGGTCGCCGCCGAACACGCTGCCCGCCAGCCCCATCTCGACCTGACCGGTCCAGCCCGAACGCGAGTCGCGCACCGGGCCGGCCGAGAACATCGGGCGCCAGCCCTTGGTATAGGTGTCGGGCAGGTCGTCGCCGAACGAGAACAGCAGCGCGCCCTGCGTGAACGTCTGCGGCATGAACGCGGCGGCCGTGACCGGCGTGCCGGGCGGCAGCAGCGCCGCGAGCCGCGCGCCCGGCGTGCCGTTGCCGTTGCCGTACTGGCCGTGCGTGAACACGGCGCGGATCGTGTAGTCCGGGTAGTCGGCCTTGATCTTGTAGCCGGCGCTGACCTCGATCAGGTGGCCGTCGCCGAGATAGGTGCGGTCCTGGCCGAGGAAGCGCGAGTATTCGTAGCGCCCGCTGCCGAACCAGTGCGGATCGAACTGGTAGGAAAGGCCCACCGAGGCCAGGTCCTTCACGCCGCCCACGGTCAGCTGCGTGGTCTCGGTGGCGGTCTGGTTGTAGCCGGCCGCGTAGGTCAGCGTCAGCTTCGAATTCACGCGCGCCTTGCCCTCCACGCGCGCCGTGGTGATGTCGCGCAGCGCCTCGCGGCGGCCCACCGTGACGGTTTCCTCGTCGTACTGGCCCTGGTGCCGGTACATCGCCTCCAGCACGCGGTCCTGCGTCGGGATGTGCGGCAGCGTGGCCGCGTCGCCCGACTGCTCGCGCTGGCGGTAGCCGAGCCGCACGCTCTGCGACGGCGTGATGCGCGCGCCCACCGAGGCGCTCTGCTCGTTGTAGCGCAGCGAGCCCTGGTTGCTGTAGCGCGTGCCGACGTCCACCGACTGCGCGTTCTTCATCGCCGCGTCGCGCAGCTGCTGCTGCATCACGTCGTCGTGCGGCGTGGCGATCAGCGCCTGGTAGGCGCTCGACTGCGCGTCGGTCAGGCGGCCGGTCAGCACCTGCGCGTCCACGCGGTTCTGGCGCGGGATCAGGTCCGGCAGCGTGTCGAGCAGCCGGTTCAGCGTGTTGACATCGCCCTCGTCGATCGCCAGCTGCGCCTCGGCGTACACCGGGCGGCTGTTGCGCTCGATGAACAGCCTGGTCAGCCACGCGTGTTCGAGGTCGGGCGCCTGCTGGGCCTGCGCCCACGACACCGCCGCCTCGCGCGCGATCGCCGAGACCACGCGCCGTTCGCGCCGGATCGCTTCCTGCCTGACGGGCGGCAGCATCGCGAAGTCGCCGAGCTGGGAGGGATACGCCGCGGCGCCCTGCTGCGCGTCGTCGCCGGCCACGTCGGCGCGCAGCAGCTGGATCAGCACCGCGCGCGACTGGTCGCCGGTGCCGAACTGCGTCGCGAGCGACACGTAGCGGCCGGCCAGATCCTCGCGCTCGGCCTCGGGCAGCGGTGCGGCGTCCGGATCGCGGCGGCGCCGCGCGAGTTCGATCCACACCGACTTGCGCAGCTGCCACGCGTCGTCGGCGCGGCCGTCGAGTTCGAGCGCGTCGGCGAAGGTCAGGCGCCAGAGCGGGTCCTGGCGGTTCGCGTCGGCCTGCTTGCGCAGGTAGTGCAGCGCCTGGCGGCCGTCGCCGAGCCGCAGCGCGGCGGCGATCATCGGCGGCCAGAGCGGCGCGTCGGTTTCGGCGCGGGCCGCGTCGCGGCGCATCGCGTCGCGCAGTTGGGCCTCGGTGCCGCGATCGTTCAGATACCAGAGCCAGGTGACCTGTGCCTCGGTGCTGTCCGGCGCGAGCGCGAGCGCGCGCTGCACGTCGCGCGCGACGTCTTCCTGGCGGCCCGCGTCGCGCTCGAACTGCGCGCGCGCCAGCAGGAACGGCGCCGACTGCTCGGCCGCCGCGGTCTGCGCGGGCGTGAGCGAGGCCAAGAGCGGCGCGATCCGGCCGCGCGCATGGGCGCGCTCGTAGTAGTAGAGCGCCTGCGTGAGCATGCGCACGTTGCCGGACTGGCGGTAGCCGTATTCGGCCAGGCGCGCCGCGTCGAGCGGCGAGGCGTCGTAGAAGCCGATCATCGCCTCGAGATCGTCGCGCGAGGCCTTGCCGCTCGCCAGCAGCTCGCGATAGCCGGCGCCGGTGTCGTGCTGCTGCTGGGTGGTCGAGCCGAGCAGCGCGTAGAAGCGCCAGAAATCCTCGTCGGCCGGCGTCGCGCCGCGCCTGGCCTCGTTCATCGCGGCCAGCGCCGCGTCGAACTGCGTGCGCGTGTAGAGCATGGTCGCGATCTTCAGCGCGTAGCCCGCGTTCGGGCCGTAGTCGCGTTCGAGATCGCGCCAGGTGGCGAGCGCCAGATCGTCGTCGCCCTTGCGCTCGGCCTCGGTCGCGTAGCGCTCGCGCACCAGCCGGCCGATCGGGCCGTGAAAGCGCGCCTGCAGGAAGCGCAGCGCGCCGTCCGGGTCCGCGTTCGATTCGTAGGCGGTGACGGCCGCGTCCACGCGCTTGATGTCGCCGGGGTTCGCGTCGGCCTGATGCAGCGTCAGCGCCAGCAGCGCGCGCTGGTCGTTCAGGCCCGGCGCGAGCCGGGCCACCTGCTGCCACGCGCGCGCGTCGCCGCGCGACTGCGCGAGCGCGAGATAGTTGGCGAGCGCGACGTCGGGGTGATGGTTCCACTCCGCCACCTGCGCGAGCCGCTCGTGCCACGCGTCCGAGCCCGGGTCGCGCGCGAGCGCCTGCTGCGCGACGTGCTCGGCGCTCGCCACGTCGCCGGCGGCGAGGAACACACGGTAGGCCAGTTCGAAATCGGCGGCGCCGGCCTTCTGCTTCGGCGCGTCGGCGGCGGGCGCGGCAGCCGGCGCGGTGGCGCCCGCTACCGCACCGCCCGCCGGCGGCGCGCTCGCCGCGTCGCCGGAAATCGCGCCGGTCGCCACCGTCGTGCTCGACGGCACCGGCACGCGGATCAGCCGCGCCGCGTCGCGCGCCGCGGCCGGCGTACCCGCGCGCGGCGCGGACGAGACCGCCGCGGCCGGCGACATCGATGAGGCCGACGCGGCCGACGCGTCGCCGCTCGCGGCAATCCGCACGATCCGCGCCGGGTCGGTGGCCCGCATGCCGGCGTCGCGCAGCGCGGCGCCGGGCCGGGCCGGCGCGTGAAACGCCGGCAGCCACGCGGCCCGCAGCCAGACGCCCCGCGCGTTGCGATGCACGACGAGCGCGTCGTCATGCGCGGCATGGCCGGCGCTCGCGGGCGCCTCGATGCCGGGGCGTGCCGGCGGCGCCGTCGCGACGCGAGAATCGAGCGCGGCGCCGGTGGCTACCCGCGCGTCGCGATGCATGACGAGCGTGTCGTCGTGCGCGGCATGCCCCGCGTCGGCGGGCGCCTCGACGCCGGGGCTTGCCGCCGGTGCCGCGACGACGCGAGACACGCGCGCGACGCCGGCGGCTGCGCGCGCATCGGCGCGCCCGGGCGCCGGGTCCGCGCCATGCCAGGCCGCGAGCCCGACGCGCGGCGCGCCGTCGACGCGCCCCGCGTCGCCGAGCACCTGCAGCAGCCGCTTCACGTATTGCGCGGCCAGATCGGGCCGCCCCGCCGCGAGCGCGACGTTCGACAGGAAGCGCAGCGTGTCGGGATCGTCGCGGAGGTCGCCGAGGTGGGCCTGCGCCGCCGCCATCGCGCCCGCCATGTCGTTGCCCGACTGCAGCGCCTTCACGCCGGCCGCGAACGCGTCGCGGCGCGCCGCGCGCGTGGTGGCGCGCGCCTGCACCGCGAACCACGCGTCGGCGGCCTCGCGATAGTTCTTGCCGCCGAGCCGCGTGGCCGCCAGTTCGGCCAGCCACGCATCGGCGTGCGCCGTGTCGCGCCGGGCCAGCAGCGCGTAGTAGCGGCCCGCCAGCGCGTTGTCGCCGAGCCCGCGCGCCTGGCGCGCCAGCGCCGTCAGCGCCTCGACGTCCCACGGCTGGTCGACCGCGCCTTGCAGCAGCGCGTCGAGTTCGCGGATGCGCGCGGCGCGCGCCGGATCGCCCGGCTTCAGGCCGTACAGCGCGCGCTGCGCGAGCGAGATGCGGATCGCCAGCGCGTTCTGCCGTGCCGACGGATCGCGCGACGCATCGAGCCGCGCCAGCATGCGCGCGACGTCGGCGCTGCGGCCGCCGGTCAGATAGGCGCGGGTCAGTTCGGTCTGCACGTCGGCGGCGTCGGGTTCGATGCGCAGCCACGCTTCCAGATAGGCGATCGTCAGGCTGTCGGTGCCGGCCAGTATGCGCGCCTCGAGCTTGCCGCGCGGATACGCGAGCACCAGCAACGCGCCGATCAGCGAGCCGAGGACGAGAACGACGGGCAGCGGAAAGAACCGCTGGCGCTCAGAGGTCGCAGGCGACGTCGACATGCAGGCTCGAAGGATGGGAAGCCACGGGATGGCGGGTCACGCGACACGCACCGGCGTTCGCGAGGCGGAATTGCGGCGCGACCAGCGAATGCAGATCGAACGAGAAGCCGCGCGCGCTGCGCTCGAACCCGTCGAGCTCGCCGTTCGCGTCGGCCAGGTACGGCACGCGCGGCGCGCGCGCGGCGTCGATCACGACGAAGCGCGCCTCGCTGCCGGCCAGATGGACGTAGGTGCCGCCCGGGCCGGGCGCGTAGCCGGCCACGCCGGTGGCGGTGCGCAGGTCAGGCACCTTGCCCGGCGGCAGCCGCACGGTGCGCAGCCGGCCGGCGTCGCGCACCACCCAGGCGCCGCCGTCGCGCGCCACGCTCATGTCGAGCGAGTCGAGCACCTTGCGCGCGTAGTCCGACGAGAACACCGGCGTGACCGGCTGCGCCAGCACGCTCTTGAAGATCGTCTCGAGGGCCTTCACCGACGCGAGCTTGGTGCCCGAGAACATGTGGTAGTAGATGTCCATCGGCTTGAAGCGGATCGGCGCGTCGGTCATCGCGAAGGTTTCGAGCACGCGCGTGAAGCCGTAGAACGGGCCGTGCCAGAGGTCGGTATAGAGCTCCTCGTTCTGGTTCGGCGCGAACACCTGGTAGTAACCGTCCTTCATCACGCCGAGCGGCGCGATCGCGGTCCAGCTAGGGTAGCTTTTGGTGATCAGCGTGTCGCCGCCGTTCATGTTCAGCACGCCGGCCTGATAGGCGGCCTTCAGCACCGGCGCCGGCACCTGGCAGTCGCCGCTCCACAGCACCATCTTCACCGGCTTCGCGGCGGGCGCGACGCTGTGGTCGAGATAGGCGATCGAGCCGCCCACCTCGCGGTCGATGCTGAACACGTAGCCGGGGATGTCGATCGACAGGCCGCTCGTGTTGTTGCCGCCGCCGCCCTCGGCCGGCGTGTCGTCGTCGGACACGCCCAGCCCCGTCACGCGCATCCATTGCAGCGGGTGCGTGTAGGTGTGGGTGGCCACCTCGACGTTCGGCAGTTCGAAGATCCTGCGGCCGAGCGTGCGCAGGTGCGGAGCGAACGCGCGGAACGGCCCCTGGTCGCTGACCTCGCCCTCGATCAGCGACACCGTGGTGGGCATGCCCGAGTCGCGCAGCAGCCGGTACAGCGTGTCGCCCGAATAGGCCGGCGCGCTGCTGTCGTTCTTCATCGACGGCGTCGAATACTCGGCGCGCGACGCGAAGCCGTCGCCGTCGATGTGCGACATCAGCAGGCGGCGGCCGTTCTCGGTGGTGGTGTCGGGCACCGGCATGTCGGCCGGCAGGCGCAGCGCCGCGCGCAGGAATGCGAGCGGCTGGGTGACCCAGCGCGCCTGGTTGACGGCGCCGAGCGCATAGACGCCGAACGGCCGCATCACGTAGCCGCCCCACGGCGTGAGCGCGGCGCCGTCGATCTCGAAGGCGCCCGAGCGCAGCCGCAGCAGCGAGCGGCTGTGGGCGCCGGCGCGCACCGCCGTGTAGTCGCGCGGGTCGGCGACCGGCTTCATCTCGAAGCCCATCATCGCGCGATCGTAGGACTGCACGTCGAGCCGGCCGTTGGCGGGCGCGCCGTCCACCATCGTCAGGTCGAGCCTGCGCGCGAGCTGCACGTCGAGCGGCGTGCCGAACGAGGTGAACACCGCGATCGGCACGTGCGCCTCCACCTGCGCCTCGAGCCACGCGCGATAGGCGGCGCCGCGCGGCACGTCGTTGTTGAGCCACAGCACGATGCCCGCGTAGCGGTCCGCGAGCGGGCCGGCCGGCAGGTCGCCGCGCGCGTCCACGTAATCGACCTGGTAGCCGAGATAGTTGAGCGGCATCGCCAGGTAACGCACGCCCGGCGAAACGTTCAGGTCGGTGCGCGGCGGCGGATCCTGCAGCACCAGGATGCGGCGGCGCATCGGCTCGACGGCGCCCACGCCCATCGTCGCGAGCGCGCCGTCGGTCACGAACGGCACCAGTCCGTCGGCGCGAATCCGGTCGATCGAATCGTGCGAGCAGGCGGCATCGCCCGGCGCGCAATAGTCGATCGAGATCACCGGCAGCGCGTACTGCGAGCGAATCGTGCGCGCCTGCCCCAGCAGCCAGTCGCGATCGGCCTGCGGCACCGCCACGTAGCGCTGCTGCGCCTGGTTCCAGCCGTGGTAGAGCGATTCGAACGCCACCGCATAGACCTGGTCGTGGACCTGCGGCAGGATCTCGAAGCCGCGGTTCAGGATCAGCCTCGCCTGCGGGTAGCGCGCGCGGATCGCGCGGATCACGGCCACGAGGCCGGCCTGCTGGCGCGCACGCGCCTCGTCGGTGGTGGCGGCGAGCTGGTAGGAATCGAGCGTGTCGAGAAAGAAGCCGCGGTAGCCCTTCTCCCATAGCGGCCGGATCACGTGGTCGACGAAGAACGCCGGCCACTCGGGCTGGCTCTGGTCGATCACGCGCGAGGCCCACGCCGCGTTGCTGCCGGCGAACCAGGCCTTCGGGATCGCCTTGTAATAGGCGCGCGACGGCAGCACCTCGCCGACGCTCGCATAGGCGAACCAGGTGGTGTGCGGCAGCGGATGCGCGAGCGGATCGAAGCCGCTGTCGGGCTCGACCACGGCCGCATCGTAGGCGGACAGCAGCTCGACGGGGGGATGGGCGCCGTAGTAGAGCGCGAACGAAGGCTGGGCGGCATTGCCGTCCGGCGCCCGCGGGGTCGTTTGCGATGTGGGCGGGGCGGGCTGCTGCGCCGGGGCCGCCGGCGCGGCCGGTGCGGTGTCGCCGTCGGCGAGCGCGGCCGGCGCGCTCGCCAGGACCACCACCGCCGCCGCCATCAGCATGCCGATGGCCTTCGCCGCCGCGCCGGCGCGGCGCCGGATCGCGGCCGATGCCCGTGAGGCGGCATCAGGTGCCGAGGCTGCTCGTAACGATTCGCGGAAATCGGCAAGGCGTCGGCGTGGTGTCATCGATTTTCATGGCGGCGATGGGAAACGACGAAGTCATGGATCGCACGATCCGACCGTCTTTTTTAGCATCGGAGATTCTAGCCAAAGAATCCCGGCGCGGATATCCATCGGCCGGCAAACGTTACAGTCGGGACACAATCGCGTGGCGCGATTGCCAACCGGGGCGAAACGTGCAAAGGCACGCCTGGCGCCGTCATTGACTCGATGGTCGCGGCCTGGCATGTGATTGCCGGCATCATGCTGGCGCAATGGAATTTGCTTTGTCGTTTCAATGGCCCATATCGAATCGTTTCAATGAATGATCAAGAGGCTGATGAATCGAACGGTAAAAAATATCGAACGATCATGCGGCGACGCAGCAGATTTGACTGGCCTTGCGTGTATTTGAAGGAACCGGATGCGAGACCGGGGAGCGGGCGCGTCTAGCAGGCCGCGTGCCCGCCTCGATCGTTGCGCGCGCATCAATGCCGGGATGGGGAACGGCGGGCGGCGGGCGGTCCGGACGTGGCACCGCGGCCGGCAGCGGCATCATCAGGCCGCCGCACCGGGTGCGGCGGCCCGGGCGGCTGACGTGCCGCAATCTGGCTGCGCCGCCCGCACCGCATGCAGCCGCGAGCGCGACAGGCACGCGGCGGGCAGGATCAGGGCGCGCTGGCGGTGTCGAGCGCGCGCACGTCGTCGGCGTCGAGCGTCAGTTGCAACGCGGCGCCGAGCGTTTTCAACTGGTCGAGCGAGGTGGCGCTCGCGATCGGCGCCGTCACGCTCGGCCGCGCGATCTGCCAGGCCAGCGCGACCGAGGCCGGCGTGGAGCCGTGCTTGTCGGCCACCTTGTCGAGCGCGTCGACGATGCGCCAGCCGCGCGCGTTCAGGTATTTCTCCACGCGCGAGCCGCGCTTGCTTTTGGCGAGATCGTCGCTCGAACGATACTTGCCGCTCAGGAAGCCGCTCGCGAGCGCGAAATAGGTGATCACGCCGAGCTTCAGGTCGCGCACCACGGGCTCCAGGTCCTGCTCGTAGTCGGCGCGGTCGTACAGGTTGTATTCCGGCTGGATCACCTGATAGGCGGGCAGCCCGTCGCGCCGGCTGATCCCGGCCGCCTCGCGCAGCCGCGCACCGCTGTAGTTCGACGCGCCGACGATGCGCACCTTGCCCGCCTCGATCAGCGTCTGGTACGCGGCGAGCGTTTCCTCCAGCGGCGCCGAATCGGCGAAGTCGCGATGCGAGAAATACAGATCGATGTAATCGGTCTGCAGGCGGCGCAGCGAATCGTCCACCGCCTTCAGGATGTTCTCGCGCGACAGGCCCGGGCGCGCCTCGAGCATGCCCACCTTGGTGGCGATCACCACGCGCTCGCGCTTGCCCGAGCGCTTGAGCCACTTGCCGAGGATCGTCTCCGACTCGCCGCCCCGGTTGCCCGGCACCCAGGCCGAGTAGACGTCGGCCGTGTCGATGAAGTTGATGCCGGTGTCTTCCAGCGCGTCGAGCAACGAGAACGAGGTGGCCTCGTCGGCCGTCCAGCCGAACACGTTGCCGCCGAACACGAGCGGCGAGACCCGGATATCCGAATTGCCCAACGAACGATCTGCCATCCGGGAAACCTCCATGAAGACGACGCGATGAGGCCGCGGCGCGGGTGCGCGCGGCGGGTCCGGAGAATCTACCGCAGAAAACGGATCACGGCAGCGAGGCGCCCTCTCACGTCATGCTGACCACGGTGAAGGTGAGCACGTCGCTGTAGTCGCCCTGCTTCAGGCCGGGCGCCACGTAAGTGTGGAAGACCGACGTGAAGCACGTTCTGCCGGAGGCGTTCAGAACGACGGGGAGTCTTCTCCGGTTTGGCAGATCGATATCATAAAGGCCACCGTTCAGCACCACGGTGTACGGTATCACCTGGTTGGGATCGTCCAGTGCTTTCAACTGGTACTGGTCATTGACGACTCCGTTCTGGCTTTCGGCGTCGACCACCACGGCGGCACCACCGGCGCTCAATCCCGAATAGGAAAAACAAAGTTGATCGTCCGCCGCCGTGAATCGTTTTTCTCCATGGTCCATCGGCAACTCACCGAGATCCCAGTCGGGTGCGGACATGCGGATCGTGACGGGAGGCTTCGGCGGGTGAAACGGATCGACGACTTGACACCCGCTCCCGTTGGAGTCCGGGTACAGGTAGGCGGCTCCGGTTACCTCCTCGGTGAAGGCCATTCCACCCACATTATAATTCCCGGCGGTAATGCTGATTGCCGACCATTGCCCCCGGACAGTGACCTCGATATAGGCGGCAAAATTAAAGGTATTGGACCAGGAATTATTTTCATTGGGGTCCCATAGCCTATAAAATATCCTGCCGGGCCAATCTGGCCGGGTGACGCTAACGCTATAGTTGGAGGGTACTCCGTCCATTACCACGATCGGTGAAAATGCCTCAGTGCCCGGGACTACCTTTCCGTCCTTGTCATAAACCAATGGCATTATCGTCCTGGAATACAGCCTCCCCGTAAAACTCGAATCCGTGTATATCCGGAAATTAGCGATCAACGATGCCGTCACCGAACCATCACCATTGTCGCGCCACGTACAATTTCCGTAGCTGTCGACCACCGGCCGCCTGGGTACCACCTGAGCCCAAGCTGGCTCGCAAAAAAAGAGCGGCATTGAAATCGCTCCCCATCCCACCATGCCTGCCAGTATTTTTCTTTTATTGGATCGAAAAGACGACAAGCTCGTCCGGATAAAATAATGGATCAATAACCACATTAAGCCGCTCCGAGGGATAATGTCGCGACATGCCTGCCGCGGCGCAAGCTTTCAATCGACGACTGTCCCGTGAATCCTGATTGCCTTGATAAAAATCAAGCACGTGCCGTATGCGCGGATACGCGATCGGCTTTTCATTCAAACACGATCACACGAAAATTTACGCGCGCGATATCTCGAAACAATCGAAATTTTACGAGATGCTTTCGCATCGTTCCGGCATGGAACGCATGCGCCGCCCGGCCCGACCGCGTCATTGCTGGCGCCAGTACACGCTGCCGCCGTCCGCGGCCGGTACGAGCTTGGTGTGGTTGACGTGCGTGAACGCCAGCGGCGCGCGCACCCAGTCGTATTGCAGGACGAACTGCCGTGCGTGCAGCGTCGCGACCAGATCGGCGAGGCTGATGCGCGCCGGCGCGTAGCCGCGCAGGATGAAGTACTGCATCTGCCAGACCTGTGCCCAGGCCCAGTTGTCGTGCCAGCCGAAATCGCGCTCGGACCACACCGAGACGTGCGCCTCCGACAGCACGTTGTCCACCGAGTTCTGGATCGCCGCCTCCGGCAGCACGAGCACCGTGTAAGCCGAACGGTAGGTGAGGAAATTGAGCAGATCGAGACCGGCCGACTTCGGCAGATGCTCGATGCAGTCGCCGATGATGGTCAGGTCGAACATCTCGTCGGTCATGGTGGCCGGGATGTCGGCCGCGCTCATCAGATGCAGCGGCGCGTAGAGCGTGTCGAGCCCGTACTTGCCGACGTAGGACGGCTCGATCTCCACGCCTTCGAGCCGCGCCCCGGGCAGCGCCGCGCGCACCATGTGGCCGTACTTGCCCGCGCCGCAGCCGATGTCGAGCACGCGCGCGGGCGCGACGGCGGCGAGCAGCGCGGCCGTCACCTCGTCGAAGGATCCGGCGGAAAACGGCATGGGGATGTCTCCTGGAAGGCGAGGCGGTTTGTCGGGCATCCACCGGCGCCACGATCGAAGGGACGGCGGCCGGGGCGGCCGGCAAGCCGGCCGGAGAACCAGCGCCGAGCATAGCGCCCGCCGCCTCCACCCGGCAAGCTCGCGGCCAGCCGCCTCGCGCGGCGGTGAGCGGCCGCGCACCAGCCGGTTCTGTTCGATCCCCGATCGATCCCCTACAATGCGCCGACCGACGTCCCGCCGCCCCGACTGCCTCCCGATGCCCCGCTCTCCCGAGTCCCCCGCTGCCCGCTGCGCCTTGGCATCCGTGGCTTGCGTCGCGCCCGCCACGTTCGCGACCTGCCGCGCCCCGGCCGCCGTGCCGCGCTCGCGCGCCGCCGCCCGATGACGCGCCGCGCCGGGCCGCCCTCGCCGGCCGCTCCCGTCACGCGCTACGAGGCGCTGGCGCGGGCGCTGGCCGACGAGATCCGATCCGGCAACGTCGCCGTCGGCGCACGGCTGCCGTCGCTGCGCCAGATCATCGCGCAGCACGGCGTGAGCCAATCCACCGTGTTCCGCGCCTACTACCTGCTGGAGGAATGGGGCTTGATCCGCGCGCAGGAGCGCTCGGGCTACTACGTCGCGCCCGGCGCGCGCGTGGTGGCCGCCGCGCGGGCCGACCACGCACCGGCGCCGCCGCACGCCGCCTCGACCAAGGTGGACATCAGCGAACTCGTGTTCTCGGTGCTCGATGCCGCCAGGCGCCCCGACGTCGCCCCGCTCGGCTCCGCGTTCCCGTCGCCCGAGCTGTTTCCGCTGCCGCGCCTGGCGAAGTCGCTGGCCACCGCCGCGCGCGAACTCGACCCCTGGAGCACCGTGGTGGACCTGCCGCCCGGCAACGAGGCGCTGCGCCGCCAGATCGCGCTGCGTTACCTCGGGCTCGGGATCGCGCAGCCGCACGACGAGATCGTGGTCACCAACGGCGCGCTCGAGGCGCTGAACCTCTGCCTGATGGCTGTGACGCGCCCCGGCGACGTGGTGGCCGTGGAAGCGCCCGGCTTCTACGGCGCGCTGCAGGCGATCGAGCGGCTCGACCTGCGCGCCGTGGAGATTCCCGTCGATCCCGTGGATGGCCTCGATCTCGATGCGCTCGGCCGAGCGCTTGAGCGGCACCCCGTGCGCGCCTGCTGGTTCATGACGAACTTCCAGAATCCCACCGGCGCGCTGCTCGCCGACGAGAAGAAGCGCGCGCTGGTGGAACTGCTCGCACGGCATCAGGTGCCGCTGATCGAGGACGACGTCTACGGCGAGCTGCACTTCGGCGCGCGCGCGCCGCTGCCCGCGCGCGCGTTCGACCGCCACGGGCTCGTGCTGCACTGCAGTTCGTTCTCGAAGACGCTCGCGCCCGGCTACCGGATCGGCTGGGCCGCCGCCGGCCGGTTCGCGCCGCGCGTGCAGCGCCTGAAGCTGATGACGACGATCGCGGCCAGCATTCCCGTGCAGGCCGGGCTGGCCGACTACCTCGAACACGGCGGCTACGACCGCCACCTGCGCAAGCTGCGCGGCGCGTTGGCGGCGCAGCTCGACGCGCTGGCGCGCGCGATCGCGCGCTGGCTGCCGCGCGACGTGCGCTGGACGCGGCCGCGTGGCGGCTACTTCGTCTGGATCGCGCTGCCCGACGAGATCGACGCGATGGCGCTGCATGCGCGCGCGCTCGCCCGCGGCGTGGGGATCGCGCCGGGGCCGATCTTCTCGGCCTCGCACGCGTTCGCGAACTGCGTGCGGCTCAATTTCGGGCACCCGTGGTCGGACGCCATCGAGCAGGCGATCCGCACGCTGGGTGAACTGCTCGCGGACCCGGCGGTGCGGCGGCGCGGGAGCGGACTGCCGGCCTGAGCCGGACCGCGACCGGGCCGGGTGTCGATTGCCGCGACGCCCGGCCGCCTGATTGCCTGGCGCCGCCGCGCGCGGGCCTCCGGCATCATGAGGCCCCGACCATCCCGCCGGTTCTTCCGAGGAGTTCGCACCGTGAGCGACGACACCCCCGACACCTTCCGACGCCTGGCCCCCGATGCGCTGCGCGAGTTCGTGGCCGCCGTCTACCGATCGAAGGGCGCGACGCCCGACGACGCCTTCGTCGCCGCCGACGCGATGGTGCAGGCCGACCTGTGGGGACACCAGTCGCACGGCGTGCTGCGGCTCGGCTGGTACTACGCGCGGCTGTGCTCGGGCGCGATGCGCGCGCAGGCCAGCCCGGGCTTTCCCGTCGACGCCGGCGCGATCGCCGTGATGGACGGCGCCGACGGCATCGGCCCGGCGGTGGCGAGGCACGCCGCGCTCGACGTGATCCGGCGCGCGAAGGCGCACGGCATCGGCGCCGTGTCGGTGCGCAACTCGAACCACTTCGGCACCTGCATGTACTTCACGCGGATGGCCGCCGAACAGGACTGCATCATGCTCTGCACCACCAACGGCGGCCCGAACATGGCGCCGTGGGGCGGCCTGAAAAAGCTGATCGGCACCAACCCGTGGTCGGTGGCGGTGCCGGCCGGACGCTACGCGCCGCTCGTCATGGACGTGGCGAACTCGGGCGTGGCGCGCGGCAAGATCTTCCTCGCGCAGACGCGCCACGAGCCGATCCCGACCGGCTGGGCCGTCGACGCGAAGGGCCGCCCGACCACCGATCCGAAGGAAGCGCTCGAGGGCTTCATCCTGCCGATGGCGGGCCACAAGGGCTACGCGATCGGCACGATCGTCGACGTGCTGTCGGGCGTGCTGTCCGGCAGCGGCTTCCTGGACGAGGTCCATGGCCCCTACGATCCCGTCAATCGCAGCCGGGCCGGGCACCTGATGATCGCGCTAAACGTGGCGGCGTTTCAGCCGCTTGAAGCGTTTCATGCACGCATGGAGCGCTACATCGAGACGCTGAAGGCGGTGCCGCTCGCCGAGGGCGTCGAAGAAGTGTTCTATCCGGGCGAGAAGGAAGCGCGCGCGCACGAGAAGCAGGCTGCCGAGGGGATCCTGCTGCCGCTCGAGACGGTGGCCGGGCTGGACCGGGTTGCGGCCGATGCGGGGGTGGCGCCCGTGGTGCGCGATTGAGCGGGCGATGTCGCGCGCGGCCGGGCCCGATCACCGAAGGGAGCCGGCCGCTGCGGGACGCCGGTCGGGCACGGCCCGTGACGACGCGGCTTCATGCAACCGACGGGTCGTCAGGACTTCGATGATTCGGAAACACGCGTGCTTCGACGGGGCGAGTTCAGCAGTGCTGCCGTTGCCGGATTCATTTCTCCAGGCACGGAGCGGGCGAATCAGAGTGCCGTGATGTCGCTCGCATGGAGCCCTTTGGGACCCATCTTCGTCTCGAAGCTCACGCGCTGGCCTTCGATCAGGGTGCGAAAGCCGTCGCCGCGAATTTCGGAAAAATGAGCGAAGAGATCGTTCTTGCTGTTGTCCGGCGCGATGAAGCCGAACCCTTTGCTGTCGTCGAACCACGTGACGATACCGGTGTCCATGAGAATCCTTTGATGAAGAGTAGACGTACAGAGCCGCGCGCCCTGTTCGAGCACGGAAAAGAATCAAGGAGGGAGAGGACAACGAATACCGCAGTGTAGCGGTCAGTGATGAGCAGCAATCGCGCTTCTTGTCGATTCAACGGCGGACCTTACGCGTTGTGGCCGCGTCGGTCAAACGATTTCGCTCGCGGCATCGATTCGTCACGCCGGGGAATCGACCTTCGAAGCCCGGGGGCAGGAAACTTGATTGACGCGCGTGCCTGCTCGCGCGAGTACCAGCGCGGCAAGGAAGTACCAGCGCGGCAAAGAGCCTGGCCGATTCGAATATAAATTGCGCGCGGCACGGTTTCTCGCCGAACAAGCGGAGTATGATGGACCACGCCTCGGGATCATGTCGTTCGTGGTGCGTCTGCGCTTCGACGCCCTTCATCCCCCGCCCCCAGTCGATCTTTCGTCGTCCTCTCATCTTGCTGCCAGCCGTGCCAGGCGCGGGCAGTCCGTCACGCTTCACCACTCCCGCCCGCGCGGCTCGCCAGGAGGCGAACATGAGCATGCATCTGTATCGCGGCTTCGAGATCTATCCGTTGATTTACCAACACGCAAAACCGGTGGCAGGCTCGGGCCGCAACTATGACGACGGCTTCGACGCCGCCGTCAGGATCTGCCTGCGCGGCCCCGAGCTGACCTGCAGCGACACCTTCAAACTGAACGAGGCAACTCCGTTCCTGACCTCCGGCGCCGCCCGTCGCGCCTCGCTCGAATTCGCGCAAGGCATGATCGACCGGCACGACGGCGAGAACTGGATGCCCTCATAACTCAACCGGGTAGCTATGACCAAAATCGTCCTGAAGATCGATGAACCTGTCGAGGTCGCGCTGCGTCGATTTCGCCGTGAAATCCAGAGAAGTGGCCTGATCCAGGAGGTGCGCGACCGCAGCTCCTACGAGAAGCCGACCACGCAACGCAAGCGCAAGCTCGCCAGCGCGGTATCGAGGCAGCGTGCCCGGCTCAGACGCGCGATGCCGCCACCGAAGCTGTATTGAGGAACACGACATGGAAGTCAGGCAAGTTGCCGGCCTAACCTACTTCGCCTTGACGCGCTGCGAGGTCGACTTTAATCCCGCCCTCGACCGGATCACCTTGCTGCCAACCTACTACGCGTTCGGCTGCGAGTATGCCAGCCGGGGATTCATGCTCGACCGCAACGACGCGTTCGCGTTGATTGCCGCCATCGAGAAAGCCCTGAGTGTCGACGGCGGTCCCGCAGCCCCCCCGTCACGCTCATGATCCTCCGGAGCAAGGCCCGTCGACATGAACGCTTCCACCACTTCACCGAATCGCGACGATCTCCTGCATCTGCTTCACGCAGCATGCGCTTCGGGAGAGGAAATGGAGCGCCGTTTGCGGCGCCTTCTGACGCATGAGCCGCCCGCCGCGCGAAGCCGGAAACTGGAAGACCTGCTTGCCCAGACGATCGAGCAACAGGGCCTGCTGCGGGCAGCCGTGAACCGGATCGAGGACACCCCGACCCCGGTGCATGATTCGCCGGATACCGCTACGGCGCCGATACCCATCGATTCCGGAGCCCACGGGGCCGAGCGCGCTCACGCTCTGTTCCATCTGCGCGAGGATATGCTGCGCGAGGCCGAGCTTTACGCCAGGCTGATCGAGACAGCGGAATCCGCCGGGTTCTTCGAAACCAGGTTCGTGTGCGAGGGCATTCTGTCCCAGAAGTCGGCAACGGTCGAATGGCTGGGAATGCAGCCTTCGCGGGCGGGAGCACGGCAGCAAGCAGGCCGATGATCTCGATATGGACTACAGCCCGGCCGGCAAGCAGGCGATCGTGAAGTACATCACCCTCCTCTACTTTCTCGTCGTTGCCCAGCTGGCCGCGAGGCGTCAGCTGGACTCGTGGCTTCCTGTCGCGCAACTGGTGGCCCTGCTTCATGGCTGGATCGGCGAACATCGGATGAAGTGCGACTGGCGAGACCGGATCTGGCTCGGCAAGGCCTCGCTCGAGGTAGCCCGGTCCGTGCATGCCGCTTATGGCCCGGCGTTCATCGTTCCGTTCCTGGCCCCGTTGGTCGAATCGAAAAAGACGACAGACGATGCGCGTGAAAAGCGGTGCATCCTCAGGAACGCCTGCTACCGTTATCTGATCCGCAAACTCTAGCGCACCTGGGCGGTTCCCCGGGCAGGTTGCCATACCGCGCACAAACAGTTCGGCAGCCTAACCTCCCGCCTTGCGGGGACGGCCGCCAGCCATCAAGCCGTCCGCCGGCACGCTCGCCGAGCACGGTGGCAGACAAGCATGCAGTCAATCGACAGGACCCAGCAACAAGTCGATTGCGGCTTGCCCCGCTATTTCGCCCACGAGATAGGCCCATCGCTCCGTGAAGGGACCGTTGCGCAACGGAATACGGTCTCCCCGCGCGCCGAGCACTTCGAGGTTTGACGCGCCCTTTATCTGAAACGTCACGTCAAACATGTCCTTGTCGGCCGCCGGGAGCAACTCGACTCGAATCTCGAAGCCGCGGTATGCGATTACTCGGTGCATGAAAGTCTCCTTCTGTTACTAGACCCCGTCATGATGCAGCATTAGACCCTCCCGAGGGAGAACGACGCGGGCAGCGGCCCGCGCGCCTTGCCTTCGATGCGCTCCGCGCCGGTCCTCCTTGCGCGACTTTCGCTTAGAATGGATCGTCACGAGGGCCGCGAGGCGGTTTGCAGCGTTTAGGAAAAGGCGAGAGCATGGCGAAACTGGCAGCGACTGTAGCGGGCATGCACGTCATCGTGGCGATGACCGGCAAGACGGCCGAAGTCGAAATCACCGTATACCCGGTTGGCCAGCCTCAGCGTCGACAGCCTGCCGTTGTGAAGGTCCAGGAGTATCTGGACGCCGGCGTGTCGGTGGAGATGATCCTGCAGCATGCCATGCATCTGGCATCGACCACTGTCCGGACCGTCGCGGCCCGCCATAGCGTCTCGGCACTTCCGGAATCGACGTGAGAGTCCGCCGGACGCGCGCGGGATGAAGCTCCGGAGATTCGACGCGTTGCGGATGCTGGCCGCCGACGCAGATCTGCTCCATGGATGGCAGTGCCTCGCTCACGGTCTTCCCGTTTGGCGCCTCGGGCGCATTACCTCATCGACCGCATTCCCGCGGCCTTCGAGGCCGTCGCGTCGAATGCGGCCTTGGACTCGCACTCGGCTAGCTATCCTGGACGCTCGAACAGGCAGTCCGCGAAAGCGGGAAGGCGGCGCGCACGCACGAGAAGCAGGCCATGGAAGGCATCCTGCTGCCGCGCCAGAAGGTGGCCGGGCCGGATGCGTTGCCGCTGATGCGGGGGTGGCACTCGCGGCGCGCGATTGAGCGGGCGATGTCGCGCGCGGCGCGGGACCTTGGAGCGTGACGACAACGGCGTACCCTTCGCGGCGATCGTCATGCCTCGCGGCCTTGACCGGCCGGGCTGCCTTCGCCACGCTGTTCACGATCGCGCCGCGCGGGCCGGAAGATCCGGCTTTGTGCCTGACCGGCGCGGAACCCAGAGGACAAGGATACGACATGACCGACAAGCAGGCGCCCACGATCATCAACCTGCATACGGCGCCGGAAATCGCGGCCGACGCCCCCGCCGCCTGGACGCACTTCCACCGCGACCTGACGCCCGCGATGAGGGAGGCGGGGCCGGGGCGCTTCGGGATGGGGCGTCTGGGCATGAACGCCATACGGGTGCCGCCGGGCCACAGCGCGTGCCCGGCCCACACGCACCTGATGGCCGACGAGATCTTCGTCGTACTGGAGGGACAAGGGCTGTTCCGCTACGGCGATCGTGTCGACGAGATCCGCGCGGGAGACTGCATTTCCTGTCCGGCCGACACGGGAATCGCGCACCAGATCGCCAATCCGGCGACGCCGGGCGGCACGGATCTGGTCTATCTCGCGATCGGCGCCGCGCCGCCCGCGGAGATCTGCACCTATCCCGACAGCGGCGCACTCGTCGTCGATGCGTTCGGGCGCCATGGGTTCCTGCGCGAGGCCGATTACTACGAGGGGCAGCCGGAGCCCACGCCGCTGCTGCGGCGTGGCCCGTGACGCGGCTGGCCGGCCGGAGCGCGGACCGGCTCGTGGGCGGCGCGGCGGGCACGCGCGACGATCCGTTTGATGCGGGCGCCTGCCGCGTCCGGTGCAGCGTCGCGTCAGTGCCCGCCGCGCCTGCCCCACCGGGCCGCGCGCGCGGCAAGCGCGTTCGCGAACAGGCACGGCGGGAATCGCCCTGTCACGGCTGCGCCAGGCTGCGTTCCAGCGCCGCCGGTTCGACCGGCTTCACGAGGTGTTCGTCAAACCCGGCCTCGTATGCCGTCCGCACGTCGTCGGTCTGTCCGTAACCGGTGACGGCCACGAGGCGTGTGCCGACGAGCTGCGGCATTGCCCGAAGCGTCCGGGCCAGTTCGTAGCCGCTCATGCCGGGCAGCCCGATGTCGAGCAGTGCGACCTGAGGGCGAAACGTCTCGGCGCAACGAATCGCGTCCTCGGCGCTGTAGGCGACCTCCACCGTGTGGCCCTGGAGCCCGAGCAATATCGACAGCGAATCCGCCGCGTCGGCGTTGTCGTCCACGATCAGCACGCGCCTCGCGCTCGTCCGCGTCTGCGCGTCATGCGCTTGCAAAGCCGCCGGTTGCGCGATGCGCGGCAGTCGAACTTCAAAGGTGGAGCCGTTTCCGAGCCCCTGGCTACGCGCGCTGATCGTGCCGCCGTGCATGGCGACCAGCCGCTTCACGATCGCCAGCCCGACGCCCAGCCCTCCCAGCGCGCGATCGAGCGTCCTCTCGCTCTGGACGAAAAGATCGAAGACGTGAGGCAGCAGTTCGGCGCTGATACCGACGCCGTTGTCGGACACCCCGATGACGGCGACCGAGCCCTCCGAACCTGACCAGACCCGGATGGTGCCCCCCGGGTCCGTATATTTCACGGCGTTCGCCAGAATGTTGCCGACACATTGCACGAGTCGCGCCATGTCGCCTTCCACCCACAGGCGCTCGTGGTCTCCCGCCGTCTCGACGGAAAGATGATGCCGTCGCTCCCGAAGCCGCGGCGCGATCGTTTCGATCGCCTGCGAAATCACGCTGGCCAGCTCCACCGGCTGACGCTGCAGGACGATGCGGCCCTGCGTGATTCGAGACACATCGAGGAGGTCGTCGACCAGCCGGCTGAGTTGGGTGATCTGGCGCCGGATGATGTCGGTTGCGAATCCGACCTGCGGATCCCCGAGCGGTATCCGCGACAGCAGCTCGCTCGCGTTGGCAATGGGGGCGAGCGGGTTTCGCAGCTCGTGCGCCAGCATCGCCAGGAATTCGTCCTTCTGACGATCGGCGAGACGCAGTGCCTCGACGCCGCGAGCTCGCTCCTCGGCTTCCTTATGCCGCGAGATGATGATGGCGGCGCAAAAAGTCAGCCGCAGCGCCAGTTCGTGGTCGCGATCCGTGGGCGTTCGGGGCACCGGATGGTACATGGCGAACGCGCCCACCACCTTTCCCACCGACGTCTCGACCGGAAACACCCAGCAGGCGCGATAGGCGTGCTGCCGGGCCAGCCACCGCCAGTCCTGCCAGCGGGGATCGTCGTCGACGTCGGGCGTGATGACGGGCTGCCGTGTGTATCCGGCCAGCCCGCATGCGAAGGAGTCGCCTGAAATGGGGAAGCGTTCCACGTTGTCGGCGATGTCTTCGGACATTCCCGGGACACGGGTCAGCTCGGTCTGTCCGGCATCGGCCAGATAGAAGGCGCAGCGCGCCTCGCCGCCGATCTGGGCGACGGCGGCGCGCGCCAGGATGTCGAGCGACACCGGCAGCGGCGCATTGTCCACCGCGGCCTGAAATGCCTCCTTCTGCGCTTCCAGCCAGGCAGCGTTGTCGCGCAGCACGATTTCAACGCGCTTGCGCTCCGAGGTATCGATGGCCATGCCAAACCATTCGACCAGCTCGCCGGCCTTGTCCAGCACCGGAATGGCACGCGACAGCGTCCAGCCCAGCGAGCCGTCGGCACGCCGGACGCGATGCTCGAGTTCGAACCGGCCTTTGGTGCGGATCGCCTCCCTGACGTGGGCCAGGACCGTCGGCCGGTCCTCCGGATCGACATATCGCTCCAGCCAGGTCGAGCTTGGGGTTTGCGTATCGGCGATGAAGTCACGGCCTTCGAGGAAGCGCATCTCGGTCCAGTCGGCGTTCATCGAATAGACCGCGTTCGAGGATGCGCCGACCAGCGCGCGAAAGCGGTCCTCGCTTTTCCGCCGCTGTGCCGTTATCTTCAGCAGCGCGCCCACCCGCACGACGAGTTCGCGCGCCGAGAAAGGCTTGACCAGATAGTCGTCGGCGCCGGCCCGCATGCCGTGGACGCGCGCTTCCTCGCCGGCGCGCGCGGACAGCAGGATGACCGGCACGTCGCGCAGCGCCTCGTCGCGGCGCACCGTTTCCAGCAGGCCAATCCCGTCGAGCCCCGGCATCATGATGTCCGCCAGGATCAGATCGGGGCGGCTGCGTCTCGCGGCCCGCAATGCGTCGTGCCCGTCGACGGCACTGGCGACGTCGTACTGGTCACCAAGCAGGCGCTGCACGTAGGCGCGCATGTCCGCATTGTCGTCGGCGACGAGAATCAGCGTGTTCTCCTTGCGCGGCGGCAGCGCTTGCGCGTCGAGTCGCGCGGCGGCGGCGCCGCAGGCGCCCTCCCCCGCATCGGGCAGCCAGCGCGCGGCTTCCTCCAGGAAAGCCTGCGCCGCATCGCGGTCGGGCGGACGGGAGCCGGCATCGGGCTCGGCGCCGGAGAGGCTCGGCGGGCCGGGCGGGATCGACACCGTGAAGGTCGTGCCCTTGCCCACCGCGCTGACGACATCGATCCTGCCTCCATGCATGCGCACGAGTTCCTCGACAAGCGCGAGACCGATTCCGCTGCCTTCGAACGATCGGCCGCGTGCGCCCTCGATCCGGTGGAAGCGTTCGAAGACGCGGGGCAGTTGCTCCGCCGCGATCCCGATTCCGGTGTCGCTGACGATCAGCTCGACGTGCTCGCGCTGGCGAAGCGTGACCGAGACGCCGCCCGCGAAGGTGAACTTGAACGCGTTCGAGAGCAGGTTGAGGACAATTTTTTCCCACATCTCCCGGTCGACCGCGATCGGCGCGGCGAGCGCCTCGCAGTCGACCGCGAAGGCCAGATTCGCACGCTCCATCAGCGAGCGAAAGTTGCTGGCCAGATCCATCGTCAGTTTCGCCAGATCGGTTCGCACGAATCTGGCCTGCAGCCGGCCCGCCTCGAGCCGCGAGAAATCGAGCAGCGAGTTGACCAGCCTGAGCAGCCGCAATCCGTTTCGATGCGCCACCTGCAGGGCCGGGATGGCGGCCGGCGGAAACTGGTCCGGGACCGCCAGCAGTTCCTCGAGCGGCCCGAGCATGAGCGTCAGCGGGGTGCGGAATTCATGGCTCACGTTGGTAAAGAACGTCGTCTTGGCGCGGTCGATCTCCGCCAGTGCATCGGCTCGACGGCGCTCCTCGGCATAGGCGCGCGCGCTGGCGAGCGCCGCGGCGATGTGAGCCGAAATGCGTTGCAGGAAGCTGTGGTACTCGTCGTCGAGGGGGCGGCGCGGGCTCGCCCCGGCCACCAGGAACGTGTCGACCGTGGCGGGATGCGCCGTGGTCACCACCGGCAGGATCAGCGCCTGGGTACACGGCTCCGGCCATGGGCCGCCTGTCAATGCCGAGGCAAAACGCGGCTGGAGATCATCGACGAGCACGGCCCGCCCGGTCAGCGATACGGCGGCGAGCGGCCAGACGGCGCCGGCATCCGCGTCCAGCGCGATCGAGTCGGGCGCGGCCGGCCCGCCGGGCTCGACGCCGGCGGCCGCGCGCAGTTGCGCCACCGCCGGCATGCCGCCGGACTGGTAGAGCAGGAAAAACGGCAGATCGGCACGCTCCGCGGCCAGAAGCTCGGCGGCGGCGGAAAAAACGTCCCGCTCGTCTCGCGCTTCGGCCAGGGCCTCCGCAAGCTCGCGCAGGACGCGTTCGCGTCGCTTCGAGATGACCGCCGAGGTGGTTTCCAGGACCGCGTTGAAAATGCCCTCCACCGCTCCCGTGTCGCCATGGATCGGGCTGAACGTGAAATTGAAGTAGCACTCTTCCGTGTAGCCGTGCCGGCGCATCGGCAGCAGCTGGTCGTGCTGCCAGACGCCGACGCCGGTGTCCAGGACCTGTCTGAACAGCGGCCCGATCTCGGTCCATATCTCTGGCCAGACTTCCACGCCGGGGCGTCCCAGCGCCCAAGGGTGTTTCGCGCCCGGGATAGGGCTCCAGGCGTCGTTGTAGAGCAGGACCAGCTCCGGGCCCCAGTAGATCGCGATGGGAAAATTGGCGCCCAGGCAAATGCCGACCGCCGACCGCAGGCTCTGCGGCCAGGTATCCGGCACGCCAAGCGACGTCGCCTCCCAAGCGTGTACCCGCATTGACCGTCCCAATGCACCGCCGCCGCGGAGGAAATCGGGGGCGCCAGTTCCCTCGGCGTCGAGATCATGCGTGTCTTGCTTGCTCACGGAGGCTCCGTTCCGGCCCAAAAAGCTGATTCTATCCGCTCACTACGGTTCTTTTCGCAGTTTCCGAAAGCCCCTCGCGCACGCGCTTCGGGTCGCCCGAAGCATGCTTCGCGGCGGGTAGCCGGGAGCGGCCGGGCCACGCATTCACGTTCGGTTTCCCGCCGGCGGGGGCGCCTCTTTCGGCTCTCTGGAGTCTTCGATACAGTCGTCGACATCGCGGCCTTTCCGGGATGCGCTCCCGGCTTGCTCGGCCAGCTCGAGATAGGCGGCCGCAATGCGGCGCAAATCGTTTTCGGAAGCGTCTTCGATTCCGATCAACCGGTTGCTCGCGTCCTTCTGCGACGCGAGCAACTCGTTCAACTTCAGATGAACGGCGACGCTATCCTTGTTCTGGCTTTGCTGAATCAGGAACACCATCAGGAAGGTGACGATGGTGGTCCCCGTATTGATCACCAGTTGCCACGCATCCGAATAATGAAAGATCGGCCCCGTCACCACCCACGCGACAACGGCAAGGATGGCAACGCAAAATGCCATGGGCGACCCGGCCCAGCGCGTAACTGTCGCCGCGAAGCCGTCGAACGCCCTTGCGGCCGGGTTGCCGGTCGCAAAGGCGGGGCTCGACGTATCCGGAACGGTTTGCAGCCTGTCGGTGGCGCCAGATGTGCTTTTTTTCCTCCGGCTCATGGGCTCACTCCCCTGTTTTCACATTTGTTTGTCGGTGCGCGCCGCTGCGCATGGCAATGTCGTGCGGCCCCCGCGGGGGAAGCAACGCCCATGCCGGCATCACCGATGCGCGCGCGGCGCCGGACGGTGGCCGCCTGTTGCAACCGGTGCTGTTCGTCAACGGGGATTTCGACCAGATCTGCACGATCACCGGCAACCGGCAGGGAGATCCGATCGGCGCGGCCAGCCCGACCCCGGCCGTCGGAACCGGAAAATGCATTGCTACATTCCCCAAAACATGGAGGGCTGGCGGATGCGAATGAAGTCGGGACCATCGGATTTTATTCACAACCGGGAGCAGGATGCCGGCCGGCCGCAGTCTGGTGCCTTGGCTGTCGAGTCGCGACCCGTCAGCGGTGTTGCAGGTGAGTGGATACGACGGGGAGACCCGTAGCGAAATTCAAGCAGCGCTCGGCACGTACCACGGCTTGATCATCGCGCTCAAGGGATTCATTTCCAATTCCAACGGGAAATACGACTTTGACTTTCCGGAGCCTTGACCGATCTTCGCACCGGCACCGTCGCGCATCCCGTCGGGCGCCTTCGTCGACGCGCCCGCAATAGCCCGGGCCGCGCCAGCGGAGCAGCAAAGGCAGCCGTCGCGTCCGATGGCGCGTGCAATGTCCTGCCGGAACAATTCAGCGACAATTGCCAATTCTGACTGCCAGGCAGTGAGCGGCAGGCGGCACCATCGCGCGTGCCCGAGGATGCGCCCAGCCGCCCCGCCCACGCTCACCTCGAACGGAGCGCATCCCATGACGATCTACGAATTCGCAACGCTGAAATGCCCCTTGCTGCAACAGGACGCGGTGTCCGCCGGCGCTCGACGCTGGGTGTCGGACGCCGATGCCGCCGGGCGGCTGCTCGGCGCATGGCGCACCGAAATCGGCGAGCTGTCGCGCATCGTCGTGCTGCGCGGCTTCGCCAGCACGGACGAACTGATGCAGGAGCGCCGGCGCGCGCTGCTCGCCGGCCGACCGTTCGCGATCGACGGCGCCGAAATCGAGCTGAGCATGGAAAGCCACGCGCTGTTCCCGTTCCTGCCCGACATCGAGCCGGCTGCGTTCGGCGCGTTCTACGAACTGCGGCGCTACTGGCTCAAGCCGGGCGGGATCGCGCCCACCATCGCCGCCTGGGAGCGGACGGTGGGACCGGCCGCGGCCTATACGTCGCATCTGGTGGGCAATCTGTATGCGCTCGACGGGCCGCCGCGCATCACGCATCTCTGGGGATTCTCGAGCCTCGAGCAGCGCATGGCGCTGCGCCGGCAGCACTATGCCGAGGGCCTGTGGCCGCCGCGCGGCGGCCCCGAGCAGATCGAGCACGCCACCTCGACGATCTGTCTGCCGGAGCCGTGGTCGCCGCTGAATTGAAGCCGCGCGACGCCGCTGGCGGCCGGCGGTGATGTGTTCGGCGGGCGTCCGATTCGGTGGATCGACGGCGATCGGTGCGGGCCGCGCGATGACCGCGGGCCGAGCGTGGCGTGAAAGCCCGGCCTCGCGCCGCGGGCTCGCCCACGCCCCGGCTCGCCCACGCCTGCTCCCGGCCGCTTTCCGCCCGCCAGAATATCGATCCCCGAACTGCTTCGTTGTCAGCCCCGCGCGCCGCTCCGTATAAATCGGGCTTGTCCGATCCGTCAGGAGCCGCCGCCATGCCTCAGCCATCCGCCCCCGCCCGCTCGACCGGCGCCGATTACGACACCCTCGCCGAGCGTTTCCGGCCGATCTTCGCGCGCATCGCCAGCGGTGCCGTGGCGCGCGATCAACACCGCACGCTGCCCGTCGAGGCGATCGGCTGGCTCAAGCAGGCCGGCTTCGGCGCGCTGCGCGTGCCGGCGGCCTCGGGCGGCCTCGGCGCCTCGATCCCGCAGCTGTTCCGCCTGCTGATCGAGCTCGCCGCCGCCGATTCGAACCTGCCGCAGGCGTTGCGCGGCCATTTCGCGTTCGTCGAGGACTGGCTCAACGCGCCGCCCGGTGCCGCGCGCGACACCTGGCTCGCCCGCTTCGCGGCCGGGCAGCTGGTCGGAAACGCCTGGAGCGAGACCGGCGACGCGGCGCTCGGCGAGGCGCGCACCCGGGTTTCGCGTCGTGACGACGGCTGGGTCGTCAACGGCGAGAAGTTCTACACCACGGGCAGCCTGTTCGCGGACTGGATCGACGTCTATGCGCAGCGCGCCGACGACGGCGCGCCGGTGATCGCGGCCGTCGCCACGGCCCAGCCGGGCGTCACGCTGGTCGACGACTGGGACGGCTTCGGCCAGCGCACCACCGGCAGCGGCACGACGCGCTTCACCGACGCGCGCGTCGATCCGCACGGATTGATCGACTTCTCGCGGCGCTTTCGCTACCAGACCGCGTTCTACCAGCTGTTCCATCTGGCGACGCTGGCCGGCATCGCGCGCGCGGCCGAACGCGACGCCGGCCGCCTGGTGCGCGAGCGCAAGCGGATCTACAGCCACGGCAACGCCGCGCGCGCCGGCGACGATCCGCAGATCCTGCAGGTGGTGGGCGAAGTGGCGTCGTGGGCCTACGCGGCCGAGGCGATCGCGCTGCGCGCGGCCGAGCCCGCGCAACGCGCCTACCAACTGCACGATGGCGCCGACACGCCGGCCGAACACGAGGCGAACGTCGCCGCCGAACTCGAATCGGCGCAGGCCCAGGTGGTGGTGACCGAGCTCGTGCTGCGCGCGGCCACGCACCTGTTCAACGCGCTCGGCGCGTCGGCCACGCGCGGCGCGGCGGCGCTCGACCGCCACTGGCGCAACGCGCGCACGGTGGCCTCGCACAACCCGGTGATCTACAAGGCGAGGATCGTCGGCAACCACTCGGTCAACGGCACCGAACCGTCGACGGTCTGGAAGGTCGGCGTGGCGCCGGAGGCAGCGGCCACGAAGCGCGAAGCGGCCTGACGGCGCCGGGACCTCGATTGATGCGGCGGTCGCGCGACGAATCCGCCCCAAGGCACCAGTCGAACGGTTGTCCCGGCCAGCGTCGACGAAAACGAAAAGTGACGCTGCCGCCCGGCGCGAGCCGGATTCCAACGGCATGCGCCCCGATCTCCGTCCCACGGATCGCGAGGCTCGCATGGCCGCCGTGGCTCCCCTCCCGCCGCCCCGACGATCGATCATCCAGAGCCGGCCGGGCCGAATACCCGGCTCGGTTTGCCGACGCACGAGAGCCGCCCATGTTATTACCGTGTCGATAAATTTTTTGCCATTATCGAAACTTCTGTATCCATGGCGCGAGCAATGATGAACTGGGAAACGTCGTTCGAGGGGTAATCGCCTTTGATGATCGGCTGTTTGTGGCCGGAAGTCGCCCCACGTCTCCTCGCCTGGGCTCGGTCGGTGGCAGCCGACCCTGAGCGATCCATCAATTCGACGTAAGCCGGCCATTCGGCTTGTAACCTATCGTGGTAGAACCGTCCTGTAATTCCAGCCTCGCGCTTTTGTTAGCCATTGATCGTACGTCCTTTGGCGATCTACCAACTCCATGCTCAGTGCTGCCATGGCCATATACTCCAGCACACGCCAGTTCGCATCGTCTCCCTTCCTAAATGAGGCTTCGATGGCGTCCAGCGCCAGTTCGAACTCGTTGTGGTTCAAGAATTCCGCAAATTCGGCGATCTCATCCGCACACACTCCCTCGGCAGTTTCGGAGAGGCAAGCTCGCACCTCGCGAAGATACTCCGAGGTCTTGCTGCAACTCGAGTGGAAATCGCGATCAGCCGGCATACGAGTTCTCTTTAGGTCGGACGTGCTCAATTGTCGGCAATTTGAACCCAGATGTCGAATGGCCGATTGTGGCCGAGCGGCGATGCTTTGCGCAACGGGCCATGAAAAGTCTCTATGGACTTTGCGCCGCTCAACTGGCCAGGGCGGCAACCCACAAAATCACGCCGGTGGCGAAGGCGCCCGTAGGGAAGCCAGGTTGACGCGTGCCGAACCAGGGATACGAGAGTGCAACTAACGCCAAGGCCAAACCGGTAAGCATGAAGCACATTGGGGCGGAACCATAATAGGCCAACGAAAGAAAATGCAGGCGACGATCAGAATCACCGCCGCGCCAAACCATTCACCGTGCCCACTCGCGTTTAGCAGCAGGTTGGCGATAACGATGGCCACCCACTGGCCGGCACGCATCGCGGGCACGAGGGATTGGTAGATCTGTTCGTTCAACGCTCGCGCTGGTAGTCGTACCGATGCGCGAGCCATCGGGTACCGCTTCCATCCGCCAGAATGAAGTATTGGTCCTTCGTCTCGTGGTCGAGGCCTTTGCGCGCGATCACCTGTTCCATTCGAAGCAATCGTCCTGACCATTCAGGCACGATCGGTGGCGCGGCAAACGGCTCGAAACGCAGCGTGATGCGGTCAGGAGTGTCGCGTTCGAAGCTCGATGCCGACATCGGTGGAACGGGCACGCGAGTGTCGATGGAGACATAGCACCACTGCCCCGCGATCGCATCATAACCAAGATAATCGATACGCACGGGCTCTCTGCTGTTCACAGCATACAGACGCTCTTCCAGCAAGCGGCCCACCATGCGCCTTTCGGCGACCAGCCCTTTGGTGACTACTGGCGGCGCATCCGGGCGAACCCAGAATGTCTCGACAACGATCCACTTTCCTTGCTGACTGGACAGGGCTGTCGTCTCCCGCGCTACGTTCGCTTGCTCACTCTGTTGAGCCGAAACCGGGACGGTCAAGAAGATGCCGAGGGTGGCCAGCGACATCACGAGAGGAAGAAGGAAACGAGGTGAGTACACGCGAATCTCCTTGCGGCTGTTAAGGGAACGAAAAGAAATATCCATGCATCCGATGGTAGACCGCGCCTGTCTGGCGACGGTAACGATAATATTTCGCCCTGATGTAGCCTCTGGGGATACAACGTGATTGATCTTTTCAAAGACGTCCCTGCTTTTGTCGCCGCAGCAGAGGCGGGGAGCTTTGCGGCCGCCGGCCGGCAATTGCACCTTTCGCGCTCGGCGGTCGGCAAGGCGATCGCGCGCATCGAGGATCGCCTCGGTGTTCGCCTGTTCAACCGAACGACACGCGCACAGTTGCTCACCGATGAGGGCCGCGCCTTTCTCTCTCGATGCGTGAGAGCCACGGAGGAACTGCGCGAGGGCGCCGCGTGGCTGGATGCCGGGCGCGAACGCGCCAGCGGCGTGCTAAGAATCACGATGCCCGTGCTCTACGGCCGACTGAAAGTCGCACCACTGCTGCTGCGTGTCGCAGATGAGAATCCGGAGCTGACAATCGAAATTGATCTGCGGGATCGCTGCGTGTCTCTTGTCGAGGAGGGATATGATCTGGCCGTCAGGAGCGGATCGATCGGTACGGCGGCTGGCCTGTCGTCGGACACTGTCGGCCGGCACGCGACAGTCCTGTGCGCGGCACCGTCGCTGGTTGCGCGGCTGGGCATGCCCAATTCGCTCGACGACCTTGGCCGATACGACTCGCTCGTCTACCATCGCGACGGATGGAGCGAGCCTTGGATTTTCCCGACCGGGGACGGACGACTGGAACTGGTCGAGCCACGTTCGCGCTTCCGCGTTGCCGATCTCGGGGTCATCCTTGACGCGGCGGTCTCGGGCCGAGGGGTCGCGTGGTTGCCCGACTGGCTGGTCGAGGATGCGCTCGCGTCGGGTACGCTTGTTCAGCTCCTACCCCACCTCCCTGCACGCCACCATGATGTCCACCTGCTCTGGGCAACGGCGGCGGTTATCCCCGCGCGGCTACGGGTCGCGATCAATGCCCTGAGCAGAGCGGCTTAGTACCAGGCGAATGAACTGATGCACGAGATATGAAAGCTTGCGAGCCGCGCATGGGCACCGTCAGGCCGACTCGGATGCAACGCTTGTACGGTCCTCTGATTCGGGAGAATGTCTGCAACCGGTCGCGACGCAGACATTCGTACGTCGGAGTTCAGAAATTGATGAACGCCTGCGGTTGGCCGAACGCGGCCCGACGATGACCGTCGCGGCAGCCTCGTTGGAGGCTGCGGACGCCGACGGCAGATGGCGACCCACAACGGCCCGCCGTCAATGTCCGGGGAATGTCCGTGTCACTCTCCGAAACCGGTCGTTCGTTTTCGTTGAACCAGAAAAAACTCCTTGGGTGCATCCGATCACCAATGAAAGGTATGTCGGGCCAGGCAAATTCGGAGCCCTTGCAATCTTCTCGGCTGCCAAGAGATCATTGAGCATTGAAACGACAAGGTATCCCTGATGATTACTTCAGGTGGCCGGAAAGATCCGCCAGCAGATGCGATTCAACTACATGACGTCGCGCTAGCCGCGCTCGCCAATTGCTACGGCCGTCATTTTCTGGAGATGAAACTTATCGTCGACGGAATTAACCGGACCTACCGCCTCACGACAGATGATGGAAGCTTCTACCTCCGGCTCTACAGGCCGCTGGGCCGCTCACTGGAAGAGATCGGATATGAGCTTGCGCTAGTTGATGTACTAGCACAAAAACAGGACGTTGCCGTATCGAAGGCCGTGCGAAACGTCGAAGGCAACGCGCTTACCCGCTTCATCCTCGAAGGTGAGGCCCGAGTGGGTTGCCTATTTACCGCTGCCGAAGGTCGCGAACCTTGTCTCGACTCTGAAGACATGCAGCGACTCGGTAGCGCCTTGGCAAAGCTTCACAATGCATCGGCGAACTTCAAGCCCACATTTTTGAGGACGCTCGATCCTGTCTGCATTGGCTATGAAGCAATCGAAGCGTTGCGGCGGGTTGGGCCGATTGGCGAGAGAATCGCCGAACAGGTCTTGCGCGAAGGCATCGACCTGATGACCGAGCTGGCAAATCGCCGGCTACCGCTCGGGGCATGTCATGGCGACGTCTGGACAGGTAACGCTCGAATCGAGAGCGAGACGGTGACGTTCTTTGACTTCGACGAGTGCGGCCAGGGTGCGCTCATTTTCGATCTTGGCGCTCTGCCGCTTCATCTCCGAGACCTGTCTGACGCTGCAGCGCTCTGGGAATCGTTCCTCTCTGCCTACCAGGTCAAGCGACCGCTCAATGCGCTAGAGAGCGCGTCGCTGCCCCTGTGTGTAGTTTTCCACCAGTTGCGCATCTTATTGGCCCTCGCGCGATTTAATACGCTCACCGAGGCTCTTTGGGAGACAACAGCGCAACGCACCAGGCTGACATTCGAACGCTTCCGAGCCACGCCATCCGTAGTGGATACTCGCTGACTGAACTGAAAATAGTTGTAGGGTGAGACCAACTACAAAGGGTGGCGGCGCATTCAGGTCAGTAGCCTCCCGGGCACTTGATCCGCGTCAAGGGGCCTTTCCTCGTTCATGAGGGGACATCTACCCGCCGGTGACCAATGCCCGTTCCTGGCCGAACTCGGCCCGACGACGACCGTCGCGGCGCCTCGTTGGAGGCTGCGGACGCCGACGGCAGATGGCGACCCTGAAGCGACGATCACAGCTTCATTCCTGTGATGCCCGTTCCAAAACTGACAACGGCCGCTCGCCTTTGCGAATGAGCGATCCCAAACTAGCACCAAACGTCTTTGGACCAAGTCGAGTTCAACCGGTTCTGGGTCGTCTACAGCGAGCAACACGACGGCCGATAGGTTTGTATCTACGTTCACCGTCCGAAGCAAGGGCAGACTACTCCTTGGTGACACGACAGTTGAGTTCCCAGAGAGCTGTCTTGTTTGAATCCCAGCGCAGTAGCGCATTAATCTCTCGATATGTTCCCCAACGCACGTCCACGTGTTCGCTTGATAGAACAAGCTCCTTGTCTGTGCAGTCCAGCCCGAAGCAATATTCGGGGATGACAAACATGTCAGTCGGCCAATGTCCGCGGTCGGTGAAGTGCTCAACAGGGATCGACGCCCGACTTTTTAGCGATCGAACCCTGCTGCGTGAGCCAACGCCGACTTCTTCCTGGCATTCCCTGACTGCCGCCTGGAACGGAGTTTCACCAACTTCTCCGCCGCCAGCGACACCCTGCCAATGTCCATCGTCAGAACGTTTGAGGGCGGCGAACGTCGATCCTTTACAGCCGACACGATAAGGAATGGCAAGGATCTGAAACGGGGCGCGCATTGATCTCTCCTCCCCAAAAAACTCGCAGTATAGGACGTGTTGGTGGAGCGGGAGTTTGCTTACGCTAGCAAGTCGCGAACAGACGCCGCACAGATCGCGATCTTCGTCGACGCGCCGGTTCCGTTGTTCGGCCCTCGCTAGATCGATGGTCAGCCCCATCGCCAGACAGGCATCAGCGATGCGCGACGTGATCAATGAGCATCGGTCAACTGCATCGATGAACCGCTGCCTTGGGATGTGGCCGCCAAGTTGGCCACGCGATCCGCTCCGCTCTCAGCGATAACCTGATCTCCGCAACGTCTACCGAGTACTCATCAACGCGCTATCAATAGCTTGCCATCCGCGAGCGAGCGATCGCGAACGGTCGGCGTGAGGCGCTTACAGTTCAACCGCATTAGGGCGCCCCTTTACACGTGCATTACGTCGGCCAGAACACGTAATATTGGAGCGGTACTGAATTGGAGGCCGAGCGCTCGAATCGCGTGCTGCGATTCGATGCGTCGTTCCCGCGCAACCTTGAGTTTGTGTAGGAGGTCTGTTGCGATCGCATCTTCGTGCAACGTTTGAAAGATGCCCAAGTCCTCGAATAGCTTCGCGTTGTCAAGCTGGTCGCCGCGGCTCGCGGCTTTCCCAAGCGGCACCAGCACTGCCGGCTTTTCCAGATAAAGAAGCTCAAGGATAGAAGTCATGCCGGCACGGCAGAGAACGACCTCCGCCTCTTGAATCAGCGCGGCCATTCCTTCAGTCACAAACTCGTGCTGAATGTAATCGGGGGCGTCGTAATTCGTGTCAACGTTTCCCCGTCCGCATATATGCACAACGCGATAGCCCGCTAACGAAGGAAGGGCGGCCCGGATCGCGGTATTTATCGCACTTGCGCCCAGGCTGCCACCGAACACAAGTAACGTGGGCTTACAGGGTATAGAAACAACTGATTTCTTCGCGCTAACGAATTCGCGCCGGATCGGAATCCCGGTAAATACGTGCTTGCTCGTAATTCGTCCTTTGACAAGGGAAAGCGGCAACGCGGTACACATTGAGGTACAGAACGGCAACGCTATCCGATTTGCGAGGCCCGTAGTCAAATCTGACTCATGGGACACGATAGGTACCCTGGTTAGCCACGCTGCGATAACTGCCGGCACGGATACAAACCCGCCTTTTGAAATCAGTACATCCGGCTCGTATCGTTTGAAGAATCCGATCGCATCGCGTATGCCGAGTACGAGGCGCCAAGGGATTGCGAGGTTGCTGACGGTGAATGACCGTCTCAGCTTTGTCGTGTGCAAAGCGACGTAGGGTATGCCCGTCGCGGCGATGATCGATTTCTCGATGCCTGCCACGGAGCCCATGTATCGGACCTCTGCCCCGCGTGCCGAAGCATCTTCCATCAATGGGAGCAAAGGGACAACGTGCCCAGCCGAGCCGCCACCGGTGAATGCGAGCCTCTTGCCCGCAAACGTTTTTCCTTGGAGTTGCGTCACGATTCCGTTGATTCGAACGAGCAAACGAGAGTTTATGCCGAATGATGTTGCTCCGCCTTCATATCGGCTACCACGGATAAATGGGCGTTGCCAGCGCCCACCCCGGCCATGGCCGTGCGCTTCAGACAAGTGCTTGTACCCGCGATTATGCCTGCAACGCTATCTTATCCATATCGAATGCTTCAATTGACATGATCAACTGTGGAAACGTTTGGCGGAGATGTGTCGTCGGATTCGAATGACCGTTGCAGACAGGGGCGCCGACGTTCGGACAGAGATCGTCTGCGAGCTACGATCGTCTGTTCCTGGCCGGACACGGCCGGCCGCCGCCCTGTCATGCGCGACCGGCGCAGATCGACCCTGAAGAGACAGTCAGATCTCCTGCAAGCGGACACTCGGCGCATGTTCATTGGCGCAGTCGCCCGCCATCCACACGAAGGATTCTTTGTTCGCGATCATGCCATGCCGGTAGCTTTAGCCAGCATCTCGCCGAGCCGTATGGAGACTGGGTCTTCCGCTGAACGCCCTTCGAGAAAGCGATCCAACTCTCGACGAGCGCCATCAGCGTTGCCTGTCCTCGCGAGCACAAGTCGGAGTTTAACGAGAAAGCACCTGAGTGATGTACTCTCGCACCCGGTCGTTAGGCTCTGCGCAGAGGGCGTTATTGAGTGCAGCCTCGGCAGCCGTCGGCCATTTCTCCTTGCCCCAAGTATCCAAGGTCTTCAACGCCATGTTCCGGTTCCTGACCACCGGGCTCCGAAGACCTGCCTCAACGAGAGGCCAGCCTTTGCAAGGAAAGCGCCCCAGTTCCTGGAGGATCGCACCGAGCACGGTCTGTTGTGCAAACCCAGGCCCAAGACCGGACTCATCCGCCGCTCCAGTCGCCAGATCATTCAAGGACAGTTGCTCCATCGCCAAGGTGACCACGCGATCGGCGCGCTGCGTATCAGCATCCCGCATCAGATAAAACCACTGGCTCCCTTGGCCGGCGCGCTGACGATCGAAGCGCACCTCCCACGGATCTAACCCCAAGCGCTCCGCCACTGTTGCTGCCGTCCAGAAAGCTGCCTCGTCGGGTGCGCCAAGGCTTTCAGCGGCCAGCGCTGGCCATCTCGAGTCCGCGACGATGGCGCTGGCCAATGCAGCGACGTGCGCCCTACGCTCTGCGGTCCAACCGCGCGCTCCCAATACCTCCCAAGGTCTTTCCTCATCCGTAGCAAACCCTGCGATGTCCGAGACGACCAGATAGTCATCGAGTCGGGCCGACACGCGTCGCGCCAGGTGACCCAAATACAGGCTAGTGGCCTCGGCACCCTCAGTGTAATCGCGCATGTCCTGCGCCGGGCCGCCTGCGATCAGCGCCTGCAGCATATCACCGGCGCCGTTGAGCAATGCATCGTCGACGTCATTCTCCCGCAGCGCGCGCAGCAAATCGCCGCCGACTGCGCATGGATAGGCCAAGTATTCGATCATCACCGAATTCTTGTAGCCCTCACGCAGCATCCAGGCCTTTATATCGCTTCGTTCAGTCTTTGCCAGACGCTCAACTAAATGGATGCGTCCCCATCCGTTCACTCGTCTGGCCAGCGACCACCAGGCATCCTCCCTGTCCGGGGCTGGCAACGTGTTTCCGAGGGCCACTGCTACATAGAGCGTGAACTCCTCATGCAAACCAAGAGTGATAAGCAACGCCGTGTCCCGAGGCGGTTGAAACATCCCGAGCAGTGCAATACCAATCTTGACCGCGCCTCTATCCGGACTTTCGCTGGCGAGCCAGTGAGCCAAGGCATGCAAACGCTCGGGGTCCGTTGGCCGCAATTGCCGCAACGACGTCAGCAAAGGATCGACAAGGCGCAGTGCTTCATCCCCGGCAATCAGGTCGTAGAGATTCTTGACCGCTTCAGCCGATCGAGCGTCAGCCGCCGACACAAGCATGGCAACTACCCGCTCGACCTGTGTGCTGCCATCGCTCGCCGCGTGATGACCGAATGCGCCGTCCATTGCGCCGGGTGCCCATCGCAGTTGTGTGCCACTTCGGATCGACAGTAACTCCTCATCAGGCAACGTCGCAGCCACGTCGGAAAGACATTGGTCATCCGCAACCGCAAAATCCGACAGAAAGCGGTAGATACTAGGCCGCCCCTCTGACCAAGGCAACGGGAATCCGTCCGATATGGACGGCGCAGGCGACGGGACCGGCTGTCGGAACAGCAGTCTCAGCCGATTCATTTTCTTCTTAGCCATTTAGTTGCCTTCTCCGATCTTCGGCCGTTCGTACCCATTCCATGTAAGCGATCATTTCAGTTCCGCTAACGCTCGCGCCAGCATCGGTTTTGTGTATTTCTCCACGGGATTGACATCTCGCGAATCCTCCCTATGGTAGAACTCGCCATTGTCGAACGCATGGAAAATCGACCACGCAAAATCACTGAGGTTCCAATCTGCGAGCGGCATCATGTTGTTGACGACGCCATCGCAAAACGTGAAATCGCGCCGGCCTTCGAGGAACTCGATGGCAAGCCAGCGGGCCAGCTCGTCAAAAAATTCCAGCCTTGACATTTTCGCGGCTTGGCATGCGGTATCAACGTCAGGCAAACTCAACTTTTGATCTTCACATCGAGCGGCCATTGTTTCAATGTTCATGGCAGTGTTGCCTTCAAAGGCTTAACTCAAGAGTAGTGCCGCTTTCAGCCATCCGCTCCAGAAAACTTTGGAGCAAAATTAGTTGCGATACGAGGACGGCCCTCGGGGTTTCGAGGACACAAGCTGCGCCTGTACTGAACCACCCACACGTGAAACGAATCATTTCTTCGTCGCCCATTTCAAGCTCACGAATCTGGCAACGCATTCGTGATGCAATCTGCTCGAGAGTCGCGGGAGACGCCTCGTCCTCTTCGTACTGATCGTACATCGTCCCCATCAAGCGGTTAACCCGAGTCCAGAACCCCGAGGCAAAGAGCCATTCCGACGCGGCTCCTTCCAATACGAAGACTGGCTCTGAGAGACATTCTGAGATAAAGAAACGCGAGTTCCGTATCCGATACATGAGATTCTTGAACGATATGCGGCGTTGAATTGTTGACGATCTGGAGCCTGCTATCGACTGACCGCTCTTGGCCGATCAGCGCCTCATGCGTACCGCATATGCAGCCGGCCTGCGGGCAAATAGATGCATGCGACCCGTTTCAGCCAGTGAGCGGTCTCACACCACAACGGCCCTTCATTTGGACAGGTCTTGGCCGATCATCAGTCGATGACCGTCTGGGGTGCCCACGAGAAATTCGCGCATGCCATGCGGTTTGTCGGTCGGAGGTTGCAGGATGATGGCACCCCGAGCGACAAGTTCTTCATGAAGCGCGTCGGCATTCGTCACATGGGCGTAACCGAAATAGTTGTGGTCGCCTGTTGCCGATGGCCGCATCGCGTCGGGACAATGGCCAAGCATGACGCGCACGCCTCCTCTCGTTGCCAACTTCCACCCGATGCCATCAGGCCAATCCAATCGGAAACCAAGCGCGTCGCGAAAGTACGCGGCACTGGCATCGATATCTGGTACTGCGAGAACGAAAGAGAAAGAACTGAGGTCGGTAAGCGCTTCGTCCATTGCGTCACTCCTAGAAGAAAGCTCGGCGCGGCGTCGCCGTCCGATCGTCGGCGATTCTACTCCCTGCATCGAATGCCGCCTTCTGGCCGACAGGCGTCTCATGCCACGGTAGATTTAACCCTGAAATCAGGCAATCGGCAATCGAGCCGGTTCAGTGCGTGGCCGGATTTGTCTGCATTTGAGAAAAATCGACACGGCCCGGCTCGGAATCGACCGCATGAACCGTCAGAACACGTATGCCGAATGGGCCACGCAGCGAATGCACAATCGACAATCTGCTGATCGGACCGCCGTGCTTTGTAAATAATGGGGAGGTCAAGCAAACGGTCACGCTGCCGCCAACGAACGAGTCGATCCATTCAACCGCATTGCCACATCCTTTCTGATATGTTTCTTTAACAGTTTCTTCGTAAAACACATCTCTTTTGGCCGATAATCTGACTACAAGCGCTTCAATATCGCCAATAAGAAAACAGAAAGTCAGGCAGTTAAGGGCGCCAAAAACCAAAACGAAGACAATGACTTGCGACGGCAGCGCTGGCAGTCCGGCCGCTTCTAGCATAGCTAATGGCGGCTTCGCAGACGAAGACGATGGCGAACGCCAGAGCGCGAGCCATAAAAGTGTTGCCAAGACGATCAGGCCAATTACGCTGATTACGGCAACCACGAGCGGATTGATACACTGAGAGAACTCTCTCGTTGCAAAGGTGGCAGATACGAGCGGTTGCAAAGCAATCGCTATCACGAAGCTGCCGACAAGGCTCAGGGAAAGCAATGTAAATATATACTTTCGAAATCGCTGCATATGTGATTGTTTCTCAAAAGGTCGCTCAACAAGAGCATCTGATTTCTATAACGTAATCTATGGCGGCCGAGTGTCCGCAGCCGACCGCTGCCTGATGCGGTCCGCGGTAGCGGACCCTGAGGACGATCTCGAAGGCAATCATTCGAACCGATCAAGTTAGCCACGAGTGGACGACTAGCTGCCCGGGTGCGTAGCTATGTATTTAATCGCTTGAATCGAATCTCTGCGATCATTTGCAGAAGCAACCATAAGCCACACCAGAAAGCTCCGAATTGGATCATCCACTTACTACTTCGTCGAGTCGCGGCAACTTGACCATCGAGATACTGCTGAGTCAATCGAAATACTTCGGTACCGGAAATCGTCACTTCTACCGGATGGCCGCCGCAGAACTCTGCACGTACTGGGGAACCGACCCGCGCCTCGAAAAGTCTCGGATCGAGTGGACCACAACCACCCTTGGCACAACGCGACAGAAGCGTGGCGTTGTCCCCTGCCTCCTGGATGAAGTAGGCATTTGTAATGTGCGATACGCGCCCGGCAGCCACTTTGTCTATTGCCGGATCGCCAGACGCATTCAAGTGGCATAGGTCCGAAAGCTTGGACGGGGGCGCTGGCTGCAGCATCGGTATGACAATGCTCCATAAGCCAATGGAAGCGATAAGTATCGTCAAGGGACGAAACTTCACAATGTCGAATCTTGTTGCCATCGGTGCGGCGTCGCGGGTTCCCGTCAAGGAACCAGATTGTCGGCGATCCAAGCATCCATGTCGAATGTCCCTTTCTTGCCGATCTCGGCCGACTGCCGCCCTTCAACGCGCGGCAGTCGCAACCCGATATACGCCAACCCTTCGGTTTCCTCGACGGCCGCCACTCGTCACCGCCTACTTTGGTCGCCATTAGAATAGGCTGAAAAACCCACAGCGAGATGAGCGAATGTTGAACGGCAAGACGATTTCAATGATAGCTGCGATGGCGAAAAATCGGGTGATCGGCGCGGCCAACGACATTCCGTGGCGGGTGCCGGGAGAGCAGCAGCGGTTTCGCCAACTGACCGAAGGTCACCTGGTGCTAATGGGACGACGGACATACGAGTCGATAGGTCGACCGCTACCAAACCGGGACGTCCTGGTGATTGGAAGACAGTCTATCGCCGCCGAACGGGTGTCGACATGCACCACGCTGCAGGATGCGCTTGAAGTCATCGCAAACGATTCGCGGGAAGAGGTTTTTATCGCAGGCGGTGAGCAGATTTATCGCCTGTTTTTGCCGTATGCAGATACTGTGTATCTCACAGAACTCGACTTGGAGCCGACGGGCGATGCAACGTTTCCAGATTTGCCGGCGGACTTCCATTGCGCAGAAAGGGTCGACGTAAGCGGTCCGACCAGCTACACCGTCTTTACTTATCGCCGTGCCGCCGTTCACACCGACACGTTGTCGTGACGGTTGAGCCAGCCCTTGCTGCCGGTTGATCGCTGACGATGTAGGAGCGGGCGCCGAGCGTCACGTCCTGGCCGAACCCGGAAGTTCGGCCGGCACCCGTTAGCGGCCTGCCCGATCTCGGCGCGAGCTTCTCTTGCCGACCCTGAAGCGACATTTCTATGTAGCGGACGTTCGCAGCGACGATGCATGAGGTCATTGCGGAATCAACCAGCTTAGAATCAAATTCCTCGTCTCCCGCGATTACACAATGCTTACATCGCTCCCACTTACCAACGAATCGGCCAGCGACCGCGCAAGCGTCTTACGCATCTTCACCGAAGCACCTGCCTACACTGAACTTGTCGAAGGTCGTCCGCCCTCCACGGAAGATGTCGACGACTTCTTCTTCGGCAAGCCAGTGGGCACAGATGCGGCACACAAATCAGTGTTTGGATTCTATGTTGAATGGGACATGATCGGCTGCGCGGATGTAATCCGTTCGTATCCAAATGGCGACTGCGTATGGATCGGCCTGATGCTTTTCTCCGAGGCACATCAGGGGCGAGGCTACGGGAAGGCCGCATTAGGGTTGTTGATTGAGATGGCGGGCGAATGGGGCTACCGCACGGCGCAACTTGCAGTTGTTTCAACCAATCCTCGCGCCTATTCATTCTGGCAGCGCGAGGGCTTCGCGGAGATTCGACGCGAAAGCAGTCCGCGGTTTACCGGCGAACTCATCGTCTTGCAACGCCCAATCCGGTAGCAATCTCGAATGGCTCATAACAGCCGGAAGTCGCCGGTTGGCGCTCGGTGCAGCTCGACCGGCGGTAGGCGACCCCGAACAGTCATCCGTAATTCCAGAAAGCAGCCACTCATACTCGATCTAACTCAGAAGCTAATTGCATGCTACGGCACCGCCGGCCGTCGTGCATTGGTGCATCGACCAATGACTTTGCCCTGTCAGAGTTGCGCCACGACTCATCCCGCCACCTTGTGAAAATGGCGTGAAAATCAGATCCAACTTCGAAAAATAGCGTGCAGTAGGCGCTGGCGCCAGAGGAGGTGCAGCTCTGATCGATATGTCGACAGCACGATCCCAAGCTTCATTGCCACTCGTCCGCAAGCGCTTCACGGAGTTGATAGCCCCATCATTGCCTATGAGGATCTCGACAGTTGCCGCCGGGTTCTCGTGAACCTGATCGACGTCGACTCGCAAATTGCTACTCATGGCGCAAGTGACATAGCCGATCCATTGCGATGCAGTGAGGTTGTTTTGCGTAGGCGTCGGCCCTCCTTGCGGGGCAACGCGCGCCAAGCAATGGTTGATTACTTGCTCGAGGGGTATCGTTGGCACATTGCTTGTCGTCTGTGCAATATCGTTTGCGCACCCCGTTAGCTGAGAAAACACGACGCAGGCAGCGAATTTCCAGTTCTTCTTTTTCATCTTCGAATTCAGCGCGTTAATACGAAATGACCCGCTTCCGATTGTCAGCGATCCTGGCTACGTTGTCGAACGTCGTAAACTGGCCAGAATTCGCCGGGCGGCGTCCGGTGCAGCCCGCCGGCGACCCAGACCAGTCCTAGCCGGATACCTGCCGCTGGTGCATACGCCGAAGTAGATGCCAGCAATGAAATTCGCGGCTACAGCCCGTTTTTTGCAGGCGCGGTCAGGACTGAAGTCGAAGCCGGTAAGCAGCGGGGGTTTCAGCGAATGTGCGTCTGAACAAAGTGATGTAGGCACTGGCCGTCGAATAGCCCAGGTCGAGCGCTATCGCAGTGACCGGCATCCCGGCCGCGAGCATTTCGAGCGACCGCATCAATCTCGCCCGCTGGCGCCACGCCGTGAAATTGAACCCAGTTTCCGCGACGAATCGGCGGCTCAGCGTGCGTGAACTTACTGACGCCCACGTTGCCCAGCGCTTCAGATCACGGTCATCAGCTGGGTTGGCGATCAACGCCCTGGCTATCCGATGTAGACGCGGATCGCGCGGAAACGGCAGGCCCAGGGGTTCGATCGGGAGCGTCCGGATTTCGTCGAGGATGACTTCGGCCACGTGCGTCTTCTGCTCGTCGAGCGCAGCGATCGGCCATTGGCTCGCGCGCAGCACCGCCTCTCGAAGCAGCCCCGAGGTCCGCAGCGCGCAGGGCTGCTTGGGCAGGCTCCCGCACGCAGCCTCGGCGATGTATGCGCTCCAGCCATGGAATGGGCCGTGTGTCTTGCCGCCGTGTTTGTAGTGGGGAGGTATCCACACGGCATGGATCGCGGGAACAACCCATACGCCCTCGTCGAGCTCCACGGTCAGGAGGCCGCGAAGGGAGCCGAAGAGTTGTCCACGCGCATGTTGATGCGGCTCAGTGGCGTGCTCATCCTCGCCACGTCCAGCGACGACGAACACGACCGGCCCGGCCGAACTGTCGCGCGCGTTCGCATCGAAATTCAAGTGGCTCATGGCGGCATTTTAATACTGAATGGCTTGATCGCTTTACAGCCGCCACGAATTGACGTCTATCCTTCGCTAGCTACCCCAGAGACTACCCCTGGAGATTGACCGATGACCTCGAATGAGACCCGCAATGAGAGCCAAGGTGACCGGCGACCAGACTTGGACACGCTTTACGATCCGCCCGTCCAAAGGATCCAAAAAGCCGTGCTTGACCGCCTCATCGGGTGTCACATCGAATACCTGAAGGCGGCAACCTTCTTCTGCCTGGCCACCGGCAGCGAGCACGGACTCGACGCATCGCCGCGCGGCGGTCCGCCAGGTTTCGTCCGCGTGCTCGATAGCCGAACCGTGGCGTACGCCGACTGGCCTGGCAACAACCGGATCGAGTCACTGCGTAATCTCGAAAGCGACGGCCGCCTGGGGCTGATGTTTTTGTTTCCGGGCCTGGATATCTTCATGCGTATCAACGGGCGCGGCCGGATCTCGACCGAGCCCTCGCTGCTGGCGGCGCTCACGGAAGGCGAGCGCATCCCTAAGACGGCCACCGTGGTGACCATCGACGAGGTACTGATGCATTGCGGCAAGGCCATTAACCGAGCAAAGCTCTGGCAGGACGACTCCCGCATCTCCCCCCATGCTCTCCCGACGGTCGGGCAGATGCTCGCAGAACTGACCATGCTCGACGACGCGCAGGCCGGAATGACCGACGAACAGATTGAGCAAGTCAATGCTCATTACCAACATGGGATGCACAACGACCTCTACTGATCAGGTGCGGCCGTGGGCGTTGCAACAAGGCTAGCTCCAGGAGTCGGACCGATTCCCTCTCGCTTCAGCAGCGGGCGAGTGGCCGCTATTCGGCGCTCAATCCGGCACCCGACCGACTTCTCCTGGCCGCCTACAGACGGATGCGGCAGACGGCTACTGACCCATATATGACGTTCGATTTTCTACGAAGCGGACCTTCAGTAACCGAGCATAGGCCATCAACGCAGAATAGACGACCTCAATTCTTAAAGAGAGGTAGAACGAATCGCTTCCGAGTCGTATCGATGAACCTGTCCGAACAACTCGACTTCATTGCCGTCAATGACAATCCCCGAACCGTCGGGACACGCATAGAGGTCTGGGATAGTAGAAGACAACTTTGCCTGATCTCGGGTAACGCTTTCAGAGATGAAGTGCGGCCAAAAGTGGAAATCAACTAGGCCGAGTCCTACGTCATTCATCAATTGTTCGTCCCACACATCGCCGCACAGTAATGCTGAATTCACGCTTGGTGTCATCAAGATAGCACCCGCACTTACGCCGATCAGCACCCCTCCTTCGGATACGTACCGAGTCAGGAGCGGCAGGACGTTACGTCGCTGCAGCCACGACAAGAATGAGAATGTATTTCCGCCAGAGAGGTGAATCGCATCGCACGAGAGCAGAGTGGACCATTCTGCTTCCGATGTGCCTTGGCTTGGGTCCACGTACACTACCAAATTGGCGCCAATCGCGGCGTAGTAGTCCGCTTTGCGCCGGAAGTAAATGCGCTCTGGGTCCCCTGTCGCGGGGATATATCCAATCTTCGGCTGCGGTCGTCCGATCAGTCGTAGAAGACGCGCATCCATTTCTTCGTTAGCGGGAAAGTCCTGATCGCTATATAACGCTAGTTTTCGATAAGCGGACATGCGACTCTCAAATTCATTTCGAACAGGTTAGATTTTTCTACCGGATACGCGGAACGCTTACGAGACGAGAAATTGTCGCCTGTTCTGACGCCTCAGTCGAGCGTCGTTTGATGGCCGAATGCAGCCTACCATGAAGCAAACCGCGGGGCGAACGTCTTGCGCCCCGCAAGCGTGGTGGGAGGTCGTACAAGCCTACGATGTCGATACTCAGGAATGCTGCCGGATCGACCACTGCGTTGGTGTGAATGAGACTTCGAATCGCGAAAGAAACGATTGGCCCAGCAGGCCGTCGATACCCTGCCCGAACGGTGTCTTGGCCGCGGGGTCGACCGACACAGGCACGGCGGAAGCCTCCACCTTGCCGAGCGTGACGGAATTCGCTTGAGCGAGCAGGCCTTCACGCGATCCATTGGCGGTCTGCAGGTGAATATGCCGGGCCTGCGCGGTGTCGATCCGGGCTCGCCGCGCGAAGTCTCGGCTCGTCATGACATAACTCGCGCCGGTATCGACGATGAAGGTGCCCTCCACGCCATTGATGCGTGCATTGACTCGGATGGTGTTGCCGCTCGAGCGCGCGAAGCGCTCCTGCCCCGAGGCGTAGTTCGATGGACAGTTTGCCTGCGAGGCGTAACGGGCAATCCTATTCTTGGCTGCTGCGTTGTCGGCACGCTCGGGATCGGCCGATACCCACATCCGGATCGCGCTCACCGCATCGCAATACTGGCCGGCCTTGGCATGCAGATCGGCGATGCGGATGAACAGGTTGCTGGTGATCGACGCGCGGTTCGGCGACAAGGCCAGCACTTGCATGTAGTCGGCCAGCGCCGCGTCGTCCAGCTGGCCGACTTCGTAGGCACGGCCGCGATCGAAATAGTATTGCGGTTCGGTGGCATCGTTCGCGAGCAGGCGATTGGCGACCGCCACCGCACCTTTGGAGTCGCTGGCGGCAATCAGATCCTCGAGAGCCGCGCTCAGGAATCCGTCCGCCCTGCCGCATCGATCCACGAAGCCGACCAGCGCGTCCGCACTCTCGCGCCGGTAACCGAGCCGGTCGATCTGCGCGGCCATGCGGCCCATTGCATCGCGATTGCAGGCCTCGCGGCTCAGTTGAACCAGCGAGCGCCGAATCTCCGGCCTGGTCAAATCGGAAACACCGATACTCGACAGCCGGTACGCGTCCACAGCAGGTTTGATGTCATCGGGAACGCTTACCTTGACCTCGTCGCAAGCGGTTTGCGAGAGCAAGATCGCACAGAGCAAGAGTTCAGCCATCCCCGCTGGAATTCGCCGCATTTTTTTATTCTCTTCAGGTAAAGATCGAAATATTTGATGCCGAAAAAAATGGCATTCGATTTTTGCAAAATCCTAACACGTCATTCCAGATATCAACGCGACATGACGAAGGATCAAGGGCGGGATTGAGCGCATGGAACAGCCGCAACCGATCGAACCCGGACGACCGCTGCCGTGCGGTTCGTCGGCACGTCGACCTCGTGTGGCGGTGCCGCCCAGCACCGGACCCAGGCTGTGCATGGCACCAGCCTCCGCACTCGCGCACCGCGACCCGCGCCCGAGCGGCAGCCCGTCAACAGAGCGGCCTAGGAGACGGGCGTCCAGCAACACGCTGGTCACGATCAATCGCTGCCGGTGAGCCCTGCAATGCGGCAGAATGCAGAAGTCGCCTTCCAGAGCCTCCCTATGCCTCGCATCGACCTTCCTCTTATTACCAGCCCCTACGACGAAGGCTTCGTTGACACGATAGCTGCCATCCAAACCGTCAGCTGGCAGCACGCGTATGCCGGGCTGCTACCGGCCGACTACTTGATGCATCGGGCTCCGACCGAGCGTCGCGTCACGTGGCGGGCCCGCCTGCTCGAAGGTGCCGACGGACCGCTGGAGATCTCGCTCGGCCGCGTCGATGGCACGCCTGCGGGCTTCAGCTGTCTCAGGCCCGCGTCGGAACCGGAATACGGCGTCTACCTCGACAACCTACACGTCCTTCCCGCGTTCCAGGGCTGCGGCCTTGGCAAGCGACTGCTTGCACAGTGCGCCGCCCGCGCGATCGAAGGCTGGCCAGGGCGGCCGCTTTACCTTTACGTGCTCGATGGCAACACGCAGGCGCGAGAGTTCTACCGGCGTATCAGCGGCAACGAGTCGGCCCCATTCACCGACACCTTTCCCGGCGCGAACGTCATCCTGCCGATACGACGCGTTACGTGGACCGATCTACCGGCGCTAATCGCACGATTGGCTCCGCATTAGACACAGGTCCAGCCTAGCGCAGCCAGCGGCGGGCCGCTCCCCGACGAGCAGTCGAGGGCCGAGCACGTTTGCAGACGAGCTATTGCCTGTAAGCACCGGTATCGCCTAACCGTGCGGTCCGTCGTCGTATTTGTCCGCAGCCCATCCGCGAGGCGCACGACGATCGGTCCCACCAACCGTCCAGGCACCCTGTGGTTTCCAATATGGTCTTCGCCAGCCTGCATCGTGGTCACCTTGCCGACCGCCCACACGTCCGACGTCCCCTCGTTTTCAGTAGCGCCCGGCTTTAGAATCCTGGGTTGATGTCTTGGCTTTTGCCGCCAGTCGGCGAGCGTAGGTCGCAGGCGTCAGACCGCCCAGCGATTTCTTCGGGCACGCCTGCTTTCCGTCGTCGCGCGGGAGCATCGCTCCATTCACGCGGCAGATACAGTCGATACGACACCGGTAGGCTTGCGTCTTCCGTCGCCACTGGCAGGCTCACCGCAATCTGGCAGTTGTCCTGCTGGCCCAACTGACCGCAGAATTGACGCGCCACGCCGACCGAATGCTTGCCCTTCTTGGGAAATCCAGTGTCGTCAAGGATCCGGTACAACCCGCCAGCGGGGTCCATGTGCGGCAGTACCCAGCGCCGCACCTGCTCGAGCAGCGCCGTATCAGACCATTCCGACTTCGCCACGAAATGATGCTGCGACTGGTGCCGTGCGCTTACCTGCTCCGGTTCCAGATGTGCCGCCAATGGCTCGATGCTCTTGCGCCGAAATGGCAGCATCAGCCCTTGGCAATAGCCCTTCAAGCCTGATGCGCGATCGTGATGCCCAAGCGCTTCGCACAAATGCCAGATACCGCTCGAACGACGTCTCCCAGTTCATCATTGCTCGCGCCATGGATGCAGAAGTTTCTGTCATGGTAGGAATTTATTGACACAGTAAGACTACCCCTCGATCCGCCACCACCTCGGCAGCAGCCGCTGCACCTCACGGCGCCGGTACCGGTCGTCGATCAGATGCACGACGCCCTCGTCGTGTTCGGTGCGGATCACGCGCCCGGCGGCCTGCACCACCTTCTGCATGCCCGGGAACAGGTACATGTAGTCGTAGCCGCTGCCGAAACGCGCGTCGAGCGCGCGACGCATCTGTTCGTTGACGTCGTTGACCTGCGGCAGCCCGAGCGTGGCGATGAACGCGCCGATCAGCCGGTCGCCGGCCAGATCGATGCCCTCGGCGAACGCGCCGCCGAGCACGGCAAAGCCCACGCCGCGGCCGCCGTCGCGAAAGCGTGCGAGGAACGCGTCGCGCGCGGCCTCGTCCATGCCGCGTTCCTGCGCCCAGACGGGCACCTCGGGGTGCCGCTCGCGCATCAGTTCCACGATGCGCCGCAGGTAATCGAAGCTGCTCAGGAAGCCGAGGTAGTTGCCGGGCCGCCGCGCGTACTGCGTCGCGATCAGTTCGACGATCGGCGCCAGCGACCCCTCGCGGTCGCGCCAGCGCGTCGAGACGTGGCTGGCCACGTGGACCTGCAACTGCGAGGCGCGAAACGGCCCGTCGACGTCGAGCGCGGGCGTGCCGTCCGGCAGCCCGAGCGTGTCGCGATAGAAATGGAACGGGCTCAGCGTGCCGGAGAACAGCACGGTGGCGCGCGCGAACGCATGGCGCGGCGCGAGGAAATCGGCGGGAATCACGTTGCGCACGCACAGCACCGACTTCGCGCGCCCGCCGCGCGAGCCGCGCACGCGCGCCGCTTCGCCCGCCACGCGCGTGATGTCGAAGATCGAATGCGTGTCGAACTGCTCGGCCAGGTTCACGAAATGCATCGCGTCGAACGCGAACTGCAGCACCTGCGGCTCGATCGACAGCGGCACGTCGGCCAGCAGTTCGCTGACGCGGCCGATGAAGCGCTGCGCGGCCAGCAGCAGCGCCGACGGCACCGTGGCCTGCACCACGTAGTCCTGTTCCAGCTCGCGGTTCAGCGCGTTCCATTCGCGATTGAGCCGCTCCAGCGGCGCGGCGAGCGCGGGCGTCGCGCGCCGCTTCGCGTCGGCCAGCACGAACTGGTCGAGCGTCGCGCTGTACATGCCCCGCGCGCGGTCGAGCAGGTTGTGGGCCTCGTCGACGAGCACGCCGATCCGCCACTGGTTCTGCACCGCGAGCGAATGCAGCAGCGCGCTGCCGTCGTAGTAGTAGTTGTAGTCGCCGACGATCACGTCGGCCCAGCGCGCCAGCTCCTGCGCGAGATAGTACGGGCAGATCTCGTGCGCGAGCGCCACCTCGCGCACCGTGGCGCGGTCGAGCCTGAGACGCGCGAGCGCCACGGCGCGAGCGGCGTCGAGCCGATCGTAGAAGCCGCGCGCGAGCGGACACGATTCGCCGTGACAGGCGCGGTCCGGATGCTCGCAGGCCTTGTCGCGCGCGACGAGTTCGAGCGTGCGCAGGGGCAGCGCGGTGGCGGTGGTGGCGGAATCGATCGCTGGAGCACGGGTGCCGGCAGCCGCGGAACTTGCGGCGGGAGGAACCGGCCGGTCGCGAGCGACCGGGGTGGAGGCGGCTCGATCGGCGATCGCGGCGTTCGAGCCGCCGGCGCCGCCGGCTGCAATCGAAGCATCGTCGGTGACGGCGACTGCGGCCACACCGCCGTCATCGTCCGGCGCGACGCCGGAAACGGCATCGGTGACGACAGCCGGGACCGCCTGCGAAGGCGTCCCCCGCGCATCGCCCACGCAGGCCGCCAAGACCACGCCCGGCGCCGCCTCTTCCGTGGCCTTCTCGGCGGCGGCGCGAATCGCGGTCGCGTCATCGGACGAGCCGGCGACAGCCTGCCCGTCGCCCCCCGCCGTTTCCGCATGCGCGCCGCGCAGCAAGTCGAGCGCATCGAGCGCGAGCGCGCGGCCCGGCGTCTTCGCGGTCAGGAACAGCACGCGGTCGAGATAGCCGTCCCCGCAGGCGCGCAGCATCGGAAACAGCGTGCCGACCGTCTTGCCGATCCCGGTCGGCGCCTGCGCGAGCAGCGCGCGGCCGTCACGCGCGGCGCGATAGACGTCGGCGGCCAGCGCGCGCTGCCCGCTGCGAAACGCGCCGTGCGGAAACGGCAGCACCCGCAGCGCGGCGTCGCGTGCCGCGCGGTGCGCCGTCTCGCGTGCCGCGAACGCGGCGAAGCGCTCGCATTGCGACTCGAACCAGTCGCGCAGCGATTCGGCGCTGTGCGTCTCGGTCAACACCGATTCCTGGTGCGAATCGACGTCGAAATAGACGATCGCCACGGTCAGGTTCGCGAGGTCGCGCAGCTTGCAGAGCAGGTGCCCGTACACGCGCGCCTGCGCCCAGTGCAGCGCGCGATGGTTGGCGGGCATGCGGTTCAGGTCGCCGCGATAGGTCTTGATTTCCTCGATGCGGTTCAGCGCCGGATCGTAGCCGTCGGCACGGCCGCGCACCGTCACGTTGCCGTGCTCGCCCGTCAGCACGATCTCGCGCTCGTAGCCGTCGTCGCGCCGCGAGGTGACGATGCCGTGGCCGATGATCCCCTCCTGCGCCGACGGCGCCGGCGTGAAGCGCAGGTCGAGATCGCCGTGCTTCGCGGTGAACTCGCACATCGCGCGCACGGCCACGGTGTAGTTCATGCGCCCGGCTCCGCCAGCCCTGCTGCAGCGGCAGCGGCAGCGTCCATCCGCGCCCCCGCATGCGAGGCCGGCACGATCTGCGCCGCCCATTCGACGTCGATCACGCGCACCGGCATGCCGTGCCCGACGCAGTAGTCGAGCCAGCGGATCTGGTTGTCCTGCAGGCGGTCGCCCGGCCCCTTCACCTCGATCAGTTCGTAGCGGCGCTCGGCCGGCCAGAAGCGGATCAGGTCCGGCAGCCCCGAGCGGTTGCCGCGCGGATCGTCGAGCAGGCGCTCGAAGCAGCGCCGCAGATGCACGGGATCGATGCAGTCGAGCGCCAGCGTGAGCAGCGCGTCGTCGAGCGCGCCCCAGAACACGAACGGCGACTGGAGGCCCGCCTTCTCCGCATGGCGGCGCAGCACCGTCTCGCGCCAGGCGTCCGACTCGAGCTGCGCGAGGCAGGCGTCGAAACGCGCCGCGCGACGCGCGCGGAAGTCGGGCGCGTGCAGGTCGGCCGGGCCGCGCTGGAACGGGTGGAAGAACGCGCCGGGCACGGCCGCGAACACGGCGTCCCAGCACAGCAGGCCGAACAGCGAATTGATCAGCGTGTTCTCGACGTAATAGACGATCGCGCCATCGCCCGACAGATGCATGCCCACCGCCGTCTCGACCGAATGCGGCACGCGCGGCACCGCGAGCACCAGCGTCTCGCGCGCCACCAGCACGGCGCCCGCGGCTCGCGCGACGGGCCGGCCCGCGCGCCGGAGCAGGCGCGGCAGCATGCGCGCCACGCGCTGGCGCTCCTCCTCGCTCTCCGGCTGCGCCGAGGCCGCCTCGGCCAGCGCGAGCGCGTCGGCGTCGCACCCGCAGCGCTCCAGCACGCGGATGCGGCGGTGCCGGCTGCCGGGCCAGCCGCTCGCCGCATAGGCGGCCAGCGCGCCGGGCCAGTCGGCGCGCCGCTCGCAGGCGTTGCCGATGCCGTGCAGCAGCTTGGCGCGGCGCATCTCGAGCCAGCCCTGCCCGCACGCCACGGCGCCCACCTCGGCCGTCAGCGCGTCGAGCGGCGCGTCGTCGGGCCAGGCGGCCAGCGCCTCGCGGCAGACGAACAGCGCGAGATACGCATCCACGTCGGCGCGCTGCTGGAACGCGCGCGAGGACGGCGCGATGTCCACCCGCTCGTACTGGAACACGCCGAGATCGGCGAGCACGAACTCGGACCAGTCCTGATGCAGGTTGCCGAAGAACATCAGCCGCAGCCGCTCGCACAGCGCGCCGATGCGGACCTCGAACACGTTGTCGCCGGTGGCCGGCAGCCAGGCCTCGAACGGCTGCTCGAGCGCGTGGCCGGCCTCGGCGCGCAGCGCGTCGAGCCAGTCGGCCTTGCGCGCGCCCTTCGGCGCCGCGAAGCGCTGCGCCAGTTCCGGGCGCGTGGCCAGCGCGAACACGGCGTCGAGCGCCAGCGCCGGCGCCGCGTCGATCCAGCCCAGCGCCACCAGCGGCGCGGCGGCCGCGGCCGTGTCGCCGATCTCGTCATAGGCGAGCTTGCTGCGCCGGAACCACGGCCCGCTGCGCATCAGCATCCGCACCAGCAGCGCGCGCGAGGCGCGCGGCAAGCCGGCGAACTCGCGCAGGAATGCCTGCTCGGCCAGGTCGAGCAGGTCGTCGTAACGCCCGGCGATCCAGGCGAGCGCGCGCTCGAAGTTGTCGAGGTAATAGAAGGCGTAGGGAGCGGGAACGGCGGGCGGCACGGAAATGGTCGGAAGCTGTACGTTTGTACAGGGATGAATGATAGCGCATGTGCCGCGGGTGTCGGCAAGCGCCGCGGCCGTGAAGCCGCGTTCGCCTGCCTCGATGCGAAAACCGTCCGCTCTGCCGCGAACGTGGGATTTTTCAAGCCGGCCTTTCGCTCGTTTCAACATTTCGATTATCATCGAAACATGGAAATGAACTCCGCCGTCCGCGCGCTTGGCGCCCTCGCTCAGGTTTCACGGCTGGGCATCTTTCGTCTGCTCGTGGAAGCCGGCCCCGCTGGCCTGGCCGCCGGGCAGATCGGCGAGCGCCTCGAGATCGCGCCATCGTCGCTGTCCTTTCACATGAAGGAACTCAGCCACGCCGGGCTGGCGAGCGTCCGGCAGCAGGGCCGGTTCATGATCTATTCCGCGAACTTCAGCGTCATGAACGACTTGCTCGGCTTCCTGACCGAGAACTGCTGCGCGGGCAATCCTTGCCTGCCGGCAGCGGGCGGCTGCGCGACGCCTGACGAGGGAGCCGCGTGATGGGCAAGCCCGCGATCAACCGTTTCGAACGCTATCTCACGGTGTGGGTCGCCTTGTGCATCCTCGCCGGCATCGGACTCGGCCAGATGATGCCCGGCGTGTTCCAGTCGATCGGCCGCCTCGAATACGCGCGGGTGAACGTGCCGGTCGGGCTGCTGATCTGGGTGATGATCATTCCGATGCTGGTCAAGGTCGATTTCGGCGCCTTGCACGAGGTACGCCGGCACGTCAAGGGCATCGGCGTGACCCTGATCGTCAACTGGCTGGTCAAGCCGTTCTCGATGGCGCTGCTCGGATGGCTGTTCATCCGGCATCTCTTCGCGCCGATGCTGCCGGCCGATCAGCTCGACAGCTACGTCGCCGGCTTGATACTGCTGGCCGCGGCGCCCTGTACCGCGATGGTGTTCGTCTGGAGCCGGCTGACGGGCGGCGACCCGCTGTTCACGCTCTCGCAGGTCGCGTTGAACGACGGCATCATGGTGTTCGCGTTCGCGCCGCTGGTCGGCCTGCTGCTGGGGATGTCGGCGATCACGGTGCCGTGGGCGACGCTACTGACCTCGGTGGCGCTCTACATCGTGATCCCGGTGATCCTCGCGCAGTGCTGGCGGCGAATGCTGCTGGCCAACGGACCAGCCGCCTTCGATGCCGCCATGACGAGAATCGGCCCCTGGTCGATCGTGGCGCTGCTGGCTACCCTGGTCCTGCTGTTCGCATTCCAGGGCGAGGCGATTCTCCGCCAGCCGCTGGTCATCGCCCTGCTGGCGGTGCCGATCCTGATCCAGGTGTTCTTCAATGCCGCGCTTGCCTACTGGCTCAACCGGGCCGTGGGAGAAAAGCACAGCGTGGCGTGCCCGTCCGCCCTGATCGGCGCATCAAACTTCTTCGAACTCGCCGTGGCCGCCGCCATCGGCCTGTTCGGCTTCCACTCGGGCGCGGCCCTGGCAACCGTGGTGGGCGTGCTGATCGAGGTGCCCGTCATGCTGCTGGTGGTGCGCATCGTCAATCAATCGAAGGCCTGGTATGAACGCGCCTGACCACGCCGGGAATCTCACGACATGACCGATATCACGATCTACCACAACCCGGATTGCGGCACCTCGCGCAATGCCCTGGCCATGATCCGCAACGCCGGCGTCGAACCGCACGTGGTGCGCTATCTCGAGACACCGCCGAGTCGCGACGAACTGCTTGCGCTGGTCGCCGCCATGAACGTGCCGGTGCGCGACGTGCTCCGGCGCAAGGGCACGCCGTATGACGCGCTGGATCTCGACAACGTGAAGTGGACCGATGCGGAACTGATCGACTTCATGATCACCCACCCGATTCTCATCAACCGGCCGATCGTGCAGACGCCGATCGGTACGCGGCTTTGCCGTCCCTCGGAAGCGGTCCTCGCGCTCCTGCCGACCCCGCAGGCGGCCCCGTTCACCAAGGAAGACGGCGAAGTCGTGATCGATGCGCGGGGCAAGCATGCCTGAGCCCACCCACGACCTGCCGCAGGTGGACAGCGCCTGTTTCCAGGTTCCCGACCCGGCCCGCCTGTCGAACCGTTCCCCGTCCTCGCATGCGCCACGCATCCTGTTGCTCTACGGCTCGGTCCGCGAGCGCTCGTTCAGCCGCCTGCTGACGCGGGAAGCGGCGCGCCTGCTGGCGGCAATGGGCGCCGAGCCGCGCATCTTCGATCCGGGCGGCCTGCCCCTGCCCGACGACGCGCCCGAGACCCATCCGAAGGTGGCCGAGCTCCGCGAACTGGTGCAGTGGTCGGAGGGCATGGTGTGGTGTTCCCCGGAGCGCCACGGCGCGATGACGGGCATCATGAAGGCGCAGATCGACTGGATTCCGCTGTCGATCGGCGCCGTGCGTCCGACCCAGGGCAAAACGCTGGCCGTGATGCAGGTCAGCGGCGGCTCCCAGTCGTTCAACGCGGTCAACCAGATGCGTATCCTGGGCCGCTGGATGCGGATGCTGACCATCCCGAACCAGTCGTCGGTGGCCAAGGCGTTCATGGAATTCGACGAGCGCGACCGGATGAGGCCGTCGGCGTATTTCGACCGGGTCGTCGACGTGATGGAGGAGCTCGTGAAGTTCACGTTCCTGACGCGAGATACCGGCGCGTACTTGCTCGACCGCTACAGCGAGCGCAAGGAAAGCGCGGAGGCACTGTCGAAACGCGTGAACCAGCGTGGGATCTGAAGCCGGATGCCAGGGCCGGTCGTGCCGCCGTTCGCGCCACGGCGAGAGCCCGCTCGCACGGAATGCGTGATCGACGTGCCGGGTGGCCGGCATGGCCGTTCTCCCCGATTGACACGGCCCGGGAGAACCAGGCGAATCACTTGCTGGCGATCATTTATACATTACGTCACAACCCCGACCGCCTCGATGCGGTTAAATGCAAGCCTGACGCCATCGCTTCATCGCGCCCCTTCCCCAGATATGGACGACACCCGCCGCAATCTGCTCGGCGCCGCCGTGGGCGGCACGCTCGGCGCGCTGCTGCCGGCCGCCGCGCGCGCCCAGGAACCCGCGAAGGAACCGGCCACGGCCGCGCCGCCGCGCCTGCTGCCCGACGAGGCAATCCGGCTGTGGCGCGACCTGCCGCCCGACCCGCTGCCCGACATGAACCTCGACGGCGAGCGCGTGATCCGGCGCGGCGCCGTGATCGGCGTGGTCGCGCCGCGCCTGCACGTGTACCGGCCCGCCACGCCGAACGGCGCGGCCGCGCTGGTGATCGCGGGCGGCGGCTACGAATGCGTGGAGCTGGCCCATGAAAGCGGCCCGGTCTGCCGCTGGCTCGCCTCGCTCGGCGTGACCGCCTACGAACTCGTCTACCGGCTGCCGGAGCAGGGCTGGCAGCGCGGCGCGCCGCTGCAGGACGGCCAGCGCGCGATGCGCGTGATCCGCTCGCGCGCGCAGCGCGACGGCATCGATCCGGCGCGCATCGCGATCCTGGGCTTCTCGGCGGGCGGCCACCTGGCCGGCATGACCGCGTTCGATCCGAACGCGCGGCGCTATCCCGAGACGGACGGCGCGGACCGGCTCTCGGCGCGCCCGAATCTCGCCGCGCTGATGTATCCGGTGCTGACGCTGCTGCCGCCGTTCGACCACACGCGCTCGCACCGCCACCTGCTCGGCGACGCGCCGTCGACGGGCGCCGCCGAGGCGCTCTCGCCGGTGCTGCGGATCGACGCCAACGCGCCGCGCACGTTCCTCGCGCAGGCGCTCGACGATCCGATCGTGCCGGTGGACAACGTGCTGCTCGCGCATACCGCGCTGCGCAACGCGCGCGTGCCGGCCGCGCTGCACGTCTACCAGTCGGGCGGGCACGGCTGGTCGCTCGGGGTGCCGGACAGCGAGCCGGCCTCCTGGCCGAAGCTGTTCGCGCGCTGGGCGCGCACCAACCGCTGGTTCGGTTGAGGGCGCGATGCCGGCTCAGCCGTTGCCGCGCGCGCGCTTCCTGAGCAGATAGGTATCCATGATCCAGCCGTGCCGCTCACGCGCCTCGGCGCGCACCCGCACGATCTCGTCGCGCACCTCGTCGAGCGGACCGGATATCAGGATCTCGTCGGGCGTACCGACGTAGGCGCCCCAGAAGATCTCGAGATCGCCGCCGTCCAGGCGCGTGAACGCGTTCCGCGCGTCCAGCATCACGACCACGCTGTCCGCCCGCGCGGGGAAACCGGCCTCGGCGAGCCCGCGGCCGTTGGTGACCTCGAACGCGCGGCCGATCGCGTTGAGCGGCACGCGATGCTGCGCCGCGAGCGCCTGCACGCTGCTGATGCCGGGGATCACCTCGTAGTCGAAGCCAGGCCGGCCATCGGCGAGGATCGCGTCGAGGATGCGCAGCGTGCTGTCGTAGAGCGCGGGATCGCCCCACACGAGGAACGCGCCGCATTCTCCGTCGCGCAGTTCGTCGGCGATCAGCCGCTCGAACACGGCCTGCTTGTCGCGGTTCAGCGTCTCGACGGCGCCCACGTAGCTGGCGCCGTCGGGACCGCGCTCGGGGCTCGTGGCCTCGACCACGCGGTAGTTGCGCTCGGTCGCGTAGCGCTCGACGATCTCGCGGCGCAGCTCGATCAGCTTGCTCTTGGCCGCGCCCTTGTCCATCACGAAGAACACGTCGGCGCGGTTCAGCGCCTTGATGGCCTGCACGGTCAGGTAGTCGGGATTGCCGGCGCCGATGCCGATCACAAGAATGCGTTTCACGAACTGCTCCGATATCGCGGGACGACGAAACTGCGGAGTCTACCCGCTTTCGCCCGGCGCTCACCCCGGGAAACGCATGGCTATCAACGCTTTCCTCCACCGCGCGGCGCCGGCCGATCCTTCTGCTATCATCCGCCGCGCTGTAATCCATGTAAGAAAACGGGAGCCTCGGGATCGAGGCAGACATCACCGAATCAAGACCACCATGAAAACAATAATGATTTCCGCGGGGCTGGGCCTCGTCACCCTGTTGCAGGGATGCGCCACCATGATGCCCGGCATGCAGGCCTATGACGGACCGGCGCGCCCGGCCTCCGAAGTGGCGACGCTGCTGCCGGACCCGACCCAGGCGCAGGCGGTGCGCTCCGGCACCCTGATGATCCAGTTGGTCACCAGCATCAAGCAGGTCGACGACAGCAGCTGGCTGTTCGGCTTCCCGTCGAAGGTCGACGCGTTGCCGGGCAAGCACACCATCACCGCGCATTGCGGCAACGGCGACGTCGCCGTCGATTCCTCGGTGTCGCCGCTCGGCCGCGCCTTCGTGCGGGGATGGATCAACATGGGACACATGTCGTTCTCGGCCGAGCCGGCGACCACGGCCGACCTCGAGGCGGGACACTCATACACCGTGGCCTGCTACCCGGCGCCTTACTCGTTCGTCGACGACAAGGCGCGCGTGGTGGTGCGCGTCCTCGACAACGGCCTGCGCCACGAGGCCGATCCGGCGCCGGCCATCCCCACGGCCGACGCCGCGAAGTCGCTGTAAATATCGCCCGGGAAGCCGGCGCGCCAGGGGCCGTCAGCCCCGCCGCGCTTCCCGCACCGAGCGCGGATGCCACAGCAGCGCCCCGCCCTCGATGCCGCGATCGTTCGGCACCGTCGCCACGTTCGGCGGCAGCGCCAGCTTCAGCCGGGCGGCATTGCCGCCGCCGATCCACAGCCTGTCGTAATGCACGAGCGATTCGAGGATGTCGATGACCTTCCCGACGCGCCGGCTCCAGCGCTTGTTGCCGGCCTTGCGGCGCGCCGCGTCGCCGATGTATTCGTCATACGCGTGCTTCTTGCTGACCGGATGATGCGCGAGCTCGAGATGCGGCATCAGCTCGCCGTCGCGGAACAGCGCCGTGCCGGCGCCGGTGCCGAGCGTCAGCACGAATTCGAGGCCGTGCCCCTCGATCGCGGCCAGGCCCTGCATCTCCGCGTCGTTGATCATGCGCACCGCGTCGATGCCGAGCCGCTCGCCGAGCATCGCCGCGAGCGGCACGTCGCGCCAGCCGTCCGGGCCGATGTGCGGCGCAGTCAGCACGCGGTTGTCGCGCACGAAGCCGGGAAAGCCGATCGACACGCGCGACGGCGCATGGCTCGCGATCAGCGGCGCGACGAGCGCGTGCAGCGTATCGACCAGCAGCCCCGGCGGGCACGGATGCGGCGTCTCCACGCGCACGCGCTTGCCGAGCATGTTCGCCCGGGTGTCGACGATGGCCGCCTTCAGCCCGCTGCCGCCGATGTCGATGGAGAGGATGCGCCCGCCGCCGCTGGAATCGGCCGCGTCGTTCGCGTCATGGGGTTTCGTGCTGGGTTTCTTGCTCGGTTTCATGAAGTTCGTCTCGTGGTTCGTCTGGTTCCGCCTGTCGCTACCATGCGCCGGCCGGCCGGCGATGCCGTGACCGGGGCCGCCGGGTGTCGCGCCGTCGTCACGCCTTGCCGGCGTCCGGCTTCGCATCCGATTTCGACTTCGACTTCGAATCCGGCCTTGAATCCGCCCCGGCGCCCGCCTCCCGCGCCTCGAGCGGGCGCCACGCGCGCCCGTCGCGCTCGATCAGCGCGTCGGCCTCGGCCGGCCCCTCGCTGCCGGCCGGGTAGTCATGCACGGGGATCGCGGCGCCGTCGCGCGGGTGCAGCACGGCTTCGGCGGCTTCCCAGGTCGATTCGATGCTGTCCGCGCGCTGGAACAGCGTCTCGTCGCCGAGCAGGCAGTCGTAAAGCAGCGTCTCGTAGCCGACGTTCGCGCGCTCGGGGAAAAACGCATCGTAATCGAACGACGAGCGCACCGCGCCGATCTGCATGACCGGCCCCGGCGTCTTCACGTTGAAGTCGAAGCTGGTGCCGTGCGAGGGATCGATGCGCAGCGTCAGCACGTTCGGCGTCAGCGCGTCGTTGGGGGTGTCGCGGAACAGCCGGAACGGCACCGGCTTCAGCTGCACCGAGATCTCGGTGCGCCGCTCGGCCAGCCGCTTGCCGGTGCGCAGGTAGAACGGCACGCCGGCCCAGCGCCAGTTGTCGATCTGCACGCGCGCCGCCGCGTAGGTCTCGGTCGTGCTGTCGCGCGCCACGTCGGGCTCGTCGCGATAGGCCGCGCCGCCCGGCCCGGCCGTGTACTGGCCGAACACCACGTCCTGCGGCGCGAGCGGCTTCAGCGCGTCGAAGATCTCGGCCTTCTTGTCGCGCACGGCTTCCGCGTCGAACGAGTTCGGCGGCTCCATCGCGACCATGCCGAGCAGTTGGAACAGATGGTTCGGCACCATGTCGCGGAACGCGCCGGTCTGCTCGTAGAAGCTGCCGCGCCGCTCCACGCCGATCACCTCGGACGCGGTGATCTGCACGCTGTCGATGTACTCGCGCCGCCAGATCGGCTCGAACAGCGCGTTGGCGAAGCGCACGGCCAGGATGCTCTGCACCGTGTCCTTGCCGAGGAAGTGGTCGATCCGGTAGATCTGCGACTCCTTCATGAAGCCGAGCAGGTGCTGGTTCAGGTCGCGCGCCGAGGCCAGATCGCTGCCGAACGGCTTCTCGATCACGACGCGGCGGAACGGCCCGCCGTCGCCGGCCTCCTTCAGCAGGCCGGCCTTGCCGAGGCGCTCGACGATCGGCTTGAAGAAGCGCCCGCTCACGGCGAGGTAGAACACCACGTTGCCGCCGGCGTCGCCCTTGCCGTCCTTGCCGAGTTGCTGCGCGAGGCGCTGGTAGGCGCCGTCGTCCTCGAAGTCGCCGGCCATGTACTGCAGGCGCTGCGCGACCCAGTCCCAGGCGTGCCCGTCCAGCTTGCCGGCGTGAAAGGTGCTGGCCTTGTCGGCGGCGAGCTTTTGCAATGCGCTGTGTAAATCGTCGCGCCACGCCCCGGTCTCGCGTTCGCCGTGATTGACGCCGATGATCTTGGTGCCGTCGTCGAGCAGGCCGTCCACCGCGAGGTTGTAGAGCGCGGGCATCAGCAGCCGGCTCGTCAGGTCGCCGCCGGCGCCGAAGATCACCAGCGTGCATGGCGGCGCGGGGTGCCGGCCGGCCGGCGACGCGGGTTCGCCGCGCGACGGCGCGGGCACCTTCGTGCTGGCCGGCTGGCGCGATTCGTCGGAGGGTTGGCGGTTGGCATCGTTCATCGGCATGATCTCGTCCGGGTGGCTGAAACAGGATGAGATAGCAAGCGCGATGCCTGTAGGGTGAGCGGCGGCGGCCTACCGGTTGCGTCGGGCGGCGCGGAGGTGGCGCGGAGTTGACCGGCGCGGCGCGGACGTGGCCGACCGCGCCGCCGCCCTAGCGCATCCCGATCCGCCGCCGGCCGCCCGCCACGCCCGCGCCGTCCCGATCGCGCGGCATCACGAAGCGGCACTCGCCCTCGCCCGCCGCCTCGAAATAGACCGGCGTGCTCGACCGCAGATCGACGATCCGGAACGCGCCGGACGGATTGAAGATGATCGCGTGCGCGATCAGCATGATGCGCCGCGAGCCGTCCTGATAGGCCAGCGAGTCGGCATCGTCGAGCGCCGGGATCGTCCAGCCGGCGAGATTGGCGCGTGCCATCGCGGCAAGGATCGCCGCGCGCGCCGCGTCGGCCGTGGCGGGCGGCGGGCTGATCCGCGCGAGTTCGGTGCGCAGCCGGCCGAGGCGCTCGCGCGTGGCCTCGCTGCGCACCGCGGTAAGCGCGCCGCGCGTGCGCTTGCCGTCCGCCGCGATGGTGCGCAGCCCCGCGATCGTGCCGCCCGGCGCGCTCGCCAGGCCGGGCGCGTCCGCCGCCGGGCCGCGCGCGGAATCGTCGGCGGTGGGCGGTGCGTAGGCGGACGGCAGGTTCGAGGGCGGGATTCGGGTCATACGCGTCGGATCGGGAAAGCCGACAGGCGCGCTCGTCGCGGCGACGCCGCGCGCGCCCTGTCGTTGCGCGTTGGTATACGCCCGAACGCGGCGGCCGGGCGCGGCAAACCCGAACGCCGGGCGCGCGAAGCGAAGCAGGCACCGGGATCGGCCGGCGCGAGGCATCAACCCGCCACCGAACTCGCTTGCGCGTCGGATCGGGCCGCGAAGCACCGCCGGCGCCCCCATCCCGCCGCACCGGCGATCAGGCGGGCCGCCGCCGTGACCGCGCGACGGCCTACGCGAAATCCCGGCGGGCCGCCCGACCCGCACCCGCGGCCACGCACCTCGGCCCGCCAGTGCCGCCACCCGCTCAATACACGAGCTGCGTGCGCAGATCGCGCTTCACGGCCAGCCCGAGCTTGCGGAACGCCGGATAATCGGCCGGCGTGATCACCGGCCCGGGCGGCGTGAGCCACAGGTCGCGCGTGACGGTCACGGTGGCCCCGTTCGCGCGGTAGGTGGCCGTATACGTGCCGAGCGGCGACGACACCGACACCGGCTTCGGCAGGCGCGGCACGCGGATCGCGGCGGGCAGCGTGATGATCGAGATCTCGGTCAGGTGGCGGCCCGGCACGGCGATCGCGAACTTCCGCGTGTCCGGCCCCGCCGCGATGAAGGTTCCGCTGATGCCCTCGAAGCTGCCGAGGCCCGGCGGCACCTTGAACGCGCCCGGCCCGGGGAACAGCGCGTAGTCGGGCAGCCGGAAGTCGGCGCCATAGTCGAACGGCACGCTCAGGTCGCGCACGTCGCCATGGTGATAGGTGCCCGAGCCGTCCTGACCGGTCACGAACAGCACGCGCTCGGCCAGCTGCTCCTCCATGCCGGGCGGCACGGACGCCATCAGTTGCCGCGCGGCCAGATCGAAGTAGCCGCCGTTCTCGACCCGGGCGCTGCCGGTCACGGTGCCGTCGCGCGCGACGTTCATGCGCGTCGTCACGGTCACGCGCGCGGTGTCGGGATTCGCGAGCGGCAGCGTGCGCAGCCCGCCCGGGCTCCCCTCGCCGCCGGCCACCAGCGCCACCTTGCCGAGTTCGCCCGGCGGCAGCACGCCGAAGCGCGCGAAACCGGCGGTCGAATCGACGTACAGATCGAATTCGGGCAGCCAGCTGATGGCGTGGTCGAACACGCCGAGCGGCAGCGCCACCTTCGGCACCCAGTAAGCGTCGCCGAGGTTGATCAGCACCGGTTCGCTGCGGATCGACCTGGCGGCGAGCAGCGCCTCCAGCAGCGTGACATGGTCCTTGCAGTCGCCGTAGCCGGCGGCCAGGATCGCGTCGGCGTCATGCGGCACCACACCGCCGAAGCCGAGATGGATCGCCACGTAGCGGATCTGCGTGCTGACCCAGTCGTAGAGGATCTCGGCCTGCTTGCGGCGGTCGCTCACGCCCTGCGTGAGCTGCTCGGCGAGCGCACGCACGCGCGGCGTCACGGCCGCCTTGTCGAGCGCGCGCTGCTGATAGGCGGCACCGATCTGCGCATAGTCGGCGAAGCTCGTGATCGCCACGCGCGGGCTGTGATCGAGGTTGGCCGTCGCCGACAGCTCCGGCGTGCGCGCCGGTCGCCCGGTCAGCGACCAGCGCCACACCTGCGTGTCGGGCCGGTCGGACTCGACGCGACCGCCCGGCAGATCGACGGCATCGACGTGCAGCGGCATGTCGGCCGGCGCACGCACCGTCAGTTGCATCGACTCGCGGCGCACGTTGTCGGTGAAGTAGTTCAGCGCCGAGAACTGGCCCGGGAAGATCGGCACCTTCTGCGTGAGCCGCGAATGCAGCACCAGCGTCGCGCCCACCTCGACGGCCGGGAACACCACGACCTTCACCTTGTTGTCGTCGAACATCGGTGCCCGCGCGCTCTCGGGGGTCTGCTGATCGTGGATCTGCCCGGCGCCGACGGCCACGCGCCGGCCGTCCTTCGTCAGCGTGTAGGCCTCGGTCACGTCGAGCGCCTGCAGCGAGGTGCTGTAGGAAAGCCGCCCTTCGCCGTCCTCGCGCACGCCCTTCTCGGTGTCGATCCGCCAGCTTTCGGTCACGTCCTTCGTGTAGGTGCCGTCGGCGTGGACGTCGTAGACGATGTCCTGCGTGAGCAGGGTGGTGTCCGGGCGGTAGGCGGCCGCGTGCGCGGCCACGCACGATGCCGCCAGGGCGAACGAAACGAGCCGAGCAAGCGGCGCGGCTGCCACTCTCCGGCAGCGGGTGATTCCGGTCATTGTTGTCCTTGCTGGTTAAAGCCGGCACGCCGCCCGATGTTCTGCATACCGAAATAACAAGGCGGTGATCCGGGCCGGCCGGGCGCAGCCCGCGGGCTGCCTCGATTACGCGGCCGCCGTCCGCCGCGATGGCCCGGGCCGGGGCGGAGCCACGGCGCCGGCTCGCTCGGGGCGGACGACGGTCTGCCATAATAGTCGCCCCATGGCCGTTTCGCGCCATCTCTCCAATGATCCCCGTCATGATTCCAGCCGATTTCGCGCTGCCGCCGATCCATTGCCTGCAACACGACGATCTGCCCTGGCTGCCGATGGCGGACGCGCTGCCGGGACTCGCGATCCAGTACCTGCACATCGACGCCGCGCGCGACGAACTGACCGTGCTGCTGCGCATGCCGGTGGGCATGGCGCTGCCGCGGCACCGGCACGAAGGCACGGTGTTCGTCTATACGCTGGAGGGCGAGTGGCGCTATCGCGAATACGACTGGATCGCGCGCGCCGGCAGCACGGTGCTGGAGCCGGCCGGCTCGGTCCACACGCCCGAGACGCTGGCCTCGCCGAGCGGCCAGGTGATCACGCTCAACGTGATGCGCGGCGACCTCGTGCTGCTCGACGACGACGGCCGCGACGTCGCGCGCGAGAACTGTCGCGTGGCGCTGCTGCGGCAGCGCCGGTTCGCGCGCGGCGCGCCGGCTGCCGGCACGCCGTTCGTCACGCGCTGAGCAAGCAAAAAAGCCGCCGGCTGGCGGCAGCGGCCCGGCAGCGGACGACTTTCGTCCCGCGCGCCGCGCCGCGACGGGCATGATCCGCGCGGGTCACGCCGCGCGCCGCCGCGTGGCCGCGCCCGTCGCTGCGTCGCGCGACGCCGGGGCGGCGCTGACATGCGGATCGGGCCAGCGCGAATCGTGCCGCACCACCCCGAAGCGGATCGCGCCACCCGAACCGGCCCCTCGGCCGGCCTGCCCCGGCCGAGCCGACGGCGCGCCGCCGCAAGCCCGCGACCTGATCCCGGCGCCCCGCACCCGCCCGTCTCAACCGGTCCGGTCCGCCGCGAGCGCGGCATTCCCCGCCCGCGCGCCCTCGTCGCTCTCCCGCTCCGCGCGCGCCTGCGTACGCAGCTGGAACTTCTGGATCTTGCCGGTGGACGTCTTCGGCAGCTCGCCGAAGCGGACCGCTTTCGGCATCTTGTAGCCGGCCAGCAGCGTGCGGCAGTGCGCGAGGATCTCGGCCTCGCTCGCCTGCATGCCCTCGCGCAGTTCGACGAACGCGCACGGCACCTCGCCCCACTTCGGGTCCGGCAGCGCCACCACCGCGGCCACGGCCACCGCCGGATGCCGGTACAGCGCGTCCTCCACCTCGATGCTCGAGATGTTCTCGCCACCGGAGATGATGATGTCCTTGCGACGATCCTTGATGCGGATGTAGCCGTCCGGCGTCAGCACGCCGAGATCGCCGGTATGGAACCAGCCGCCCGCGAACGCCTCGTCGGTCGCCTTGGGATTCTTCAGGTAGCCCTTCATGCAGAGGTTGCCGCGAAACATGATCTCGCCGAGCGTCTCGCCGTCGGCGGGCACGCTCTGCATGGTGTCGGGGTCGAGCACGGTGGCGCCGGCCTGCAGGTGGTAGCGCACGCCCTGCCGCGCCTTCATCCGCGCCACCTCCTCGTCGGGCAACGTGGCCCAGTGCTGCTGCTCGGCGCAGACGGTGGCCGGCCCGTAGATCTCGGTCAGCCCGTACACGTGCAGCAGTTCGAAGCCGATCGCCTTCATCTTCGCGATCACGGCCGGCGCGGGCGCGGCGCCCGCCACCTGCGCGTGGACCACGTGCTCGATGCCGGCACGCCATTCGGCCGGCGCGTCGGCCAGCGCGCCGTGGACGATCGGCGCGCCGCTGTAGTGGGTCACGCGCTCGCGGCGGATCAGCTCGAACACGGTGCGCGGATCGAACTTGCGCAGGCAGACGTTCACGCCCGCGCGCGCCGCCACCGCCCACGGGAAGCACCAGCCGTTGCAGTGGAACATCGGCAGCGTCCAGAGGTAGACGGCATGCTTGGGCATGTCCCACTCGAGCAGGTTCGAGAGCGCCGCGAGATAGGCGCCACGGTGGTGGTACACCACGCCCTTCGGCTCGCCGGTGGTGCCGGAGGTGTAGTTGAGCGCGATCGCGTCCCACTCGTCGGCGGGCGGCGTCCAGGCGTAGTTGGGGTCGCCGCCGGCGAGGAACGCCTCGTAGTCGGTCGCGCCGCCGAAGCTGGCGGGGTCGGCCGGCAGCGCGTCGGCCACGCAGACGATGCGCACCGCCGGCAGCTCCTGCGCCACGCGCCGCGCGAGTTCGGCGTATTCGGTATCGACGATCAGCAGCCTGGCCTCGCCGTGGCGCAGCATGAACAGGATCGAGGCCACGTCGAGCCGCGTGTTGATGGCGTTGAGCACGGCGCCCGCCATCGGCACGCCGAAGTGCGCGTCGATCATCGGCGGGATGTTGGGCAGCACGGCGGCCACCGTGTCGCCGCGGCCGATGCCGGCCTCGGCCAGCGCGCCGGCCAGCCGCCGCGCGCGCTCGTAGGCCTCGCTCCAGGTAGTGCGCTGCGCGCCATGCACCACCGCGAGCCGGCTGCCGTATACCTCCGCCGCGCGCGCGATGAAATCGATCGGCGTGAGCGCTACGTGGTTCGCCTCGCGCCGGCCCAGCCCGGTCTCGAACAGCTGCGTCATGTCGTGTCTCCGTGTTGCTCGTTGGTGTCGGGTGGGGCCGTCCGCGCCGGCCGCGCCCGCTCGTTATTCGCGATTTCGATCTCGTTCGAATTGCGATAGGCTACCGCCGGCATTGTGAGCCGTCTGTCATCGAAACGACAGACTCGCCCGATTCGAACCCGCGTTATCCCTCTGCTCGCAAACCCTGCCCCATGACCGACGCCGCCCTCGCGAATCCTCCGTCCGGTACCGCGCCGCCCGCCGTGCCGGCGCTGCCCGCGCTCGCCGTGCTGTTCGGGCGCTGCGGCTGGTTTCGCGCGCTCGCGCCCGAGCACCAGGCGCGCGTGCTGGCCGACGCGCGGGCCGAGTGGCGCGAGGCGGGCGAGGCGGTGGCGCGCCGCCACGCGCCGTCCGGCGACTGGATCGGCGTGCACGACGGGCTCGTCAAGCTCGCGATCCACAACGCGCAGGGGCGCGGCTGCACGCTCTCGGGCGTGCCCTCGGGCGGCTGGTTCGGCGAGGGCAGCGTGATCAAGCGCGAGCTGCGCAAGTACGACGTGATCGCGATCCGCCGCTCGCTGATGCTGTTCGTGCCGTCGGCCACGTTCCATGCGCTGCTCGACACCAGCCTGCCGTTCACGGGTTTCGTGATCCGCCAGCTCAACAACCGGATGGGCGAATTCATCGCCTCGATCCAGAACGCGCGGCTGCTCGACGTGGACGCGCGCGTCGCGCAGGCGCTCGCGCAGCTGATGAACCCCGATCTCTATCCCGACACCGGCGCCACGCTGCCGATCTCGCAGGAAGAACTCGCGATGCTGGTGGGCGTGTCGCGGCAGCGGATCAACCCGTCGCTGCGGCAGCTGGAACGCGCGGGATTGCTGCGGATCGCCTACAACGAGATCGCCGTGACCGATCTGGCGCGGCTGCGCACGATCGGCACCGACCAGATCTGAAGCCGTGCCCTGGCGCATCCCGCCGGCCGCTTCCTGACAATTCAGCCATTTTGGCGTCAGGAATGCGTCCCGCGTGATTCACTATCATCCAGGCCCGACCTCGCCCCGCCTCCCGAGCCGCCCGCCCCCTGCCTCCATGTGGATCGTCAATCTAGCGCTGCGCCGCCCGTACACGTTCATCGTGATGGCCATCATGATCCTGCTCGCGACGCCGCTCGCGCTGGTCAGAACGCCGACCGACGTGCTGCCGTCGATCGACATCCCCGTGATCAGCGTGATCTGGACGTACAGCGGGTTCTCGGCGCGCGACATGGCCGACCGCATCACCTCGGTCCATGAACGCACGCTGACCACCACCGTCGGCAACATCGAGCACCTCGAATCGCAGACGCTGCCCGGCATCGCGATCGTCAAGGTGTTCCTGCAGCCGGGCGCGAACACGCAAACTGCGATCGCACAGACGGTCTCGTCGGCCCAGTCGATCGTGCGGCAGATGCCGCCCGGCGCCACCCCGCCGCTGATCATCAGCTATTCGGCGTCGAGCATCCCGGTGCTGCAGCTCGGGCTGTCGAGCCAGTCGCTGCCCGAGGAGTCGCTGGCCGACATCGCGCAGAACTTCCTGCGCCCGCAGCTGGTCACGGTGCGCGGCGTGCAGATCCCGGCGCCCTATGGCGGGCGCACGCGCGTGATCTCGGTCGACCTCGACATGCAGGCGCTGATGGCCAAGGGCCTCACGCCGTCCGACGTGGTCAACGCGGTGGGCGTGCAGAACCTGATCCTGCCCACCGGCACCGCGAAGATCGGCCCGACCGAATACCGGGTCGGCACCAACGCCTCGCCCGACACGGTGGCCGAGCTGAACCACCTGCCGGTGCGCACCCAGAACGGCGCCACCATCTACCTGTCGGACGTGGCCCACGTGCGCGACGGCTTCACGCCGCAGACCAACGTGGTGCGCCGCGACGGCCAGCGCGGCGTGCTGATGTCGATCATGAAGAACGGCGACGCCTCCACGCTGCAGGTGGTGGGCGCGCTCAAGGCGCTGCTGCCCTCGGTGGAGGCGACGCTGCCGGCCGACCTGAAGATCAGCGCGCTGTTCGACCAGTCGGTGTTCGTGAAGGCCGCCGTGCAGGGCGTGATCCGCGAGGCGCTGATCGCGGCGCTGCTGACCGCGATGATGATCCTGCTGTTCCTCGGCAACTGGCGCAGTACGCTGATCATCGCGGTGTCGATCCCGCTGTCGATCTTCACCTCGATCCTGGCGCTCGCCGCGCTCGGCCAGACCATCAACATCATGACGCTGGGCGGCCTCGCGCTGGCGGTCGGGATCCTGGTGGACGACGCCACCGTCACGATCGAGAACATCGAGCGCCACCTGCACCTGGGCACCGGGCTGCGCGAGTCGATCCTCGAGGGCGCGGGCGAGATCGCCGTGCCGGCGCTGGTCTCCACGCTCTGCATCTGCATCGTGTTCGTGCCGATGTTCTTCCTCACCGGCGTGGCGCGCTTCCTGTTCGTGCCGCTCGCCGAGGCGGTGGTGTTCGCGATGCTGGCCTCCTACGTGCTGTCGCGCACGCTGGTGCCGACGCTCGCGATGCTGCTGTTTCGCGTCAAGTCGCCGGCCGGCGCGCACGCCGCGGGCCACGACGCCGTGCCGGCGCGCCGCGCGTCGCGCTTCGCGCGCATCCATCACGGTTTCGACCGCGGCTTCGAGCGGCTGCGCGCCGCCTACATCGTGCTGCTCGGCATGCTGATCGTGCGCCGCCGGGTGGCCGCGATCGCGTTCCTCGGCTTCTGCCTGCTGTCCACCGGCCTGGTGTTCGCGCTCGGCCGCGACTTCTTCCCGAGCGTCGATTCCGGCAACATCCGGCTGCACATGCGCGCCCAGACCGGCATCCGCATCGAGGAAACCGCGCGGCTCGCCGACGAGGTGGAAAAGGTGATCCGCGAGGTGGTGCCGCGCGACCAGCTCGACACCATCGTCGACAACCTCGGCCTGCCCTCCAGCGGCATCAACCTGTCCTACAGCAACGCCGGCACGATCGGCACGCTCGACGGCGAGATCATGATCGCGCTGAAGGACGGCCACCCGAGCGCGCACCGCTACGTGGCGGCGCTGCGCCGAATCCTGCCGGAACGCTTCCCAGGCGTGGAGTTCTTCTTCCAGCCCTCGGACATCGTCACGCAGATCCTGAACTTCGGCCAGCCGGCGGCGATCGACGTGCAGGTGCAGGGCAACGACGCGGCCTCGAACATGCGGATCGCGAGCCAGTTGCTCAAGGCGGTGCGCACCGTGCCCGGCGCCGTGGACGCGCACGTCCTGCAGCGCAACGACGAGCCGCTGCTGACCGCCTACATGGACCGCACGCGGATGCAGGAGCTGAACCTGTCGGCGCAGAACGTCGCGCAGAACATGCTGATCTCGCTGGCGGGCACCTCGCAGACCAGCCCGACGTTCTGGGTCAACCCGCGTACCGGCGTGCAGTACCCGCTGACGATCCAGACCCCGCAATACCAGATCCATTCGGTGGGCGACCTGCTCTCCACGCCGGTGGCCGCGTCCGGCAGCCCGGGCACGCCGTACCAGCTGCTCTCGAACCTCGCCGAGATACGCCGCGACGTCGATCCGGCGGTGGTCACGCACTACAACATCCGGCTCGTCACCGATCTCTACGTCAGCGTGGACGGCCGCGACCTCGGCGCGGTGGCCTCCGACATCGACGCGATCGTCGCCAGGGCGCGCGCGACGCTGCCGCGCGGCACCTCGGTCACGCTGCGCGGCCAGGTGGAAACCATGCGCAGTTCCTACTTCGGGCTCGGCGCCGGCGTGGCGATGGCGATCGTGCTGGTGTACCTGCTGATCGTGGTGAACTTCCAGTCGTGGATCGACCCGCTGATCATCATCAGCGCGATGCCGGCCGCGCTGGCCGGCATCGCCTGGATGCTGTTCGTGACCGGCACGCACCTGAGCGTGCCGGCGTTGACCGGCGCGGTCATGACGGTGGGCGTGGCCACCGCCAACAGCATTCTGGTGGTGGCGTTCGCGCGGCAGCGGCTCGATGCCGGCGTGCCGGCGCTGTCGGCCGCGCTGGAGGCCGGCGCCACGCGAATTCGCCCGGTCATGATGACCGCGCTGGCGATGATCATCGGCATGATCCCGATGGCGGTCGGCCTCGGCGAGGGCGCCGAGCAGAACGCCCCGCTCGGCCGCGCGGTGATCGGCGGGCTGCTGTTCGCCACCGTCTCGACGCTGTTTTTCGTGCCGCTCGTGTTCGCGGGCGTGCATCATCGGCTGGCGAAGCGGCGCGAGCATCGCGCCGAGGCGTCCTGACCCCTGGATTCGTATAGACCGGTTGAACTCATGGAAGAGAAACGTCACAGCTCCGTCGGGCTCCACGTCGACGAATCGTCGGGCCTCGATCTGCCGGCCCGCGCGCAGGTCAGGCGCCGCGCGACGCTCGCGCTGATCGTGGCGGGCGTGCTGCTGGCCGCGCTGGCGGTGCGCACGCTGGTGGCCGACCACCTGAACCACGACCAGCTGGAACAGCTCGCGCAGCAGAACGCGCGCCAGTACGTGAGCGTGGTGCGGCCCGGCCCCGCCACCGGCGACACGCGGCTCGCCCTGCCGGGCACGCTGCGCGGCTACGTGGAAGCGCCGATCTACGCGCGCGCGAGCGGCTACGTGAGCCGCTGGGACGTGGACATCGGCACGCGCGTGAAGGCCGGCCAGGTGCTGGCCGAACTCGACACGCCCGAGGTGGACCAGGAACTCGCGCAGGCGGTGGCGCAGCGCCAGCAGGTGCAGTCGACGCTGGCGCTGGCCAAGACCTCGTTCGATCGCGCCCGGCAGCTGCGCGAGCGCGACGCCGTCTCGCAGCAGGAACTCGACGACCGCCAGGGCGCCTACAACCAGGCCGTGGCGAACCTCTCGGCGGCCGACGCGAACGTGCGCCGCCTGACCGAGCTGAAGGGCTTCCAGAAGATCGTCGCGCCGGTGAACGGCGTGGTCACCCAGCGCAACCTCGACATCGGCGACCTCGTCAACGCCGGCAATGGCGGCGCCGGCCGCGCGCTGTTCGTGGTGACCCAGGCCGACCGGCTGCGCCTGTACGTGCGCGTGCCGCAGACCTACGCGCAGCAGGTCAGGCTCGGCCAGCACGTGGCCATCACGCAGTCGGAGCTGCCGGGGCGCACCTTCGACGGCACCATCACGCACACGGCGCAGGCGATCGACGTGGCCACCCGCACGCTGCAGATCGAGATCACGCTGCCCAACGGCGACGGCCGGCTGCTGCCGGGCGCCTACGTGAAGGCCACGCTGCCGATGGCGGCGGTCGGCACGCTGTCGATCCCGGCCAACACGCTGCTGTTCCGCGCCGAGGGGCCGACGGTGGCGGTGGTCGGCGCCGACGGCAAGATCGCGCTGCACCCGGTGCGGATCGCGCGCACGCTCGGCAAGACGCTCGAGATCGACGAAGGCGTCGAGGCCGGCGACCGGCTCGTGCTGAACCCGAGCGATTCGCTCGCCAACGGCGACGCAGTGATCGTCAAGGCGGCGGCGCCGGCGGGTGGGGCTTCGGGGGCGGCGGCTTCCCCGTCGGCTTCTTCGGCTTCTTCGGCTTCTTCGGCTTCGACCCGGGCCGCTTCGGCCACCTCGTCCGCCGCGCCGGACGCCGCCTCGGCCACCAAGGCCGGCCCGGGGGCCGGATCGTGATCCGGGTCCGTTTCCCGGCACGGCGCGCCGCACGCGCGACCACGGCCGTTGCCGGTTCATCCGCCTGCGTGGCCCGTGCCGCCCACGCGGCCGACGCCGGCCAGGCGAGCGGCACGGCGACGTTCGCCGTTCGCGGCACGCCCAACCCGGCCGCATCTCGCACGCCCGCCTCGCCCCCGGCGCCGCGCTCACGTCGCGCCCCGCCCGCGCTGCCCGCCGCGCTCGCGCTGGCCGCGTTCGCGCTGGCCGGCTGCGCGGTCGGCCCCGACTACCACCGCCCAGGCGTCGACGACACGCCCGCCGCCTGGCAGCCGCCGCCCGGCGACGCCTACTGGCAGCGTGGCACGCCCTCGCACGCGCCGCTCGCGCCGGACTGGTGGGAAGCGTTCAACGATCCGCTGCTCGACGCGCTGGAGACGCGCGCGCTCGGCGCGAACCAGACGCTCGCCGTGGCCGCCGCGCACTACGCGCAGGCGCAGGCCGCGCTGGCCTCGACCTCGGCCTCGCTGCTGCCGTCAATCGGGCTCGGCGCCAGCGCGGCGCGCGAGCGGATCTCGGCGGACCGGCCGCTGACGAACTACGCCCAGCGCAACATGTCGACGGTGCAGAACGACACGCAGATCGGTGCCAACGCCAGCTACGAGCTGGACCTGTTCGGCCGGATCCGCCGCACCGTGGAGGCCGCGCGCGCGAGCACCGAGCAGTCCGGCGACGATCTCGTCAACGCGCGGCTGGTGCTGACGGCCGATCTGGCCACCGCCTACCTGGCGCTGCGCGAGACCGACGCCGAGACCGACGTGCTGAACCGCTCGGTCGCGCTGCAGCAGAAAGCGCTCGATTTCGTCACCGCGCAGCACGAGCTGGGCGCCGTGTCGGGCCTGAACCTGCTGCAGCAGCGCTCGCAGCTCGACGCGACGAAAACCCAGGCGCAGTTGCTCCTCAACACGCGCCAGCAATACGAACACGCGATCGCGACGCTGGTGGGCACGCCCGCGCCGTCGTTCTCGATCGCGCCGCGCGTGCAGCCGCTCACCGCCCCTCGGCTGCCGACCGGCGTGCCGAGCGAGCTGCTGCAGCGGCGCCCCGACGTGGCCTCGGCCGAGCGCGCGATGGCGGCCGCCAACGCGCAGATCGGCATCGCGCACGCGGCCTATTTCCCGCGCCTCACGCTGTCGCCCGACATCGGCTGGGAAGCCACGCGCTTCGCGAGCCTGTTCACGGTGCCGGCGCTGGTGTGGTCGGTGGGCGCCTCGGTGTCCCAGCCGCTGTTCGAGGGCGGCCGCCTCAAGGCCGGCGTCGAGGTCGCGCAGGCCGGCTACGACGCGGCGCGCGCCAGCTACCGCCAGACCGTGCTGACCGCTTTCCAGGAAGTGCAGAACGCCGTGACCGGCCTGTCGGCGCTCGACGAGGCCGAGCGGCGCGCGCGCGCGGCCGTGGACGACGCGCGCCAGCTCGTCTCGCTCGCCCAGGACCGCTATGGCGGCGGCCTGACCGCCTACATCGACGTGATCAGCGCGCAACAGCAGCTGCTCACCAGCGAGCGCCAGGAAGTGCAGATCCGTGGCCAACGGGCCGCACTGGTGGTATATCTCGCAAAAGCACTCGGCGGCGGCTGGTCGGGCGCCGCGCCCGTGGCGGCCAATGTCACGAACGGCGACACCCGTGGCGGCGCGCCGGCGCCCCGCCTGGCCGCCGACTCCGCGGCCCGGCCGGCCGCCGGCATCGCAACCGGAACCAGCGAATGAAAGTACTGATAGTCGAAGACGAACCGAAGGTGGTCGATTACCTGAAGAGCGGGCTGGCCGAGGAAGGCTGGGTGGTCGACACCGCGACCGACGGCGAGGACGGCGCCTGGAAGGCGGTCGAATACGACTACGACGTGGTCGTGCTCGACGTGATGCTGCCGAAGATCGACGGCTTCGGCGTGCTGCGCGCGCTGCGCGCCCAGAAGGACACGCCGGTGATCATGCTGACCGCGCGCGATCGCGTGGACGACCGCGTGCGCGGCCTGCGCGGCGGCGCCGACGACTATCTGACCAAGCCGTTCTCGTTCCTGGAGCTGATCGAGCGGCTGCGCGCGCTGACGCGCCGCGCGCGCGTGCAGGAATCGACGCTGATCTCGATCGGCGACCTGCGGGTGGACCTGATCAGCCGGCGCGCCTCGCGCAACGGCATCCGGCTCGACCTGACCGCCCAGGAATTCCAGCTGCTCGGCGTGCTCGCGCGCCGGCGCGGCGAGGTGCTGTCGAAGACCACCATCACCGAACTGGTGTGGGACGTCAATTTCGACAGCAACGCGAACGTGGTGGAAACCGCCATCAAGCGGCTGCGCGCCAAGCTGGACGGGCCGTTCTCCGACAAACTGCTGCATACCATCCGCGGGATGGGCTACGTGCTCGAGGTGCGCGACGAGCCGGAAGCCGACCTGCGTCGTTGAGGTCCGCGATGAAGCGTTCGATTTCGCTGCGGCTGTCCCTGATGTTCGGCATCACCTCGTTGCTGGTGTTCTCGCTGGTCGGCATCGGCCTGTTCGCGATGATGGAGCGGCAGCTGTTCGCCGAACTGCGCGCCACGCTGGAGACGCGCGCCAAGGTGGCCGAGCTGATCGTCTCGCACGCCACCACCGCCGCGCGCTGGCACATCACGCAGGAGAAGCTCAACGACCTGCAGCCGCTCGACGGCTCGACACGCTACATCGTGACGAGCCCCGATCCGGCGTTCCGGCTCGGCACGCCGCTGAAGGGCGAGACCAAGGGCATGCCGGTGGGCGCGTTCCGGCTGATCCACTGCGTCGGCAGCGGCTACGACGTGATGACCCGCACCACCGTGATCCCGCCGAACGGCGTGCGGCCCGAGCTGACGCTGGTGGTCGCCACGACCTGCGAGCGCACCCAGAAAATGCTGCGCTTCATCGCGCTGACGCTGGCCGGGCTGATCGGCGCGGCCACCGTGATCGCGCTGCTGCTGAGCCGCGCCGTCACGCGCTTCGGGCTCGAACCGCTGGTGCGGCTGTCGAAGGAGGCCGCCGCGCTGAGCCCCGCGAACCGCAAGCAGCGCCTGCGGACCGACGCGCTGCCGAGCGAGCTGCACGATCTGGCCAGCTCGTTCAACGGCGCGCTGGAACGGATCGAGCACGCCTACGACCGGCTCGAATCGTTCAACGCCGACGTCGCGCACGAGCTGCGCACGCCGGTCAGCATCCTGATCGGGCAGACCCAGGTGGCGCTGACCTCGCGCGACCGCAGCGTCGATCGGATGCAGCGCACGCTGCAGTCGAACCTGGAGGAATTCGAGCGGCTGCGCGTGATCGTCAACGACATGCTGTTCCTGTCGCGCAGCGACCGCGGCGAGCGCGCCACCAACCTCAGCGACGTGTCGCTGGCCGTGGAGGTGTCGCGCATGCTCGACTTCCTCGAGATCTCGCTCGACGACGCGCAGTTGCGCGCCGAGCTGGCCGGCGACGCGCGAGCAAGCGTCGACACCTCGCTGTTCGGCCGCGCCATGACCAATCTCCTGATCAACGCGATCCAGCACTCGCGGCCCGGCGACACCCTGCGCGTGAAGATCCGCGCGGCCGGCGAGCAGGTCGAGATCGCCGTGTCGAACCCCGGCGCGCCGCTCGATCCCGCCGTGCGCGCGCAGATGTTCGAGCGCTTCTACCGCCGCGAGGAAGCGCGCACCAACAGCAACGAGAACCACGGGCTCGGCCTGTCGATCGTCAAGGCGGTGGCCGAGATGCATGGCGGCTCGGTGTTCGTGGCCAGCGAGGACGGCTGGAACACGTTCGGCTTTTCGGTGGCGTCCCGGCCCAGCGCGCCGCCGGCGGACACGCGCGCGCTCGCCACGGGCCTGCCGCACAACGCGGCGCTGCGGCCGTCCTGAGCGCCTGCGCGGCGCGGCGGCGGGCCGTTTCTCGGTCCGCCGTCCGGGCCGCTTCCCGGGCCGCTTCCCGGGCCGCTTTCCGGGCCGCTTTCCGGGCCGATTCCCGGCCCGGTCAACCGTCGCCGTCGACCTGACGAGTCGGCCTCCTCGCGTCGCCCACCCTTGCCTGCGCCTTTGCGCCCGCCGCTCCGGCACGGCCTCGCCTCCTGATCTTGCCGCCTGCCTCGTCATCAAACCGTAAGCCGACGTTTCCGCGCCGATACGTTTGCAGCACGAGCGGCGCCGCGACGGCGGCATCCGCCCTGCCCGCTCGCGCGCACCGAACCCGTGCGTGTTCGCCTGCGCGCCGCGTCGCGCATCGCGCTCACTTTCTTTCACCGCCCGCGCGCCGTGCCGCGCGCGACTCCGCGCATCGCCCCCGCAGCGCGCTCGCCGGTCCGCGCGTTTCACCGCTGATACGTTTTCGAGCGCCGCGCCCGCCGCGCGCCACGCTGTGCCGGCCCGGCGCGAGCAGCGGCGCGGCTGTGCCGCCGTTGGCACGCTATTCGCTGAATGGAGTGCGCCACGGAGAACCGCGATGCCGAACCTCTACCGCCACCTCTGCCTGATCCTCGCCGCCACGCTGGCCGCCGCCCTCGGCGCGCCGGCCGCGCGGGCGCAGGAAAGCGTGCTGCCGCGACATCGAGGTGCTGGCGCGCCACATCCTGCAGCGCTTCGGCGGCGACGGCGGCGGCCGCGTGCGTGGCTTCACGCCCTGCGCGATCGAGGCGATGTATCGCTACGCATGGCCCGGCAACGTGCGCGAGCTGATCAACCGGATTCGCCGCGCGATGGTGATGGCCGAGCATCCGGTGCTGTGCGCCGACGATCTCGACCTCGGCGACTACGCGGCGCGCCCCGCGCCGACGCTGGCCGAGGCGCGCGAGGCCGCCGAGCGGCAGGCGCTCGACGCCGCGCTGCGGCGCCACGGCGCGGATCTCGCGCGCGCCGCGACCGAGCTGGCGGTCAGCCGGCCGGTGCTCGACGAGCTGCGGCACCGGCACGGGCTGGACGAGGTGGTTCGCGGCGACGCGGGAACGGATCGGGGCGGTATCGACGGCATGCCGGCCATGAAACCGGCGAAGGACGCGAGCAGCGCGCGGCGGCCGGCCGATGCCGTGGCCGCCGGCCGCGAACCGCCGGGCAGCCGCCGCTGAGCGGGCGGATGTCGCGATCTCGCCGCTGCTCGCGGGTTGCCGCGATACGGCACGGCCCGACACAAAGCACGGCCCGCGACGCGCGACCTCGCCCGCCCCCGCATCGACATCGAAAAGCCCCGCCGCCTCGCGCTCAGGCCAGTTCGGTCTCGAACACGCGGTCGCGCCCGCTCTCCTTCGCGCGATAGAGCGCCTGGTCGGCCGCGTCGACCACCACCGCCACGTCCGAGGCAAAACCCGCATCGGGCCGCCAGGTCGCCACGCCGACGCTGACCGTCACGTAACCCGACTCCGAGCCGGCATGGACGATCGCCAGCTCGCGCACCGCGTCGCGAATCCGCTCGCCGATCGCGCGCGCGCCGGCGCTGTCGGTCTCGGGCAGCACCACCACGAACTCCTCGCCGCCGTAGCGCGCCACCACGTCGTGCGAGCCCGTCGCCTGCCGCGCGATGCTGGCCGACACGCTGGCCAGCACCTCGTCGCCGACCGTATGGCCGTATTCGTCGTTGTAGCGCTTGAAGTGGTCGATATCGACGAACAGGATCGCGAGCGGCCGCCGCGCCCGCACCGCGCGGCGCCATTCTCGATCGAGCGAGGCGTCCAGCGAGCGGCGGTTCGGCAGGCCGGTCAGGCTGTCGGTGCCGGCCAGCCGCGCCAGCGCGGCCTCGGCCTCCGACTGGCGCCACAGCGAATGCGCGAGGCAGGCGCTCAGCACCACGAACGCGATGCCGAACGCGCCCGTGAGAATCCCGAAGCGCCAGGCGCGCCGCCGCCATTCGGCGTAGACGTCCTGCTCGGCCACCGCGACCTGGACGATCACCGGCAGCCGCGGCAGGCGCTGGAACAGGTAGCTGCGGCGCACGCCGTCGATCGAGGCGACGTCGACGAACGAGCCGCTGCCGCCCGCCAGCATCCGCGTGTAGGGGCCGGTGCCGCGCAGGTCGCGCCCGATCAGCGTGGCGTCGCTCGGCGCGCGCATGATCAGCCGCCCGTTGGCGTGGATCAGCGCGATCGCGCCGTGCGCGCCGAGCGCGAGCCCCGCGAACAGCCGGCGGAAATATTCGAGCCGCACCGACAGCACCACCACCCCGGCGAACCGCCCGTCCGGGCCGTTGAGCCGGCGCGACAGCGCGATGCTGGGATCGTCGCCATGCAGCACTGACGTGTAGGGGCTGCTGACGAACAGGCCGGTGTCGGGGTCGTCGCGCTGCGCCGCGAAGAAATCGCGGTCGTCGAAGCGTTCGTCGCCGGTGTCGAGATCGGTCGAGGACAAAATCAGGCGGCCGGCGGCGTCGAGCACGTAGATCCCGCCGACGTCGTTGGCCACCGCCGCGCGGTCGAACAGCAGGCGGCGGCGCAGCGCCACCGGCAGCGCGGCCAGCGCCGGATCACGCAGGCCGGCGGCCACGCCCTGCAGCGCGAGGTCGTCGATGTGCAGGCTGCGCGCCACGTCGCGCTCGATCATCAGCAGCGTGTTGCGCGCGCTGTCCTGGGCGCGCTCGAACGCATCCACGCGGCTGTCCCGCAGGATCGCCGCGCAGATCGTCATCATCACCAGCGCGATCGCCACACCGGCGGCGATCACGAGATAACCCAACGGCATCCGGGGCGACGGATCTCTCCATCCGCGCCACCCGGCAGTGCTCTCGTTCATCGTTGTCATGCGGACCGTGCCGCGCGGGCCGGTTCCGTGAAGTGTGCCGAGCGGCCATTATCACCGATGCGGCGCCGCGGAACCACGCCGTTTACGCGCCGCCGGGCGGCGCGGCGCGAAACTCGCGAAACGATCGCGCGCGACGTTGCGCACCGCGTCGATCAACGCCTGCGCGGCCGGCGACGGCCGCGCGTCGGTGCGCAGGACCAGCCCCACCAGTTCGTCGGCACCCTCGGCCGGCAGTGCGAGCCGCACCAGCGTGCGCGCGGCCAGGTCGTACTCGGCCGCGTAGCGCGGCACGAACCACACCGCGTCGTTCTCCAGCGCCAGCGCGCGGCCGACCGATACCGACAGCACCTCCACGAACGCCTCGAGCGGCGGCGCCCCGCAGGCCGCCAGCAGCTGCTCGGCCGACTGGCGGATCAGCGTGCCGTAAGGCGGCAGCACCACCGGGAAGCGGCCCAGCTCGCCGGCCGGCGCGGCATGCGACGCGAGCGGATGGCCCGCGCGCACCAGCGCGACGAGCGGCTCGTTGTAGAGCTGCTCGAACGACAGCCCCACCATGCGCTCGGGCTCCGAGAGCCGGCCGATCGCGCATTCGATCTCGCCCGACTTGAGCCGTTCGAGCAGCCGCGCGTTCGCGTCGGTCGCGATCCGCACGATCACGCGCGGCAGCCGCGCCGTGAGCGCCTTGAGCACCGCCGGCGCGAGCGAGGCCGCCACCGTCGGCAGCATGCCGAGTTCCAGCGTGGCCGCCGCGCCGCCGCTCTCGCCGGCCAGCAGCCCCACGCCCTGGCGCAGCGCCAGCACGCTCGCGCTCGCGTGCGGCAGGAACAGCTGCCCCTCGCGGGTGGGCTGCGCGCCCTGCCGGCCGCGCTCGAACAGCTTCACGCCGAGGATCGATTCGAGTTCCGCGATCGTCTTCGACACCGCCGGCTGCGTGATCGACAGGCTTTCGGCCGCCTTCTGCACGCCGCCCAGCTGCGCCACCGCGAGGAAACACTGCAGGTGCCGGAACTTGACGCGGCCGTCGGCGATTCGGTTGGACATAACGAGCGGTTATACGAGATGGGAAGAAACGTCATTTTGCATAACTTTCCGGATTGGCTAAAGTCTTGCCATTCCCGCCAATACGAAACAGGAGACCCCGCGATGGACGATTCCATCCTCAGCCCGCGCGACTGGCCCTCGCATCCCGCCTACGTCCACCCCGAATACCGCTCGTCCGTCAAGCGCGGCCCGACGCAGCCGCTCGTGCCGCTGAAGGAACGGCTGCGCAACCAGCGCGTGCCCGTGTACGGCAGCGACGATCTGGGCGCGCTCGACCACGACCTGACCCGCAACGCCGTGAAGAACGGCGAGCCGCTCGGCGAACGCATCATCGTGACGGGCCGCGTGCTCGACGAAGGCGGCAAGCCGGTGCGCAACACGCTGGTGGAGGTCTGGCAGGCGAACGCCGCCGGGCGCTACGTCCACAAGGCGGACCAGCACGACGCGCCGCTCGACCCGAACTTCCTCGGCGCCGGGCGCTGCCTGACCGACGGCGAGGGCCGCTACCGCTTCCTGACCATCAAGCCCGGCGCCTATCCGTGGGGCAACCACGCCAACGCGTGGCGCCCGAACCATATCCATTTCTCGCTGTTCGGCGACCATTTCGGCTCGCGCCTCGTCACGCAGATGTATTTCCCCGGCGACCCGCTGCTGCAACACGATCCGATCTTCCAGGGCACGCCCGAAGCCGCGCGCGAGCGGCTGGTGTCGCGCTTCTCGCTCGACGTGACCGAGGAAAGCTACGCGCTCGGCTACGAATTCGATATCGTGCTGCGTGGCCGCGACGCCACCCCGATGGAGCGCTGATCATGACGACCCTGAAACAGACCCCTTCGCAGACCGTCGGCCCGTACTTCGCCTACGGGCTGTGTCCGCAGCAGTACAACTTCGACATGAAGAGCCTGTTCTCGCCGGAGATCGCCGCGCCGCATACGCCGGGCGAGCCGATCCTGCTGGTCGGGCAGGTGTTCGACGGCGACGGGCAGCCGATCCTCGACGCGATGCTCGAGTTCACGCAGGTGGACGCCGCGGGCCGGTTTCCCGCTTCGCGCGCCGACATCGACGAGAGCGGCTTCACCGGGTTCGCCCGCGTCGGGACCGGCACGGACCCGCAGCACCGCTTCATGGTGCGCACCGTGAAGCCGGCCGCGACCGACGCCGGCGCCCCGCACGTCGACGTGACCGTGATGATGCGCGGCGTGCTCACGCATGCCTTCACGCGGCTCTACTTCGAGGACGAGGCCGAGGCGAACGCGGCCGACGCGGTGCTGGACAGCGTGCCGGCGGCGCGGCGCGAGACCTTGATGGCGCGGCGCGAGGCGCGCTCGAACGGCCTCGTCGTCTATCGCTTCGACATCCGCATGCAGGGCGATCGGGAGACGGTGTTTTTCGATCTGTGAGGCAGCGCCGGGCCGGCGTCGGCCGGTCGAGCGCCGCAACCACGACGGCCGGAACGATTTCCGGCCGTTTTTTTGTCCGTTTTTCGTCCGCGTTCTTGTTCGCCTTTCCGTCGCCCTCGCCCGCGATCGATTGCCGCCGGTTTTCGCCGTCCCGACCGGGCAAGACGTGCGTCGCCCTTTGGTAAGTGAACGGCCAGTCTCGACGCCTTGAAATCGCGATGCTTTCGGTCTCGCCGCTTCCGGCTGCCGCGCGATGATGACGAAGTGCGCGAGACCCGGAACTTCCGCTTCGCGCAGATCCCGATCGGCGACGTGGTCCACGACGTGAAGGCCTGGCTGGCGCGCAAGGCCGACGCCAGACAGGTCACGCCCGGCATCGACGACGGCGCCGCGCCGCGGCAGATCCTGGCCGATCGCAGCGCGCTGTTCATCCTGCTGAAGAACCTGGTGGACAACGCCATCGACGTGTCGCCCGACGCCGCGGAGGTGGTGATCCGCTGCGCCGCGGACGGCCTGGATGTGATCGACCACGGGCCCGGCATCCACTCGGAGCGGCGCGGTACAAGTGGCGCGCGCGACGGCCGGGAAGCCCGCCGGGCGGGCTTCGGTGTTTACGCGGATACGGGAAACGATATCGGAAGCGCTTGATATTTCATTAGTAGGCTATAAAGCTTCTCTTTAGACTGCTCGCAAATCCAGTCACTCTCACGGAAGAGCGATGTCGGACACGCAATCCAAGCTGCGCTCCCAACGATGGTCCGGCACCACGGACAACGATGGCTTCATGTCTCGAAGCTGGATGAAGAATCCGGGCAATCCCGACCATGAAGCCGGCGACCGGCCGATCATCCGCAAAACCCGGCCCCGGCGCGTGCCCGGGCCGGCGCGGCGCATCCGGGGCGGGACGCGTTCCGGTCGAGTTCCCGGTGGCCTGGAACCGCGACGTCATTTCGATCGCATGCCGCGGGCCGGCGGGAGACGCGATCTTGACTCCGACTGACGCACCGGCGAGGACGCGATCGTGACGGCGCCTCTGACCGACGACCTGCTGATCGGCACCGCCGGCTTCCAGAACGAAAACCTCTCCGACGCGCCGACGCAGACCGCCGGCGACAAAGGCGCCCGCGACGCCGCCTCGCCGTCGCCGGCCGGGCGTCCGGCATCCGGCGCCCCGCGAGTGGGCGAGCCTCGCGCGGGGCGCACCGGGCGCCGGGCACGACGCCATCGCCTCACGGACGTGACGGCCGTTCATCCAGCACCGATCCGCGGCGGCATGGCGCTGCTGCCGGCCCGGTTCGACCTGTTGCGGCGCGCCAAGCAGGCGGTGTAACCGTCGCGGGCGCCCGGAAGACGCGCTGCCGGCAGCGCGGGCATGGCAAGTAAAGAAATACAAACCCGATGAACAGGAGACGACGATGAGACGAATCAGGACGTTTGCGGTGGGTGCGCTGGTGGGAGCGGTGTTCGCGCTGGCGGCAGGCACGAATGCCTCGGCCGAGGACAAGCCGATCACGCTGGGATTCTCGCAGGTCGGCGCGGAGAGCGCCTGGCGCACCGCGAATACCGTATCGATCAAGTCCGCCGCGAAAGACGCCGGCATCAATCTCAAGTTTTCCGATGCCCAGCAGAAGCAGGAAAACCAGATCCGGGCGATACGGTCGTACATCGCGCAGAAAGTCGACGTCATCGCGTTTTCGCCGGTCGTCGAATCGGGATGGGGGCCGGTGCTGGAGGAAGCCAGGCGCGCGAAGATCCCCGTCATCCTCACGGACCGCGGCGTCGACGTGAAGGATCCGTCGCTGTACGTGACGATGATCGGTTCCGATTTCATGGAGGAAGGACGGCGCGCCGGGCACTGGCTCGAGCAACGCTACAAGAACGAGCCGGGCCCGATCAACATCGCCGAGCTGCAGGGCACGGTGGGCTCCGCGCCGGCCAACGACCGCCATGCGGGCCTGATGGAAATCATCAAGAACGATCCGAAGTTCAAGGTCATCGCGTCGCAAAGCGGCGACTTCACGCTGGCCGGCGGCAAGCAGGTGATGGAAGCGTTCGCCAAAACCTACGGCAAGCAGATCAATGTCGTGTACGCCCATAACGACGACATGGCGCTGGGTGCCATTCAGGCCATGGAAGAAGCCGGCATCAAGCCCGGCAAGGACGTGACGGTCGTCTCGTTCGACGCCACGCGGGGCGGCTTCGAGGCGATGAAGGCGGGCAAGATCAACGTGGACGTCGAATGCAGCCCGCTGCTCGGCCCGCAACTGATGAGCGCGGTGAAAGACGTGGTGGCCCGCAAGCCGGTTCCGCGGCGCATCGTGACCAATGAAACCATTTTCCCGATGGACGTCGCGGCGCAGGTCCTGCCGACCCGGAAATACTGAGGCGCGTGCCACGCGGCCCGGCGCGCGTCGCCGGGCCGCGTTCGGCTGTTTCCACTATCTGGCGGGCACTGACGGGCGGTGAACACAATGATCCAGACACCCATGCTGGAAATGACCGGGATCGACAAGACGTTCCCGGGCGTGAAGGCGTTGCAGCAGGTGAATTTCCGGCTGTTCCCCGGCGAGGTCCATACGCTGATGGGCCAGAACGGCGCGGGTAAATCGACGCTCATCAACGTGCTGACCGGCGTGCTCGCGCACGACGGCGGCGAGATCCGGCTGGGCGGCGAGCCGGTGCGGTTCGCCGCGCCGATCGAGGCCGAGGCGGCCGGGATACAGACGATCTATCAGGAGGTCAATCTGTGTCCGAACCTCTCGGTTGCCGAGAACATCTTCGCCGGGCGGCAGCCGGTCAGGCGCGGCGCGATCGACTGGCGGACGATCCGCACGCGCGCCCGCGAGATTCTCGCCGGCCTGAACCTGACCATCGACGTGACCCGCTCGCTCGAGGCGTATCCGATTGCCGTCCAGCAGATGGTGGCGATCGCGCGGGCCGTCTCGGTGGAGGCGCGCGTGCTGATCCTCGACGAGCCGACCTCCAGCCTCGACGATGGAGAGGTCGAGCGGCTGTTCGCGGTGCTGCGGCAATTGAAGGCGTCAGGCATGGCGATCCTGTTCGTGACGCACTTCCTCGAGCAGACCTACGCGGTGTCCGACCGGATCACGGTGATGCGCAACGGCGAGCGGGAAGGCGAATACCTGGCCCGGGACCTGCCGATGGACGAACTGGTCGCCAGGATGACCGGGCACGTCCGCATGAGCGAGCGCCTGAAGGACGGCGACGGCGCGCGCGCCGAGCACCGGACGGCGCCGTTTCTCACGATGCAGGGCGTCGGCCGCCGGGGCCTGATGCATCCGCTCGATCTCGCCATCCGGCCGGGTGAGATCCTGGGTCTGGCGGGGCTGCTCGGCTCGGGCCGCACCGAGACCGCGCGGCTGGTGTTCGGCGCGGAGCGCGCCGACAGCGGCCGCATGACGGTGGGCGGCGACGCGGTGAAGCTTTCGTCGCCGCGCGACGGCGTTCGGCACGGTATCGCCTATTGCCCCGAGGACCGCAAGAAGGAAGGCATCGTCGCGGCGCTGTCGATCCGCGAGAACATCGTGCTCGCGCTGCAGGCCCGGCTCGGCTGGTGGCGCATGATGAGCCTTGCGCGCCAGCGCGAGCTGGCGCAGCGATACATCGCGCAGCTCGGCATCAAGGCCCGCGACGCGGAGCAGCCGATCGGGCTGCTCTCGGGAGGCAACCAGCAGAAGGTGCTGCTGGCCCGCTGGCTCGCCACCGAGCCGAAGCTGCTGATTCTCGACGAGCCCACGCGCGGCATCGACGTCGCCGCGAAATTCGACATCATGGATCGCGTGCTCGCGCTTTGCGCCAAGGGTCTCTCGATTCTCTTCATCTCCTCGGACGTCGGCGAAGTGGTGCGCGTCAGCCACCGGATCGCGGTGCTGCGCGACCGGCACAAGGTGGCCGAGGTGGCGGGCGAGTCGCTGTCGGAGGACGAGGTCTATCGGCTCATCGCGGGAGGCCAGTCATGAAGCGCATCCTCGGGCGGCTCGACCATCCGCTCGTCTGGCCGGCGTCGACGCTGGCACTTCTGCTCGCCCTGGACGTCGTCTATCGGCCCAGCTTCCTGTCGGTGACGATGCTTGACGGCCATCTGTTCGGCGCGCCGATCGACATCCTGAACCGCGCGGCGCCGCTCGTCATCGTGTCGCTCGGCATGACGCTCGTGATCGCGACGCGCGGCATCGACATCTCGGTGGGAGCGATCGTCGCCATTGCCGGCGCGACGGCGGCGGTGATCCTGCAGGCGGACCCGTCCCACCTTCCCCAGGCGCTTGTCGCGGCGGCCGGCGTCGGGCTGCTGGCAGGCTTCTGGAACGGCTTGCTGGTGGCCTTCATCGGCATGCAGCCGATCATCGCCACGCTCATCCTGATGGTGGCGGGACGCGGCGTTGCGCAACTGCTCACCGACGGCCAGATCATCCCGATCGGCGCCGGCGGCTATCTGCGGCTCGGCGACGGCTATCTCGCGACGATCCCGTGTTCCGTCTGGATCGCGGCCGCCGTGGTGACGCTGTCGGCGCTGCTCGTCAACCGCACGGCGCTCGGCCTGTTCATCCGCGCCATCGGCGTGAACCCGGTGGCGACGCGCCTGGTCGGCCTGCGATCCGGCATGATCGTCTTCAGCGTCTATGCGTTCTCGGGGCTCACGGCGGCCATCGCCGGCATCATCGCCAGTTCGAACGTACGCAGCGCGGACGGCAACAACGCGGGCCTGCTGCTCGAACTCGACGCGATCCTGGCCGTGACGCTCGGCGGCACGTCGCTGATGGGGGGGCGCTTCAGCATGGCGGGCACCGTGCTCGGCGCCCTCACCATCCAGACGCTGACCTACACCACCTACTCGATCGGCGTGCCGCCCGAGGCGACGCTGGTCGTGAAGGCCGTGGTCGTGATCCTGGTCAGCGTGATCCAGTCGGACGCCGCGCGGGGGCTGCTGATGCGGCCGATCCGGAGAGGGCTCCTTGGGGTGCGCGCGCGCCTCGTCAACGGCTCGACGACATCATGAAGACGCTGACTCGCCATCTGGCCGATCCCCGTACCTTGCCGATCGTCGTGACGATCGTGCTGTTCGCCGCGCTGTTCGGCTTCGGCTCCGTGATGTACACGGGCTTCTTTTCCATGCAGGTGCTGACGGGCCTGCTGGTCGACAACGCCTTTCTGCTGATCGTCGCGATCGGCATGACGTTCGTGATCCTGTCCGGCGGCATCGACCTGTCGGTCGGCGCGGTGGTGGCGTTGACCACGATCCTGTGCGCCGTGGGCGCCGAGCGGCTGCATTGGCCGTTCTGGGCCATCGTGCCGGTCGTGCTCGCCTTCGGCGCGCTGTACGGCGCGGCGATGGGCGCGCTGATCCACTTCTGCCGGCTGCAGCCGTTCATCGTCACGCTTGCCGGGATGTTTCTCGCGCGCGGCGTTTGCTTCCTGATCACGACGCAGTCGATCACGATCGACGAGCCGACGTTTCGCGCCATCGCGCGCCTGAGCGTGCCGGTGGGCGGCGGGACCCTGAACGCGGGCGCGCTGATCGCCGTCGTGACGCTCGGCGTGGCGATCTACGTCGCCCATTTCACGCGCTTCGGACGCAACGTCTATGCCGTCGGCGGCAACGAGCGCTCCGCGCTGCTGATGGGCTTGCCGGTGGCGCGCACCAAGGTGGGCGTCTATGCGATAAGCGGGCTGTGCTCGGCGCTCGGCGGCGTCGTGTTCACGCTCTACGTGCTGTCCGGCTACGGGCTGCAGGCGCAGGGAATGGAACTGGACGCGATCGCGGCCACCGTGATCGGCGGGACGCTGCTGACGGGCGGCGTCGGCTACGTGATCGGCTCGTTGTTCGGGGTCGGCATTCTCGGCACCATCCAGACGCTGATTATTTTCGACGGCACGCTCAGTTCGTGGTGGACGCGGATCGTGATCGGCGCCCTGCTCTGCATTTTCTGCCTGCTGCAGCGGTTCATCGAACGCCATGCGCGGCGGCGGCAGTCGGGCGGCTCCGGAACCGACGCGAAAGCGGCCCGGCCGGCGACGCATCCGTCCCGGGGAGGCGACGAGGGGAAGGAAACCGCCCTCGTCGGCACGGGGCCATGAGCCTGTACGGCGGGGACGCCGCCGGCAGGCGCGGCGCGAACCTGGCAGCCGATCACGCCGACGCGCGCGAGGCCGGGGTGCCGGAGGGCGGGACGATGGCGCCGGGCTCGCGGCCCGGCCGGGCCCCGGTGACCTTGGCGAACGCCTGCCTGCGGCTCGAGGCCGTCGCCGGCGCGCGCGGCGGCCTGACACGCGTCGACTGGAATGATCGCGGCGCCTGGACGCCCGTCTTCGACGGCACGCCGCCCGCGGCAGCCGACGCCGGGGCGCGTGGGCTCGCCTGCTATCCGGTGTGGGACATGCGGGGCCATTCGCGCCGCGGCGCGCGCCGGCCGCGAACGCGTCCCGACGATCCGGCATGGCCGCGCCCGCCCTGCCCCGCCGCCGACGCGCCATGGCAGGTCGATGGCGTGGCCGGCGACCGGTTGCGGCTGGCAACGCGCAGCCTCGCGGATCCGCCCTACGCCGTCACTCAGGCATTCGAGCTGGACGGGCCGACGCTCACCATCCGGATCGAGTTCGAGAACGCGGCCCGCGTGCCGGTACGGGTGGCGGCCGGCCTGTGCTGGGCGCTCCCTCGCGATGCGGACACGTCGATGTGCGCGCCCGCCAGCGGGCTGTGGTTACCGTGCGGCAGCGGCGGCGGGCAGCACCCCGTGCCGACGCCGCCGGCCTGGCAGTTCGGCGTGAGTTATCCGCTGCCGCGCGCGCGGGTCGGGCATCTTTTCACGGGCTGGGGCGGACGGGCCAGGTTTGCCTGGCCGGCCCGGCAATACGCGCTCGAGGTCGCGGCCGACGCGCGCGCCTATTGGCTGCATGCGCCCGCGCAGCAAGCGCGTTTCTGGTTCCACGCGCTCGGCGGTCCCGCCGGGGGCGCCGGCCTTGCCGGTCGCGACGACGATGCCGTGTGGCTCGATGCCGGCGCGAAGCTGTGCCGCTGCTTCCGTTTCACCATCGAGCGCACCGGCACGCGGACCAGGCCCCCGCGGTAATCGCGCGACGCCGGTGCGAGAGCCGCGAGGCACGGGCCGGACGGCGGATTGGCGCGGGCCGCGGAACACCGGCCGACGCATCGTGAATGAACGTTCAACCTGAAGGAGACGAGCCGTGTCGACGGAAAACGTGAACGCGGCGCAACGCGTGGCCGCCACCGATAGCGGCTTCCTGCGCGACGGCAGGACCGTGCGGACTTTTCTGCTGCGCAATGCGAAAGGCGCCAGCGTGCGAATCAGTGAACTGGGCGCGACGCTCGTGTCGTGGATCGCGCCCGACCGGCACGGCGTTCCGGGGGAGATCCTGCTCGGCCACGATTCGCCCGACGATTACCTGAGCTCGCGCGCGTACCTGGGGGCGGTGGTCGGGCGATGGGCCAACCGGATCGAGTCGGCGCGATTCCAGCTCGACGAGGTGGAATACCGGCTGCCCCCCAACGAAGGCGGCAACCTGCTCCACGGCGGGCATGACGGCTTTCACCAACGGCTCTGGCGCGCTCGGCCGGCGGGCGAGTCGCTGGTGATGCAGCTCGATTCGCCGGACGGCGACGGCGGGTTCCCGGGCCAGTTGCACGTCGAGGTGCGCTACCGGCTGAGCGACGACGGCACGCTGGAAATCGACTATCTGGCCGAGGCGGACCGGCTGACGCCGGTGAACCTGACGAATCATGCGTATTTCAATCTGACGGGGCGGCCGGACCGGGACATCCGGGATCATCGGCTGACGATCCATGCCGACTCGTATTTCGCGGTCGACGGCGCGCTGATTCCGCAGCAATGCGCGCCGGTCGATCGCACGCCGTTCGACTTCCGGGCCGGCGCGCCGATCGGCCCGGGGCTGGACGCCGGGCACGCCCAGATCCGGCTCGCGGGCGGCTTCGACCATTGCTACCTGCTCCGCGCCGCCGCCTCCCCGGAGGGAGGGCCGGCCGTGCGCGACGTGGCGCGTGTCGAGGAGCCGAAAAGCGGACGCGTGCTGACCGTGTCGACGGATCAGCCCGGCTTGCAGTTTTACAGCGGCAACTTCCTCGACGGCGTGGTCGCCCGCGGCGGGAACCCGTATCGCCGGCATGCCGGCCTGTGTCTCGAGGCGGGCGGATTCCCGAACCAGATCAACATGGCGGATCGGGACGGGATACTCGTGATGCCGGGACGGCCGTATCGCCAGCTCACCCGATACCATGTCGGGGCGCGCTAAAAAGGCAAGGCATGACGCGTCGAATCGCCGACGCGGCAGGCCGTGTCGCGGGCGCCCGCGCCTCGCCGTGCCGGCCCGTCACGACGCGCATGGCGCATCGGCTGTCGCCGAATCGATTCGAAAGGACACCGAAGGAAACCTGCTCTGACGCGCATACGCGGCCTGCTCGAGCGCGGCGCCCCGGGCTTGCCGGCGTGCGGCGTCGCGGTGCGGAATCGACGCGTTGGTGGATAGGGGTTAACGGCAGGTTCGGCCCGGGAGCCTTAAGAAGCCGCGCCGATTGCCGATACGACGACGTGCGACAGACGTCCCGAATCCCGATCCGGCGACGTCGCGTCGGCGCTCCCATCTCCTCACGACAGGCGTATTCAAAAAATGCAGTGGTTTTCCAATCTCAAGCTTGGTCAGAAGCTGGTCGGCGCATTGGTGCTGTGCGCGCTCGTCACCGCCATTGTGGGCGCGGTCGGTCTGGTCAAGGTGCGCGAAGTCGCGACGATGCAGACCGAAATGTACAACCTTGAATTCGTTCCGGTGCGTCAGGACGGCACTGCCGCATGGCAGGCCGCTTCGCATTTCCGCCGTCTTTATTCGTACATCCTGAACCCGGACCCGGCCGGCCGGGCCGACACGATCCGGCTGAACCACGGTGGCGAAGCGGCGATCCTCGCCGCGTTCGATTACGAGCGCGCGCACGCGAGCACCGATGCCCAGAAGCAGCTGATCAGCGATTTCGACGCCACCTGGCCGGCCTACATGAGTTCCGTCGCCAAGGTCGAGGCGCTCGCCGACCAGGCCGACCAGTCCGGCGCCCTGGCCGAATTGAAATCGACCACCGACCCGCTGCACGTCAAGCTGCGCACGCTGCTGATCAAGCTCTCGGACGTGCGCGACGCACTCGCGCGCGCGCGCGTCGCGGACGGCGCCACGCTGGTCACCTCGGTGACCTGGTGGATCGTCGGCTGCGCGCTCGGCGGCGTGGCGGTCGCGATCGGCCTCGGGCTGATGGTGACGCGCACCGTGGTGCAACAGATCGGCAGCGAACCGGCGGCGGTCGCGCAGGTGGTCGAGCAGATCGCGGGCGGCGATCTGAGCCAGCGCATCGAGACCGGAGGCACCCACCGCCGCAGCATCCTGTTCGCCGTGGCGCGCATGCAGGAGCAACTCGCGGCAACGATCGGCTCGGTTCGCGAAGGCGCCGAGTCGGTCAGCGTCGCGTCGAAGCAGATTGCGAGCGGCAACGTCGATTTGTCGTCGCGGACCGAAGAGCAGGCGGCATCGCTCGAGCAGACTGCCGCGAGCATGCTGGAACTGACGGAGACGGTCGGCCAGAACAGCGAAAACGCGCGCCACGCGAATGCGCTCGCCTTGCAGGCCGCGAGCGTCGCCGACACGGGCCATGCCTCCGTCGAAAGCATGGTGCGCACGATCAGCCGGATCAGCAGCAGTTCGACGAAAATCTCCGAGATCACCGGCGTCATCGAAGGCATCGCGTTCCAGACCAACATCCTCGCGCTGAACGCGGCGGTGGAAGCCGCGCGCGCCGGCGAGCAGGGGCGCGGGTTCGCGGTGGTGGCCAGCGAGGTGCGCAGCCTGGCGCAACGCTCGGCCAGCGCGGCCAAGGAGATCAAGGAAGTGATCTCGACATCGGTCACGACGATCCAGGGCGGCACGCAGCAGGCTTCGGAAGTCAGCAAGACGATGGCCGACGTCAAGGAAGCGATTCGCCGCGTGTCCGATATCGTCGCGGAGATCACGGCGGCCTCGGAGCAGCAGAACCAGAGCATCCAGCAGGTCAGCCAGGCCGTGACGCAAATGGACGAGACCACGCAGCAGAACGCGGCGCTCGTCGAGGAGGCGGCGGCCGCCGCGCAATCGCTCGAAGCGCAGGCCGCCAAAATGAAGCAGACCGTCTCGGTGTTCCGCGTCGGCGACGACCGGACCTTCGTGCCCGCCTCAGCGCCCGCGCCGGCGCCCGCCAAGCCGCCGCCTGCGGCACGCGTGGCCAGGGCGCCGCAGCCGAAGCGCGCGGTCGCGGTGCCGAATGCCGCCGTGGCGCCTTCGGCGCATATGGCTCAGGTGGCCGACGGCGAATGGGATGCGTTCTGACGCGGCAGCTGCCGGGGCGGTGAGCCCGAAACGGGCAACAGCATTTTCCTGACCGGGTCGACGAGCGCCGGTCAGGATTGAAGGAGTACCGTCACGGGCTGATGCCGCCGCTCCGGCCACGGAGCGTCGCGTCGGCGGCGGCGCCTCGTGAACCGGGCGCGTGGGCACGCGGCATCCGCCTCGACATCCCACATGCCACGGCCCGGCGCGGCCCCACCGCTCGACGGCCCGCCCGGCCCGCCGGCAACGCCACGCCGCGCGACGATCTCATCGATACAGCCCGCCCCGAGCCGGCCGCTCATCCCGCATAAACCGCCTCGCCGAACTCGATCTTCAATTCCCCCGACATCCCCTCATACGCGGTATTCGTCAGCAGCAGCACGCTCAACCCCCACGCCGGATCGACGAACCACGCATGCCCGTACACGCCGCCCCAGGCCAGCGCCCCGGCCGCCATCGGCGTCTGCGCCAGCGCCGGCTCGCTCAGCACCGCCCCGACGTAGCCGAACCCCCAGCCCGGCCCGCGCGTCTCGGCCGCGGCGCCCACCTGGTCGCGCCGGGCCGCCATGGCCAGCGCCTCGGGCAGAAAACGCCCGCCGTCGCGAATCGCCTCCAGCACCCGCAGCACGTCGTCGGCGCAGCCGTACATCCCCGCGCCGCCCGACGGATACGCGTCGCGCTCGAACACGCGCGACGGCGCGAAGCGCACCGCCGCACCGTGCCCGTCGGGCAGCGGCACGTCCACGCCGTCCGTCATCCGCACCGGCTCCGGGCTGCCGTAGAAATAAGGCGTCGCGAAGCGCTCGGGCTGGTTCGACACGAAGCCGCTGTCGCGCAAGCCGAGCGGCTCGCCCACCAGCGTCGCCACCGCCTGCGCCAGCGTCGTTCCGGTGGCGCGCTCGATCACCGCGCCGAGCACGTCGAGCGCGAGCGAATACTGCCAGCCCGTGCCCGGCGCGAACGCGAGCGGCGCCGCGGCCAGCCGCTGCAGATTCTCGTAGAGATCGAAATCGCTCAGGTCGAGCCCGTCGGAAATGCCGAGCCGGTCGTAAGGCGAGCCCGGCCCGTCGAGCAGCCAGTAGCCGAGGCCGGCCGTGTGCGTGAGCAGATGATGGATCGTCAGTTCCGGCGCCTCGCCGTTCGCCAGCGTCGGCCGGAACCCGGGCAGCCAGCGCGTGACGGGCGCGTCGAGCGCCAGCGCCCCGCTCGCCACGAGCCGCAGCGCCGCGAGCGCGACGATCGGCTTGGTCACCGAGGCCAGGCGAAACAGCGTGTCCTCGCGCATCGGCCGCCGCGCCTCGCGGTCGGCCAGGCCGTGCGCGCGCCGGTACAGCAGCTTGCCGTGCTGCGCGACGACGCCCACCGCGCCCACCACGCGCCGCTCGCTCAGCGCCCGCCCGAACACGGCGTCGAGGCGGCCCGACAGGGCAACGGGATCGATCGAGGCGGGCGGGGTGTGCGTCATGGCAACGGTCTCGGAACGGGAAAAGACTCGATTCTAAACAGGCGCGTGCCAACCACGATCTGTTTTTGATATCTCGTTGCGGACGCGTGGTGATCATCGGCAAGCCACGAAGCCTGGCGCCGCCCGCCTCGCGTCGCTTGCGTTCCCGGCACCGTCGCCGATACAGTCACGGCTGCCCGCGCCATCCGCGGGCGCATCGGTCCCCCGCGCAGCCACCGCCCTCACCGCTCCAGCCAGCCTCATCGCCATGCCCGCTTCCGCCGCCCTCGCCCAAGCCTCCCCCGTCACTGATCTGGTCGCGCTCGGCGTGCTCGCGCTGCTCTACGTCTGCGGCCTCGGCTGGGCGGGCTGGCAGGCACTGCGCGCGACGCGCGGCCGGCTCTACTGGGTGATCTGCGTGGCGCTGCTCGCGGCCGGCGCGCTGGCGATGGCGATCGCGCGCCCCGATACGCCCGACAGCGGCGAGATGCCGGCCGGTTTCGCGCTCGGCGTGCTGGTGGCGTTCGCCGGCCTGGTCGCGACGGCGGCCGGCTGCGCGTGGCAGGCGATCCGCAAGCTGCGCGACCCGCGAAGCTGACGGCGGGCAGCCGCGCCCACCACTGCCCACGGGCGGTGCGAGACGGGCTCGACACCGCGTCCCGGCCACGCGCGACGCAACATCCGGTTACGCAAACCGTCCGCCGCGCGCCGCGCTTTTTCCGTTGGCGCGCCGCACAACCGCTATCATGTCCGCAATTTCAGCGCTCGCCGCCTTGGCGAGCCTTCGGTTGGAGAACTCATGGCCTTGCCTCAGGACAGCGTCAACATGGCGCTTTTTTGCGACTTCGAGAACATCGCGCTCGGCGTGCGCGATACGAAGTTCGAAAAATTCGACATCAAGCCGGTGCTCGAAAAACTGCTGCTCAAGGGCAGCATCGTGGTGAAGAAGGCGTATTGCGACTGGGATCGCTACAAGACGTTCAAGGGCGCGATGCATGAAGCGAGCTTCGAGCTGATCGAGATCCCGCACGTGCGCCAGTCGGGCAAGAACTCGGCCGACATCCGCCTGGTGGTGGACGCGCTCGACCTCTGCTACACGAAATCGCACGTGGACACGTTCGTGATCATCAGCGGCGATTCCGACTTCTCCCCGCTCGTCTCGAAGCTGCGCGAGAACGCGAAGCGCGTGATCGGCGTGGGCGTGAAGAACTCGACCTCGGACCTGCTCGTGGCGAACTGCGACGAGTTTATTTTTTACGACGACCTCGCCCGCGAGCAGCAACGCGAGCTGGCCAAGCGCGATGCCCGCGCCGCCGCGACGGCCGCGCCGGGCAAGCGCGCCGACGACGAGCGCCAGCGCAAGCAGGATGGCGACGCGCGCAAGCTCGAGGCAATCACGATCGCGGTGGAAACGTTCGACGCGCTTGCCTCGGAGCGCAGCGACAGCGGCAAGATCTGGGCCTCGGTGCTGAAAAGCGCCATCAAGCGCCGCAAGCCGGGCTTCAACGAAAGCTATTACGGCTTCCGCGCGTTCGGCAACCTGCTCGACGACGCGCAGGCACGCGGGCTGCTCGAGATCGGTCGCGACGAGAAGTCGGGCACCTACGTGTCGCGCGGCGGCGTGACCGTCGATCCGGCCTTGACGGGCGACGCGGCCAAGGGCGCCGAGGAAGGCTTCACGGCCGACGCGCCGGCCGAACCGGCACGCACCTCGCGCCATGGCGAAGGCAGGCACGGCTCGCGGCGCCGCGATCGCGACGCGCAACGCGGCGGCGACGACGCACGCCACGCCGACAGGGCGGGCAAGCCGGACGAAGCGACCGAACCGGCAGAGGCAGGCGAAGCGACCGAGGCGATCGACACCACCGCGCCGGCACCGGTCGAAGCACCGGCCGCCGCGAAGCCGCATCGCGACGGCCGCCAGCCACGCCACGGCGACGAGCGCCGCCAAGCGAAGCGCGACGACGCGAAACACGGCAAGGGCCGCGGCTCGCGCAAGCCCGAGCAGATGCCGCTGATCGACGACACGCCGGCCGAGGTCGACACGATCGCGCCGGCCGAGCCGGCCGAACCGGCCGGGTTCGAACCGGCGGCGCCCGAGGCGGCGGTGTGGGAGGTGGTGGATGCGCAGGCCGAGCCCGCCCGCAAAACGGCGAAGGCGAGGAAGACGCCGGCCCGCACGCGCAAGACGGCGGCCAAGAACGCCGGTGCGGCAGCCGCATCGGCCGATGATGCCGGGCATGACGCCGAACCGGCATCGGCGCCCGCCGCCGATTCGTCCAGCCCGGATACGGCGCCCGCCAGCCTGCTGCCGGCCGACGACGCACCGGCTCCGGCCGCCGCAAAACGTTCGCGCTCGCCCCGCAGCGGCGCCGCGCGCGCGCGCCGCCCGCGCGGCACGGCCGGCACCGCCGACGAGTCGTGAAATCGCGGCGCGCCGCTTCGGCGGTGCGCCGGACCAATCTGTCGATCCCGGCACGCCCGCCGCGCGCGCCCCTACACGCTCAACCCGCTTCCCCCTCGCTGCCCACGGCGCGCGCACCGGCGCCATCGTCGGGCGTCACCTCGCGCGTGGCCGTCACCACGCGATGGACGAATCGCAGCTTCGCCACTACCGTCGCCGAAAGCGCGAACGGATAGGCGTCGGCCACGCCCATGCTGCGGTTCAGGCTGTTCAGCGCATAGGTCAGCGGGAACCAGCGCCGCATCAGGTTGCCGAACGACGCCTCGTCCACGGAGGTCTGGTCGTCCAGGCGCGGCAGGCTCTCGTCGTCGGGATCGAGCACGAGCCCGCAGGCGTTGGCGGTGTCGAGCGTATCGACGATGTGCAGGTAATGCGCCCAGGTCTCGGCCCAGTCCTCCCACGGGTGCATGGTCGCGTATTCGCTGACGTAGGCATCCTCCCAGCCCGCCGGCGCGCCATGCCGGTAATGCGCGTCGAGCGCGGCCTGATAGTCGGCGCGCTCGTCGCCGAAGCGCTCGCGAAACGGTTCGAGCCACGGCGTGCCGACGATCAGGCGATCGAAATAGTAATGGCCGATCTCGTGCCGGAAATGCCCGACCAGCGTGCGGTACGGCTCGCGCATCGCGGCCCGCACGCGCTCGCGCTCAGCGTCGTCGGCCTCGACGAGGTTCAGCGTGACGAGGCCGTTCGCGTGGCCCGTCATCACCGGCTCGGTCTCAGTGGCGGCCTTGAACGCGAAGCTCATGCCGCGCTCGGGAAACGCGCTGCGCGATTCGATCGGCAGCCCGAGCATGGAAAGCGTGTAGAGCAGCCGCCGCTTGGCCACCTCGGTGCGATACCAGAGCGGGCGATTGTCGGGGTTCGACAGGTCGGGAATCGTCTCGGTCAGCGCGCAGGCTTCGCAATAGGTGGCGTCGGACTCGGCCGGAATCATCCAGTTGCAGACGTTCTCGACCGCGTAGTTGTGGCATTGCCGGTAGCGCCGCCCGTGCGCGGCCGGATGCAGGCTGCGCCAGCTGCCCGACGCGTCGGGCTCGAACGCGCCGACCTCGCCGACGTCGGGCAGATAGCCGAGCGGCGCCTCGCAGCGCTCGCAGCGGACGTTTTCGAAGAACACCAGCTGCGTGCAGTTTCCGCAATGAAACGTTTTCATGGTCCGATCGCTCCCGCCTGTTCCTGTCGTTGCGTTCCGGCTGTCCCGGCCCGGCTCACGCCTTGCCGTGCTGCGCGGCCACGCGCCGGCAGTGTTCGAGGTAGCCGATCTCGTGGCTGCCAATCAGCTCGAGCACGCTGCGCCAGAGCCAGAACGGCGCGTCGATCGTCTTCGAGCGCACGCGCTTCAGTTCGGCGTGCCAGCGCGTGCGCGTGGCCGCATCCATCTGCCGGGCGTGCGCGACGCCCACCACGTAGGCCAGATAGCGCGCGATGCGGCGCGCCTCGACCTCGTCGACGCTGCCGATCTCGAGCTTCAGGTCGGCCGGCAGCAGTTCGCGCACGACCACCGAGCGATCGGCGAGCGTGGCCGCGCACATCCGGTTGCCGAGATACGGCGACAGGTGGCGCGCGCCTTCCACCACGCGCTTGCCGTTGTCGCGCGGCATCACGCTGTCGCGATAGCGCGGCGCGAGCGCGGTGGTGCCCTCCTTGATGTCGACGAGGCAAAGGTCGTCGCCGTCGGAGGCGGCGCCGTCCACGTCGAGCAGCACGGCGTAGCGCAGCCGCCCGAGCGAGCTGCAGCCTTTCACCCAGTAAGCGGCGTCGAGCAGTTCGACGTGCTCGCCCGGCCGGTGGCCGCGCAGCCCGATCGCGAGCTCGGCGATGGCGGGCGTGCCGACCAGCGACGCGATCCCGCGCGACTCGGCCGCCGACAGCGGCCAGAACCGCTTGCCGAGCGGCAGTTCGGGCTTCGCGCCCATCAGGCGCTCGCGCGCGAGGTGCTTCCAGGTGCGCTCGAGCGCGTCGCGCATCACGATCCGCACCACGTCGGGCTTCTGGATCGCCGCGGCGCGCGGCTTGCCGCCCGCCAGCGCGTGCGTATAACCCTCGTGGACCTCCTCGATGATGCGGGCCGTGACGATGCCGGGCAGGTCGGAGCTGCGCGCGGCGGTGGCCAGCGACAGGCTGAGCCGGATCAGGTCGTGGACCGGGTTGCCGATCACGGTCTGGTCGAGATCGCGGATCTGGATTTCGATCTCGCCGGCATCGTTCGCCACCGGGCCGAGGTTGCCGGTATGGCAGTCGCCGCAGATCCAGATCGCCGGGCCTTCCGGCAGCGTGCCCACCTTGGCGTTCTCGAGCCACTCGTAATAGCGGGCCGTGTTGCCGCGCACGTAGGCGTGGACCGAGCGCGCCATCTTCCGGTTGCGCCGCGCGGCCAGCTCGCCGGCGCGGCGGCGCGGACGAACGAACATCGCAAGCGATTTCTTCTTCATTCTGGGGCCTCGATGCAGGGCTTGACGGGAAGGATCGGCCACCGCGCGCCGACGGCGCGAGGCATCCGGAACTATAAGCACATCCGACCCGATTCGACAGATCGCGGCCGCCTGCGTGAGCCGAGCGCTACGGCTCGCGAGCCGGCGTTCGCGCGGTGCGGCACGCGTTGGCGCCGAGGCCGCACCGCCCCGCGCCGTGGTTCGCGCTCGCCGCACCGCAGCATCGCCGAGCAGCCATCGTGCCCGCACCGCCAGGACCGGCAAGGCCCTGCCCGGCATGACGCGGCGCGATGGACCGACCGTGACCCGGCGGTATGCCGGCCTGCTCGACGCGCCGCGGCGTCGGCCCCGCCAACCCGGCCGCGCCGCGGCATCGACGTGGCACGAAAACGACATCGTCCCGCCATCGAACCGGCATCACCATGCCGGCATGAAGCGGCCCGAGCCCGCCGGCCCGCTCGCTTTTCGGCCCGCGCGATCGCGCCGTGCATCGACGAAAACAAGTTAGTTTGCTATCGAATTGATTTCCGCTATCATGCCGGCCATGACAAATCTGCATGACCTGCGCCTTGCCGTCAGCAGCACGCTGACCATCGCCGCGCGCAAGTGGCGGCGCACCAGCGACTCGGTGCTGACCGCCTACAACGTGTCGGAGGCTTGCGCCACCCCGCTGCTGATCGCCGGCCGGCTCGGCGAGGCGGTGCGTCAGGTCACGCTGGCCGAATATGTCGGCATCGAGGGGCCGTCGCTGGTGCGGCTGCTCGACCAGCTTTGCGCGGCGGGCCTCGCGCGCCGCGACGAGGATCCCGCCGACCGCCGCGCGAAGACGATCACGCTGACCGACGAAGGCCGCGCGGTCACGGAAAAGATGGAAGAGGATCTGCGCGCGCTGCGCGGCAGGGTGCTGAAATCGGTCAGCCGCGCCGATCTGGAAGCGACGCTGCGCGTGTTGAACGCCTTCAACGAAGCGGGCGGCCAGGATCACGCCGCATCATGACCTACCCGTCGGTCCGCGACTGGCTGTTTTCGACCAAGACGTTCGCCGCGTCGATGCTCGCGCTCTATCTCGGCCTCTACTTCCAGCTGCCGCGCCCGTACTGGGCGATGGCCAGCGTCTACATCGTCTCGAACCCGTTCGTCGGCGCCACGCGCTCGAAGGCGCTGTACCGCGCGCTCGGCACCGCGCTCGGCGCGGCCGCGGCGATCCTGCTGGTGCCGCCGTTCGTCGAGACGCCGTTCCTGTTCAGCGTGATCGTCGCGCTGTGGACCGGCACCCTGCTCTATCTGGCGATCTCCGATCGCACCGCGCGCAGCTACGTGTTCATGCTGGCCGGCTACACGATGCCGCTGATCGCGCTGCCCACCGTGACCGATCCCACCACGGTGTTCGACGTGGCGATCGCGCGGACCGAGGAGATCACGCTCGGCATCGTCTGCGCGAGCGTGGTGGGCAGCGCGATCCTGCCGAACCGGCTCGCGCCGACGCTGATCGAGCGCACCGACGCGTGGTTCCGCGACGCGGCGTTCTACGGCCGCGAAACGCTGTCGGGCCACCTGGCCGGCAAGGCGCTGTCGGCCTGCCGGCAGCGCCTTGCCTCGACCATCTCGGCGCTCGAATTCCTGCTGAGCCAGCTCGGCTACGATCACTCGTCGCCGCGCGTGCTGGCGCGCGCCGAGGCGCTGCGCGGGCGCATGCAGCTGTTCCTGCCGCTGATGTCGGCGCTGGCCGATCCGCTGGTGGCGCTGATGCAGGAGCTGAAGCAGCTGCCGGTCGAGCTGGAGACGCTGCTGGCCGACGCGGCCCGCTGGTTCGACGCGCCGCTGCCGAACGCGTCCGATGCCGCCGGCGGCGCCGACGAGCCGGAGGCCGACCGGCTGCGCGCGCGGATCGCGGCCCTGCAGCCGCGCGGCGAGGCGCTCACGCGCTGGGACGGCGCGCTGCTGTCGAACGCGCTGTGGCGGCTGCGCCAGGTGATCGACGTCTGGCAGGACTGCCGCGCGCTGCGCGCGCTGATCGCCGACGAGTCGGGCGTCTGGCAGCCGCGCTACCGGCACTGGCGGATCGGCGGCACCGAGCGCTACTTCGATCGCGGCATGATGCTGTTCTCCACGCTGACGGCGGGCGGCGCGATCGTGTTCGCGTGCTGGCTGTGGATCTCGTCGGGCTGGGCCGACGGCGCCGGCGCGGTCACGCTGGCGGCGGTGGCCTGCTGCTTCTTCGCCGCGCTCGACGAACCGGCGCCGATGGTGTTCCGCTTCTTCGCCGCGACCTGCGCGAGCGTGGTGCTGGCCGGGCTCTACCTGTTCCTGGTGCTGCCGCACGTGCATGACTTCGCGATGCTGGTGGTGATGTTCGCCGGCCCGTTCATCCTGATCGGCACGCTGATCCCGCGCCCGCAGTTCAATCTCGTGACGATGCTGGTGGCCGTCAACACCGCCACCTTCATCAGCATCCAGGATGCCTACCAGGCCGACTTCCTGATCTTCCTGAACAGCAACATCGCCGGTGTGGCGGGGCTGCTGTTCGCGTTCGTCTGGACCCGCGTGACGCGGCCGTTCGGCGCCGAACTCGCGGTGCGGCGGCTGCTGCGCTCGAGCTGGGAGGACGTGGCGAAATCGGCCTCGGCGCAGCCGGTCCGCGACCAGCGCAACCACGCCTCGCGGATGCTCGACCGGGTCACCCAGCTGCTGCCGCGGCTGGCCGCCTCCGACGACCACCGCCACCCGTCGATCGAATCGTTCCGCGACCTGCGCGTGGCGCTCAACGCGCTCGACCTGCACCGCTCGCGGCGCCGGCTCGGCGGGGACATGCCGGCCGCGATCGACCGCGTGCTCGACGGCGTCAACGCGCACTTCACCGCCTGCGCCGACGCGAACGCGCGCCAGCCGGTACCGCCCTCGCTGATCGAATCGATCGAGGAGGCGCTCGACCGCCTGTCGCTGCGCCAGCCGGCCCGGGGCGGCGCGTCCGCCGACGCAGCCAGCGCCGGGACCGACGCCGACGCCGTCCCCGGCGCCGTGCCGCCGCCGCACGACGAGCGCCCGGCCGCCGCGCCGCAGCGCGGGCTGCGCGACGCGCTGCATGCGCTGGTGGGCCTGCGGCTGTCGCTGAACCCCGTGCTGATGCAGCCGAAACCGCCCGCGCCCGAGGCCGCGCAGGCCTGACCCGACGCTCCTATGCCCAACCTCGCGCAACCATGATCGGCGAACTCGACATCTTCGGCGTCTACGTGCCCGCACCGCTGGTGCTGATGCTGATCGCCTACCTGCTCAACATCGTCGTGCGCGCGATCTTCACGCGCGTCGGCCTCTATCGCTTCGTCTGGCACCGGTCGATCTTCGACCTCGGCATCTACGTGTTCCTGCTGGCCGGCGTCGTGCTCGTCTCCCACCATTTCGTGGCTACCTCAACGTGAAAAGAACCTGGTTCTCGGCGGGGCAGGTCCTGCTGACCCTGATCGTCGTCGTCGTCGCGGCCCTCGTGCTGTGGCGCATCGTCAACTACTACATGTTCTCGCCATGGACGCGCGACGGCCACGTGCGCGCCGACGTGATCCAGGTGGCGCCCGACGTGTCGGGCCTCATCACCGACGTGCGCGTGGTGGACAACCAGGCGGTGCGTCAGGGCGAGGTGCTGTTCGTGATCGACCAGGCGCGCTACACGCTCGCGCTGCGGCTGGCCGAGGCCACGCTCGAACAGCGCCGCGCCACGCTCGCGCAGGCGCGCCGCGAATACGCGCGCAACCTGAAGCTCGGCGACCTGGTGGCCAGCGAGCAGCTGGAGGAAAGCCGCACGCGCGTCGACCAGGGCGAGGCGGCGGTGGCCGACGCGCAGGTCAACGTCGATACCGCGAAGCTGAACCTGCGGCGCACCACCATCGTGAGCCCGGTGGACGGCTACCTGAACGACCGCGCGCCGCGCGTGGGCGAATACGTGCCGGCCGGCCGCGCGGTGCTGTCGGTGGTGGACCAGCATTCGTTCCGCGTCGACGGCTACTTCGAGGAAACCAAGCTGAGCGGCATCCATATCGGCCAGCCGGTGGACATCACCGTGATGGGCGAGCCGCGCCCGCTGCGCGGCCACGTGCAGAGCATCGTCGCCGCGATCGAGGACCGCGACCGCTCGCAGAGCGCGAACCTGCTGCCGAACGTGAATCCGGCCTTCAGTTGGGTGCGGCTCGCGCAGCGGATTCCGGTGCGCGTCTCGCTCGACGAGGTGCCCGACGACTTCCGCATGATCGCGGGACGCACCGCGACCGTGGCGATGCGCGCGCCGGGCTCGCCCGCGGCGCCGCGCCGGCTTGGCGGCCCGGCGTCGGGTGCATCGAGCGCTTCGGCGGCATCCGCTACGGCGCACGCCACGAACGCCACCGACACGGCCAGCGTCGCCGGCGCGCCCGGTACCTCGGAGGCGCCGGCATCGCACGCGGCCTCCGCCGGAGCCGCGCGATGAAGCGCCGCTTCGCGCTCGCGGCGGCTTCGGCGGCATCGGCATCGATCTCGCGCCGCGCCGCCGCCCTCACGCCGCTCGCGGCCGCGCTCGTGCTCACGGCCTGCAGCACCGTCGGCCCGAACTACCAGTTGCCGAGGCAGGCGCTCGTCAACGCGCCGCTCGCGAACGCCCCGCTCGACGGCGCCGGCAGCGGCGGCGCGCTCGTCTCGCACGACGCGGTCCCCGCCAACTGGTGGCGGCTCTACGACGACCCCGTGCTCGACGGCCTCGTGCAGCAGGCGCTCGGCTCGAACACCGACCTGCGCGTGGCGGCGGCGAACCTGGCGCGCTCGCGCGCGGCGCTCGACGTCGCGAACGCGCAGGGCGGCTTCGGCGGCAACTTCGAGGGCGGCGCGCAGCGCGCCCAGGAGTCGGCCGAACAATACCTGCTCTCGGGCAAGCTGCCGGTGGTCAACGAAGGCGCGTTCAACTTCAACGTGTCCTACGAATTCGACCTGTTCGGCAAGCTGCGGCGCGGCGTCGAGGCCGCGCGCGCCGACAGCGACGCCGTGAAGGCGGCCGGCGATCTCGCGCGCATCACGGTGGTGGCCGACGTCGTGCGCGCCTATGTGGAAGCGTGCTCGGCGGGCGAGGAACTCGAGATCGCGAAGCAGTCGCTCGACCTGCAGAAGCAGCGCGTCGCGCTCTCGCGGCGGCTGCGCGACGCCGGGCGCGGCAACCAGCCCGACGTCACGCGCGGCGTCACGCAAGTGCAGACGCTCGCCGCCGACATCCCGCGCTTCGAGGGCCGCCGCCGCGTCGCGCAGTACCAGCTGGCCGCGCTGCTGGCGCGCTCGCCGGCCGAGCTGCCGGCCGCCGCGCTCGGCTGCAGCAGGCTGCCGCGCCTGAAGCAGGCGATCCCGGTGGGCGACGGCGCCGCGCTGCTGCGGCGCCGCCCCGACGTGCGCGAGGCCGAGCGCCAGCTGGCGGCGGCCACCGCGCGGATCGGCGTGGCGGTGGGCGCGATGTATCCGACGGTCAGTCTCGGCGCCTCGGTGGGCACCACCGGCATCTTCGGCGACCTGCTCTCGTCGGAGACCAACCGCTGGGCATTCGGCCCGCTGATCAGCTGGACCTTCCCGGCCAACGGCCAGCGCGCCCGCGTGCGCGAGGCCGAGGCCGCGACGGGCGGCGCGCTCGCGCATTTCGACGGCGTGGTGCTGAACGCGCTGCGCGAGACGCAGACGAGCCTGGCCACCTACGCGGCCGATACGCAGCGCGCCGACGCGCTGCGCACCGCGTACCAGTCGGCGCGCGATTCGGCCGACGAAACGCACCGGCTCTACACGGCGGGCCGCGAATCGTTCATCTCCGATCTCGACGCGACGCGCACGCTGACCAGCGTGCAGGCACAGGTCGCCGCCGTGGAAGGCCAGGTCGCGGCCGACCAGGTGCGTTTGTTCCTGGCGCTGGGCGGGGGGTGGGAGGACGAGGCGGCCGCCGCCGCGGCGGCCAGCACCGCCGCGTCCGATACGGCAGCGGCTGCCGACACGGCGGCAGCGACGGCGACGACAGCGACGGTGGGCGCGCCGATGCCGTCGGATGCGCCGGCCGGCAAGGAGCTGCCGGCGGCATCGCCGGCCAGGGCCGGCGCACGCTGAGCGGACCGGCGGCCGCGCCCGACGAAGGCGGCCGCGACAAACCAATCGTCGGGCCTCGGCCGTCGATTCGCGCCGCCGAACATGGTCTGCTCGCCGTCCGGCGCCGCGTTCACCGCGCCGCCGCCTCCATCAGCGCCGCCCCACGGCCCAATCGACAGCCGCGTCGAACAGCGCGACGCCGGCCGTCGACAGGTTCGGGAACGTATCGTTGTCGAGGAACAGCATCACGCGGCGCGCCGGCGCGAGCGCTTCGTAGTCCATCGTCGCGCCGCGCTCGTAGGCGAAGATCGCCGCCTTTTCCGGCTGGCCGTAGACGGTGGCGATGATCGACGCGCCGAGGCCGGGCTTGCCCCAGCTCATCGGCGCCTGCTTGCCGTACACGTCGGTGGTGCCGGCCGGCAGCCCCGCCGCGATCGGATGCGGCGCGTTCACGAGCCACAGATGGCGCTCCTGGCCGGTCTCGCCGAAATCGACATCGTGGCGCTTGCCCGTCATCGCGAGATCGTCGAGCAGGTCGTTCTCCCAGGTGACGAGCGGGGTGGCGAGGTGGCGCCAGCCGGCCAGCACCGCCTTGGCCGACACCGTGGACGAGATCATCACGAGATCGGCGTCGGCCGCCACCGACACGGGCGCGGCCTGATCGACCAGCCGCACCGCGTAGCCGCGCTCGCCGAGATGCGCGGCAATGCGCTGATCGACGGCGAGATCGGGGCCGCCGAGCTGCGCCAGCAGCGTCACGCGCGCGGTGCCGCCCCGCGCCGCCTCCGCAGCCCGCGCACCACCGGCGGCCACCACGCCCCCGAGCCCGCAGGCCACCGCGCCCGCCGCCGCGCGCAGCCACGAGCGGCGCCGCGCGTCGTGCGCCGCGCCGGCCTCGCGCGAGCCGGCGGCCGGCTCCATCGCGCCGTCCTCGACCGCGCGGCCCCGCGCCGCCCCGTCTTGCCCGAACGTCTTCATCACGGGCTCCGGATCAGAATTGCAGCGTGGTGGTCAGCAGCACCTGCCGCGCGTCGCCGATCGCCACGAAATAGCGGTTCGCGCTCGACGGGTAGTAGGTGCGGTTGAACAGGTTCTTCACGTTGAGCTGGAACGACAGGTTCTGCTTGCCGATCCGCGTGTCGTAGGTGGCGAACGTGTCGAACAGCAGGTAGGACGGCAGCGTGAAGCTGTTGGCCGAGTCACCGGGCCGCGCGCCCACGTAGTGGGTGGCGCCGCCGATGCGCAGGTCGTCGCCGCCGAACAGCGTGCCGACGTCGTAGACGGCCGACAGCGACGCCGTGTTGCGCGCCACGTTCCAGAGCCGGTTGCCGGCGTAGAGCGGATCCTCGGTGGTCTTGGCGTCGATGTAGGCGTAGCTCGCGATCAGGTCCAGGTGCGCGCCGATCCGGCCCGACACGTCGAGCTCCACGCCGCGCGAGCGCGCCCGGCCCGAGGTGCGCCAGTCGGTCAGCTTGGTCACGTCGTTGAACTGCGAGACCAGCACGTCCTTCTTGTCGATGTCGAACAGCGCGAGCGTGCCGGTCATGCCGCCGGGCATGTCGAGCTTCGCGCCCACCTCGTAGGCGGTGGACTGCTCGGGCGGCGTGGCGCCGTCGATCACGTAGCCCGACGAGAGCACCGCGATCGACGAGGTCGGCTTCAGCGATTTCGAATAGCTGCCGTACAGCGAGAACGTGTTGCTGGCCTTGTAGACGATGCCGGCGCGCGGCAGCCACTTGGTGCCGTCGAGATCGGTGTTGGCGACGAACGGGCGGCCCTTGCCGGCCACCTGGCTGAAGCGCATGAAGCGCACCCCGCCGCTCACGATCCACTTGTCGGTCAGGTGAATCGCGTCCTGCGCGAACAGGCCGAGGCTGTGCAGCTTGTCGGTCTGGTCGCTGTCGGGCGGCGACACCGTGGAGGACGGCGAGATCAGGTCGTACACCGGGTTCAGGTAGCTGAACGGCGTGGACACGGCCTGGCGCAGCAGGTCGGCGCGATAGATGCGGCGGTATTCGCTGTCCACGCCGAACTGCAGGTCGTGCTGCATGCCGGCCAGCCGCAGCTTGCCGTTCACGTAGGCCACGCCGTAGCTGTCGGTGCTCAGGGCGCCGTGGGTGGCGTCGTCGCTGCGCGTGAGCGTGCCGGTGGCCGTGTTCACGCCGGTGATGCGCACCTGGTTCGCGTCGTAGGTCTCTCGGTTGTCGCTGTAGCCCAGGTGGACGCTCCAGTCCGAATTGAACTGGTGGTCGGCCGAGAGCTGGAACAGGTTCGAGGCGCCGACCATGTTGTTCCAGGGCTCGTCCAGCCGCTCGCGCGCGGGAATCGCGAGCGGCGCGTTGGTGCGCGGGTCGAGCGCCGTGCCGCGATCGAACGGATAGAGGAAGTCGCGATGCTCGTAGGACAGCACCACCTGCGTGTCGCGGCCGTACCAGGCCAGCGACGGCGCCACCAGCGTCTCGCGGCTGGTGCCGAAGTTGCGCCAGTACGGCTCGTCCGAATGATCGACGATCAGCCGGTAGGCCAGCCGGGTGTCGCCGATCGGGCCGGTCAGGTCGAGCATCATGTCGCCGCCGTTCCTGCCGTGCCCGTAGGTCTCGCCCGTCACCGACACCGTGTTCGAGCGCACCAGTTGCGGCACCTTGCTGACCACGTTGATCACGCCGCCCGGGTCCATGATCCCGTACAGCAGCGAGGTCGGCCCCTTCAGCACCTCGACGCTGTCGGCGGTGGCGTTCAGCGCGCGGCCCTGCACCACCGGCATGCCGTTGCGCATGATCGAGCCGTCGCGGTTGTCGCCGAAGCCGCGCTTCATGATCGCGTCCTGCGTGCCGGCCAGCGTGTTGCCCTGCGTGATGCCGCTGACGTTGGCGAGCGCGTCGTCGAGGTTGCGCGGTTTCTGGTCGCGCAGCACCTGGGCCGGCACGATGTCGACGGCCTGCGCCGTGTCGAGCACCGGCTCGTTCGAGCGCGTGACGTTCGCCTCGCGTTGCGGCCGGTAGCTGTCGGCCTTCACCGCCTGGCGCTCGACGACGATGGTGGTGAGCGCGGTGGCCGGCAGCGGCGCCGCGTCGGCCGCGGCCCCCTCGGCATGCATCAGCGTGTAGCCGCCGCCCGGCTGGCGCACCGCGCTCAGGCCGCTGCCCGACAGCAGCTGGTCGAGCGCCTGGCGGACCTCGAAGCGGCCATGCAGCCCCGGGCTGCGCAGGCCGGCCACCTGATCGGCCGGGAACGCGAGCAGGATGCCGGCCTCGTGGCCGAAGCGGTTCAGCGCGCCCTCCAGCGGGCCGGCCGGAATCTCGTAGCCGCGCGGCGCGGCGACGGGTGCGCCGGACCGGGCGCCCGCGCCGGCGCCCGCATCGGCGGCCGTCGCGACGGGCGGCACCAGCGCCGTCAGCAACGCGGCGGCCGCGAGCCGGCCGACCACGCGCCGTGGCACCAGCGCGGCGAAATCGGGCGCGCCGCTCGGGGAGAAAACGGGGGAACGGCGCGGCGGCCGGGCGGTACGGGTCGGTTGCATGATCGGAGAATCGGAGACGAGGGCAAAGAGAGTGGCTTTCCTGTTCCCTGTCACGCGAGCGAGGCAAAACAGCTCAGGTTTTCTCGAAAATAATTTGCGAAGTGGAGGGAGAGACGGATGGCGGGATCGACCGGAGGGCCACGGGCGACGGCCGTCGGGCGCGGTCGGGATCGGCCGGCACCGGCCGCCGGTGTCGCGCGGCGGCCCGTTCAGGCGCGCGACGGCACGATCCGCACCCAGTAGCGCGTGAAGGATTCGACGTCGATCGGCAGCGTCGCGCGCAGCGTTTCGAACACGCGGTCGGCGTCGTCGAGCGGATAGCTGCCCGACACGCGAAGGCCGGCCACGGCCGGATCGCACTGCAGGTAGCCGTGCCGGTAGCGCGCCAGTTCGGCGACGAGGTCGCCCAGGCGCAGCCTCGACGCCACCAGCGTCCCGTCGGTCCAGCTGCCGGCGTAGGCGCCGAGCGGCTGCGGCTCGCTGACCGCCGTGAGCGTGACGGCCGCGCGCCGGCCGGCCGCGATCACGCGCGACGCCGCGCCGGGCTCGCCCGGCTGCGCGCGCACGGCCCCCTCGAACACGCCCACGCGCAGCACGGCGCCGTCGAGCCGCACGCCGAAGCGCGTGCCGAGCGGCGTCAGTTCGCCCGGCGCGGCGGCCACCACCAGCGGGCGCGCCGGCAGGCGCCGTTCGTGGCCGCTCGTCACCATGATCTCGCCGCGCAGCAGCACGATCCGGCGCGTGCTCGCGTCGAACCGCACGTCGATCGCGCTGTCGGTGTTGAGCACCACCTCGGTGCCGTCGGCCAGCGTCATGCGGCGCCGCTCGCCCACGGCGGTACGCGCGTCGGCGGTCCAGACGGCCCACTGCCGCGCCGGATCGAGCGTCCAGACGCCGCCGCCCGCGAACACCAGCAGCGCCAGCGCCTTGATCGCGGCGCGCCGCTTCGGCGAGCGCGCCGGCAGCAGCGCGGCGCGCGCGGCGCCGGCGTCGAGCCCGGCGGCCAGCTGCGTGAAGCGCCCCTGCACGGTTTCGATATGGCGCCACGCGGCGTCGTGCAGCGGATGTTCGGCGCGCCAGCGGGCCAGGCCCGCGCGGGCCGCCGCATCGGCGGCGGCACCGGCGCCCTGCATTTCCACCCACCATTGCACGGCGCGCTGCGCGACTTCCGGCGGAATCGCCGGGTTCGGTTCGGATTGCATGAGATCAGAGCGCCATCGCGAAGAAACACCGGGCGGCGGCGCGCGTCAGGTGGCGCTTGACCGTGGACAACGACACGCCAAGCTCGGCGGCGATCTCGGCCTGCGAGAGCCCGTCGAGCTGCGAGAGCAGGAACGCGCGCCTGGCGGCCACCGGCAGGCCGTCGAGCAGCCGGTCGATCTCGACCAGCGTCTCGAGCAGCAGCGCGCGCGTCTCGGGCGACGGCGCATAGGGCTCGGGCTGCGCGGCCAGCGCGTCGAGATAGGCCTGCTCGATGCGCTCGCGGCGCCAGTGGTTGTAGAGCACGCGCTGCGCGACGGTGGTCAGGAACGCGCGCGGCTCGTCGGCGCCGATCGGCTCCTCGCGGGCCAGCAGCCGCATGAACGTGTCATGCGCGAGGTCGGCCGCGCGATGCGCGCAGCCGAGCCGGCGGCACAGCCAGCGCTGCAGCCAGGCATGATGGCCGCTGTAGAGCGCATCGATTTCGCGGTGTTGAAGCAGTGGATTGGCCGACATCGAACCTTCTTCCGACGCTCACGCCGGGCCTCTTCATCTAAATGAGAATGATTATTATAAACAACAACAAAAACATTTCATGTCATTGCGAACGATCCGTGACACCCTCCGCCCCAACCGCTGTACCATCCCGGCTCGACCAGCAAGACCCCGCTTCACCGCCATGCCAGCCAATCCGCAGCCGCGCACCTACGCGATGCCCGAGCGCAGCGACCGCCTCGATTTCTACGTTCGCGACCAGACCACCCGGCAGCCGATCACCGAGCCGCACCGGCACGCGTATTTCCAGATCCAGTTCAACCTCGGCGGCGACACCGAGCAGCGCATCGGCGGCGTGACGCGGCCGTTTCCGCGCGGCGCGCTGGCGTTCATCCTGCCGTTTCGCGAGCACCTGATCCCGCACCCGCCCGGCGCGCACTTCATCGTCATCAACTTCTCGCAGACGTTCCTGCGCGCCGATCTCGACGTCGATCCGCTCGACCTGGACGAGGTGCCCGTGCAGCGCGTGCCGGAACTCGCGCCGTTCCGCTTCCAGGAGCGGCTCGACTACATCCTGACCGGTGACGCGTTCGACGACGCGCGACGCCTGGCCCAGCGCATGCTCGATACCGACCGCGAGCGCGGCTTCGGCTCGGCCACGCTGCTGCGCGGCTACCTGCTGCAGCTGATCGGCCTGGTCAGCACGCTGTACGCCGGCGCGCTCGGCCGGCTCGCGCACAGCCACGGCGCGCAGAAGGCCGGCCGGCGCGACGCGCTCGCGCGCGTGATGCGCCACATCCGCGCCAACCTGACGAGCGGCGAACTCACGCTGACCGGCACCGCCGAGGCCGCGTTCCTGTCGCCGAACTATCTTGCCCACCTGATCCGCAAGGAGACCGGCAGCACGTTTACCGAACTCGTCACCGGGCGCCGCATCGCGCTCGCGCAGTCGCTGCTAGCGCATACCACGCGGCGCATCGCCGAGATCGCGCACGAGGTCGGGTTTCGTGACGAGGGCTATTTCTCGCGTCGCTTCCGGGCCTGCGTGGGGATGTCGCCGAAGGACTATCGCGAGGCGAACGGCGAGGCCGGCGCGCCGCGTGGCGCGTCGGCGAACGTGGCCGGGGCGCTGAGCGCGGCGAGTGGTGCGGGGATGGTGGCGGCCGGGCCGGCGCTGGGCGACGACGCGGCGGGCTTCGCCGCCGGGGGCGAGGACGCCGAAGCCGAGGCGCCAGCGGCGGCTGATCCGGTCGAAAACGGCCTGCCCGAGGCCGGCGGCGAACGCCAAGACAACAACAGCGGGACGCAGCGGCAGGTTGAAACGGCGGGAGAAAGCGCTGGCCGCGAACCAAGCCGCCCCCCGCCGCGATGGCGCCGGTAGGCAGGCAGCGTAGATTTGTCCAGAATGTCGACAGCTGAGTCGCATCCCGGCACGGCCGCGCTTGTTATCTTGTCATCGGGCCGTGTCGCCACGGCCGCCTGGTTCCGCTTCCCCGTCTTCGACCCGAGTTCCGACATGACCGATCATTCCGCTTCCTATGCCATCCAGCCGCCCGCCGTCGCCAGCGTCGCGATCGCCGGTTCGTCGGCGCGCTTTCCGCTGCGCCGCGTGTTCTGCGTCGGCCGCAACTACGCCGAGCACGCCCGCGAAATGGGCGCCGATCCGACCCGCGAGCCGCCGTTCTTCTTCTCGAAGCCGGCCGACGCCGTGGTGCCGGCCGAAGGCACCATTCCCTACCCGCCGCTGACCTCGGACCTGCACCACGAGATCGAACTCGTGATCGCGGTGGGCCAGGGCGGCAAGAACATCGACCCGGCCCAGGCGCTCGAGCACGTCTGGGGCTACGGCGTGGGCGTCGATCTCACGCGCCGCGACCTGCAGGCCGAGGCGAAGAAGCTCGGCCGCCCGTGGGACTGGGCCAAGGGCTTCGACGCGTCGGGGCCGGTCACGCCGCTCTACCCGGCGGCGGAGGTCGGGCATCCGAAGGGCGGCCGGATCTGGCTGTCGGTGAACGGCGAGGCGCGCCAGCAAGGCGACCTGGCCGACATGATCTGGCCGGTGCCGGACATCATCGCGTATGTGTCGCAATCGATCGAACTGCAGCCGGGCGACCTGATCTTCACCGGTACGCCGGCCGGCGTCGCGGCGCTGCAACCGGGCGATCGCGTGGAAGGCGGCGTGGACGGCATCGCGTCGTTCGCGTTCACGGTCGGGGCGAAGCCGGAGTAAGGCGGGTCGCACGACGCGGCGCGGCGCGGCGGGTTCGGGTGAGCGATTGCGCGTGCCCGTGCGCGGGATTCCAGGCGGCCGCCCGAACGCGGCCCGCGCCGCCGGCGCGTGACGCGTGACGCGCCTTGCCGCGCATGAAAACGCGGCAGCGGCACGCCGGTTCGGCGGTGCGTTGCAGGCAAGCATGCCTGGCCCGCCATCGCCAGCCGCCACGCCGAACGGCATCGTTGAATCGCCGCTCAGCCATTGCGCCGACCCCACGCGTCCCGACTCAACACGAACGCCACCTCTTGCGCCCCGTCCGTCCCGACAGGTTTCCGTCCGCTCTCACGCATGCCAAGTCTCTCGGCTATTTTTCTCGACGCCGTGTTTTTGGCCAGGCAGTGCGCCGTGACCTCGCTGGCGTGGCGGACGTCGAAACACCAGACCAGCAGCCGTCGCGCCGCCTCGGTGGCATAGCCGTTTCCTCGAAACGGCGCGGCCAGCCACCACCCGATATCGATCACGGGGGTGTCTCCCGCATGAACGAATCCGCCGACCTCGCCGATCATGTCATCGTGGCCATCGCGGCAAATCGTGAACATGCGCCAGCCGGGATCGGCATCCGTTTTCAACGCCTGCTCCTCGAGCAGACGCGTCGCAGCGTCCTCGGACATGAGGTCGGGCGAATCGGGCGACAAGCCCGTATTTCGACACGCCAACAGCCCGTGCAAATCGTGGAGGGACGGTTGTCGTATCTGGATTCGTTGAACGCTTTCGCTCATGCGTATCGCGACCTGGCTGTTGGTTGAAAAACACTCGATTGAACCATCTCAAAAATCCCGGCGGCAGGCAAGCGGGCGCGGTACCCACGCGAGCCATGCGCGCGATCCGGCGACGCCTTGAATCCCGGCCGCCACGACCGATGCGGGCAGCCCTGTCTAGCCGTCCCCGCCTCCCTTTCACCTCCCCGACACCAACGCACCACCCCTCCACCCAAGCTATGATGTGCGCCCGTCGGCTTCATCGCTCCCCGATATGTCCAACCTCCCGCCGCTGCTGCCCTGGGCCGCGATCTTCGCCGCCGCGCTGCTAGTCTGGTGGCCCCGCCTGCGCCCGGCCAGCCTCGCGCTGGCCGTGATCGGCTACGCCGCCGCGTTCGCGGCCGGCCAGCTCGCTCCCCTCGCACTCGCCCCGCTCGCGGGCCTGGCGCTGGCCGCCTGGGCGATCCGTCCGGGTCGCGTCTGGCCGCTGCGCATCGCCGGCGGCGTGCTGTTCACGATCCTGGCCGTGGCGCTCTCGCTGCACCTGCTGCCCGGCTTCCACAACCCGCGCGTGATCGCCGCGATCCGTTTCACGCCGGACGCGGTTCCGTTCACGATGTATCTGAACGCCGACAAGGCGCTGGTCGGCTTCTGGCTGCCGTGGGTGCTGCCGTCGGCGGTGCGGCCGGTGCGCTGGAGCAAGTCGCTGCCGATCGGCGCGGCGGCCGCGCTCGGCACGGCGCTGGTCTGCCTCGCGCTGGCGGCCGCGCTCGGCGCGGTGGGCTGGGCGCCGAAATGGCCGGCGGCCGGCTGGCTCTGGCTCGCCAACAACCTGCTGATCGTCGCGCTCGCCGAGGAGGCGCTGTTTCGCGGCTGGCTCCAGCGCGGCCTCGAGATCGGCCTCGCGCGCGCCCCGGGCGGCCAGTGGCTCGCGCTGCTCGTGGCCTCGCTCGTGTTCGGCGCGGCCCATGCGCCGGGCGGCGCCGCGTTCGTCGCGCTGGCCACGCTGTCGGGCCTCGGCTACGGCCTCGCCTACCGCTTCGGCGGCCTGCGCGCGGCCTGGATCGCCCACGCCGGCCTCGACCTCGTGCATTTCGCGCTATTCACCTATCCGCTGCGCGCGGCAACCGGTGCCTGAGCGTCAGGCGAGGCCCGCGCCGCCTCTTACTTCGCCTGATCGGCCAGCGGCTGAAGGAACGCGGAGAAGCCGGTCAGCATGATCTGCACGCCCACGCACAGCAGCAGGAACGCCGACACGCGCTGCGCGACCTTGGTACCCTCGGCGCCGAGGTAGCGGGCGAGCACCTCGGCACGGCTGTAGGTCTGCCAGATCACGAGCGCGGCCAGCGCCGACACGGCCACCGAGACGATGCTCGACATCAGGAACTCGGAGAGCTTGTGGGTGCGGTTCGCGTTCAGCGCGATCGCGGTGGCGACCGAGCCCGGCCCGACCGTCAGCGGAATCGTCAGCGGGAAGAAGGCGCGCGACATCACGTTGTGCGGGTTGAGCGGCTTGACCTCGGCCTCGCCGCCCGGCACGTCCGGCGCGTTCAGCATCTGCCAGCCGGACACGGCCACCGCGAAGCCGCCGCCGATGCGCAGCGCCTCCATCGAGATGCCGAAGAAGTGCAGCACCGGCGTGCCGAGGAAAAACGCCACCATCAGCACGATGAACGCGTTGATCGCCACCTTGCGCGCGAGCGCGGCGCGCTGGCGCTCGTTGAGGGAATCGGTGCGTTCGAGGAACAGGAACGCGATCCCGAACGGATTGAGGATGCCCATCAGGCCGGTGAAGCCGAACAGGATTTCGGAAATCAGGCGGTGGAGGATCATCGGTCGAAAAAGAAAGACGACGGCGTCCGGGCACGCGGACGGGATCGGGCCGGCGCCATTGTAGTGCAGCCGTTCACGCTCGCGGCGGCGGCGCGAACGAATCGATGACGGGCCCGGCACGCCGCATGCCGACATCGCCGTTCATGCATGCCTTTACCGGCCCTTTCATGTGCCGCCAGGCGGGCCGCCGTATCGACGCACGGCAACCGCCCGCTGGGCTGGAACGCCCCGCCCGCCTGCTAGAATCGGGCACGCGCGCACCCGCCCGGGCCGAGCGCCGGGACGGAACTCCCGATCAACAAAGCAACCCAGGACCGCCGATGCCGAACTCCTCGCAAGCCTTGCCCCGCTGGACGCTCGTGGCCCCGATCGTGGCCTGGCTGGTACTCGCGCTGGCGGGCTTCATCCCGTTCGAGTGGCTCGCGATCACGCTGGTCGCGCTCGCGCTGGCCGGCTCGGTGTTCGCCGCCGTGCATCACGCCGAGGTGGTCGCGCATCGCGTCGGCGAGCCGTTCGGCACGCTGGTGCTGGCCGTCGCGGTGACGGTGATCGAGGTGGCGTTGATCGTCTCGGTGATGCTGTCGGCGGGCCCCGAGAAAGCGGGCCTCGCGCGCGACACGGTGTTCGCGGCGGTGATGATCGTCTGCAACGGCATCGTCGGGCTTTGCCTGCTGACGGGCGGCTGGAAGCACGGCGAACAGGATTTCCAGGGGCGCGGCGCGAGCAAGTCGCTGGCGGTGCTGGCCTCGCTGTCGGTGCTCTCGCTGGTGATGCCGAACTACCTGAACGCGGCGCCCGGCCCGCAGTTCTCCACCTCGCAGCTGGCCTTCGCGGGGGTCTCCTCGCTGGTGCTCTACGGCGTGTTCGTGTTCGTGCAGACGGTGCGCCACCGCGATTACTTCCTGGTGGCCGAAAGCGCCGACGAATCGATCCACGCGGCGCCGCCCACGGCACGCGTCGCGCTGACGAGCGTGGCGTTCCTGCTGATCGCGCTGGTGGCGGTGGTGCTGCTCGCGAAGCTGCTGTCGCCAGCCGTCGAACGCGGCGTGGCGCGCCTGGGCGCGCCCGAGGCGGCGGTGGGCATCGTGATCGCGGCGCTGGTGCTGCTGCCCGAAGGGCTCGCGGCGGTCGGCGCGGCGCGCGCGAACCGCCTGCAGACGAGTCTCAACCTCGCGCTCGGCTCGGCGCTCGCGAGCATCGGCTTGACGATCCCGACCGTGGCCATCGTGTTCATCTGGACCGGCCAGCCGCTCACGCTCGGCATCGGCTCGATGGAAACGGTACTGCTCTCGCTCACGCTGCTGGTCAGCACGCTGACGCTGAGCGCGGGCCGCACCACCGTGCTGCAGGGCGTGGTCCACCTCTCGCTGTTCGCCGCCTACCTGTTCCTGTCGGTCACGCACTAAGTCACGCACTAAGTCGCCCACCCGGTCACGCGCTGACGACCGCGCGCCGGCACGGGAAGGTTGCGCGCCGATTCCGGCGGATCGCGGCCGGTCCCGCGCGCCGGACGGCGGCGCCAAGCGCCTGCGCCACGTGTGCGGCCGGCGCGATGCGCGCGATGCACCGGGCGAGCCGTTGGCGACGCCCGCCCCCTCATCTGCCGTGCCGGCGGGCACGGCTCCCCTTGACTCGATGCGCGCTCAGGCGCTGGCCGGCACCGTGCCGGCCAGCCGCGCCAGTTCGACCAGATCGTTGGCGAGCGCCGGCGTGAGCGTCGTGCGCAGATGGTCGAGGAAGGTCCGCGTCTTCGCGTCGAGATAGCGGCGCGTCGCATACACCGCATAGACGTGGATCGTATGCAGCCGGTAGTTCGGCAGCACACGCACCAGCCTGCCGGAGCGCAGGTCGTCGAGCGCCGTGTAGAGCGCGATCGAACCGATGCCGCGGCCGAGGCGCAGCGCCACGGCGAGCGCGTCGGGCACGTTGACCTGGAACGGCGAGGTCGGCAGCTCGAAGCGCCGCTCGTCGCCGTCGTCGCTCTCGAGCCGCCATTCGCCGCCCGGCGACGACGGCGTGTCGAGCCGCAGGCAGATGTGTTTCAGCAGGTCGTCGGGCGTCTTCGGCACGCCGTGGCGCGCCAGGTAATCGCGCGAGGCCACCAGCACGCTGCAGCTCTCGCCGCAGGTCTGCGCGACGTAGCCGGAATCGGGCAGCTGCGAGGCCGTGACGATCGACACGTCGTAGCCCTCTTCCACCAGGTTCGGCATGCGCTGCGCGAGCGTCAGCTCGATCGACACCTCGGGGTTGTCTTCCTGATAACGCGCCACGGCCGGCACCACGTGGCTCTGCCCGAGTCCCGTCATCGCATGGATGCGCATCCGCCCGCTCGGCTTCAGCAAGGCGTTGCGCGCCTCGGCGTTGGCGTGGTCGATCTCGGCCAGGATCGACTTCGATCGTTCGAAATAGCGCTGTCCGCTTTCCGTCAGACCGAGGTGGCGGGTGGTGCGGTGCAGCAGGCGCGTCTGCACGTGGGCCTCGAGATTCGAGACGGCACGCGACACCTGCGCGGTCGTGGCGGCGATTTCCTTGGCAACGGCGGTGAAGCTGCCGGCCTCGACGACGCGCACGAACAGCCGCATGTTTTCGAGCATGTCCATGGGGGATCAGGGATACGGAGGAACTGGCGATGCCGCGGCCCCTCGGGGCCTGGCGGCGCAGGCGGCAGACACGCGATCCGGGCCGGAAGCTGGGCTGGGGATCGGCATCGCGCGCGGCATCTTGTCGGATTCGAATTTGATTTGAAGCAATCGGGGCTGCGGCGAATTGTACGCCGATGATCGGTCGAACGCTCGTTTGAAATCGCACGCCTTTACACGCAATGCAGGGATGCACCGTGATAAATATCATGTTGCGATATAATTCCCGACCATCCGATCGTCGCACCCCAGATCCGCTCATGTCGCCGCTGCCGTCGCACTCCCTCCTGTCGTTCGCCGCCCGCCTGCGCGCCTGGCTGCTCGGTTTCGCGCCGGCCCCGGTCGTGCTCAGCTCGCGCGAACGGCTGCGCTCGTGCCTCGGCGCGCTGCTCGGCATCGCCTGCGTGGGCCTCGCGATGCGCGTGCTGCCGGGCATCCCCGACGCGGTGCCGCTGCTGGTCGCGCCGATGGGCGCGTCGGCGGTGCTGCTGTTCGCGGTGCCGGCCAGCCCGCTCGCGCAGCCGTGGCCGCTGATCGGCGGCAACCTGGTGTCGGCGGTGGTGGGCGTGGCCTGCGCGCGGTGGATTCCGTCGCCGGTCGCGGCCGCCTCGCTCGCGATCGCCTGCTCGGTCGGCGCGATGCTGGCGCTGCGCTGCGTCCACCCGCCGTCCGGCGCGGTGGCGCTGACGGCCGTGGTGGGCGGGCCGTCCGTCCACGCGCTCGGCTTCGGTTTCGTGTTCGAGCCGATCGCGCTGCAGTCGGCGGCGCTGCTGGCCGCCGCGCTCGGCTATCACGCGCTGACGGGCCACCGTTATCCCCACCGCGCCGCGGCCCCGCGCGAGGCCGACCGGCCGCCCGCGCGCGGCTTCTCGCGCGAGGATCTGGAGGCGGTGCTCGCACGCCGGACCGAATGGCTCGACGTCTCGACCGACGATCTCGACGCGCTGCTGCGCGAAACCGAACTGCACGCCTACGCGCGCTCGTTCGGCGCGCTGAGCTGCGCCGATCTGGTCGCGCATCCGCGCGTCGGGCTCGACGCCGCCACGCGCGTCTCGGCCGCGCTCGCGCTGCTCGACCGGCTGCGCACCGACGCGCTGCCGGTGGTCGACGCGGCGCGTCGCGTGCTCGGCGTCGTCACGCGCGCGCGGCTCGCGCCGCTGGCCGCGGCGGCGCAGCGGCCAGCCGCCCGACACGCCAGCCCGATCGTTGATGCGCGACACGATCCGCCGATCGCCGATGCGATCGTGGCGGGCGCACCGAGTATCCTGTCCACCGAGCCGATCACCGATCTCGTGCCGCTGTTCGCCGAGGCGGGCGAGCCGGTGATCGTGGTGGTCGACGCGGGCGAGCAGGTGGTCGGGCTCGTCACGCAGGCCGACCTGATCGCCGGGCTGTATCGGGGCACGCGGGAGCGCCGGGCGGCCTGAGCCGCGCCCGGCGGACACGATGCGAAACCTCAATATTTCCGCTGTTTCACGGCCACATATATCACGACATGATATATTAATCGATTCCGCCAGACCTGGAATCATGATGACCGACTCGACCCAACTCCTGCAGAAATCCGATTTCGAACAACTGTCCGAGTTCCGCTATCAAATGCGTCGCTTCGAGCGCTTCTCCGAGCGCGCGGCGCAGAGCGAGGGCGTGACGCCGCTGCAATACCTGATGCTGCTGCACATCAAGGGCTACCCGGCACGTGAATGGGCCACCATCGGCGAGCTGGCCGAACGGCTGCAGGCGCAGCACCACGGCGTGGTCGCGCTGGTCTCGCGCTGCGAGGCGGCCGGGCTCGTCAAGCGCCGGCCCAGCGCGAGCGACCGGCGCCAGGTGGAAGTCCATCTGCTGAAGGCCGGCGAGACGGTGCTGGCGCGGCTCGCCGCGCTGCATCGCGCCGAGATCAAATCGCTGCGCGGCACGTTCCAGGTGCCGCAGATCGACTATTAGCCCCGTTTCCTCGCTCTTCGTCCCCCGACCATCATGCATCCCGTCGCGCCGCACCAGCGCGATTTCGCGCCGAACCTCCGCCTGCCCCGCATCGCCGTGCTCGCCGCCGCGATCGGCGTGACCAGCACGCTCGCGGCGGTCGTGCTGCTGAACCTGATCCATCTGTTCACGAACCTGTTCTTCTTCGGCCGCTGGTCGTTCGCCGACCGCGCGCCGGCCGGCCACGCGCCCGGCGCCTGGGTGATCGCGGTGCCGGTGATCGGCGGCCTGATCGTGGGCCTGATGGCGCGCTTCGGTTCGGAGAAGATCCGCGGCCACGGCATTCCCGAGGCGATCGAGGCGATCCTGTCCGGCAAGAGCCGCATGTCGCCGAAGGTGGCGATACTCAAGCCGCTCTCGTCGGGCATCGTGATCGGCAGCGGCGGGCCGTTCGGCGCGGAAGGGCCGATCATCATGACGGGCGGCGCGCTCGGCTCGCTGATCGCGCAATGCTTCAAGGTGACGGCCGCCGAGCGCAAGACGCTGCTGGTGGCGGGCGCCGCCGTGTTCGGCACGCCGGTCGCGGCGGTGCTGCTGGCCGTCGAGCTGCTGCTGTTCGAATGGCGCCCGCGCAGTTTCCTGCCGGTGGCGCTGGCCTGCGCGGTGGCCGGCTTCGCGCGCGCGCTCTGCTTCGGCGCGGACCAGAAGCATCGCGCGTACCCGGTGCTGCGCGACGGCCGGCTCGTGGCCATGCTCGACCGCACCGCGCTCGAACGGCTCGACGCCGAGCACGGCCCGCACGCCGGCGTCGGCGAAGCGCTGCGCGGCGTCTCGCGCGGCCCCTGGGCGCTGACGCGCGAGACCTGCCGGCTGGTCGCGACGCGGCTCGCCGTGCATGGGCTGGAACGGCTGCCGGTGATCGCGGACGAGGCCTCGCCGCGGCTCGTCGGCCTGGTCGCGCGCAGCGATCTGGTGAAACCGGCGCTGCGCCACTTCGACGAAGTGCACAAGCGCGAACGCTTCCACGGCATCCGCCTGGCGCGCGCCACGCGCTCGCGAAAGCGCATCGCGCGGCCCGGTTGACGACCTCCACGGCCTCGACGAACGCAGGTCGGAGCGATCCGCCAGGCTCGCGGCGACGCCACCGCTGTCACAATCCGTCACGAATTTAAATCTGCTTAACAGATTTCGGCGGCGTTTTGCGCCATCATGAAGGCAAATGCGATGGGGCCACCGCTCAGCACGCACACTACGCCAGCGGTCATAGAACCGCGGCGTAGGCGGACGGCCCTGGCGGCCACCTCGCTCCAGCAGTCCGGTCGTGCCGGCTCCGCCCGTGCCGATCTCGTCACCCGCCGCGCCGCGACCTCGTCGCGAAGCGGCCTTCCATGCCACGTCGCAAGACCAGCGATCAGGGCAAGCGCCTCGTCGGACGCCGCCGGATGTACCGGGGAACGTCTCGACACGTTTCGCAAGGCAACTTGACAAGCCGTTGCGCTATCGCCGGAACCCCGGCGCGAAACAGGCGATTCGACATTTTCGTAGCTCTCGCCGGCATCGGCATCGCGGGTGTCCGGCATGTGTTTTTACCGAAGACCGAAGAAGGAGATAAACGTGAAGAAACTGCTGCCGCTTATCGCATTGACCGTCGCTGCTTCCGCTTTCGCGCAACAGCAACAACCGCAGTGGACGATCCAGAACGTCGGTCAAAGCCAGAAGCCCGCTCCGCAGGTTGCCGCCTGCATCGCCAAGAGCTGGGCCGACAAGTCCCAGCAACAGGTGATCTCGCAGGACGTGCTCGCCAACGACATGGCGATGGACGTCTACGTGCCGGGCCAGCAGCCGCCCAACGGCGCGGCCGCGATGGTGCGTCCGGCCCGCTCGGCCGGTGCCGCCACCTGGGTGGGCTTCCGCTCGGTCGGCGACGCCGCGAACCCGGCTGCCGCGGATCTCAGCACCTGCCTGTAAGCGAAGCGGCCGGGCGCGCCGGCGCCTCGCCGCGACACGCACCACGCTTCCCTGACTGGTGCGCGTCGCGGCCAGACTCCACCGCCACGACATGCCTCGGCCCGCTTCGTCGGGCACGCCACACCCCGCCCCGGCGGGGTGTTTTCATATCGGCGGGCAGTTCCCGCATCCGACCACGCTTTTGCGGCACCGCCATCGCGCGTCGATCCGCGCCGCTTCGTGCCGCTTCGTGCCGCTTCGCGCCGGCAATCCTCCAGCGCGGCTGGCGGGACAATTTAACAGCTTATGGCGAGCGCGAGCACCGCCTATGCTGGGCTGAACTCACGCCCCACGGGCTCCGCGTCCGCGAGCCCCGTCCACCAGGAGTCGTCATGTCCGCCACCCAGCCCGTCATCGCCGGCATCGCCGAGCTCGCGCCCGAATTCATCGAACTGCGCCACCGCCTGCACGCCCACCCCGAACTCGCCTTCCAGGAAAACCGCACCAGCGACCTGGTCGCGCAGCGGCTGACGCAGTGGGGCTATGCCGTCCATCGCGGGATCGGCAGGACCGGGCTGGTCGGCGTGCTGCGCGAGGGCCGCAGTGGCAAGACCCTCGGCCTGCGGGCCGACATGGACGCGCTGCCGATCCGCGAAGCCACGCGCCTGCCCTACGCGAGCGTACACGAGCACGCCATGCACGCCTGCGGCCACGACGGCCATACCGCGATGCTGCTCTGCGCCGCGCGCTACCTCGCCGCCACGCGGCGCTTCTCCGGCACGCTGAACCTGATCTTCCAGCCGGCCGAGGAGAATTTCGGCGGCGGCAAGGCGATGCTCGACGACGGCCTGTTCGAGCGCTTCCCGTGCGACGCGATCTTCGCGCTGCACAACATGCCGGGGCGCCCGGCCGGCGACATGGCGTTCCGCACCGGTCCGACCATGGCCTCGTGCGATCGCGTGACGATCACGCTGCGCGGCATGGGCGGCCACGGCGCGCTGCCGCATCTGGCGCGCGACCCGATGTCGGCGGCCGGCGGCCTGATGGTGGCGCTGCAGACCGTGGTCGCGCGCGACATCGATGCGCAGCAGGCGGCGGTGATCACGGTCGGCAGCGTGCGGGCCGGCGAGACCTTCAACGTGATTCCCGAGACGGTCGAGATGAAGCTCTCGGTGCGCGCGCTCGACGCCGAGGTGCGCAGGCAGCTGGCACTGCGCATCACGCAACTCGCGCAGGGCCACGCCGCCGCCTACGGCCTCACCGCCGTGGTCGACTACGACTACGGCTACCCGGTGCTCGTCAACCATGCGGCGCCGACCGAATTCGCGCGCGGCATCGCCCGTGAACTGCTCGGCGACGCGCGCGTGGAGGCACAGGCGCCGCCGCTGATGGGCAGCGAGGATTTCGCCTACATGCTGGAGGCGCGGCCCGGCTGCTACGCGCTGCTCGGCAACGGCCTGGAAGGCCGCCACGGTCGGATGGTCCACCACCCCGGCTACGACTTCAACGACGAGATCCTCGCGATCGGCGCGAGCTACTGGGTGAGGATCGCGCAGGGCTGGCTCGCCGCCTGAGACGCGGCGCGGGACGGCGCAACACCGGCCGACGAGGGCCGGATGCACGAAACCGGCGTGAAGCCCCCCCCCGCACCGGGCCGCTCCGGCTCGCGCCCGCCCCGCAAACGATGGCATGATACGAACTTGCGCCACCTTCATCCCTACCGCGCCAAAACATGTCGAATCTGATCGTCCACGGCGGCACCCCGCTACGCGGGGAAATCACGCCGTCCGCCAACAAGAACGCCGTCCTCCCGATCCTCTGCTCCACCCTGCTGTCCGACCAGCCGCTGCGGCTCGTCGGCGTGCCCGACATCACCGACGTGCGCAAGATTCTCGAGATCTTCCGCACGCTCGGCAGCGACGTGTCGATCGATTTCGCCAGCGGCGTGCTCGATCTCCATCACCGCGCGACGCAGTTCGATCCGGCCGTGCATCGGCTGCCCGAGGAAATGCGCTCGTCGATCATGCTGGTGCCGCCGCTGCTCGCCCGCTTCGGCGTGGCGCGGCTCGAGAACGACGTGAAGGGCTGCACGCTCGGCGTACGCGAGATCGATCCGCACGTGGAAGTGTTCGAGCGCTTCGGCGCGAGCATCGAGCGCACCACCGATTCGCTGATCGTGCGCGCCACCACGCTCACGCCGAACGACCACTGGCTCGACTATGCGTCGGTCACCACCACCGAGAATTTCGTGCTGTGCGCGGCGGCGGCCGGCGGCGTGTCGACGCTCGTGAACGCCGCCTCGGAACCGCACGTGCAGGAGTTCTGCCGCTTCCTCGCCATGCTCGGCGTGCCGATCGAGGGCATCGGCACCTCGCACGTGCGCGTGCAGGGCGGCGTGAAGCTGGCGGGCGGCGAACACCGCTTCGCCGAGGATTTCCACGAGATCGCCACGTTCCTCGCGCTCGGCGCGATCACGGGCGGCGACATCGCGGTGCGCAACAGCGGCCCGGAGCAGTTCCCGCTGATCGACCGCACCTTCGCCAAGCTCGGCGTGCAGGTCACGCACGCGAACGGCTGGTCGCGCGCCACGCGCGACGGCGCGATGAAGGTGAAAAAGCCGTTCACGCAGAACATCCTGACCAAGATCGAGGCCGCGCCGTGGCCCTATCTGCCCGTCGATCTGCTGCCGATCTTCATCGCGCTCGGCGTCAAGGCCGAGGGCAGCGTGATGTTCTGGAACAAGGTGTACGACGGCGCGATGGGCTGGACCGGCGAGCTCTCGAAGTTCGGCGCGCACGTGTTCCAGTCCGATCCGCACCGGCTGATCACGTTTGGCGGGCTGCCGCTCACGCCGGCGCGCGTCGAGAGCCCCTACATCATCCGCGTCGCGATCGCGCTGCTGATGGTGGCCGCCAGCATCGAGGGCCGCTCCGAGATCCTCAACGCGCAGCCGATCCGCCGCGCGCATCCGCACTTCGTCGAGAACCTGCGCTCGGTCGGCGCGAACGTCGAGTGGACGGCCGGCGACTGATGCGCCGGCGCTGAACGCGCCACCGCCCGGGACGGCGCGAGGCGTTCCGGGCGGTGGTCGTTGGCGGTGTGCCGCGCACTGCGCGCGTCATGGAGCCGGCCGCGCGGCCGAAGTATGGCCGAAGTATGGCCGACGTGTGGCCGGCCCGCGGTGACCCGGTCGGCGGCGGGTTCACGCCACCGCCACCGGCCCCGCCATTGGCTACGCGGCCCTGACCGACGGCGCAACGACAGCGGCCGGCCCCCGCATCAGAAGTTGTGCATGATGCCGACGTAGGCGCCCGTCTGCGACTCGCCCGTCAACGGGTTGGTGCCGCTGGTCGAGTCACGCGAGGTCGCGATCAGCGAGAAGTCCGAGTTGCCGCTGTTGCGCATGTAGGCGACCGTGCCGTACAGGAACGTGCGCTTCGACAGGTTGTAGGTGGTGCCGAGCACGTACATGATCGCGTGACCCGACGGATCGTGCGTGGCGTCGCCGCCGCCGCTGCCCACCCGCACGTAGAAGCCGCCGGCCGTGACGGCCCAGGCCGGCGTGGCCGTGTAGGTCGCGCCGAGCCAGATGTGATCGGCGCGATCGGCGAGGCCGGTGGGCGTGTCGGGCGCCGAGTAATGCGTATAGGCGGCCTGGACCTTGAACTTCTGCACGTAGACGTTGGTGCCGACGAAGTACTCGCGCGAGGCCGTGAACACGTTGTCCATCTTGCCGTTGCTGTTGCGCAGCTCGTCATAGATGCCGCGCACGTCGAACAGCGGCGAGTGGTACGACAGCATGATGCCGTCGGAACGGCCGAAGTCGTTGTTCGGACCGGTGTTGAAGCTGGTCTGGTTGCCGAACGCGAACTGTCCCTGCACGTCGAAGCCGTTCCACACCGGGCTGTGATACTCGATGTTGTTGCTGGTCTGCTGCCAGTTGCGCCCGCGCACCAGCGAGGCCGACGAGAACGCCTGCTGCACGAACGGATCGAATTCCCACACGCCGTCGCTGTCGATGAACAGGTTGCGCCCGGCCTGCAGCGTGCCCCACTCGTTGTTCTTCAGGCCCACGTAGGCGCGCCGCGAGAACATCCGGCCGCCGCCCGTGGTGCCGTTCATCACCTGGAACGCGGTTTCCAGGTCGAAGATCGTCGACGTCCCGCCGCCCAGATCCTCCACGCCCTTCAGGCCGAACATGCTGGTGCCCCAGTCGCCGCCCTCGGCGCTCCAGAGGTTGCTGGTGCCGGTGCGCGTCGCGTTGGCGACGTGGTTGATGTACTGGATGCCGCCGTCGATCCGGCCGTACAGCGTGACGCTCGACTGCGCGAACGCGGCGGCCGGCATGGCAAAGCTCAGCGCCGCGATGGTTCTGATTCGAAGTTTCATATCCCCTGCCTGTATCTCTCTCAGATTGACTGGCACTTCCGGCGCGCCGCCGCGCTGCTGGATGCGGCCGTGAAGCGTCCCGGGCCCGTACCGCCGGCGCAGCGACGCCGCCCGCGGATACGGTGTTCTTGTGTGATCGGCAAACGAATCGCCAGATGCCGCGTGCGTGGGTCGTCTCGCTCGAGGCCGCCCGGATCGTGATGCAACGGGGCGGCCGGGTCCGTTCGGAGGGTTGACCGTTCGCGCGGACCGGCAATGTACGCGTTCGCGGCCTGACGGACAATCTCTTTATAGTGCATGAAGCATTTGCTGATTCGCGATAATCCCGCGCCGGGCCCGAGATGTCGGATCGGCGCGACAGCGCTTCCCTGCACGGCCCAATCGTGTTATCGCGCGTCAAAATCCCGTCTGACCGTGAAAGGGCTCGGTTAGAATCGCAGGCATTCCGAAATGCTTCCCTCTCCAGGAACGGCCAGCGATGAAGCAGATCACATCAAAAAAAATCCTGCGCTGGAGTGCCGTCGCGGCACTCGCGGCGGGCCTTGGCGCCGGCTTCGGCTGGCGCGCCGATGCCGCCAAAACGGTCAGCGTCTCGCCGCAGGGCACCTCGCCCCAGGTCAGCCAGGCGGTGGTGAAGTTCGACGAGCCGATGGTGGCGTTCGGCTCGGCCGCGCAACCCGACCCGGCCCACCTGAGCTGCAACGACGCCGCCGCGACGAAATACGACGCGAGCTGGAGCGACGCGCGCACCTGGCTCGTCAATTTCCGCCAGGACCTGCCGCCCGGCGTGTCCTGCACGATCGAACTCGACGACAAGCTGCGCTCGGTGGCCGGCCACGCCGTCACCGGCCCGCGCCGCTTCACGTTCCAGACGGGCGGCCCCTACCCGGCCACGGTGCGCCCCGGCGGCGGGCGCATCGAGGAACGCCAGCTGTTCGTGCTGAAGCTGACCGGCCCGGCCACCGAGGCCTCGGTACGCGACCATGTCTGGTGCGAGGCCACCGGCATCGGCAACCGCATTCCGGTCACGCTCGCCGATGCCGATACGCGCGGCAAGCTGCTCGATCATTTCAAATGGAAGGCCGACGCGGCCCGCGTGCTGGTGCTCGGCTGCGCGCAGGCGCTGCCGCCCGGCGTGAAGATGCAACTGGTGTTCGGCAAGGGCGTGGCGAGCCCGAGCGGCATCGCCAACGACAACGAGGCACGCTACGACTACGAGGTGCGCGAGCCGTTCGCGGCCTCGTTCAGCTGCGAGCGCGAGAACGCGAAGGCGCCCTGCACGCCGCTGCGGCCGGTGCGCATCGAGTTCAACGCGCCGATCGCGCGCGCCGACGCCGAGAAGCTGCGCCTGCAAGGCCCCGGCGGCGCGATCGCGCCCACCTTCAAGCCCGACGACAAGTCCGCCCAGACGCGCACCGTGGCGTTCGCCGCGCCGCTGCCCGCCAGCGCCGACCTGACCGTCACGCTGCCGGCCGGGCTGACCGACGACAGCGGCCGCCCGCTCGGCAACGCCGACCTGTTCCCGCTCAAGACCCGCACCGCCGCGATGCCGCCGCTCGCGAAGTTCTCGTCGTCGACGTTCGGCATCATCGAGCGCTACGCGGAGCCCGATTCGCCGGCGCTGGTGCCCGTCACGCTGCGCAACGTCGAGGCCGACCTGAAGGTCGCCGGGCTCGAGGCCGGCCGCGCCGAGTTCGCGAACATCCGCGTCGAGGACGACGGCGCGATCCGCGACTGGATGCGCACCGTCGAGCGGCTCGACGGCATCGCGATGTCGGTGCATGAGCTGGACGCGGTGCGCCCCGGCCTGTTCGAACACGCGGCCCACCCGGTGTTCGTGCCGCCCGCCGAGGGCGAGAAGCCGCCCACCGGCCAGCGCCGCATCGTCGACCTGCGCTCGCTGTCGCTGCTGGCCGGCGAGCCGAACCTGCAGCGGCTGGTGCTGCCGAAGGCCGACCCGGCCACGCTGCGGCCGTTCGAGGTGGTGGGCGTGCCGATCGCCAGGCCCGGCTTCTACGTGCTCGAACTCGCCTCGCCCGCGCTCGGCCGCTCGCTGATGGCCAGGCCCGCGCCGATGTACGTGCGCACCACCGTGCTGGTCACCAATCTCGGCGTGCATTTCAAGCAGGGCCGCGACAACAGCCTGGTGTGGGTGACCACGCTCGACAAGGGCAAGCCGGTGCCGAACGCGGAAATCCGCGTGTCCGACTGCAACGGCGAGACGATCGCCTCGGGCCGCACCAACGCGCAGGGGCTGCTCGCCATCGACGGCACGCTCGCCGCGCGGCGCGCGTGCGACTACGAACATGGCTATCGCAATACGTTCGTGTCGGCGCGCGTCAACGACCCCGTCACCGGCCCGGACATGGCGTTCGTGATCGACGACTGGAACCGCGGCATCGAGCGCTGGCGCTTCGACGTGCCGACCGAATACGGCAGCGGCTCGCGCGCGATCGCCCATACCGTGTTCGACCGCACGCTGGTGCGCGCCGGCGAGACGGTCTCGATGAAGCACTACCTGCGCGTCGAGCAGCTCGCCTCGCTCGGCTTTCCGAAGCAGTATCCGAACCGCGTCACGATCCGCCATCTGGGCAGCGGCGACACCTATCACCAGCCGCTCGTCTGGGCCGCCGACCACACCGCCGATTCGTCGTTCACGCTGCCGCCCGCCGCGAAGCTCGGCGAATACGCGGTGACGCTCGACAACGGCAGCGCCGATGCCGACGACAAGGATGGCGGCGCCGACGACGATGATGCTTCGCGCGCCAGCTACGACAGCGGCTCGTTCCGCGTCGAGGCGTTTCGCCTGCCGGTGTTCAAGGGCACCGTGGGCGTGCGCGACACGAAGACGAGCCCGCTCGTCGGCGCGAGCGAGGCACCCGTCACCGTGCAGCTCGACTACGTGTCGGGCGGCCCCGCATCGAACCTGCCGGTGCGCGTGTCGGCGCTGGTGCGCCCCGCCACGCCCGCCTTCCTCGATCGCTATCCCGACTTCTCGTTCAACCCGTACCGCGCGCAGCAGCCGGGCTCCGACGCCGGCGCGAGCGACGACGATGACGACGGCGACAGTGGCGGCGCCGACACCGCGTCCGCGCCCGACCCCGACGCGCCGAAGCTGGTGGCCGACAAGCTGCCCGTCACGCTCGACCGCAACGGCGCCGGCAATCTCGCGCTGAAATCGCTGCCGAAGGTGGACGCGCCGCGGCAGCTCTCGCTCGAAGCCACCTTCGCCGATCCGAACGGCGAGATCCAGACGATCCGCGGCGACGCCACGTTGTGGCCCGCCGCGCTCGCGGCCGGCATCAAGGCCGGCCACTGGGTCGCGGTGGGCGACACGGTGCCCGTCACCGCGCTCGCGATCGACCTCGACGGCAAGCCGCACGCCGGCGCCGAGATGGAGATCCACGGCTACGCGCGCGTCACCACCTCGTCGCGCAAGCGCATGGTGGGCGGCTTCTACGCCTACGACGACCGCAGCGAGACCAGCGACCTCGGCACGCTCTGCAGCGGCAAGACCGACGACCACGGGCGCCTCGCCTGCGACGCGAAACTCAAGACCGCCGGCGAAATCTCGCTGGTGGCCGTGGTCAAGGACGGTGCCGGCCGCGCCGCCACCGGCAGCACCTCGGTGTGGGTGGTGCGCGAGGACGAACTCTGGTTCGGCGGCAACAACACCGACCGCATCGACCTGATCCCCGAGAAGCCCGCCTACGAGCCCGGCGAAACCGCGCGCTTCCAGGTGCGCATGCCGTTCCGCTTCGCCACCGCGCTGGTGGCCGTGGAGCGCTCGGGCGTGATGGAAACGCACGTGGTGCAGCTGAACGGGCGCGATCCGAGCGTCGAACTGAAGGTGGAGCCGGACTGGGGGCCGAACGTCTACGTGTCGGTACTCGCGCTGCGCGGGCGGCTGCGCGAGGTGCCGTGGTACTCGTTCTTCAGCTGGGGCTGGAAGACCCCGATCGAGTGGGCGCATGCGTTCTGGAACGAGGGCCGCCACTACGTGCCGCCCACCCCGCTCGTCGATCTGTCGAAGCCCGCGTTCCGCTACGGCGTGGCCGAGATCAAGGTGGGCATCGCCCCGCACCGGCTCGGCGTGACGGTCACGACCGACGCGGCCAGCTATCCCGTGCGCGGCACCGCCCACGTGAAGGTGGCCGTCAAGCTGCCGGACGGCAGACCCGCGCCGGCCGGCACGCAGGTGGCCGTGGCCGCGGTGGACGAGGCGCTGCTCGAACTGATGCCGAACGACAGCTGGGACCTGCTCGGCGCGATGCTGCAGCGGCGCGGCTACGGCGTGGAAACCGCCACCGCGCAGATGGAGATCGTCGGGCGCCGCCACTTCGGCCGCAAGGCCGTGCCGGCCGGCGGCGGCGGCGGTGCCGCGCCCACTCGCGAGCTGTTCGACACGCTGCTGCTGTGGAACCCGCGCGTGACGCTCGACGCGCACGGCGAGGCCACGCTCGACGTCAAGCTCAACGATGCGCTGACGCGCTTCTCGATCGTCGCGATTGCCTCGACCGGCGCCGACCGCTTCGGCACCGGCCGCGCCAGCGTGCGCAGCACGCAGGACCTGCAGCTGATCCCGGGGCTGCCGCCGCTCGCGCGCGAGGGCGACGCGCTGGTCGCGCCGTTCACGCTGCGCAACACCACCTCGCGCGCGATGAAGGTGGTGGTCACGCCGAACGTGCCGGGGCTCGCGCTCGCCGCGCAGACGGTCGATCTCGCGGCCGGCGCCTCGCATGAAGTGTCGTGGCGCGTGGCGATCCCCGACGGCATCGCCGACGCGGGCGGCGCGCTGCCGTGGAGCGTCGCGGCCGCCGAACAGGGCGGCGCGCATGCCGCCGACGCGTTGAAGATCACGCAGCGGATCGTGCCGTCGCTGCCCGTCACCGTGCAGCAGGCCACGCTCACCCAGGTGGACGGCAGCGTCTCGCTGCCCGTCGCGGCGCCGGCCGGCGCCGCCGCCGATCGCAGCGGCGTGCCGCGCGGCGGCATCTCGGTGGCGTTGCAGGCGCGGCTCGCCGACGGCCTGCCCGGCGTCACGCGCTGGTTCGAACGCTATCCGTACCGCTGCATCGAGCAGCAGACCTCGCGAGCGATCGGGCTGCACGATCCCGGGATGTGGCAGGCCGTGGTCGCGCAGATGCCGGCCTATCTCGACCGCGACGGCCTCGCGAACTACTTCCCGGCCGACGCCGACAGTGGCCCGACCGGCAGCACCGCGCTGACCGCCTATCTGCTGTCGGTTACCGACGAGGCGGCCAGGCTCGACCCGCGCTTCGCGATCCCCGACGCGCTGCGCTCGCAGCTCGAGGCCGGGCTCGCGAGCTTCGTCGACGGCCGCATCACGCGCGAGAGCTGGGCGCCGCGCCAGGATCTCGAACTGCGCAAGCTCGCCGCGATCGAGGCGCTGTCGCGCCACGGCGCGGCGCAGGCCCGCATGCTCGGCTCGCTGACGATCGCGCCGGAACGCTGGCCGACCTCGGCGCTGCTCGACTACCACGCGATCCTCTCGCGCGTGGCCGACATCCCGCAGCGCGACGAGAAGCGCGCGCAGGTCGAACAGCTGCTGCGCGCGCGCATCACCTATCAGGGCACGCAGCTGGTGTTCTCGACCGCGCGCGACGACGACCTCTGGTGGCTGATGAGCGGCACCGAGACCAACGCCGCCCGGCTCGCGCTCGAGTTCAACGGCGACGCGGCCTGGAAGGACGAGATGCCGAGGATCCTGGCCGGCCTGCTCGCGCTGCAACGCAACGGCGCGTGGCAGACCACCACCTCGAACGCGCTCGGCCAGCTTGCCGTCGAACGCTTCTCGAAGACCTATGAAAGCACGCCGGTGGCGGGCCAGACGCTGTTGCAGTTCGGCGCCACGCAGCGACGCATCGGCTGGGGCGGCGCGGCGGTGCCGGCCGGGGCATCGGCGGGTGCGTCGGCTTCGGTTGCGTCGTCCGGGGCGTCGGCTTCGACCGCTTCGGCCGCGGCCGCCGCCGCGCCGTCGAACGCGGCCTCCACGGCCGCCGCCACGCGCGCGGCCGGCGCGCGCCAGGCGCTGCTGCCGTGGCCCGCCGCGCAGCCGGCGCCGGTCACGCTGACGCTGACGCAGGAAGGCACCGGCAAGCCGTGGGCGACGATCCAGAGCCTCGCGGCGGTCGCGCTGAAGGCGCCGTTCGCGGCCGGCTACCGCGTGGTGAAGACGGTCACGCCGGTCGATCCCGCCGTCAAGGGCGTGCTCACGCGCGGCGACGTGCTGCGCGTGAAGCTCGACATCGACGCGCAGGCCGACATGACCTGGGTGGCCGTCAACGATCCGGTGCCCGCCGGCGCGACGATCCTCGGCTCGGGCCTCGGCCGCGACTCGGCCGCGGCCACGCAGGACGAGAACGCGCCGAAGGGCAGCTGGCCGGTGTTCGTCGAGCGCGATTTCGACGGTTATCGCGCCTACTACGACTACCTGCCCAAGGGCCACGCGACGCTCGAATACACGGTGCGGCTCAACGCGGTCGGCACGTTCGGCCTGCCGCCGACGCGCGTCGAGGCGCTTTATGCGCCGTCGGCGTATGGCGTGACGCCGAACGCGCCGGTGGTCGTGCAGCCGGCGCCGGACGCGCGGCCGTGAGCGGTTCGCGTTCGGGATCGCGGGCGAGGCCCTCGGGCGGGTTGCCCGAGGGGCCGCCCAGGCGGGCGCCTGGTGGGCCGTCTGGTGGGCCGTCTGGTGGGCCGCCGGGTGGGCCGTCTGGAGGCTCGCCTGGTGGGCCGATCAGTTGGTCGCTCGGCGAGCCGCCCGGTGGGGCGCTCGATCAGTCGATCGACGCGCCGTTCGACCGGCCGCTCGCGGCACGGCACAAGCCGCGGTTTGCCTCAACGGCGCCCGCCTCGCCGAACAAGGCCAACCACGCCGGCACCAGTTGCTGTTCGCTGATACCCGACAGGGCGCCCCGCCTCGCGCGCCTGCTGCGCGGGATCGCCGGCGCGCTGTGCCTCGGCGCGGCCACGCTCGCCTGCGCGGTGCCGGGCTACGACGCCGTGCGCCGCGACTGGCGCAGTTCCGACTGGATCCTGCTCGCGCGCGACGGCACGCCGTTGCAGCGCACGCGCATCGACGACGGCGAGCGGCGCGGCGACTGGGTCGCGCTCGCCGACGTCTCGCCGGCGCTGCGCGAGGCCATCGTGGTGTCCGAGGACAAGCGCTTCTACGCGCACAGCGGCGTGGACTGGCGCGGCATCGCCGGCGCCGCCTGGGCGAACCTCTGGAACGCGCGCACGCGCGGCGCGTCCACCGTCACGATGCAGCTGGCCGGCCTGCTCGGCGACGGCGCGCGCCACTCGGGCCAGCGCTCGCTGCCGCAGAAGGCCGGCCAGGCGATCGACGCGCTCTGGCTCGAACGCGGCTGGCGCAAGGACCAGATCCTCGAGGCCTACCTGAACCTCGTGCCGTTCCGCGGCGAGACCGTGGGCCTCTCGGCGCTGTCGTACACGCTGTTCGGCAAGGCGCCGTCCGGCCTCGACGAGCGCGAAGCGGCGGTGGCCGCCGCGCTGATCCGTGCGCCGAACGCGCCGTATCCGAAAGTGGCCGAACGCGCCTGCCGGATCCTGCGCGACATGCAGGCCGCGCCGCGCTGCGCCGGCCTCGACGGCTTCGTGCAGCTCGTGTTCGCGCGGCCGGCCACGCCGTCGTCGGCGTTCCTCGACGGCGAGGCGCTTGCGCCGCATTTCGCGCGGCGCGTGGCGGCGCAAGCGCGGCCGCAAGCCGGCGCGCGCGTGCGTTCGACGCTCGATGCCGGCCTGCAGCGCTTCACGCGCGACACGCTCACGCGCACGCTGACCGAACTGAACGCGCCGCCGCAATCGCGCGACGTGCAGGACGGCGCCGCGATCGTGATCGACAACCGCAGCGGCGAGATCCTCGCCTGGGTCGGTTCGTCGGGCGCGCTGTCGGCCGCGCGCGAGGTGGACGCGGTGCTGGCGCTGCGCCAGGCCGGCTCCACGCTCAAGCCGTTCCTCTACGCGCAGGCGATCGACGAACGGCGCGTGACGGGCGCCACGCTGCTCGACGATTCGCCCGTCGATCTCGCCGCCGGCGGCGGCCTCTACGTGCCGCAGAACTACGATCACGACTTCAAGGGCTGGGTCAGCGTGCGCAGCGCGCTCGGCTCGTCGCTGAACGTGCCGGCCGTGCGCACGCTGGTGCTCGTCACGCCGCACCGCTTCTCGAAGACGCTGACCGCGCTCGGCCTGCCGCTGACCGAACAGGGCGACTACTACGGCTACAGCCTCGCGCTCGGCAGCGCCGACGTCTCGCTGCTCACGCTCGCCAACGCCTACCGCGCGCTCGCCAACGGCGGGATCGCGCGGCCCACCTTCGACCTGCCACGCGGTGCCACGCCGGTCACCGCATCAAAGGCCGCCCCGTCTGGCCGGCGCGTGTTCAGCGCCGACGCGAGCTTCATCGTCACCGACATGCTCGCCGACAACAACGCGCGCACGCGCACCTTCGGCTTCGACAGCCCGCTCGCCACGCATGCGTTCTCGGCCGTCAAGACCGGCACCAGCAAGGACATGCGCGACAACTGGACGGTCGGCTTCACGTCGCGCTACACGGTGGGCGTGTGGGTGGGCAACGCCGACGGCGCGCCAATGCGCAACGTGTCGGGCGTGACGGGCGCCGCGCCCGTGTGGGCCGCGATCGTCGCGCGGCTGCATCGTGACGGCGGCAGCGTCGCGCCGCCGGCGCCGCCCGGCGTGGTGCGCGAGCGCGTGAGCTTCGAGCGCGCGATCGAGCCCACGCGCGACGAGTGGTTCCTGCGCGGCACCGAGACGGCCGAGGTGCGGCTCGCGGCCGGCGCCAACGGCGAGCCGGCCGCGTCGGCCCGCGGCGAGGCGATGCCGGCGGGACGCCTGCGCACCGTGTCGGCCGGCGCCGCCGGCCTGGCGCCGCGCGCGCCGCTCGCGATCGCCGCCCCCACCGACGGCACGATCTTCGCCGTCGATCCCGACATCCCGCCCCGCAACCAGCGCGTCTGGTTCGAGCGCGTGGCCGGCAACAGCGGGCCCGGCAGCTGGCGGCTCGACGGCCGCGTGATCGGCCGCGGCGAGCGCGTGGCGTGGCTGCCGTGGCCCGGGCGGCACGAGCTGGCGCTGCTCGATGCCGGCGGCAAGGTGGCCGACCACGTGGCGTTCGAGGTGCGCGGCGCGGTGGCGAAGCCGGGAGCAGGAGCGGCGGCGGCGCGGTCTCGTTGATCGGGCGGGAGGCCGGCGCGTGCCGGCTCGACGCGTACACATGACAAGGCGGCCAAGGTCGACGCTGCCGCGAAGCAGGACAAGCGAAATGGCGCGGACACAATCTTCGACAACGCGCCTGCCCACGACTCGCATCCAGGCGAATCGGCGCGGCAGCCCGGAAATTCCGTCCGCTCCCACGCGACCGTTTCGCCGCCTGCCGCGTACCACCTACCGCCCGCGCCCCACCCGTCCCCACAGCACCCGCCCCGCGATCACGCCGGCCACCACCGTCGCCGCGTAACCAACCGCGAGCACGACGCCCACGTCGTCTCCCGCACTACGCGCGGCCACCGCCGCCGTGCCGACCAGTCCGATCAGCAACATCACCAGCCACTTCATCGCGGGCCTCCCCGTCCGAACGACGTTCCCGACGTTATAGCGGCTCGCGGCGCCTCGTGCCTACCGGGAAAACACCGCGTCGGTCGCGAATCGCCAAGCGGCTGTCGCGTCACGGCCACTCGCGCCGGCCGCCGACCTCGCATGCCCGGCGACACACGATTCATCGGACGGATCGAGGCCCGCGTGCCCCACATCACGCCGATGAATCGCATCACCACCTCATCACCCCGTCACCCCGTCACCCCGCCACGATCCACGCGCCCCGGCCGGCGCAACGGCACGCGCAGCCGGCATTGGCGCCCGCGCATCGCTCGTACCGCCCACGCCACCCGCCGCCTGCCACCAGAACTTCCCGGCCCGCAGCCCCGGATCCTGGATCGCCAGATACGTCGTGCTCCAGAGTTGCGCGGCGTTCGCCTCGGTCGCGTCGGCGCTGCGCGTGCCGAACGCGTCGGCCTGGTACCGACCGTTCAGATAGGACCAGGTCCACATCTCCTGCGTGCGCATCTCGCGCGCGTTCGAGATCACCTGCCAGATCTGCTGCCGCGCCTGCGCGAGCAGCGTGCGCGTGGTGTCCGACAGGTCCTGCCGCGCGAGCTGCCGGTCCAGCCCGGCCACCCACATCGCCTGCTGCCACGACCACACCACGGTGCCGTGATAGGCCGAACTCGTGAACTTCGGCCACAACGACGGATCGGCATACGCCGGATTCGCGATCAGCATCCCGACGTCGGTGATCAGCCCGTTCGGAAACGGCCGCGTCGCGTCGGTCACGATCCGCTGCAAAGCATCCTCCGACGGCGTGCCGAGCAGCAGCGCAAATCCGCCATCGGAATTCATCACCGGTATCGGCGCGCCGTTGGCGTCGAGCGACAGCGCGTAGAAATCGAGCGGTGCGGTGGGCGCGCCACCGGCCGGCACGCCGGCGGACGCGGCGTAGGTGGACGCGTCGGCGGCGGCCTGCGCGGCCGGCACGCTCACCTGGAACAGCGGCGGCGCCTGCTGCTCCCAGGCCGCGGCCTCGGTGGTCGCGTTCTGCAACACGGCCCGCTGGTCCGCGCTCAGGTACGGATCGAGCAGCCCGCGCGCGAGGAAGTTGCCCGCGGCGCGCAACGCGGCCGGCACCAGCACGGCGTTGACGTCGTAGGGCACCACGCCGCCCGCGAGCCCGTCGGTGCTGTCGCGCCAGTTGCCGACGATCTCGCCCGGCCGCAGGTGGATCAGGTTCGCGGCGGACGGCTGCTGCACGAACGGCTGCGCGGTGTTCACCACGTGCAGCAGGTTGGTCACGAACCGGCTGCCGTTGGTCCCGCCGCCGCCGGCGGCCTGCGCGAGAAACGCGGCGGCGCGCGCCTGGCCGCGCGTGTCGTCGAGCAGCCAGGCGGCCATCACGGGCGCGAGCAGATAGTCGCCGTCGATCATCTTGTAGTCGTAGGTGGGCGTGGGATCGTTGGGCCGGCCGTTCTTCGCGTTGTCGATCAGCGCGAATTCGCCGATGCCCTCCTCGTGCGCGACCTTGCCGTCCGGCGCCAGGCGGTCGAGCACCGAACCCAGGCCGGCCTCGATCGCGGGCGGCTGCAGCACCGGCATCAGCATCTGCACGGAGATCAGCGTGTCGCGTCCGAAGTAGGTGTCGTACTGCCACGAGCCGGCCAGCAGCTTGTCGTCGAAGCTGAGAAATTCGACCACGTTCCGGCTCACCGGATCGGCGCCCGCCTGCGCGTCGAACAGCGCGTCGTGCGCGATCGGCGAGAGCGGCGTCTCGCCGGTCAGCGCCTCGACGTGCAGCTTCAGCGTGCCGGCGCCGGACGCCGCCTGCAGCACGACCTTGCCGTCCGGCGTGGCGGTGACGGTGCCGCCCTGGCGCAGCGAGATCCGCAGCGCGTAGCCGGGCGCGCCGTCCACGCGATCGCGCTGCCATTGCGCGCCGGCATCGCGCACCACGGGCGCCGTGATGATCTGCTGCGGCACCGTCGCGCCGCCGTTGTAGTCGCGCAGGAAACGCACGCTGCTGGCCAGCCCCTGATGGATCGTCAGCGTGCCGGTGTCGACCGACACGTCCGACGCGATCCCGTAGAGCGGGCGCCCCAGATGGTCCTGCTGCGAGATCGGCGCGGGCGGCGTGTCGATGCTCCAGTTCACGGCCCGAGCGGTGTCGTCGAACCAGAGCCCGGTGCCGCTGTTGCCGGCGGGAAACACCACCAGCAGGCGCGGCTTGGTCGACGAACGCATCAGCAGATGCGCGGCCACCTTGTCCTGCCGCAGGAACGCGTTCACCTGCCCGCCCGCGTCCATGCGAAACGCCAGCGCCGAGGCGCCGGCCTGCGTGCCGCCCGACGGCGTGCCGTCGTCGTCATGGCAGGCGGCCAGCAGGCCCGCACAGATGCAAGACGCGATCAGCGATGTCACGAAACGGCGTGCTGTCATGCCCCCTCCTGTCGATGGTGTTGTCAAGCGGACGGACGCGCGCCCGGCGGTGACGGCCATGCACCGCGCAATGCAGGCGCGAGGCCCGGCAAGATGCGTTGCCGGAGCGGCCCGCGAGGCGACCCGGGCGGGATCGCGTGAGGAGCGTAGAGCAAACGACGGCAGACGGCGCACGGCGGTTGTGGCGGTGTAAGCGGGAAAGACCACAGCCGTAAGCTTCGCCGGCGCGCGGCGTGCGGCACCGCACACGGCACCGGCCGGAGTCGGGAACGCCGGCCGGCGGCACGGCGACGGCGATGCGCGCGCGCCCGGCATCACCGCGTGCGGCGGCGCAGCGAGCCGCGCGCCTAGCAAGCCCTGTTCCGCGCACGGCGACGCACCTGGGCCACGACAGCGACGGCCTTGACCCGTACCGCGATTGATGCGCCCGATCGATCACTGATATCCGTCCATCGGGATAGGCAACCGGCCGGCGCCTGATTACAGTCGCGTCATCCGTGGCCGCCATGCCGGCCCGGCCATGCAACCGGCGCTCACCCGATGCGCTCGGCGCATGAATCGCCACACCGGAACCCAGGAGCTGAAGTGAAGATCTACGATTCAGAAGGTGCCCCCAACGCCGCCCGTATCCGCATCGTGCTGGCCGCGAAAGGTCTCGAGCCATGCGTCGAATTCGTCCCCGTCGATCTGCTGTCCGCCGGGCAGAAGCAGGACGGCTATCTCGCGAAGAACCCGATCGGCAAGATTCCGCTGCTCGAACTCGACGACGGCCTCGTGATCTCGGAATCGACCGCGATCACCGAATACCTCGACAACCTCGACGGCCGCCCGCTGCTCACCGGCACGACGCCGCGCGAGAAAGCGCTGATCCACATGATGCAGCGGCGCGTCGAGCAACTGCTGCTGGAGCCGATCGACGACTATTTCCATTACGGCACGCCGGGCCTCGGCCGCGCGCTCGCGCCGTGGCGCATGCCGGACTGGCCCGGTCGCGGCGAATGGGGCAAGCGACGCGGCGAGGCGGCACTGCGTGGCCTGCGCTACTGGGACGGGGTGCTGCGAGAACGCGCGTTCCTGGCCGGCGACACGTTCTCGATGGCCGACATCACGCTCTACGCGGCGCTGCTGTTCCTGCCGTTCACGGGCCTGCAGATCGCACCGGAGCTGAGCGCGCTCACGGCCTGGCAGGCGAAGGTGGATGCGTTGCCGGCGGTGCGCTCACGCAGCGGGCAGTCGCCCTCGGCGCGCGACATCGAGCGCTTCACGGCCGAGTGGGAAGCAGCGGCGCGGGCGGCCTGACGGTCGACCGGACGTGGGGTGGTAATCCGGTCTGCAGGGCGGCCGCGGTCAAATCGCGGCCGCCTTTTTCATTGCCGCCTGCGCGGTCTCGTATTTTTTCTCGATTCGGGCAATTCGAAACGCGCAAACGTTTGACCTGCGTTTCAAACGCCGGCGCGTGCGAATTCGCGCTAAAAACACCACTCCCGTGATCGGTCGATCACATTTTTTCAGGCTGCCGCGGCAGCCTGGCGACCGCTACGTGGCGCCGGACTCGCGACCGCCGTCTGGCACGGCGCCGGTCGCATCCGGTTCGGCGCGTCCGCGCCCGGCCCGGTGCTGCCTCGGCCCGGCGCGGCGCGGTCTCCCCGCCCCGTCGACGATCCCGCTCAGGAGATCAGGAAGCGCTCGCGATCCTGTCCGGCGATCCAGCCCGGCACGCGACCGCGGCCCGTCCACGTCGCGCCCGTCTCCGGGTCGCGGTAGCGGGGCTTCGGCTTCTGGTCCTCCTTGCGCGGACGGCCAAGCCGCGGCGGGAACAGGTCGCGTTCGGTCAGCCCGTACTCGGCGATCGCGCGACGAATGTCGGCGATCACGGCCTTGAGCTCCGTTTCGCGGGCCTCGCTGGCCTGGCGGGTCAACTCGTTCAGTTGAGCGAGCAGCTCGTGGTAATTCGACATGACAGCTTCCTCGTAGGACACCGAAGTCCCCGCGCGATCGACCGGCAACGATGCGCCGCTAGAGGGCGAAACGCTCGATCCACGCGTGGCAACGGTTTATGACGCTCAAACAGGTCTCAACCCACTATTCTGAGATAGTGGCTCGCTTTTTTACATCCTCCCGTTCCCCACCCTTCGTCTCGCCGGCAGCGCGGGCGAGGCGCTCCCGGCACGAGGCGCACCACGACGAACGGCTGAACGGCCAGCGTCGCGCTGCGATACGCGACGCGGGTCTGACCGGAATGGCCGCGGCGATTATGCGCCGCGCGCGGTGCGATCGCATCAGGCAGGCGAACTCCCATGCAAGCGAACCGAACTCTTTAGGTAAACGGCAGGCGCGGCGCGGCCTGAAGCGCCCGCTCCAATCATTTTTGAAATGACGGGAGAAAGCGTCGCCGGCCGGCTGCGTCCCCGCCCTCGTGCTGCTGTTCCTGACGCGCCCGCCGCGCCTTGCCGTGCCGGCCGGCCACGTCGGCCGGCACGCCCCGGAGGCGCCGCCGGCCGGGATCGGGCCGTCGCCAGGGCAAGTCATCAAGCCGACTCATCAGACAGATCCATCAGACAGACCTATTCGGCAGACTCATCAAGCAGATCCATCAGGCAGACCTGTTCGGCAAGCCGCCAACAAGACCATCCGGCAGACCATCAAGCGCCCCATCGGGCACGCCCCGCTACCCGCCACGCACGTCAGCCCAATCGCCCGCCCGCCGTGCGGCGGCTCAACGCCCCTTACGGCCGGCGGCACGCGCTTGCCGCCCATGCCGCTCCGCGCCGCTCAGGCGACCCGGAAACGCCCGACCGTCGCCGTCAGCATCTTCGCCTGCGATTGCAGCGCGGCCGCGGCGGCCGTGGACTGCTCGACCAGCGCCGCGTTCTGCTGGACCATTTCATCGAGCTGCGTGACGGCACGATTGACCTCCTGGATACCACGCGTCTGCTCGCCCGACGCGTGGCGGATCTCGGAGATGATGGTCGTCACGTTCGCGACGTTGCCGACGATCTCGTCCATCGTCGCGCCCGCCGCGCGGACCTGCGCGGCGCCCTCGCCGACGCGCTCGACGGTCGTCTCCACCAGCGTCTTCACCTCGCGCGCGGCCTGCGCGCTGCGCTGCGCGAGGCTGCGCACTTCCTGCGCGACCACCGCGAAGCCGCGCCCCTGTTCGCCGGCGCGCGCCGCTTCCACGGCCGCGTTCAGCGCCAGGATGTTGGTCTGGAACGCGATGCCGTCGATCACGCCGATGATGTCGCCGATCCGGCTCGAGGCGCCCTCGATCTTCTCCATGGTCGCGACCACCTTCGACACCACTTCCCCGCCGTGCGAGGCGATCTGCTGCGCGGCGCCCGCTCGTTCGTCGGCCTGCTGCGCGGCGCTCGCCGACTGGCCGACGGTGGCGGTGATCTGCTCCATCGAGGCGGCGGTCTGCTCCAGGCTCGCGGCGGCCGATTCGGTCCGCGACGACAAATCGACGTTGCCGGCCGCGATCTCGTCGGCGGCCGAGCGCACCGATTCGGCCGCGTCGCGCACCTCGCGCATCACGTCGTGCAGCTTGCCCACGAACGCATTGAACGAACGCGCGATGTCGGCCACCTCGTCGCGGCCGTCGGCGGGCAGCCGCTGCGTGAGGTCGCCCGAGCCCGAGCCGATCGCGGTCATCGCGTCGCGCACCTGCGAGAGCCGCCGGAACGCGGTGCGCGTGATCGCCACCACGATCACCGAGGCCAGCAGCACGATCACCACGAACACGATCGCGAACGTCACCAGCAGCGAGCGCGTGGCGGCGGTCGCCTCCTGTTCGTCGAACGCCACCACGAGCCGCCAGTCGGTGCCGCCAATCGGTTGCGCGCGCAACCACTCGTCGCGCCCGCCGATGCGGGCCACGAACGGCCGGCTCGCGTCGTCGAGCGTGGCGAGCGGCACGTTCGCGAGATCGGGCGAAAGGTCGGCCAGCGGCTTGCCCACCAGCGACGCGTCGGGGTGCGCGACGAGGTGGCCGGTGCCGTCCACCAGCATCGCGAAGCTGCCCGGCGTGGGGTGGATCGATTTCACGTTCGCGACCACGTCGTCCATCGTCACGTCGCCGCTGACCACCGCCTTCAGCTGGCCGTCGCGCAGCACCGGCACGGCCACCGTCACGACCACCCTGGAGGTTCGCGCGTCGACGTAGGGCGTGGTGACCACGGTGTGCCCGGCCTCGGCCGCCTGCCGGTACCAAGGGCGGGCGGTCGGATCGTAGTCGGCGGGCACGCCGTCCGCGTCCGAGAACTTCCAGCTTTTATCCGGGTAGCCGGCGTAGACGTTCAGGAAGCCGCCCGCCGCCACGATCTGCCGGAACGTCGGCACCGGGTCGGCCGATGTCGCCACGTCGGTCAGCGATTCGATCATGCGCCGCTTCGAGGCGACCCAGTCGCGCACGCCGCTGCCGTTGTCGGCGGCGGTCGCCGACAGGTTGACGTTGAGGTTGTCGAGATTCGAGGAACGGGTGACGACGTAGCCGATGATCGTGCTGGCGCAAAGCGCGAACGCCACGATGGCGACGCTGGCGACGACGATACGGGCACGGAGGGACGAAAGCATGGTGAAAGCTCGGTCGAACGGGCTTGTGGCCCGCGGTTTTTCAGCCCTGGATCAGGGGCTGGAACGGTAAACGGCACGCGCTCAGAAAACTTGAGGGTTGCTGGAAAAAATTGAGGATCGGCCCGGAAAATTCACGCGAATACCGGCATGGGCGCGGCCGGTGGCGCCGTGATGACGTTTTCGCGCATCAGCGTGGCGCGCCGTGAAGTTCTTTCAGTGGCGACCGGCGAAACCCGATGCCGGGCTGTTACAATCGCCGTCCAACCTGAATGATCGTGCGAAATGGGTTTCGAACAACTCGCAGAATTGAAGAAGCAACTCGCGAAGCAGCGAGCCGATGCCAAACCGCAGGCCCGGCAGGGCAAGCCGTCTGGCCAGCCCGCCGCGAAACCGTCCGGCGGCAAGCCGCCGGCGAAATCGTCGAAGCCGGCGCATCACCAATCCGCCGGCAAGCCGGCGGCAGCGCATGGCGGTGGCAAGCCGTCGGCGGGCAAGCCGCAACAGCACGCGCGCCGCCCGGCCCCGGCCGCCGACGCGAAGCCGGTCAATCCGACCGTGCTGGCGATCGGCAAGCTGCAGCGCCGTTTCCCGGTCGCGTTCCCGAAGAGCCCCGCGCCGAAGGTGCCGTTGAAGATCGGCATCTTCAAGGACCTGGTGGCCCACACGGCCGAACTCGGCCTGGACGAAGCGCAGCTGCGTGACGCCATCAAGGAATGGTGCCGCGGCAGCCGCTACTGGGCCTGCCTCGTCGACGGCGCGGCGCGCGTCGACCTGACGGGCGCCGAAGCCGGCACCGTGACGGCCCAGCAGGCGGCCGGCGCGGTCCGCCTCGACGCGGCGCGCCGTTCGCGCGCGTCCGGCAAGGGCAAGGCCGGCGACACGAAGCGCGGCGACGGCGCCAAGGGCGCCCCGGATGCGAACGCGGCGAGCGAGCAGGATGCGGCCGCGCAGCCCGAAGCCGCCGAGGCCGCAGCCGACGCCGCGCCGGCAGCCGAGGTGACGGCGCACGCCGCCGGGGCTCCGGCAACGCCGGCGCCCGACGCGAGCGAAGCCGTCGAGACGGCCGCCTCCGACACCGACGCGGGCCAGGCCGATCACGTCGGGCACGACGCCGAACCGAAGTAAACCGAAGCGGGCCGGCGCGTGTCCGGCCCGGCCTCGCGCCGGCGGCCCGCGCCGCCGGCCGCCCTCTTCCTGCGTCCGCCTCAGCGGAACATCGTCGTCGCCAGTTCCACCACCTCGTTGCCCTTCGCGTTCAGCACCGCCTTCAGCATGTAGAGGCTGAAGCCCTTGGCCTGCGCCCATTCGATCTTCGGCGGCAGCGCGATCTCCTGTCGTGCCGTCACGACGTCGACCAGCACCGGCTTGCGCAGCGCAAACGCCTCCTTCAGCGCGCCCTCCAGTTCCTCGGCCTGCTCGACGCGGATCGCCTCGATCCCGGCGCCGCGCGCGATCGCCGCGTAATCGGTGTCGGCGAGCCGCGTGTCGTCGTCGAGATAGCCGCCCGCCTTCATCTCCATCGACACGAAGCCGAGCGAGCTGTTGTTGAACACCACCAGCGTGAGCGGCAGCTGCTGCTGGCGCGCCGTGAGCAGTTCGCCCATCAGCATCGACAGCCCGCCGTCGCCGCACAGCGCGACCACCTGGCGGTCCGGCTGCGCGGCCTGCGCGCCGAGCGCCTGCGGCAGCGCGTTGGCCATCGAGCCGTGGTTGAACGAGCCGAGCAGGCGCCGCTTGCCGTTCATCTTCAGGTAGCGCGCGGCCCACAGCGTGGGCGTGCCCACGTCCACGCTGAAGATCGCGTCGTCGTCGGCCAGCTCGCTGACCAGCTTCGTCAGGTATTGCGGATGAATCGGCCTGCCGGCCGGCGACGGCCGCGCGAGGCTGTCGAGCCCCTCGCGTGCCTCGGCGTAATGGCGCCGCGCGGCATCGAGGAAATGGCGGTCGGTCTTGCGCGCGAGGCGTCCGTGCAGCGCCGCGAGCGTCGCCTTCACGTCGCCGACGAGCCCCAGGTCGACGGCCACGCGCTTGCCGATCGCCGAGCCGCGCCGGTCGATCTGGATCACCTTCGCGTCGGTCGGATAGAAGTTGCGGTACGGGAAGTCGGTGCCGAGCATCAGCAGCGTGTCGCACGATTTCAGCGCGTGATAGCCGGAGCTGAAGCCGATCAGCCCGGTCATGCCGACGTCGAACGGGTTGTCCCATTCCACGTGCTCCTTGCCGCGCAGCGCGTGGACGATCGGCGCGCCGAGCGTGTCGGCCAGCGCCACGATCTCGTCATGCGCGCCCGCGCAGCCGCTGCCGCACAGCAGCGCGACCTTGCGCGACGCGTCGAGCAGCTTCGCGAGCTGGTCGAGCTGCGGCTCGGGCGGCACCGCCGCGCCGGTCTCGTAGCTGACGTGGCCGGGCACCGCGGCGTCGGGCACCGCCTCGAGCGCCACGTCGCCGGGCAGCACGATCACGGCCACGCCGCGCTCCTCCACCGCGGTGCGGATCGCGCGATCGAGCACGCGCGGGAACTGCTTCGGGTTCGACACGAGCTCGACGTAGTGGCTGCATTCGCGGAACAGTTCCTGCGGATGCGTCTCCTGGAAATAGCCGAGCCCGATCTCCGAGGACGGGATGTGCGCGGCGATCGCCACCACCGGCACGTGATTGCGATGGCAATCGAACAGGCCGTTGATCAGGTGCAGGTTGCCGGGGCCGCAGCTGCCCGCGCAGACGGCCAGCCGCCCCGTGACGGCCGCCTCCGCGCCGGCCGCGAACGCCGCGGTTTCCTCGTGGCGCGTATGTGCCCACTTGATCTTGCCGAGCCGCCGCAGGCTGTCCGAGAGGCCGTTCAGGCTGTCGCCCGTCACCCCCCAGATGCGTTCGACACCGGCTTCCGCCAGCGTGTGGGCCAGATAATCTGCGATCGTTTTGCTTGCCATGGGCGCTCCGTTCGAAGTGAAGGCAGTCCGCGCGCCGCCCTCGTGAGGCAGGCGCGCGAACGTCGGGATACGCGACGGCGCGAAGCCGCGCGGTCGCGCGTTTGGATGAGGCAGAGCGGACGATTGTGCCCGGTTGCGGCGAAACGTGTATTCAGGCGGGGACGGCGGGGTGGGGAAACGGGCGCGGCGAGCCGCGCGAGGGGCCGGTGATCGGAGCGGGCAATCGTGGCTCGCGACGGAGGCGACGCGTGCCGGCGGCAGGCGCTGCGACCGGACGGAGATCCGCCATGCCATCGCAACGGATGCGCGAGGCGCCGGGCGGCGCCCCGCCGGCGTGTGTCACGTATCCGACAACCGCGCCCGAACCGTGTATTCCCCATCCATCTCCAGCTCCGGCTTCACGGTATACCGCGACGCATCGAAATCCACCGGCAGCGGCTCGACCGGATAGCCATGCTTCTCCCAGGCATCCAGCCCGCCCTTCAGCGCCCGCACCTGGTGGATGTTCTTGCGCTGCAGCTGCTGGATGATCTTCTTCGCCGTGGCCTCGTTCGGGCACACGCAGTACACCACGAGCGGCCGGTTCAGCAGCGCCGGATCGAGCTGGTCCGACGAATCGAGATCGAGCGGATAGGCGCCGGCGATCCGGTACGCGTCCTTCTGGCGGATCGCGCGCGGCCGCGCGTCGAAGATCAGCGGCGGCTCGGTCGACTTCATCATCGCGTCGAGCTGGGCCGGCTCGATGCGCACCTTCGCGAGCCAGCGGCGGAACTGGATGCGCCGCACCCAGCGATAGAGCAGGAACGTGACGAAGATCGCCGCGAACGCGTCGAAGATCGTGCCGCCGCTGCTGCGCACCCACAGCACGATGCGCACGATCTCATGGTCGAGCGCGGCGCCGCCGAGCAGCCAGACGCTGGCCCACATCGTCGCGCCGGCGAAATCCCAGAGCAGGAACACGGGTATCGCGATCGAGGTGGTGCCGAGCAGCGGCGCCGACATCAGGCCGAGCCCGGGCAGGAACTTCGCGACGATCAGGATCGGCGCGCCGTAGCGCTCGAACACGTTGCGCGCGATGCGCAGCGTGGTGTCGAGCGACAGCGAATAGCGCACCAGCCCGTTCAGCAACCGGCGCCCGCGCAGGCGCCCGGCGCTGAACCAGAGCGAATCGGCGAGCAGCGTCGCGCTGATCGCGGCGACGAACATGCTCGTGTACGACGCCTGCCCCATCGCCGCCATCGTGCCGCCGAGGATCAGCATCGGCGCCGCGGGCACGGGCAGGCCGAGCTGCGTGACGAGCACGCTCAGAAAGACGGCCCACGGGCCGAGCGACGAGGGGATTGCAACGGGAAAGTGCCACACGGCGCCGCTCCTGAATCACGATCGAGCCGGGCTGCGCGGGTCGGAACCGCCCGGCGGCGGCGTGCCGACTGCGGCGCCCGGCCGCACGACCGGGATGCCGCATTTTAGACGGTTTCGGTTACAGAACGTGAGCAAAGGATCGTTGCAGATTTCATACGCCATGCGTGCGGGCGGCGCAGCGCAGGCGGCGTGCCCGCCACGCCGGGCCGTTGGCCGGCCGGACGGCAGCCGGATCGCCCCGAGTGCATCCCGGGTTCGTCGCCGCCGTTCACCCATGGCCCGTTCGTCCGCTGCAGGTTTTCCCGGGGGCGGCCGGTGCCGAGCGATTGCTCCATTCCGTTGCCCCCATGACCGAACCCGGCAAGGTGCCAGAAATCACGCCGGGCGCGATTTCCCGATGCCCGCCCCCGGGGCACGCGATGCGTCAATATAATCTGGCAACCATACCAACTGCGCTCGATTGCCTCTTCCCATTAGCCAAAAGTAGGGAAACCGATCACAATTTCATCTCGATAAGAACGAACGTAGATCACCGCAACGGACCGTTCGATGGGCGCGTGCGCAATTTCCGCACGCGGAGACGCTCCAGCACGCGACGCCAACGACAACTCGCCATGATTGCTAGCGGTTCTTCCCGCTTTCCTTCCGGCCAGCCGCGCGCGCCCCGCTCACGGCTGGGCGCCGCGCTGGCCCGCCCGGCCGCCGCCGGCTTGGCCGCGTTCGCCGTGGGCGCGGTGCTGTCCATCGGTGTCGCATGGTTCGTCGGTCAGGCCTGGCAGGACTCGATGACGGCGCGCTTCGAGCGCCGCGCGAGCCTGGTCACCACCAACCTGCGGCGCGAGCTGCGGGCGAGCGGCGCCGTGCTGAGCAGCGCGCGCGGCGTGCTGCAGCTGGCGCCCGGCCTCGCCCCCGCCGCGTGGCGCGACTACGTGGCGACGCTCGATCCGGACGGCGCCCGCGCGCCGCTCGCCGGACTCGGCTACGCCACGGCCGGCGCCGCGAGCCCAGGTGCCGGCCCGGCGAGCACGGCGATCCTGCCGGACGCCACGCGCACCGGCCGCGTGAGCCTCGGACAGGCACGGTCCCTGCTCGCCGCGAGCGACGCGCAAGCCGCTGTCTCCGCGCCGGCAGCGGCCTCATCCAGCGCCACCGCTTCATCCGCCGCTTCATCCACCGCCTCGATCACGCTGTTCGCGCCGATCGCGCACGGCGCGCAACCGACGCCGCCGGCCGCCGATGCCGGCGCCCTGCAACGCGCGCGAGAGAGCGGCCAGCTCGCGCTCGCCGCGCGCCCGGCGCAAGGCGGCCTGCCCGCCGCGCTCACGCTCTACCTGCCCGTGGACGTCGCGAATGCCGCCGACGCCACGCCCGCCGCGGCTCCCGGCACCGCGCCGCGCCGCGCGCCGGGCGGCTACCTGTTCGCGCCGCTCGACGTCACGCGCCTGTTCGAACTCGCCAGCGCCGATGACCGCAACCTCGGCCTGCAGGCCTTCGCCGCGCCCGGCACCGCGCCGCTCTATGCCACCGATACGCCGCCCGCCGACGATTCGCCGCTCGCGCGCGCGAACTTCCGGCGCACCGACACGCTCGCGTTCGGCGGCGCCACGCTGACGCTCGCCTACACGGCGGCGGACGCCACCGCCGGCGCCCGCACGCTCGCCTCGATCGTGCTCGCGGCGGGGCTGGTCGCGTCGCTGTCGCTGGCCGCCGCGCTGGCCGGCTGGTCGCGCGCCCGCGCGGCGGCCCGCACGGTGCCGAGCGGCAGCCGGCTCAACGAGGCGCGCATGATGGGCATCATCCGCTCGTCGATGGAGGCGATCATCACCGTCGACGAGGAGCAGAAGATCGTCATCTTCAATCCGATGGCGGAAAAGGTGTTCGGGGTATCGGCGATGGACGCGATCGGCGCGCCGCTCACGCGCTTCATCCCGCCGCGCTTTCGCCACTCGCACTCGAGCCACATCGCGCGCTTCGGCGTGACCGGTCAGTCCGAGCGACACCTGGGCAGCCAGCGCCTGCTGTACGGGCTGCGCGCGAACGGCGACGAATTCCCGATCGAGGCGTCGATCTCGCAGATCCACGACGGCGACGGCAAGCTCTACACGGTGATGATGCGCGACGTGACCGAGCGCGTGCAGGCGGAAAACGCGCTGAAGGCCTCGCGCGAGGAACTGCGCGAACTGTCCGCGAACCTGCAGCGCGTGCGCGAGGAGGAAAAGACCCGCATCGCGCGCGAACTGCACGACGACCTCGGCCAGCAGCTGACGGCGCTGAAGATGGACCTCTCGGCCGTCGAGCACCGGCTGCTGCGGGACGGCACCGGCAACGCCCACGCGAGCGTGGTGGAGCCGCTGCGCGAGATGCGCCGCCTGATCGACGCGACGGTGGCCTCGGTGCGCCGCATCGCGGCGGACCTGCGGCCCGTGATGCTCGACGATCTCGGCCTCGTGCCGGCCATCGAATGGCTCGCGAACGATTTCACGAACCGCTACGGGATCGACGTCGAGCGCCGCATCGAACCGGGCGACGTGCGGTTCCCGAACGCCACCGCCACCGCGCTGTTCCGCATCGTGCAGGAAGCGCTGACCAACGTCGCGCGCCACGCGGAAGCCTCGCGCGTCGAGCTCACGCTCGGCATCGAGGACCGCCAGTGCCTGCTGCGCATCGTCGACGACGGCGTGGGCGCCGATCACGCCGACGGCCGCCGCGCGCCCGACGACAAGTCGTTCGGCCTGCTCGGGATCCGCGAGCGCGCGCACATGCTGGGCGGTACCGTGCGCATCGAGACGGCGCGCGACCGCGGCTACGCGCTGACGATCACCATCCCCCTGCCTTCGACACAGGACCCGAACCTGCCATGATCCATGTGCTGATTGCCGACGATCACGCGCTCGTGCGCGACGGGCTGCGCCATATCCTGCGCGACGCCACCGGCTTCGAAGTGGCCGGCGAAGCCTGCGACAGCGCCTCCACGATCGCCCTGATCCGCGCCACGCCGGCCCAGGTGCTGGTGCTCGACCTGTCGATGCCGGGCCGCAACGGCGTGGAGCTGATCCGCCAGATCAAGGACGAGAAGCCGACGCTGCGAATCCTCGTGCTGACCATGCATGCCGAACAGCAATATGCGATGCGCGCGTTTCGCGCCGGCGCGTCCGGCTACCTGACGAAGGAAAGCGCGAGCGCCGAGCTGGTGGGCGCGGTCGCGAAGGTGGCCTCGGGCGGCGTGTACGTGAGCCTGTCGATGGCCGAGCGGTTCGCGCAGAGCCTCAACGAGCCGGCCGACACGCTGCCGCACCAGCGGCTGTCGGACCGCGAGTTCGACGTGTTCCGCCGCATCGCGGCGGGCCAGACGCTGACCGAGATCGCCAACGCGCTATGCGTGAGCGCGAAGACGGTCAGCACCTACAAGACGCGGATTCTGGAAAAGATGCAGATGCCGCACGAGGCGGCGCTGGTGCGCTACGCGCTGCGGCACCGGCTGGTCGACGATCCGGACGATTGACGCGCCCGCGGCACGAAGCCGGGACCGGAAACGGAGAACGGGGGCAATCGGAACAATACGGGGCAACCAGAGGCAGCGCGTCCTGGAAGCCAGAAGGCGGCCGGCGCGGTGGCCGAACACCACCGGCCGGAGCGGCCCAACTCAGCCGCAGAAACGGAAATAGCCGCTGTTCAGCTTCACGGGCCTGCCGCCCGCCGCCTCGATCATGCGCCGCGCGGCTTCCTCGATTTCGTCGCGATGCGCGCTGAAGGCGTGGCGCAGGTCCCCCTCGCCGGCCGACGCCGCGCCGAAATGGCTTTCGAGCGCCTCGGCACTGATCTCGCAACGCAGGCGCGTGGTGTCGATCAGCACCGGAAACGCGATGGCCGGATCGGCCGGGGTGTACTGCGGGAGTTCCTGCGGAAACGAGATGTGCATGGCAGCCTCCTGATGGCGATGCGGCACGCATCGTCACTCCAGAATAGACGGCGGACCGCGCCGTCGCTTGCGCACGGTCAAGCTGCCGTGGCACACCGCGGCCGCCGTGCATGACCTCTCCACCCGCCCGCCGCGTACCGGCTCCCCACGCCTCGCGCGCCGCGCGAGCACATCGCCGCGCAAGCGCCGTGCCACCCCGTTGGTCAGGCCGCCGCCGCGCTCACGGCAGCACCGCCGCGCCGCGCGATTCGAGCAGCCGCCGCAGCACGCTGCGATGGCAGTGCGTTTCGTTCTCGCAATAGCAGCCGACCGAGAAGTCGCTCGTGTGCGACAGCGCGGCGAGCAGGTCGAGCACCTTGCCGGCATCGCCCTTGGCCATCTCGGCGCGAAAGCTGCGCTCGCAGGCGTGCCATTGCGCGTCGGTGGTGACGGCGTGGATCGCCTTGACGAGCGTGTCGCTCGGCGCGAGCACCGGCAGCCAGACGTCGTAGTAGTCGCGCGTCGCGAATTCGGCCTTCGGCACGCCGCGTGGCGGGCGCCGCACGGTGCCGATGCGCACGCCCTCGTCGGGCGCGCGCGGCGCGCCGAGCCGAACCACACGGATGCTCATCCGGACCTCCGAGCAGATTGCCGGCCGCGCGGCGACGGCACCGGCATGAGAAACGGGAAAAAACTGGCATGAAAAAGGGCCGCCGCGCGCCGCCCGCCTGATGCGAACGACCCACGGCGACCCCGCCGACGATACGACAATCCTCCCGACCATGCGAGCGCCGGTTGCGCGACGAAACCGCGCCGCGTCAGACAGCCGGCCCGCCCGGCGCCGGCTCGCACGCCGCTTGCATGCGGCTTACACGCCGCTCGCGATCACCTCGCCGATCGCATCGGCCACGATCGAGACGTTCGACTCGTTGAGCCCGGCCACGCACATGCGGCCCGAGCGCAGGATGTAGACGCCGTACTTCTCGCGCAGCACGTCCACCTGCGTGCCGGTCAGGCCGCTGTAGGTGAACATGCCGCGCTGCTTGACGTAGCGCGACAGCGCCTCGGCCGGCACGTGCTCGCGCAGGCCGTCGTGGATCGCGGTGCGCATCCGGGCGATGCGGCGGCACATCGAGGCCAGTTCCTCCTCCCACTGCGCGCGCAGCGCCGGCGAGCCCAGCACCGCCGTGACGATCTTCGCGCCCTGCGTGGGCGGGTTGCTGTAGATCGCGCGAACGTTGCTGGCCAGCTGGCCCAGCACGCGCTCGGCGATGGCCGCGTCATCGCAGATCACCGACAGGCTGCCGCAGCGCTCGCCGTAGATCGAGAAGTTCTTCGAGAACGAGGTGGCGACGAGCGCCGGCATCCCGCGCCGCGCCAGCTCGCGCACCGCGAACGCATCGGCGTCGAGGCCCGCGCCGAAGCCCTGGTAGGCCATGTCGATGAACGGCAGCAGCTCGCGCGCCTGCAGCACGTCGATCACCTTGAGCCATTGCGCGTCGTCGAGGTCCACGCCGGTCGGGTTGTGGCAGCAGGCATGCAGCAGCACCGCGCTACGCGCCGGCAGCGCGTCGAGCGCCGCGAGCATGGCCTCGAAGCGCAGGCCGCCCGTGGCCTCGTCGTAGTACGGATAGGTCTCGACCTTCAGGCCCGAGCGCTCGAACACGAAGCGGTGGTTCTCCCAGCTCGGGTCGCTGACCCAGATCGGCGTATCGGGGAAATAACGCTTGATGAAATCGGCGCCGACCTTCAACGCGCCCGAGCCGCCCACCGTCTGCACCGTGGCGATGCGGCCCGCATCGCGCACCGCGCAGTCCTTGCCGAACACGAGCGTCTGCACCGCGTCGCGATAGCCGGCGATGCCGGCCATCGGCAGGTACGGCTTCGGGCCGACCGACGCGGCGAGCTGCCGCTCCGCCTCGCGCACGGCGCCCATCACGGGAATCCTGCCGGCTTCATCGAAATAGATGCCGATGCTCAGGTTGACTTTCCGCTCGCGCGGATCGTGCTGGAAATTCTCGTTCAGCGAGAGAATCGGGTCGCCCGGAAAGGCATCGATGTGTTCGAACATGGTGAGTCCTGGTCAATCGGAGGAAGCGGGAAAGCTGAACTATTGCACGGAAACGCCGGGCGCCGCATCGTTCGCGCGCCGCCCGCGCAGACGATACCCGATTCCGAGCACGACCAGCCAGACCGGGATCAGGTAAACCGACAGGCGCAGATCCGGGTCCAGGTACATCACGACCAGGATCGCCGCGAGGAACGCCAGGCAGAGCCAGTTCGTGAGCGGATAACCGAGGCTGCGGAACAGCGTGGTCTGGCCGGCCGCGCGCTTGGCCTGGCGAAAGCGCAGGTGGATGTAGCTGATCATCGCCCAGTTGATGATCAGCGCCGACACCACCAGCCCCATCAGGAAGCCGAACGCCTTGCCCGGCATCAGGTAGTTGATCAGCACGCAGATCCCGGTGGCCACCGCCGACACGCCGAGCGCCGCGAGCGGGATGCCGCGCCGGCTCACCGACAGCAGCGCGCGCGGCGCGTTGCCCTGCTGCGCGAGGCCGAACAGCATGCGGCTGTTGCAGTACACGCCGCTGTTGTAGACCGACAGCGCGGCCGTCAGCACCACCACGTTCAGCACGTTCGCCACCAGGTCGCTGCCGAGCGCGTGGAAGATCAGCACGAACGGGCTGCCGCCCGTGACCACCTTCTGCCACGGGAACAGCGAGAGCAGCACGCCGAGCGCGCCGATGTAGAAAATCAGGATCCGGTAGATCACCTGGTTGGTCGCGCGCGGGATGCTGCGCGTGGGATCGTCGGCCTCGGCGGCCGTGATGCCCACCAGTTCGAGCCCGCCGAACGAGAACATGATGACCGCCATCGAGGTGACGAGGCCGCCCACGCCGTTCGGGAAGAAGCCGCCGTTGCGCCAGAGGTTGGTCACACTCGCCTGCGGTCCCGCGCCGCCCGACAGCAGCAGCCACGCGCCGAAGCCGATCATGCCGACCACCGCGGCGACCTTGACGATCGCGAACCAGAATTCGGTCTCGCCGTAGGACTTCACGCTGACCACGTTGAGCAGGTTGATCAGCGCGAAGAACACCAGCGCCGACACCCAGGTCGGCACGCCCGGCCACCAGTACTGCACGTAGAGGCCGACCGCCGACAGCTCGGCCATGCTGACCAGGATGTAGAGCACCCAGTAGTTCCAGCCCGACAGGAAGCCCGTGAAGTGGCCGCAGTATTTGGCGGCGAAGTAGCTGAACGAGCCGGCGACGGGCTCGTCCACCACCATCTCGCCCAGCTGCCGCATGATGAAGAACGCGATGATGCCGGCCACGGCATAGCCGAGCAGCACGGCCGGCCCGGCCGTCTGGATGGTCTGCGCGATACCGAGGAAAAGGCCCGTGCCGATCGCGCCGCCCAGGGCGATCAGCTGGATGTGGCGGTTCTTGAGCCCGCGCTTCAGGCCACCGTTGTCGTTGTCAGTAGGTTCAACCATGTTGTCTCCGTAGCATGCGCGTCTTCCCCCCATGGATGGATGGATCGGCCGCACCTCTCTCGCCCCCATCGACGACGCCGGCTCGCGGGCGCCCCCCGGCCCTCGGGTGGCGCGCCGCCGGCGCGTCGGCAATCCGCAATTGTAATGGCTTGCGGCTCGGCGGCTTTGCCGTTCGCGTCGACCCGCGCAGGGAACACATAAAAATCTGGCAGGCGCTGTGGTGTCCGCGCGACGAAACCGGCGCGTTCGCGGCGTGTCACGCACGCCTGCAACGCCATCGTGCGCGGGGCTGCGCTGGCGGCCGGGCGATTGCGCACCGGCGGCGCGCGTGATCGGCATGCGCCGCCGCGAAAACCGCCGCGCCGGCCCGCCCCGGCGCCCGAATCGTGAATCACCGCGCGCCGCGGCTTTCGTCCAGACCACGGCTTTCGCCCGACTTGTCGCCAGCCTTCATTTTGTTATCGACGGACACCACGCCATCTCGCCGACGATCGCCGCCGATCGCCCGCCGCGTATCGGCACCCGGCTCCGCCGGCGTTTCGACGTCTCGGGAATCATTCGGACAGCCTCGAAAAATGTACTCGAAAGCATTTCTTCGCATGAATTTCATCGGATCGTCGAGCTTTCGTCACGATGGGAAAACGCGTGCCGCCGGCCCGGCTTGCCGGCCCGTCACGCGCCTCGCCGCCATGCCTTCATGATTCTTTCGCCATCCAATCACGCGTAATGCTCCAGATACGCATGCGTAACTGCCGCGAAAGTAACTCTTCCCGCCAGCTTCATACCGACCTGTTCCAATGCTCGCACTTCGACGCTCGGGGGGGTATCCCGCCTCGAAGACCCCGCCCGCTACCAAAAATGGTCCGCGCCGTCCCGCACGGGGAATGAAACAACAGACGGCCTTCCAATGGAGTCTCACACAATGCTGCTTCGTCGAACCTTGATTGCCACTGCATGCGCCGCGTCCGCGATCGCGCTGTACGCCTGTGGCGGCAATGATGATAGTTCCCCGTCCACCTCGACCTCGACCACGCCGCCGACGACCGCGACGGTTTCGGCTCAGGACGCCCTGCAGACCAAGACGCCGATCAAGCATCTGGTCGTGATCTACGGCGAGAACGTCTCGTTCGACCACTATTTCGGCACCTACCCGAACGCTACCAACCTGCCGGGCGAACCGGCCTTCACGCCGGCCGCGAACACGCAGACCGACATCGACAACCTCGGCGTCGCCACCAGCACGCTGCGCACCGCCAACGGCAACCAGACGAATCCGGCCAACGGCGCGAACGCCTCGGGCCCGTTCCGTCTGGACCGCACGCAGGCCGCCTCGGCCGACCAGAACCACGCGTACACGCCGGAACAGCAGGCCTACGACAACGGCGCGGCCGACCTGTTCCCGCTCTACACCGGTACGGCGACGCCGGGCGGCGTGGGCGGCTTCGGCACGAAGGGCCAGGTGATGGGCTACTACGACGGCAACACCGTCACGGCGCTGTGGAACTACGCCTCGCACTACGCGATGAGCGACAACGCGTTCACGGACACCTATGGTCCGTCGACGCCGGGCGCGCTTGAAGTCGTGTCGGGCAACACCAACGGCATGCAGATCGTGAAGACCTCGAAGTCGACGTCGACGAAGCTGGCCAGCTCGTACTACATCAACGACGGCCAGAGCGGCTACACGATGATCAACGACGTGGACCCGGGCTATGACGTCTGCTCGAGCACGACCGATCAGGCGATGATGCAGGGCAAGAACATCGGCGACCTGCTGAACGCGCAGAACATCACGTGGGGCGGCTTCATGGGCGGCTTCAACCTGTCGACCAAGAACGCCGACGGCTCGACGGGTTGCACGCGCAAGACGACGGCCGTGGCCGTCGGCGCCGCGACGAACGACTACATCCCGCACCACAACTGGTTCCAGTACTTCGCTTCGACGGCCAACCCGAACCACACGCGCCCGAGCTCGACCGCGGCAATCGGCTCGAGCCTGGAAGCGGACGGCAAGACGGCCGAGCCGGCGAACCACCAGTACGATTCGGACGACTTCTTCGCGGCGGTCAAGGCCGGCAACTTCCCGTCGGTGTCGTTCCTGAAGGCGCCGGGCGCGCAGGATGCGCACGCCGGCTACTCGGACCCGCTCGACGAGCAGCTGTTCGTCACAAAGGTCGTGAACTTCCTGATGCAGCAGCCGGACTGGAAGAACACGGCCGTGGTGGTCACGTATGACGATTCGGACGGCTGGTACGACCACAAGTACGCCACGCCGACGCACGCGTCGTTCGACGCGGTCGACCAGCTGAACGGCGACGGCATCTGCGGCACGGGCTCGACCACCGCACCGCTCGGCGTCACGGGCAAGGCCGTCAACGGCCGCTGCGGTCCGGGCACGCGCATCCCGTTCGTGCTGATCTCGCCGTGGGCCAAGACGAACTACGTCAGCCACGTCCAGATCACGCAGGCATCGGTGGCGCGCTTCATCGAAGACAACTGGCTCGGCGGCGCACGCCTTGGCGGTGGTTCGTTCGACGCGACGACCGGCGACATGAGCGACATGCTGAACCTGACGGGCACGGCCAACACGACGGCGCTGTTCCTCGATCCGTCGGCCGGCACGCAGCTGAGCGCGGCACCGGCCAACTGATCCGGCACGATGTAACGAAACCGGCCGGCGCCCGAGCGCCGGCCTTTTGCCTGTGCGGCCGCCTTCGCGGGCGGCCCTCCCGAATCGACCACACCAGCATGAACGAGCTTTCCGCCACGCCCGCCGTCCCTCCCTCTCCCGCGGCACCCCGCCGCCATCCGTTGCGCGCGGTCGTGCTGACGATCGCCGGCGCCGCCGTGCTGGCCGCGGTGGGCTACGCCGGCTACGCGGTCGCGTTCCCGGCCGACGTGCCCGAAGCCGTGGGCGAGATCGTCGAGAACCTGACGGGCGCGAATCCGCATCCGGTCGTGCTGAAACGTCCGGTCGATCACCCGCTTTCCGCCGTCGCGCTGCTCGGCAAATCGCTGTTCTTCGACCCGATGCTGTCGGCCTCGGGCAAGATGTCGTGCGCGTCGTGCCACAGCCCGGCGCACGCCTACGGCCCGCCGAACGATCTCGACGTGCAGCTCGGCGGCCGGAACCTGGACCAGCAGGGCTACCGCCCGCCGCCCTCGCTGATGTACCTGAACCGCCAGCCGAACTTCAGCATCGGCCCGGACGCGGGCGAGAACGACGCCGCGCCCACCGTGCAGCAACTCGCCGCCCAGAACGCCGGCGTGGTGAAGGCGCAGAAGACGGCCGGCGGCGCGGCCCCGGTGCAGATGGTGCCGCAGGGCGGCCTGTTCTGGGACGGCCGCGCCGATACGCTGCAGCAGCAGGCATTCGGGCCGCTGCTGAATTCGGTCGAGATGGCGAACCCGAACATCGATGGCCTGGTCACGCGCGTGGCCGGCAGCAAGTACGCGACGACGCTCAAGCAGATGTTCGGCGACAACGTCTTCAACGATCCGCGGCTGGCCGCCTCCGAGATCGTCTTCGCGATCGCGCGCTACCAGTTCGAGGACCCCTCGTTCCACCCGTACAACAGCAAGTACGACCGCTGGCTGGAAGGCAAGGCGCGCCTGAGCCATGCCGAGCTGAACGGACTGCGGCTGTTCAACGATCCGGACAAGGCGAACTGCGCGGGCTGCCATCTCTCGAAGCCGAGCCCGGAAGGCCTGCCGCCGATGTTCACCGATTACCAGTACGAGGCGCTGGGCGTGCCGCGCAACCACGCGCTCGCGCAGAACAAGGACCCGGCGTTCTACGATATCGGCGTGTGCGGCCCGTTCCGCACCGACCTGAAGGACCAGTCGCAATACTGCTCGATGTTCCTCACGCCGACGCTGCGCAACGCCGCCACGCGCCAGGTGTTCTTCCACAACGGCATCTACCACGACCTGCAGCACGTGATGGACTTCTACAACGCGCGCAACACGGACCCGGGCAAGTTCTACCCGCGCGGCCCGGACGGCAAGATCGAGAAATACGACGACGTCCCGGCCAGGTACCAGGCCAACGTCGACGTGACCGATGCTCCGTTCGACCGCAAGTTCGGCGACACGCCGGCCATGACGCAGGCGGACATCCAGGACATCATCGCGTTCCTGCACACGCTCGACGACGATCCGAAGCCGCACTGAGCCCGCTGCGGCGCACGCCGCCAGCTCACCCGACGCCCCTGGCCGCCCAGGGGCGTTTTTTTGCCTCCGCATCCGGCCCGCCCTTCAATTCTTTCGTTTTGCCTTCAATCGAAGATGCACATCTTCATAATGGTCGCGACTACCAGAGCCGGCTCTACCAAATTCGCCAGAAAAATAGCAGTGAAAAATTCGAAAATACGCGCGCAAACGTATTCGTGCAATTACCGGATTTCCCCTGAATAAAATCCTGTTGCTGCTCATCTGACATTTGGTTAGCATCTCGTCTGTCATTTTTTTGCCAGCCATTTCAGATATTTGGGTCCATGACAGTCGATTTGATATCCGCTCCGAATCTCCTCGCGGCAAGCGATTGCGCGAATGCGGATTTGACGCTGCGAGCCGCGACCGATGCTGATCTGGCGTTTCTCTGCGAGGTGTTCATCAGTACCCGTCGCGAGGAATTCATGCGAACCGGCTGGGGGCCGGAGCGGGTCGATGCTTTTCTGCGCGAACAGTTCGGACTTCAGCACAAGTATTATCAGGAGCATTACCGGCAGGGCTGCTTCGACGTGGTGTCGCTCGCCGGCCAGCCGGTCGGGCGCCTTTATCACGCCTGGCGCCCGCGCCAGCTCGGCGACGAGGTCCGGGTGATCGACATTTCGCTGCTGGCCGAATGGCGCGGCCGCGGCATCGGCACCCGGCTCATGCATGCGGTGATCGCCGAGGCGGTCCTGCAAGGCTTACCAGTGAGTCTGAACGTGGAGGCCGACAATCCGGTGCAGCGGTTATACAAGCGGCTCGGTTTCGTTAAAACCGGCAGCGGCGGAGTGTACGAAACCATGCGCCGCGATGCTGTCCGGTTCGATTTGCCGGCCACTCCGCTGGCGGGGTTGCGGCGCGACCCGGTCGTGCCGACCGAACCGCTTTAAGGGATGCGGCTCGCTCGAAGAAACCGGTTCGAACTCAAGAAAAACCGGCGGACGCCGTAAACAGAAAGAGCTGGACGATAGTGAAAACCCTAGGCCATGGTTTAACGCTCGATTAAAACGACATGGAAACCGAATTCCATGCAGCCAGTCTGGCACCGGAGTCTCGGGCGTGGCACGGGAAGATTTCCGCGGCCTGACGATGCAATAACAAGGATCGCCTGCTCGCACGGCCATGCGCCCGCGAACGGGCGGGCGCATGGACCAACGCCTGGGGAAATGAGACGTGTCAGTTCTACCCACCCATGACGAGCTGAAGGCACTGCTCGGACAAGTATTGACGATAACGACGGCCGACGCCGCCGCGGTGCCGCTGACCCAGACGCGCCTGACGGATGCGCCCGACGGCCTGCCGATGGACGACCAGCACGCCTGCTATCTGGCGAATTTCGAATTGCCCGTCAACGTGCGGCTGCCGCAGGACACCTACCGCTTCTGCGCCCCCGACGGCCGCGCATGGTCGCTGTTCGCGTCGCCGACGCGCCCCCTCGCGACCGGCGCCGGCACGATCTGCGTGGTCATCCATCGCCGTCTGGACGACGCCGCGGCCACCGCCGGCGCACCGGCAGCGGGCGCCTGACGGCGGCGGGACGACTCCCGCTCCCATCGCACCATTTTCCCCACCCGATCTCCTTCAGGAGTCAACATGTCCGATCAGTACCTTGGCGAAATCCGCATGGTCGCCTTCGACTTCGCCCCCTATGGCTGGGCGCTTTGCGGCGGCCAGTTGCTGCCGATCTCGCAGAACAACGCGCTGTTCGCCTTGCTCGGCACCAACTACGGCGGCACCGGCGTCTCCAACTTCGGCCTGCCGAACCTGCAGGGTCGCTCGCCGGTCGGCGTCGGCACCGGCGCGGGCCTCGCGCCGATCGTGCTCGGCGAGACCGGCGGTGCCGAGCAGATCACCCTGACCAGCTCGGAAATGCCGATGCACACGCACGCCGCGCTCGTGACGGGCGGCGGCGGCACCAGCACGGTGTCGATCTCGATCCCGGCCACCACCAACACCGCGAATCCGCAGTCGGTGCCGGGCGCCGCGATGGTGCTCGGCCCGGGCGCCTCGAGCGGCCACACGGCAACGGTGTACAGCACCTCCACGCCGAACACGAACCTGCTGCCGTTCAACGCCAGCGTGACCACGGCGCCGCCCAGCATCACGAACTCGGCGGCCGGCGGCAGCCTGCCGTTCGACAGTCGCAACCCCTACATCGGCCTGACGTTCATCATCGCGCTGCAAGGGGTGTATCCGACGCGCGGCTAAAGCGCGTCGCAGCGTCAAACATCGCCCGGGGCGGATCGGCCGCCCGGGCACGCGAGCGCGGCGTCGGGCCGGTAGCAGCAGCATGGAGAGCATCGTCATGAAGATCGTCAAGCAGTGGTTCGCACGCCAGCAGCAAAGCGCCAACCGACCCGGACCGCGCGTCGCGGCCTCTCCGCTGTTGCTCGCGCTCGAGCCGCGCGTCGTCTACGACGCGTCGGTGGCCGCCATCGCCGCCCAGCCGCATGCGCATGAACACGCGCACGCGGACACGCATCGCAGCACCGAGTCCCAGACCGATACCGCCTCGGCCAACGCCACGCAGAACGCACCGGTGGACAAGCCGGTGCGCGGCGCCTCGCGCGCCGCGAGCGACCCGACCTCGACGGCCGCCGCCGCGCAGAACCAGCAGCAGGCCCAACAGGATACGCAGCACACCAACGCCAACGACGTCAGCGTCGCGATGCCGGCCGCCCGGACGCAGGTGGTGTTCATCGACCCGAGCGTGGCGAACTACCAGACGCTGATCGCCGGGCTGGCCGCCGGCACGCAGTACGTGGTGCTCGACGCGAGCACCGACGGCTTCGCGCAGATCGCCCAGTATCTGCAGAGCCACCACGGCGTCGATTCGATCGCGCTGATCTCGCACGGCACCGACGGCGCGATCCAGGCCGGCTCGACCTGGCTGACCGCGTCCGACCTGTCGGCCTACAGCGCCCAGCTCGCGCAGATCGGCGCGGCGATGAAGGCCGGCGGCGACTTCCTGATCTACGGCTGCGACGTGGCCCGGCAGGCCGACGGCCAGGCGCTGGTGCAGCAGATCGCCGGCATCACGCACCTGAACGTGGCGGCCTCGACCGACGCGACCGGCGCCGCCTCGCTCGGCGGCAACTGGACGCTCGAATACCAGGCGGGCAACGTCCACAGCACGCTGAACGAATCGGCCAGCGCCGAGGCGCAGTTCAACGAACTGCTCGGCGTGACGGTGGAAACCTACGACACGGCCGCCAACAACAACTTCCAGGCGCTCGGCTCGTCGCAGTTCACGCTCGACGGCATCGTCTACACGCTCGACCAGGCCGCCAACACCTTCGCGTACAACGATTCGAACGCGCCGAACGGCCCGACCGACATCACCGATTCGCAGACCGACGGCGTGCTGGAGATCAACGCGGACGGCGCCTCGGCGATGAGCAACGTCACCATCTCGCTCGCGAACGGCCACACCTTCAACCTGCAGAGCTTCGACCTCAGCTCGTTCAACGGCGACCTCTACATCCAGGCGCACTACGCCAACGGCACCTCGAGCGCGCTGATCCAGCTCGCCACGGCCGCCGTGGGCGGCTTCCCGGGCGCCACCGTGTCGAGCCAGCTCGGCAGCGCCTTCAACAACATCGTCTCGTTCTCGCTGATCGACCAGAACGACTCCGGCGCCTTCGAGCCGTCGCTCGACAACCTGACCTACCAGGACACCGGCCCCACCGTCACCACCAGCAGCGGCAGCGCCGCGTGGAGTTCGGCCGACAACGGCACCGGCACGGGCGGCAACGCGGTGCCGGTCGACCCGGGCCTCACGCTCAGCGACGGCAGCTCGAGCACGGCCAAGACGGCAACCGTGCAGATCACCAACGTCCAGGCCGGCGACGTGCTCAACTTCACGGCGCAGAACGGCATCTCCGGCGTCTACAATACGAGTACCGGCACGCTGACGCTCAGCACCGGCGCCGGCACCGCGACCCTCGCCCAGTGGCAGGCCGCGCTCGAATCGGTGACGTTCTCGAGCTCGCTGACCTCGCCGACCCTCTCGACCACGACGCGCTCCATCTCGTTCTCGTTCAACGACGGCACCTTCACCAGCAACATCGCCACCCGCAACGTGACCATCACGGCGACCGACCAGACGCCGGTGCTGGCCGAGGGCGGCGCGACCAGCACCAACTATCTCGCCGGCACGGCCGCCGCCACGGTCGATGCGAACATTCACGTCAGCGACGCGGACAACGCCTCGCTGGCCACCGCCACCATCACGATCGCCAGCGGGTTCGCGAGCGGCGACTCGCTCGGCTTCACCAACAACAACTCGACGCTGTACGGCGACATCCAGGCCAGCTACAACCCGAGCACGCACGTGCTGTCGCTGTTCTCGGGCAGCGGCGCGGCGACCGTCGCGCAATGGCAGTCCGCGCTCGACGCGGTCACCTTCGCGTCGTCGAGCACCACCACCAGCGGCACGCGCGACCTCACCTTCGTCGTCAACGACGGCACCAAGACCAGTGCGGCGCTGCATCACAGCGTGGTCGTGGCGGTCGGCCCGACGGTAACCACCGACGGCGGCACGGCAGCGTTCGTGACCGGCGACAACGCGCCCTCGACGCCGGTCGTGGTCGACGCCGGCGTCACGATCAGCGACGGCACCAGCACCACGCTCGCCAGCGCCACGATCCAGATCACCAGCAACTTCCAGGTCAATCACGACCAGCTGCTGTTCAGCAACAACCCGGCGACGATGGGCGACATCAGCGCCATCTACAACACCGGCACCGGCCTGCTCACGCTGACCTCGGCGAGCGGGACGGCATCGCTCGCGCAATGGCAGGCCGCGCTGCGCGCCGTCACCTTCACCAGCGACCTGGTCGTGCCGTCGAACGCGACGCGCGTGCTCACGTTCCGGATCAACGACGGCACCCTGGTCAGCCCGGCGGCGACTCGCAACATCAGCGTGACCGACACCGACCAGACGCCGATCATCGGCGGCGGCGGCGTCACCGCCAGCTTCGTGGCGGGCGACAACACCAATTCCACGCCGGTGGTGGTCGACAACACCATCACCGTGGCCGATGCCGACGGCGGCCCGCTGCACACGGCCACCGTCACGATCACCGGCAATTATCAGTCCACCGACTTCCTGTCGTTCAGCAACGACAACACGGTGCTGTACGGCGACATCCAGGCGTCCATTTCGAACAACGTGCTCACGCTGATCTCGCCCACCGGCACCGCCACGCTCGCGCAGTGGCAGGCCGCGCTGCGCGCCGTCACCTACACGTCCACCGCCGTCACGCCGTCGAACGTGCCGCGCACCGTCACGTTCAGCATCAGCGACGGCGTCAAGACCAGCACCACCGTGACGGACACCGTCAACGTGGCCGACACCGACCAGACGCCGCTCATCAGCGGCACGAGCGGCACCGTCACACTGACCCAGGGCGACAACACCTCCTCGACGCCGGTCACGGTGGACAGCGGCATCGTCGTGTCGGACCTCGACAACGCCACGCTCGCCTCGGCCACCGTCGCGATCAGCAACTTCCAGGATCCCAGCGACGTGCTGCTGTTCGTCGGCAACCCCTCGACGATGGGCAACATCAGCAGCTCGTACTCCAACGGCGTGCTGACCCTGACCTCGCTGAACTCCACCGCGACGGTCGCGCAATGGCAGGCCGCGCTGCGCTCGATCCAGTTCCAGAATTTCTCGGCGGCGCCCACCACCACGCCGCGCGTCGTCACCTTCGTGATCAGCGACGGCACCAAGACCAGCAGCGTGTGGAGCCGCACCGTGGACGTGGCGCTGACCGACCAGACGCCGCTGCTCGGCACCAGCGGCGGCACCACCACCTTCACCGCGGCAGACAATGCCCCCTCGACGCCGGTGGCGATCGACACCCACATCACGCTGACCGACAGCGACAGTGGCACGATGGCCTCGGCCGCCGTGCAGATCACCGGCAACTACGTGGGGGGCGAGGACCTGCTGGCGCTCGGCAGCGGCTCGTTCGGCAACATCACGGCGAGCTTCGACGGCAACAGCGGCACGCTCACGCTGACCTCGGCCGGCGCCAGCGCCACGCTCGCGCAATGGCAGGCCGCGCTGCGCTCGGTGACCTACACCGACCTGGCCGCCGTGCCGACCCGCACGACCCGCACCATCTCGTTCGCGGTCAACGACGGCACCAAGACCAGCGCCACCGAGACCAAGTCGCTGTCCGTCGTCGCGACCCACCAGACGCCGGTCCTGACCAGCGGCTCCTCGACCAGCCAGAACTTCCTGCCGGGCAACTCGGCCACGACGATCGACGGCAGCCTCGCGCTGACCGACCTGAACGTCGGCAGCCCGTCCGCGCTGGTCTCGCTGACGATCACGGTGCAGATCACCTCGGGCTTCGAGAGCGGCGACATCCTGGCCTTCAGCGGCCTGGGCCAGATTCCCGTCAACGGCATCAGCCCGAGCTACGATCCCGCCACCGGCACCCTGACGATCACCTCCACCGGCGGCACCCTCGCGCAATGGCAGAGCGTGCTCGACAACCTGCAGTTCGAAACCGGCAGCAGCGCCCCGCTCGGCACGCGCGCGATCTCGATCACCATCAGCGACGGCGTCAAGACCAGCGCGCCGGTGTCCTACTCGATCGACGTGATCAGTTCCGCCCCCGCGCTGGCGACCACCAGCACCGGCAGCGTCAGCTTCGTGGCGGGCGACAACGCCCCCGCGGCGCCGGTGGCGATCGACGCGAACATCGCCGTCGCGGACCCGCTCGGCAACGTGGTGGATACGGCGATCATCGCGATCACGGGCAACCTGCATTCCGGCGAGGACGTGCTCGGCTTTACCAACGACGGCACGACGATGGGGGACATCAGCGGCGTCTACAACACGCTGACCGGCGTGCTGGTGCTGACCTCGTCGAGCGGCACGGCCACGCTTGCGCAGTGGCAGTCCGCGCTGCGCGCGGTCCTCTACACCGACACGTCCGTCACGCCGATCACCGCCACGCGCACCATCGACATCACGCTCAGCGCCGGCGCGCAGACCAGCAACACGCTGGTGCGCACCATCACGGTGGCCGACACCGACCAGACGCCGCTGATCTCGACCAGCAACGGCGGCGCCGTGTCGTTCGTGGCGGCCGACAACGACATCTCGACGCCGGTCACCATCGACAACAGCATCACGCTGCTGGACCTCGACAACAACACGCTGGCCTCGGCCACCGTGCGGATCGGCGCGGGCTTCCAGTTCGGCGAGGACGTGCTCACGTTCGTCAACGACGGCCACACGATGGGCAACATCACCGCCAGCTACGACGCCGCCACCGGCACGCTGACGCTGACTTCCGCCACCGCCAGCGCCACGCTCGCGCAATGGCAGGCCGCGCTGCGCGCCGTGACCTACACCGACACGGCCGTCACGCCCGACACCACTACCCGCACCATCAGCTTCACGGTCAGCGACGGCACCAAGACCAGCGCGGCGTACACGCGCAACGTCACCGTGGCCGATACCGACCAGACGCCGATCATGTCGACCACCAGCACCAGCCCGGCATCGTTCACGGCTGGCGACAACGTGACCTCGACGCCGGTGGCGATCGACTCCGGCATCGTCGTGTCCGACCTCGACAACGGCACGCTGGCCTCGGCGACGTTCCAGATCGGCGCGGGCTTCCATGCCGGCGAGGACGTGCTGTCGTTCGTCAACAACGGTTTGACGATGGGCAACATCAGCGCCAACTACGATGCCGCCACCGGCACGTTGACGCTGACCTCGGCCGGCGCCAGCGCCACGCTCGCGCAATGGCAGGCCGCGCTGCGCGCCGTGACCTACACCGACACGGCCATCACGCCCGACACGGCCACTCGCACCGTCAGCTACAGCATCAGCGACGGCAGCAAGTCGAGCCCCGCGCTCACGCGCAACATCACGGTGGCCGACACCGACCAGACGCCGATCGTCGGCTCCAGCAACACCGGTTCGGCGTCGTTCGTGTCGGCCGACAACACCGCCTCGACGCCGGTCGCGGTCGACAACGGCATCACGCTGTCGGACCTCGACAACGGCACGATGGCCTCGGCCACCGTGCAGATCGGCGCCGGCTTCCACGCCGGCGAGGACGTGCTCGTGTTCGTCAACGACGGCCTGACGATGGGCAACATCAGCGCCAGCTACGACGCCGCCACCGGCACGCTGACGCTGACTTCTGCCACCGCCAGCGCCACGATCGCGCAATGGCAGGCGGCGCTGAGCGCCGTGACCTACACCAACACGGCCGTCGCGCCCGACGCGGCCACCCGCACCATCGGCTTCTCCATCAGCGACGGCACCAAGACCAGCGCCGTATACACGCGCGACGTCACCGTCGCCGCCACCGACCAGACGCCGATCCTCACCACCGGCAGCACCGGCTCGGTGCCGTTCACGGCTGGCGACAACGTGACCTCGACGCCGGTGGCGATCGACTCCGGCATCGTCGTATCCGACCTCGACAACGGCACGCTGGCCTCAGCGACGTTCCAGATCGGCGCGGGCTTCCATGCCGGCGAGGACGTGCTCGGCTTCATCAACGACGGCACGATGGGCAACATCAGCGCCAACTACGACGCCGCCACCGGCACGTTGACGCTGACCTCGCAGCACGCCAGCGCCACGCTCGCGCAATGGCAGGCCGCGCTGCGCGCCGTGACCTACACCGACACGGCCGTCACGCCCGACACGGCCACCCGCACCATCAGCTTCAGCATCAACGACGGCACCAAGTCGAGCACCGCGCTCACGCGCAACATCACCGTGGCCGACACCGACCAGACGCCGATCGTCGGCTCCACCAACAGCGGCGACGCCGCGTTCGTGTCGGGCGACAACACCGCCTCGACGCCGATCGCGGTCGATAACGGCATCACGCTGTCCGACCTCGACAACGGCACGCTGGCCTCGGCCACCGTGCAGATCGGCGCCGGCTTCCACGCCGGCGAGGACGTGCTCGCGTTCAACAACGACGGCACGATGGGCAACATCACGGGCAGCTACGACGCGGCCACCGGCACGCTCACGCTAACCTCGCAGCACGCCAGCGCCACGCTCGCGCAATGGCAGGCCGCGCTGCGCGCCGTGACCTATCTCGACACGGCCGTCACGCCCGACACGACCACGCGCACCATCGATTTCACCGTCAGCGACGGCACCAAGACCAGCGCCACCTATTCGCGCGACATCGACATCACCGCCAACGACCAGACGCCGATCCTCACCACCGGCAGCACCGGCTCGGTGCCGTTCACGGCCGGCGACAATGTCGCCTCGACGCCGGTGGCGATCGATACCGGCATCACGCTGTCCGACCTCGACAACGGCACGCTGGCCTCGGCGACGTTCCAGATCGGCGCGGGCTTCCATGCCGGCGAGGACGTGCTCGGCTTCATCAACGACGGCACGATGGGCAACATCAGCGCCAACTACGACGCCGCCACCGGCACGTTGACGCTGACCTCGCAGCACGCCAGCGCCACGCTGGCGCAATGGCAGGCCGCGCTGCGCGCCGTGACCTACACCGACACGGCCGTCACGCCCGACACGGCCACCCGCACCATCAGCTTCAGCATCAACGACGGCACCAAGTCGAGCACCGCGCTCACGCGCAACATCACCGTGGCCGACACCGACCAGACGCCGATCGTCGGCTCCACCAACAGCGGCGACGCCGCGTTCGTGTCGGGCGACAACACCGCCTCGACGCCGATCGCGGTCGATAACGGCATCACGCTGTCCGACCTCGACAACGGCACGCTGGCCTCGGCCACCGTGCAGATCGGCGCCGGCTTCCACGCCGGCGAGGACGTGCTCGCGTTCAACAACGACGGCACGATGGGCAACATCACGGGCAGCTACGACGCGGCCACCGGCACGCTCACGCTAACCTCGCAGCACGCCAGCGCCACGCTCGCGCAATGGCAGGCCGCGCTGCGCGCCGTGACCTATCTCGACACGGCCGTCACGCCCGACACGACCACGCGCACCATCGATTTCACGATCAGCGACGGCACCAAGAGCAGCGCCACCTATTCGCGCGACATCGACATCACCGCCACCGACCAGACCACGCTCGTCTCGTCCAGCAGCACCGGCCCGGTTTCGTTCGTCGCCGCCGACAACACGGCCTCGACGCCGGTGGTGGTCGACAACGGCATCACGCTGTCGGACCTCGACAACGGCACGCTGGCCTCGGCCACCGTGCAGGTCGGCACGGGCTTCCACGCCGGCGAGGACGTGCTCGGCTTCATCAACGACGGCACGATGGGCAACATCAGCGCCAGCTACGACGCCGCCACCGGCACGTTGACGCTGACCTCGCAGCACGCCAGCGCCACGCTGGCGCAATGGCAGGCCGCGCTGCGCGCCGTGACCTACACCGACACGGCCGTCACGCCCGACACGGCTACCCGCACCATCAGCTTCACCGTCAACGACGGCGCCAAGTCGAGCACCGCGATTTCGCGCGACGTCAGCATCACCGACACCGAGCAAACGCCGACGATGTCGACCGGCAGCACCGGGCCGGCCGCATTCGTGTCGGGCGACAACACGACCTCCACGCCGATCGCCGTCGATGCCGGCATCATCGTGGGCGATCGCGACAACGGCACGCTGGCCTCGGCCACCGTGCAGATCGGCGCGGGTTTCCACGCCGGCGAGGATGTACTCGCGTTCGTCAACGACGGCGCCACGATGGGTAACATCACCGCCAGCTACGATGCCGCCACCGGCACGTTGACGCTCTCCTCGGCCAACAGCACCGCCACGCTCGCGCAATGGCAGGCCGCGCTGCGCTCGGTCACCTACACCGACACGGCCGTCACGCCCGACACGACCACCCGCACCATCGATTTCACGGTCAGCGACGACACCAAGACCAGCGCCGCCCATACGCGCCAGGTCACCGTCACCGCCACCCATCAGACGCCAATGCTGTCCGGCGGCGATGCGACGCTGAGCTACACGGCGGACGGCAAGTCGAGCGTGGCGGTGGGCGCCGGCATCACGCTGACCGACCGCAACGGCACGCCGCCGACCTTGGCGACGGTGTCGATCGGCACCGGCTTCGATCCGCTGCACGACGTGCTGGCCTTCAATGCCAGCGCCGCGACGGGCGACATCACGGCCAGCTACAACGCCGCCACCGGCACGCTGACGCTGCAGTCGGCCGGCGGCGCGGCCAGCGTCGACCAGTGGCAGGCGGCGCTGGCCGCCGTCACCTATCGCGACAACCATATCGAGGGCAAGGCCGGTTCGCGCACGCTGATCTTCACGATCGGCGACGGCACCGCCACCAGCGCGCCGCTCACGCGCTCGCTGCAGATCCAGGCGGGCCAGGACCAGGTCGGCACGCCGATCCTGCCGTGGCCCCAGCCGCGCCGCATCGAGCCGCCGATCATCGCGCCGCCGCCGCTGTTCACCGGCCGCGCCAATCCGCTGATCGTCGCCGACGTCAACGGCCACAGCGACGGCGTATCGAACCCGACCATCGTGCTCAACGAACTCGACGCGCCGCGCGGGCTCGGCCTGATCCCGTCGCGCACGACCTTCACGTTCGGCACGCACGGCGCTCGCGAGGATTCGCTCGGCGACACCCATGTGAGCGCGCTCGATTCGATCGTGCCGCGCGGCGTGGAAGGCGCGCCGCCCGTGCCGCGCGCGCTGCCCGCCGCAGACGTCCATCCGCTGCGTCAGGGCGACAGCCGCTTCGCGCTGCGCGTCGCGCCGCTGCTGCAGGCCCCGGCCGGCCCCGATGCCGGCCACGCCGGGACCAGCGTGGCCGTCACGCTGCCCGACGGCGCGCCGCTGCCGGCCTGGCTCCACTACGACGCGGCGCGTGGCGTGCTGAGCGGCACGCCGCCCGCCGGCGTGCATTCGGTCCACGTCACGCTGCTGGTGCGCGACGCGGCCGGCAACGTGACGCGCCGCGAGGTGACGGTGCGCTTCGACGCGCCGGCCGCCCACGCGCCGCGCGACCCCGGTCATGGTCACGACGCCGCGAAGCCGGCCGCGCGGGGAGCGCAGGCGCCGGCCGCCCCGCACGCCGCGCTGCCGCCCGCGAAGGCCTCGCTCGCCGCGCAGTTCGCGAGCGCGCACGCCGCGCTGCACGTCGCGCGCCACGACGCGGCGCCTTCCGATGCCATCCATGCCACCACGGAGCGCCGCTCATGAACCCCGGTTTCCTTGCCCAACTCGCTCAATCACATAAGAGACCAGCCGAAGTGAAAACCCTGTCGCTCCGTGGACGCGCACCGCGTCCCGCCCTGCTCGCGGTCGCGCTCGCCGTCGTCTGGCTGTCCGGCTGCGCGGTCAAGCCCATGCCGTTCTCCGACGCCGAACGGGCCGAAACGGCTCGCACCGATCGCGCCACGATGTTCGCGAACCAGCAGTCGGTGAACGGACCGATCACGCTCGACGAGGCAATGGCGCGTGCGATCCGCTACAACCTCGACCATCGCCTGAAGATGATGGAAGAGGCGCTGGCCCAGCGCCAGCTCGACCTGTCGAACTTCGACCTGCTGCCGAAGCTGACCGCCGCGGCCGGCTACACGAACCGCAACCACGAGCTCGCGTCGGCCTCCGAAGGTCTGTTCACGCACGAGGAATCGTTGATTCCGTCGTACTCGACCGACAAGAACAGCCGCACCGCCGACCTGAACCTGTCCTGGAACATCCTCGATTTCGGCGTCAGCTACTTCGAGGCCAAGGAACAGGCCGACCACGTGCTGGTGCTGGAGCAGCGCCGCCGCAAGGTCGTGCAGCTGATGATGCAGCAGGTGCGCGAGGCGTACTGGCAGGCGATGGGCGCGCAGCGCCTGCACGACCGCATCGGGCCGCTGCTCGACCAGGCGAAGAGCGCGCTCGACGATTCGCGCGCGGCCCAGCAGCAGGGCCTGCGCTCGCCGGTAGAGACGCTCAACTACCAGCGCTCGCTGCTCGACCTGATGCGCCAGCTCGAAGCCGTGCGCGACCAGCTCGAGGAAGCCAAGCCGCGTCTGGCCTCGCTGATGAACCTCGAACCGGGCAAGGACTTCACGCTCGCCGCGAGCGACGACTTCCGCGTGCCGGCCTTCGACATGGCGATGCCGCAGATGGAAGACATGGCGCTGCAGCGCCGCCCGGAACTGGTCGAGGCCAGCTACAACGAGCGCATCAGCGTCAACGAAACCCACAAGGCGATCGCCAAGCTGCTGCCCGGCATCGAGTTCAGCCTCGGCGCGCACTACGACAGCAACAGCTTCCTGGTGTACAACGCGTGGCGCTCGGCCGGCATCAGCGTGAGCTGGAACCTGCTGAACCTGCTCAACCAGCGCAACATCCGCGGCACCGCGCAGGCCCAGCTCGACGTGGCGAAGATGCAGCGCATGGCGCTCAGCATGGCCGTGCTCACGCAGGTCCACGTCGCGCGCAGCGAACTCGGCGCCAAGACGCGCCAGTTCGACCTGTTCAAGCAGCTGAACGACATCGACCAGCAGATCCTCGAACACACGCACAACGCCACCGTGGCCAACGCCCAGGGCAAGCTCGAGGAAATCCGCGTGGCCACCGCCGCGATGATGTCCGAACTGCGCCTGTACCAGAGCTACGGCGAACTCGAAAGCGCCTACGGCCAGATGCTGGCCACGCTCGGCCTCGATCCGGTGCCGGCCAGGCTGAACGGCACCGATCTCTCGTCGCTGACGCAATCGATCGGCGAGGAACAGAAGCGCTGGGACGACATCGCCCAGCACGGCATCCAGGCCGCCGCCCTCGCGCAACCGGGTCCGACGATCGCCGCGGCAGCGGCATTGCCGGCGGGAGCCACCCCGAAATGACGCAGTTCATGAAATACCGGGCGGCGGCCGCAGTCGCGCTGCTCGTCGCAGCACGGGCCGCCTCGGCGGCCACGGCGGCACCCGCCGCGCCGCCCGCGCGGCCGGCTCCGGCGCCGGCCGCCGCCCCGGCGGCTCCCGCGGCACCGGCCGCCGCGCCGGCGAGCCCGGACGGCAACGACTCGCGAATCCGCATCCAGCTCGTCTCGCGCGACCAGGTGGACGTGTCGAGCGAGATCTCGGCGAAGATCGCCTCGCTGCCGTTCCGCGACGGCGACACGTTCCGCGCCGGGCAGACCCTCGTCACGCTCGACTGCTCGCTGTTCAATGCGCAGTTGCGCAAGGCCCAGGCCGACGCGGAAGGCGCGCGCGAGCTGCTCGACACGAACCGCAAGCTGCAGGCGCTGCATTCGATCGGCGAGCTGGAGGTGCAGCAGGCGCAGGCCAAGCAGAAGGCCAGCGCCGCCGACGTCGCCTACATGCAGGCCACCGTCCGCAAGTGCGCGATCGCCGCGCCGTTCGACGGCCGCGTCTCCAAGCGCAGCGCCTCGCCGCAGCAGTTCGCGGAGCCGGGCAAGCCGCTCCTGACCATCATCGACACCAGCCATCTCGAACTGAAGATGATCGTGCCGTCGAAGTGGCTCGCCTGGCTCAAGCCCGGCCATCCGCTCAGCGTGCAGGTGGACGAGGTCGGCAAGACCTATCCGGCCAGGGTCGCGCGGATCGGCGCGCGCGTCGATCCGGTCACGCAGACCGTGGACGTGACCGCGGCGCTCAACGGCGGCGCGCCGGAACTGCTGCCGGGCATGAGCGGCTGGGCGACCTTCGCGCGGTGATGCAATGACGCAAACGCATAGGGCCGACGACGCGGCGCAACAGGTCCGCATCGACGGCCAGCAGCTCGCGCTGCTGTGGCAGCTGTCGACGCGCGCGCGGCTCGCCGCGAGCGAGACCACGCTCGGCTTCACGATCGTCAACGAGACGCTCGCGCTGGTGCCCTACCGGCAGGCGGCCTGGTGGCGCGGCGACACGCCGGGTCACGTCGCGGCCGTCTCGGGCCTGCCGCAGAGCGACCCGAACGCGCCCTACGTGCAGTGGCTCGGCGCGCTCTGCAAGGCGCTCGCGCACGGCCTGCGCGGCGCGCCGCCGAGGGACGCCGCCGCGCACGTGGAAGGCCACGGCGCGCCGGTGCTGCCGGCGCGGCCGAAGGTGCAGACCTTCACCGCCGCCGACCTCGAGGCCGAGGCGCCCCACGTGGCGGCCGAATGGGAAGCCTGGTGGCCCGCGAACGGCGCGTGGCTGCCGCTGACCGACCGCGCCGGCCATCCGGTGGGCGGCGTGGTGTTCGCGCGCGACACCGCCTGGAGCGCCACCGACACCGCGCTTTTGACCGAGCTCGGCCAAGTGTGGGCGCACGCGTTCGAGGCGTTCTCGCCGCGCGCGAGCTGGCTCGAACGCGCGCGCGCCGTGCTGCGGCCCGGCCGCCAGCAGCGCCGCGTGCTGATCGGGGTGGCCGTGGTCTGCGTGATCCCGATGCGGCTGACCGTGCTCGCGCCGGCCGAGGTCACGCCGAAGGATCCGTTCGTGGTGCGCTCGCCGCTCGACGGCGTGATCGACCGGCTCTACGTGAAGCCGAACCAGGTGGTGCAGGCCGGCACGCCGCTGCTCGGCCTCGACGCCACCACGCTGCAGTCGCGCTACGCCGTGGCACGCAAGGACTACGACACCGCGCAGGAGGAATTCCGCCAGACCGAGCAGCTCGCCGTCACCGACGACCGCACGCGCCTGGACATGGCCGAACGGCGCGGCAAGCTCGACCAGAGCCGCGTCGAGCTCGACTACACGGCGCGCCAGCTCGCCCGCGTGAGCGTGAATGCCGCGCGCTCGGGGGTGGCCGTGTTCAGTGATCCGAACGAATGGACCGGCAAGGCGGTGGCCGTCGGCGAGAAGATCCTGGTGCTGGCCGATCCGGCCCACGTCGAGGTGACCGCCTGGCTGCCGGTGGCCGACAACATCGACGTGCAGCCCGGCACCGCGCTCACGCTCTATCCGAAGAGTTCGCCGCTCACCAGCTACGAGGCACGCGTCGATTCGATCGCCTGGCGCGCCGAGCCCACTCCCGAGGGCGTGCTCGCGTACCGCGTGCGCGCCAGCTTCGACACGCGCGACGAGGATGCCCGCCAGGCCCCGCTCGGCGCGATGGGCACCGCGCGCATCCGCGGCCCGTGGGTGCCGGCGATCTATTACGTGCTGCGCCGCCCGCTGACGCTCGCGCGTCAATGGCTCGGCTGGTGACAGCGCGCTTTCCGCCATGCCACGACTTCCGCAACTTCGCCAGGAGCTGACGCTCTCGCCCGGCGCGGCCACGCCCGACGGCGCGCCCACCTGGATGCTGCACGACCCGGCCGCCAACCGCTTCTTCCAGATCGGCTGGCCGGCCTTCGAGATGCTCTCGCGCTGGCCGCTCGACGACGCGCAGGCGATCGTCGATGCCGTCAACCGCGACACCACGCTGACCATCACGCTCGACGACCTCGAGGCGCTCGCGCGCATGCTGCGCCAGCAGAGCCTGCTGGTGTCCGCGAGCGCCGCCGACACCGCGCGGCTCGAACAGCACGGCGCCGCGCAGCGCACCTCGCGCGCGATGTGGCTGCTCAAGCACTACCTGATGATCCGGATTCCGCTCTGGCATCCGATGCCGCTGCTGCGCGCCACCGAGCGCTACGTGCGTTTCGCGTTCCGGCCGGCGTCGTGGATCGTGGTGGCCGCCGTCGCGCTGATCGGGCTGATCCTCGCCTCGCGCCACTGGGACGAATTCGTCCACACCTTCCACGGCTACGCCGACTGGCGCGGCCTGATCGGGGTGGGCATCGCGCTCGGCTTCGCGAAGATCCTGCACGAGTTCGCGCATGCCTACACGGCGCAGCGCCACGGCTGCCGCGTGCCGACCATGGGCGTGGCGCTGCTGGTGATGCTGCCGGTGCTCTACACCGACACCACCGAGGCCTGGAAGGTGCCGGCGCGGCGCGACCGGCTCTGGATCGGCGCGGCCGGCATGCTGAGCGAGATCGCGCTGGCCGCGTTCGCGACGCTGGCCTGGAGCCTCCTGCCCGACGGGCCGCTGCGCGGCGGCGCGTTCATGCTCGCCACCACCACCTGGGTGGCCACGCTCGCGATCAACGCCAGCCCGTTCATGCGCTTCGACGGCTACTTCCTGCTGTCGGACTGGCTCGACATGCCGAACCTGCACGACCGCGCGTTCGCGCTCGGCCGCTGGTGGCTGCGCGAGTGGCTGTTCGGCTTCGGCGACCCGCAGCCCGAGCCGTGCCGCGCCTCGCGGCGACGCTTCCTGATCGCGTTCTCGTTCGCCACCTGGCTGTACCGGCTGGTGGTGTTCATGTCGATCGCGCTGGTGGTCTATCACGCGTTCTTCAAGCTGCTCGGCATGCTGCTGTTCTGCGTCGAGTTCGGCTGGTTCATCGTGCGCCCGGTCTGGCGCGAGGCCACGCTCACCTGGCAGCGCCGCGACGAGCTGCGCTGGTGTCGCGAGACGCGGCGCAGCGCGTTGCTCGGCGCCGCACTGCTCGGCTTCCTCGTGCTGCCGTGGCACGCCGGCGTGAGCGCGCCGGCCGTGCTCGCGCCGCAGCGCGCGCAGGGGCTCTACAGCGTCGCGCCCGGCTACCTCGCCGCCATGCCGACGCCGGCGCGCGACGGCCAGCGCGTGCGCGCCGGCGAGGTGCTGGCGGTGCTGGTGTCACCCGATCTCGATGCCAAGCTGGCCGCCGCCAGCGCCGACGAGGCGCTGCTGCACTGGGAAGTCGACCAGCAGCCGTTCGACGAGCGGCTGCAGAAGCAGGGCACCGCGCTCTCGCATCGCTGGGATTCGGCGCGGCAGACCGTGGCCGGCCTGCAGGCGCAGATCGCGCAGCTGACGATCCGCGCGCCGTTCGACGGCACCGTGCAGGCCAACGACGACGCGCAGGCGCCCGGCACCTGGCTGCCGCGCGGCGAGCGCCTCTACGACCTGATCGCGCCCGGCGCCGTGAAGGGCGACGCCTACGTGGGCGAGAACGACGTGGCGCGGCTGAAGGCCGGACAGTCGGCCAGCTTCGTGGCGAGCCTGCCCGAACTGGCGGCGCGCCGCTGCCGGATCGACGCGATCGACAAGGTCAACCTGGCGACGCTCGACGCGCCGTCGGTGGCCAGCACCTACGGCGGCCCGATCCCGGCCGAGCAGGACGCGAGGACGCACCAGCTGGTGCCGCTCGCGGCCACCTGGCAGGTGCGCTTCGGCGAATGCAATGGCGGAGACGGGCTCGGGCGCGAGGTGCCGGGCACGGTGCAGCTCGGCGCGGGGCGCGAGAGCTATGTCGGCAAGGGTGTTCGCTTCGTGGCGGCGGTGCTGCAGCGCGAAGTGGGATTCTGAGGGCAAGCGTCGGGGCGCGGCGTGGGCTTGTGGCCGCGCCGCCTCATCGCTTCATTGCCTCTGCTGTCTGGAGCGCACACCGGCGCTGCGTTGCCATGCCGCCAGGCTCGCAGCGACGGCCGACTGCGGCCACCGCTCGTGGCAGCTCAAGCCCCTCCTTCGCACTACCAATTCCTTCCTCTACGTGCGCTGCCGGATTGCTTCAGGCAGTGGCCTTGACCTCCCCCCGACTAGCCGAGCGCCTAGACTTGGAGGTGTCCGGCCGTAAGGTGTGCGAGCCGGAACTCGCACGGCGTCAGATCGCCCAGCGAACTGTGCGGTCTGGATTCGTTGTAATCCTGCCGCCCATGCTCGATCTTTTCCCGGACATCGTCCAGTGACAAGCACCAATGCACGTTCAAACATTCGTCCCGCAAGCTGCCGTTGAACGACTCGATGAACGCATTATCCGTGGGTTTGCCAGGGCGTGAGAAGTCCGAGGTCACCCCGTTTTCATACACCCAGTGATCCAATGCAGGCGAGATGAACTCGCTGCCGTTATCGACCTTTATCCGTTTTGGTGCCGCGAAGCGATTCCAGATGGGTCAGCGTAGCGACCACATCGGTTGCCTTCAAGGCGTAGTCGACCGTGATCGCCACGCTCTCCCGACTAAAATTATCGACCACGGTCAAGGCGCGGATTTTCTGCCCGTTGAACAGCTGATCGGCCACGACGTCCATGCTCGAGCACGTGTTGACGGTAGAGTTTTCCGGCCGCGCCAAGCGGTGTGCGGCGGCCACGCGCCGGCGTGGCCGCTTACGTCGCAAATTCAGCTTTTCCTCGCAGTAGATCCGATACGTTTTCTTGTGATTGATTAATCCGGGTTTCGCCAATTTCCCGGATGCGCTGGCGTTCGGCGCGGTCCTCACGTGGATGAGGCTGATAACAATACGTGGCCTGACGCAACTGCAATACAGCCGTCGCTCGCCGCATGCTCACGCGATAGGCCTGGATCAAGAAATCAGCCGACGCGCGTTTGCACGCCGGCTTCATAGCTTTTTCGCACCACCTCCTGCAGCATCTGCTTGTCCAGGCTGAGGCCGGCCACCATGTGCTTGAGCCGGGCATTTTCCTCTTCCGGTTGCTTCGGATGCCGTAGCTCGGACACGCCGAGGCCGTCATACTTCTTTTTCCAGTTGTGGAAGGTGGCCTCCGAAATGCCCATCTTTCGGCACACGTCCGTGACCGTGGTGCCCAGTTCGGCCTGCTTCGACGCGAAGGCAATCTGCTCTTCCGTGTACCTCGATTTCTTCATGCAAACCACCCACCCGTCAGGGCTTCAAATTTGCCAGAAATCTCCAGTCTTCGCCGCTACGGTTTTTCGGGAGGAGGTCACTTCTCAAAGGCTGCGTCTCACCAGCAGGTAATGCCCGAAGCGGCGTTCCTCCGGCGTGATTTGCAAACGCCAAAGCGGAGTCAGCGCCCGGTCGTGCGGCAACTGCCCCCGGGTTTAACGGCATCCCGCGCGCGGCACGTGAACGATTCGGAGGAGATTCCGGTGGCGGCGGTGGGCACGTTGCCGGGCTGGGCGCAGGGCTGATTTCGCAGGAAGCCGGGAGAGCCGCGAACGTCACGTTTCAGGCGCTGTGCCGCTCCACGATCGTGAATCCCTTGTCGATCCTCACGGCGGCGGCCGCCGCCGCGTCGCCGGCGTCGGTGAAGCGCGCGAGCAGCGCCTCGGCCGTACTCGCGCCGATCGCCGCGCCGTCGATGCGCACGGTGGACAAGGCAGGAAACACCTGCGCGGCCGTGCTCAGATCGCCGAATCCCATCACCGCAAGATCGGCCGGCACGCGCAGGCCGCGGCTGGCCGCTTCGGCCAGCACGCCCTGCGCGAGCGTGTCGGAGCTGCACACAATCACGTCGGGCTTCGCCGCGTCGAGCAGCCGCCCCGCCCCTTCCCGTCCCGCCTGCAACGTGGCCGGCGCCGGCATCACGGCCACGGCGGGCTCGGCGATGCCGAGCGCCGCCAGTTCCGTCTTGAGGCTTTTCAGGCGACGCAGGCCGCGCGGATCGTCCACCGATACCACGCCGAACGAGCGATAGCCCTTGCCGACCAGATGGCGCGCGACTTCCTTGCCGACCTTCTCGTGCGAAAAGCCGATCACCATGTCGATCGGCTTGCTGGTCAGATCCCAGATTTCCACCACCGGTAATTTCGCCTTCGACAGCCGCTCGACCGTCGCCTTGCTGTGCAGCGTGCCGGCCAGCACGATGCCGTCGGGCCGACGACCGAGAATCGCCTCGACGAGTTCTTCCTCGCGCTGCGTCGAATAGGCGGTCAGGCCCAGCAGCGTCTGGTAGCCGAAGCGCGACAGGCCGTCCATGATCGCCTGCACGGTATCCGCGAAAATCGAATTGACGATGGTGGGCACGAGGATCGCGACCAAACGGCTGCGATTGCTGGCGAGGCCACCCGCCAGCAGGTTCGGCACGTAGCCGGTGGCGCGCACGGCGTCGAGCACCTTCTTCTGCGTATCGGCGCGCACCAGCTCGGGACGGTTCAGCACGCGCGACACCGTCATCGGCGCGACGCCGGCCACCCGCGCCACGTCGATCAGGGTCACGCTATGCCCCGACGCCGCGCTGTCGACCGGCGCGGCGCGCACGTCTTTCTTCTTCATCCGTTGGCTCCCCTGCCCGTCCTGTTCATGCGGAGGGATTAGAACACGATCCGCGTTCGCCAGACCGGCGACCGACGAATCCCGCCTCAGTGTAAACGACAGTGATTGCGCAATCAAAATCAATTGAATGATTGCGCAATCACTGTATGATCGTCAAAAAATACGTTGACGCGTCGACACGGAAAGCCCGCTGCGATTCGTCCGACCGATCCACTTCAGGAGACAGGCGTGGCCGCACGACCCGACACATCCCGGCGCACCAACGTGCGCTGGCTCACCTTGGCGATGATCTTCATCGTCACGACCTTCAACTACGTCGACCGCGCGACGCTGTCGATCGCCGCGCCGAGCATGCGCCACGACCTCGGCTTCGACGCGCTGACGATGGGCGTCGCGTTCTCCGCGTTCGGCTGGGCCTATACCGGCATGCAGATTCCGGGCGGCCTGCTGCTCGACCGCTTCGGCGCGCGTCTCGTGCTCGGCGTGAGCCTGATCGTCTGGTCGGTGCTGACGTTCATGCAGGGTTACGTGCATCTGTTCGCATCGGCGTTCGCGGCCCTGTTCGCGCTGCGCTTCCTGATGGGGATCGCCGAATCGCCGGCCTTCCCGTGCAACAGCCGGCTGACGGTGATGTGGTTCCCGAGCGCCGAGCGCGGCTTCGCGACCTCGGTGTTCCAGCTCGCGCAGTATTTCGCGCTGGCGGTGTTCACGCCGATCATGACCTACACGGTCAGCGCCTGGGGCTGGCACTACGTGTTCTACACGACGGGCGCGGTGGGCGTGCTGATCGGCCTCTGGTGGCTGAAGGTGGTGCGCGAGCCGCAGCGCGACCATCGCGTGAACGCCGCCGAGCTGGCCTACATCGAAGCTGGCGGCGGGCTGCCGAAGATGGGCGACAGCCCGCGCCCGTTCAGCTGGCGCCAGGTGAAGGCAATCGCCGCGCACCGGATGATGGTCGGTATCTACATCGGCCAGTTCTGCCTGACCTCGATCACGTGGTTCTTCCTGACCTGGTTCCCGACCTACCTGATCGAGGCGAAGGGCATGTCGATCCTGAAGGTGGGGCTGGTGGCCTCGATCCCGGCGATCGCCGGCTGCATCGGCGGCCTGGCCGGCGGCGCGTGGTCGGACTGGATGCTCAAGCGCGGCTTCAGCCTGTCGGCCGCGCGCAAGACGCCGATCATCACCGGGCTCGTGCTGTCGTGCTCGATCGTGGCCGCCAACTATGTCCATTCGACTGCGCTCGTGATTGGCGTGATGTCGCTCGCGTTCTTCGCCAAGGGCGTCGGCAACCTCGGCTGGTGCATCGTCGGCGACGTCTCGCCGAAGCACGCGATGGGCATCAGCGGCGGCATCTTCAACCTGTGCGGCAACCTCGCCAGCATCGTCACGCCGCTGGCGATCGGCGCGATGATCAAGCTCACCGGTTCGTTCGAGATCGCGCTGACGTATATCGCCGCGCTGTCGCTGCTCGGCGCGCTGTCCTATCTTCTGATCGTCGGCAAGCTGGAACGCATCGAAATCGACGATGCCGGATCGCAGGCACGCGACGCCGCCGTCGCGCACGGTTGACACCACGCGCAACACGACGGGCTTCGATCCACGAAGCAGGAGACATGCACGAACGCATCGCACAAATGGATACGCATCGGCGGCAGCCTGCTGGCCGGCCTGTTCGTCGCGTATCTCGACCGGCTCGCGCTGTCGGTGGCGCTCTGCTCGATCGCGAGGGATTTCGGTTTCGCTGGCCCGAACATGGCGGCCACCGCGAGCCGGCCGCCGACGGCGTTCCTGATCGGCTACGCCGTGGCCAACGTGCTCGGCGGCGCCCTGCCCCGGCGCCGGGACCCGAAATACGTGGCGGCGTGGACGTTCGCGCTGTGATCGGTGGCGACGTTCCACATCGGGATGACGAATTCGATCACCGTACTGTTGATCTGCCGCGTGCTGCAGGGGATCGGCGAAGGCATCTACTGGCCGCAGCAATCGCGCTTCGCGACCGCCTGGTTCGCGCCGAACGAGCGCACCAAGGCCAACGCCGTGATCCAGTATTACGGCCAGTTCCTCGCGCTCGCCATCGGCTTCATGTTGCTCACGCCGCTGTACGACGCGTCCGGTCGGCGCGCGCTGTTCTACATCGCGGGCCGGCTCGGCCTGCTGGTGATCGTACCGCTCTATCTCGCGATGTTGAAGCCGCAATCGGAGGCGCGGTATCCGCCGCCCAAGCGCGGCAGCATAGCGTCGAAGCTGATGCCCGGGGCGCTCGCGGCCCGCCCGATGGCCCGCCGTGCCGCCTCCCCGTCCGCACGGCAGCCGTTGCCGCGCGGATTCGCCTTTCCCGCGTTGCCGATCGCCATCCGATCTCGCCGTGGTCATCGATCACATGGTCGATACCCTCCCGAACGCGCCGACCAGATTCGAGAGCTGCTCGCGCTGGCGCGCTTTCCGAACGTCTTCGTGAAGCTCGTAGCCGGCGCGCCGTATCGATCATTTCCACCGCTTCGATTCGCCTTCAGTGTTAACGATCATGGTTGCGCAATCATTTGTTGCTAGAATGATTGCGCAATCACCTGATTCGGGTCGCGCGCACCGTGCGCTTGCGGCCGTCAAGCCTCAGTCAAGGACCCTGCTCATGAACACCGTCAAGCCGCTCACGCCGCAAGCCTCGAACGATCGCATCAAGTGGATTCGGATCGCCTCGACGTTCCTGCCGCTCGCCAACCCGATCAGCGACGCGAAGGTGCTGACCGGCCGCCAGAAACCGATGACCGAAATCGCGATCCTGTTCGTCGAGATCGAGACGGCCGACGGCCACCGCGGCCTCGGTTTCAGCTATTCGAAGCGTGCCGGCGGGCCGGGCCAGTTCGCGCATGCGAAGGAAATCGCGCCGGCGCTGCTCGAGGAAGATCCGAACGACATCGCGCGGCTGTGGGACAAGCTCGCCTGGGCCGGCGCGTCGGTGGGCCGCAGCGGGATGGCGGCGCAGGCGATCGGCGCCTTCGACGTGGCGCTGTGGGACCTGAAGGCGAAGCGCGCGAACCTGTCGCTGGCCAAGCTGCTCGGCGCGCAGCGCGATTCGGTGCGCTGCTACAACACCTCGGGCGGCTTCCTGCACACGCCGCTCGATCAACTGCTTGTGAACACCGAAATCTCGCGCGAGAAGGGCATCGGCGGCATCAAGCTGAAGGTCGGCCAGCCCGACTGCGCGCTCGACATCCATCGCGTCTCGACCGTGCGCAAGCAGTTGGGCGACACGTTCCCGCTGATGGTCGACGCGAACCAGCAATGGGACCGCCCGACCGCGCAGCGCATGTGCCGCACGTTCGAACAGTTCGACCTGATCTGGATCGAGGAGCCGCTCGACTGCTACGACGCCGAGGGCCACGCCGCGCTCGCCGCGCAGTTCGACACGCCGATCGCCACCGGCGAGATGCTGACGAGCGTGTCCGAGCACTGGGAATTCATCCGCCAGCGCGGCGCCGATTACCTGATGCCCGACGCGCCGCGCGTGGGCGGCGTCACGCCGTTCCTGAAGGTAGCTACGCTGGCCGAGCACGCCGGCATGATGCTCGCGCCGCACTTCGCGATGGAACTGCATGTGCATCTGGCGGCGGCGTATTCGCGCGAGCCGTGGGTCGAGCACTTCGAATGGCTCGAGCCGCTGTTCAACGAGAAGCTTGAGACGCGCGACGGGCGGATGATCGTGCCGACGCGGCCGGGGCTCGGGTTGACGTTGAGCGAGCGGGTGGCAGGGTGGACGGCGCAGGAAGCAGAGTTTGGGCAGCGGGGATAAGGTGTAGAAGTTCAGACTTGATCTGACAGTAAGGCCTTGCCAAGAGGTGGGGTTACCCGTTTTGATAGAGGTGCGAATCTTCATCAAAACAGCGCGCAAGCGCCAAGGAGTCACCCCGTGAGTAGTCTCAACCAACATGTCATCCGCCACAAGATCGGTCTGCTGAATCTGGCCACCGAGCTCGGGAACGTTTCGAAAGCCTGCAAGGTGATGGGGCTGTCGCGCGATACGTTCTACCGCTATCAGGACGCCGTGGCCGAGGGCGGCGTCGATGCCCTGTTCGGCAGCAATCGGCGCAAACCGAATCCCAAGAATCGCGTCGATGAAGCTAGGGAAACCGCCGTGCTGGCCTATGCCATGGAGCAGCCCGCCCACGGGCAGGTTCGGGTCGGCAACGAATTACGCCGGCGCGGCATTTTCGTGTCTGCATCCGGGGTTCGTTCGATCTGGCTGCGTCACGCGTTGTCGTCCTTCAAGCTGAGGCTCGTGGCGCTGGAGAAGCAGGTCGCTGAAAAAGGCGTCGTGCTGAGCGAGGACCAGGTGGCCGCGCTGGAAAGAAAGCAGGACGACGATGTGGCCCATGGCGAAATCGAAACCGCTCATCCCGGCTATCTGGGCTCGCAGGACACGTTCTACGTAAGCACGATCAAGGGCGTAGGCCGGATCTACCAGCAGACCTTCGTCGACACGTACAGCAAAGTGGCCATGGCCAAGCTGTACACCACCAAGACGCCGATCACGGCGGCCGATCTGCTCAATGATCGGGTGCTGCCGTTCTTCGAGGAGCACGGCATGGGTGTGATGCGCATGCTGACCGATCGAGGCACGGAGTATTGCGGCAAGCCGGAATCGCACGATTATCAGTTGTACCTGGCGCTGAACGACATCGAGCACACCAGAACCAAGGCGTGACATCCGCAGACGAATGGCATCTGCGAGCGGTTCCACAAAACCATCCTGCAGGAGTTTTATCAGGTCGCGTTCCGCCGCAAGCTGTATCTGACGCTGGCGGAGTTGCAGGTCGATCTCGATGCCTGGCCGATGTACTACAACGGCGAGCGGACCCATCAAGGTAAGATGTGTCGTGGTCGCACGCCTCTGCAAACGCTCATCGCGGGCAAGGAGGTGTGGAAGGAGAAAGTGAGCCACCTGAATCTGATCTGACAGTCACGCACCGTCGGAACGGGTAACTGTCAGATCGGGTCGCGACTTCTACAATTTAGCGGAACTTCACACATCACCAAACGGAATCCGTCATGCCGCTAGCTTCCAGCCTCACATATGACATACTGACGCGCCAAACGGAGTTCGTGATCCGCGAGCACATGCAACAAGCGAGGGCTTCGTCACGCCTGCCACGCCAACAGATCTACGAGGACACTGCTCTCGGCGCTTTCATACTATGGACGACCCTTGCCTGCGAGGCGGCAATGGCCAGCCTCTATTTGACCGCGCTCCGCGACTACGAAACCGACGTGATCCGACTTGAGGCTCTGACCAGGACGTCGCGCCGGTCCCGATAGCCCCGTTACACTCTGAACAGGATTAATTCAAGTAGATGGACGCGCTCTTCGCGTTCGAGGTGATCAGGCAGCGGCTTCCGACCGACACTTTCGCGTTACGCGTGCGGCGCCGCCCGAGCGGCGGCCATATCGGCGGCGCCTTCGTCGGCCCGCGGGTCTTCCAGCCGCAATTCGAGTTGTTCGATCTGGCGATCCAGCTTCCCTGTACGTGACGGCCGTTATCCAGACATCATGAGTAACCTTCGACAGCGCGATCCCAATAGTCAAAACGGTCAGCCAGGTCGCGGCCAACCCTCCGCCGAATCGACAGCGCGTTCATTTCTACCGTCGGTCCAGCCTGCGCCGCCCTCGGCTTTCACGCCAGCGCCGCCCACATCCGGCGGAGCATCCGCGTTTGGGATGCCCCCGGCGGGTTTTCTCCCATCGATTCCCTCGCAGCATGCGTCTGCTCCGTCGATCGCTGCCACGGCTGCACGTCCTTCCCTGGTCGCGCCGGTCGCTGTGACATCGGCGCACGTGCCGATGCCCGACGTTGCCGATCCTGTCACGGCGACGCGTGCTGACCATGCACCGGATGAATCGCGACGCAGCGTCAGGTCGTCCACGTTGCAGAAGCGCCAACAGCACGAGGAATTGATGGCCGCACGTGCCAACGAGCAGTCTCGTTCACACGTGACTGCTGCCGGTCGTGCGCTGACACCGGTGGACGGGCAATCTTCCGCCGAGTTGAATCGGGCAAGGCTGGCGCTCGCGGGACCAAGCAGCGCTTCGCCAGACAGCTTCTTGGTCGTATATGGCGGACGGGTCTCGCCGGGTCGCCATCTGGAGGGCATGGGGATGACCGGCCCACATATCGATCGCCGCTCGTGGTCGACAGATCAGACCACGATCAGTCACAGATTGGATGCTCGCCTTCGGCAGGTGCCTGGACAGCAGGGAGCCCCGCATAGCGGCGGCGTCCATTTTTCGGAAATTGCGCATCATCGTCAGCAGGCGACCGGTGGGTTCACCGGTACATTAGGCGCGGTGCCAGCAGCAGTCGGCAGCAACATCGAGGACATGGCGATGGAAGAAAGCCACCATGCGCTCTCAAAGCTGGTGCCAGATGCTCAGGTGCGCGAGGTCAACGTCGCCCGAATCCGTGGTAACGGCGAGGGCGCCGGCACGCTCGAAACTCGAGTGCGATATACGCATGGGAGATCGTCGCTGTCGCAGCATTACTCACCGGCGCATACGCACCATCAGGACGGCGATCGCAACATGCCCGACGAGAACGAGGTGCGCGATCTTACCGCCGCGCATACGCAGGCCGTGCTGACCGCGATCGGATCGACCAGTGCACCGACCGAACCGCCGCAATGGCGGCTTTCGTCCACCCCCACACCATACACGCCGAAATACGGCGTCGGAACAACCAACGACGCAGGGCACTCGGACTACTTCAGCGGTATTCGTTCTCCGAAGGGCACATGGCGTACCGGCCCCGACGCTTATAACTGGATGGCGAGTTTCGATAAAGCGGCTGCGGAAGGCCAGGAAAACCCCGCTGCAGTGGCGTCGAGCCAGCACCGGGACACTGGTAGCCATTCACCGCCGTTTTTCGCACCTCCCTCGCCGCCATCGATTCCGATGTCGGCACCGGCCAAGCCACCACCGCTGCACCCGGCGGGAGCTACTGTGGGGAGCGTTGCGGCCACCGCGCCAACGCCTGCCGCCACCTCAACGAATCCCGCTAAAAAACACCTGTAGGGTGCAATTTACGTCGTCGGCACACTAATCTGCCGCCTGAACCATCATTGATAATGCAATCGACAAAACACTGTCGCGTGCAGGCCTGTCTGAATCAAGATGTTCACTCGCATACCGATCTCCGCGGCGTCCAATACACGAATACCGTTCTGGCCAGTAGCACTGGTCCAATCGGCAAACCATTGCCCGTTTACCGGAACGCGGACGACCTACGCAGCGTGCTAGCGTTCCTGCCCGATGGCGCAGACTTGGGTTGCTAGATGCGCAAGGGCTGTCGTCGTTTCACAGAGTATCGGTTATCGATCCTATTTCGAGCATTAAATATTATCGTTTCTTTCCCGCCCGCTCTTCCGACACAAACAGATTAAAGCAGAAGATTTGCACAGTGACTTCGCGCCCATCATCCTCTTTTGATTTTAATACAAATCGCCACTCTCCAGGCTGCATCACCGACTTCACCCTCAAAAACAGCCCATGCTGAGATAAGGCACTCTCGATTTTTGCCTGCACGCCCGAGAATCCAGCGACCGATTTATTGAACAAGACAAGTGCAGCCTTGCAGTCACGCCACGTAAGATAACTGAGCAACTGATCAAGCGCGTCACTCAGAACTCTCTCTCCGCCCCAAAGCTTACATTCGCCAACGAAGGCTGACCGAGACTCTTCTTCGATGCGAATATCGGTTTTTCCGTATTTACGAAAGGCTTCCCCTGTCGCATTTCCTCTATAGAGGCCATTCAAGCTTGCAAGCAGAATATCGCGCAGCCCCTCTTCGCCCATAGGCTGATAAGTTTGGGGCGTTCCCTCGAACGTTGCCCCCATATGCCGAATATTCGCCAATATCTCTTCATACAACTCCTCATTGATTGCTGGCTCAGGCCTGTAACCTGAAACTGGGGCCCTAGGGAGGGCACGAGCCGAATTTCTCTTTATTTCAAGAGGTTTAAATTCAGGCATCCCCAAATTTTTGACCACTGGAATGTTAAAAACCGAAGAAAGCCCTTGAAGCGAATCAATGCCCTGCCTTCGATGTGCAATCGCATCTCGCGCTGTCCGGCTCACTGACGACAGATGTTCCTTGATCATCGAAGCTTGGGAAGAAATGGATTGACGAATCAACTGAAGTGTACTTTCAAGTTCGTTTTTATACCATTCTGGCGCCGTACTGCTCGTATTTGAAAATGAAATTGTCAATATCCGCCGAAGAGTATCGACTTCACCTTCAGGAACCATCGAACTCCATGCGTTCGGCCGCAAATTCCAGAGCTCGGCGTTACCAGAGAACGGTAGAAAGAATCGCAATTTATGCCCATCCGTCAGAACGCGGTTACCGTCAAAGCTTCCGTATTCAATCCGCCCGGTAACATCGATCTTTGTCTCGCTGTGCTCCATCTGCATCTGATCCTCGTGAAGGACCAAGGGCTCAATGTGAAACTTCTGTTCAATATACTCAACCAACGTATCTACGCTCGTCGCGAGAAACTGATCCCGGGGGATGTTTCCCACAGCATCTCGGACGGAGTTAAGCCCGGCACTTAGCTGCTGGAAGAGCTCGCCAGTGTGAAAAAGGTAATTTCGGTTATTCCGGCGCATATCTCGTAGAATATAGAGTGGAGTGATGCTAAGCATACATCAATCGACCCTGGATTCGTCCTCGCTCACTTTGGAATTCAACCTGCCGAGAGATCTTACACCTTAGGTGTAGAAGTTCAGACTTGATCTGACAGTAAGGCCTTGCCAAGAGGTGGGGTTACCCGTTTTGATAGAGGTGCGAATCTTCATCAAAACAGCGCGCAAGCGCCAAGGAGTCACCCCGTGATTAGTCTCAACCAAAACGTCATCCGCCACAAGATCGGTCTGCTGAATCTGGCCACCGAGCTGGGCAACGTGTCGAAAGCCTGCAAGGTGATGGGGCTCTCGCGCGATACGTTCTACCGTTATCAGAACGCCGTGGCCGAGGGCGGCATCGATGCCCTGTTCGACAGCAATCGGCGCAAGCCGAATCCCAAGAATCGCGTCGATGAATCGACGGAAATCGTCGTGCTGGGCTATGCCATGGAGCAGCCCGCCCACGGGCAGGTTCGGGTCAGCAACGAATTACGCCGGCGCGGCATTTTCGTGTCTGCATCCGGGGTTCGTTCGATCCGGCTGCGTCACGCGTTGTCGTCCTTCAAGCTGAGGCTCGTGGCGCTGGAGAAGCAGGTCGCTGAAAAAGGCGTCGTGCTGAGCGAGGACCAGGTGGCCGCGCTGGAAAGAAAGCAGGACGACGATGTGGCTCATGGCGAAATCGAAACCGCTCATCCCGGCTATCTGGGCTCGCAAGACACGTTCTAGGTGGGCACGATCAAGGGCGTAGGCCGGATCTACCAGCAGACTTTCGTCGACACGTACAGCAAAGTGGCCATGGCCAAGCTGTACACCTCCAAGACGCCGATCACGGCGGCCGATCTGCTCAATGACCGGGTGCTGCCGTTCTTCGAGGAGCACGACATGGGTGTGATCCGCATGCTGGCCGATCGAGGCACGGAGTATTGCGGCAAGCCGGAATCGCACGATTATCAGCTGTACCTGGCGCTGAACGACATCGAGCACACCAAAACCAAGGCGCGACATCCGCAGACGAATGGCATCTGCGATGCGGTTCCACAAAACCATCCTGCAGGAGTTTTATCAGGTCGCGTTCCGCCGCAAGCTGTATCTGACGCTGTCGGAGCTGCAGGTCGATCTCGATGCCTGGCTGATGTACTACAACGGCGAGCGGACCCATCAAGGTAAGATGTGTCGTGGTCGCACGCCTCTGCAAACGCTCATCGCGGGCAAGGAGGTGCGGAAGGAGAAAGTGAGCCACCTGAATCTGATCTGACAGTCACGCACCGTCGGAACGGGTAACTGTCAGATCGGGTTGCGACTTCTATAGCTTAGTTTCTACTTCTGAACCCCGTGGAAAACGGCGGGATTACCTTGCAGCCTCCTTAAAATCCTGGGCGATTCAAGGGTGAGCCAGCCATAGGCTGCATAGATGATCTATTTGTGCATGCTTGGTTTATCGAAAGACCGCTTCCGTAAGCCCTTCGGACTCAATCCACAGCCTCGCAGCGACGCTCGTATCCAGTGCTTGCGGAGGAATCTTGGCAACGGCCGGATAGCCGCGTGTTTCGCCGAGCTTGTCCGGACCGTAGTAGACACCGCCTTGAGCCTGCGGTGAAGTCGCGGCGAAGATGGTCGGCAACGCACCCTGCGCTGCCGGCTGGAACAGGAACCACATGTAACGACGAGCCAGACCCGGAGCGCTCCATGCTCCGGCGCCATTGGGCAACAGATCGGTGCGCGAAATGCCAGGATGGGCACCGATGCTCTGGATGCCCCAGCCCGCAGCATCGCTGCGGCGTTGCAATTCAAGGGCGAACATCAGGCAAGCGAGTTTCGATTGGCAGTAAGCCGGCATCGGCCTGTAGCTGCGCTGGGCTTGCAGATCATCGAAGTTGATCGTGCCGCTTCGGGCGGCGACACTTGAAAGGCTCACCACGCGTGGCTTGTTGCCCTTGCGCAGCAGCGGCAGCAGTTGGGCAGTCAAGGCGAAGTGACCCAGGTAGTTCGTGCCGAACTGCAACTCGAATCCGTCGGAAGTCACCTGACGCTTCGGCGGCGTCATCACTGCCGCGTTGTTGATCAGCAAGTCGAGGCTGTCGCGCGAACTCCGCAGGCTCTCGCCGAACGCCTTGATGGATTCGAGGCTGGCGAGATCCAGCGTCCCGAAAGTCACATTCGCGCCAGGAACACTTTGGCGAATCTGATTGACTGCTGCTGCCCCTTTCGAGGGATTTCGACCCGCGATGATGACGTTTGCACCGGCACGGGCCAGCGCCAGCGCGTCTTGGAACCCCAAGCCGCCAGTACCGGTGACGACCGCCGTACGGCCGCGTTGAGAAGGGATGTCGGAAACCGTCCAGTGGGTCATGATCCTTGCCTGTCGAGGAATGGGAATGTATACTGAGTGCATATAAACATGCACTTGGTGCTAACTTTAATGCACTTGGTGCAGTCTAGCAATAGGCCATCGGAATGTCAGGAACCCTCCCTCTCGCAGGTACAGCGCCCACAGAAGGCTTGCGGGAACGCAAGCGCCGCGAAACACGTCAGCGCATCGCCGAGGTCGGCCAGCGCTTGTTCCTCGCCAACGGTTACGAAGGCACAACGCTGGACGCCATCGCAGCAGCGGCCGGCATCTCGCGCCGCGCGTTTTTCTCGTACTTCAAATCGAAGGACGACATCATCTTGTTCTGGCAGGACGCCGATTCGGCCAGGCTGATTGCCGATCTGCTGAAGACATCGCCCGATGTACCGCCACTCGATGCTGTTCGCGATGTGATGGTGAAGCACATCGCGCGCTATACGACCGAGCAGATGACAGCCGCGGACAATCTCATGCGTTCGAGCGAATCGCTCCTTGCGCGCAAGCAGGCGTACTACGCGGAGCAGGAGCAGGCGCTGTTCAACACGCTGTGTGAGGTCTGGCGGCAGCCTGAGCGGCGGTTGGCCCTTCGGATGGTGGCTGTGGTGTCCGTCGGTGCGATGAGACTCGCGCTTCAGGCGTGGAGGGATCAGACCGGCCAGCGAAAGCCGGTGGCCAAGTTCCTGCGGGACGCCTTCGACAGTTTGAGAACAGAGCTTTGACTGCAACCACGGCGACGGGGCGTTTTGCGGGTGGACATTGATATGTAGAAGTCGCGATCCGATCTGACAGTTACCCGTTCCGACGGTGCGTGACTGTCAGAACAGATTCAGGTGGCTCACTTTCTCCTTCCACACCTCCTTGCCCGCGATGAGCGTTTGCAGAGGCGTGCGACCACAACACATCTTACCTTGATGCGTTCGCTCGCCGTTGTAGTACATCAGCCAAGTATCGAGATCGACCTGCAGCTCCGCCAGCGGCAGATAGGCGGATGACATTTTGGTTGAGACTACTCACGGGGTTACTCCTTGGCGCTTGCGCGCTGTTTTGATGAAGATTCGCACCTCTATCAAAACGGGTAACCCCACCTCTTGGCAAGGCCTTACTGTCAGATCAAGTCTGAACTTCTACACCTAAGTGGGGGCCGTGTCCGGAGTTACGGGGGCAACTCCAGTCATGTTCTCGGTTCCTCTGTCGGCATTATCTCCGGCTCAGGTCTCGGTCGCTCCACTTATCACACTGTCCGAATTTGCGGGACCACCTCTGGCGTTGCGGTCGCCGCTACCGGCTAGCACGCACTGATGTACCCGAGGCCTTCGGGCGCTTGGCAACGGCCGAGTGGCAGAGCAAGTTTCGAGAGATGGCGAAGACCCAATTATCTGCTGAAGCCTGCAGCGAACTACGCCTGGACCTTCAAGCAAAGCAAGACGGTCAAAGCTCTGTCTAGTACACCACGACCGAGCGGATCGACTCGCCCTTCTTCATCAGGTCGAAGCCGTCGTTGATCTGATCGAGCGGCAGCCGGTGCGTGATCAGGTCGTCGATGTTGAGCTTGCCTTCCATGTACCAGTCGACGATCTTCGGCACGTCGGTGCGCCCGCGCGCGCCGCCGAACGCAGAGCCCTTCCATTCGCGGCCCGTGACGAGCTGGAACGGTCGCGTGCTGATCTCCTGGCCGGCCGCCGCCACGCCGATGATGAACGACTGGCCCCAGCCCTTGTGGGTGCATTCGAGCGCCTGGCGCATGGTGGTGACGTTGCCGATGCACTCGAACGAGTAGTCGGCGCCGCCGTCGGTCAGCTGGACGATCTGGTCGACCACGTTCTCGACGTCCTTCGGGTTGATGAAGTGCGTCATGCCGAACTTCTTCGCGAGCTCGACGCGCGCCGGGTTGATGTCGACGCCGATGATCTTGTCGGCGCCCACCATCTTCGCGCCCTGGATCACGTTCAGGCCGATCCCGCCGAGGCCGAACACCACCACGTTCGCGCCGGCCTCGACCTTCGCCGAGTAGACCACCGCGCCCACGCCCGTCGTCACGCCGCAGCCGATGTAGCAGACCTTGTCGAACGGCGCGTCCTCGCGGATCTTCGCGACCGCGATCTCGGGCACGACGATGTAGTTCGAGAACGTGGAGGTGCCCATGTAGTGGAAGATCGGCTTGCCGTCGAGCGAGAAGCGCGAAGTCGCGTCGGGCATCAGGCCCTTGCCTTGCGTGGCGCGGATCTTCTGGCACAGGTTGGTCTTGCGCGACAGGCAGAACTTGCACTCGCGGCATTCCGGCGTGTAGAGCGGAATCACGTGGTCGCCCTTCCTCAGCGTGCCGACGCCGGGGCCGACGTCCACCACCACGCCCGCGCCCTCGTGGCCGAGGATCGCCGGGAAGATCCCTTCCGGATCGGCGCCCGACAGCGTGTAGTAGTCGGTATGGCAGATCCCCGTGGCCTTCACCTCGATCAGCACCTCGCCCGCGCGCGGGCCTTCCAGATCCACTTCCTCGATGGTCAGCGGCGCACCGGCCTTCCATGCAATGGCTGCTCGTGTCTTCATACTGAACTCCTGTGCTGAAGCGTTTGTTGTCCGTGATTTGCGTGGTCCGTTGGTCGAACGTCGCGTTGAACATCTATCCACACCTGACGGATCATGTCGTGCAGCAGCAGCGATTCTGCCCAGCGGTCGGTCGTGTCGTTGCCGTCGCGGCCAATGATCGCGTACGGTTTAGGTCCAAGCTCGCAAGTGAAGGCGAGGGTGCCGTCCGTATCCGCCCGTCGACACCACGACGCGAAGCCATAGCCCCACCAGTCGAGAAACAGATCGACCCACATTCGGTGCGGCTCGAACGATAACTCTATCTGCACTTGCTCGCGACTCGCGACGCGCCCATGAAAAGCCCACGACTGATCCAGGATACGTTGCATCAACCCGTGATTCTCATCGGACACCGGCCACGAGAATTCGCGTCCAACGAGATAATGCGAGATGTCTCCAAGCAGCTTTAGATCGGGCCGAGCATCGAGCAGGTCAAGCGTGAAATAGAGATCCGTGGTCATGCGATCGCGATGCGTCTCGATGTAGACCGGGAAGTCGACCTGTTCGGCCAGTCTCTGCCAGCCATCGAGCAGAGCTACGCATTCTGCGGTGGTGCGAGGACGTACGTCCGGCTGCAGGTCGATATGATGCACACCAAATTCGACGGCATTTTCAAGCACGGGTTGTAAATCATCGATCGTGCGTGGAAAACACTGACCTTCCGCGTGCAGTCCGCATGCAGCACGCAATTGAGCAAGCCGCTTTACGTCTTCACGCTTCATATAGTGCGCGCTCACGCCTTCAAACCCGGCATCGGCAATCATCCGCACGTTCTCTTCAAGTGTGCGTTCGTAGCCATCGGTGTGGCGACGCTCCATCGCCCAAAGTGACTGAAACACAAGCAGTCGTTGACTCATGGCGCCTCCGCTTCGAGCAGCGACCTAAGCTTCGTCGCGCGATCGGCAAGTAGACGCGGCTCCACGCGCGCGCGCCGCGCAATCAGTTCTTGCGCGAAGCGCACGTCGCGCGCAATTTCACCAGCCTGGCCAATCCCGCTCGCGCCGACAAGCACGCCTTCGCCATCCAGTGCGAAGAACACGTGCGACGCCGAACCCGTCTCGCGTACCGCCGTCGTCGCTCCGAGCGCAGGCATGCCGGTGATCTGGATCGTCACGTCGTATTGATCAGACCAGAACCATGGCACTGACGAACAGGGTTCGCCGTGGCCAAGCATATTGCGCGCGACGACACGCGCCTGGTCTTCAGCGTTTTTCCAGCATTCAAGCCGAATCCGGCGGCCGAACAGCGGGTGGGGAAATGAACAAACATCCCCGGCCGAGAAAATGCGGGGGTCATTTGTGCATAGTGTCGCGTCGACTGCGATGCCATTTTCGACGTCAAGCTTTGACTCCTGAGCAAGTTCAGTGCATGGTGTCACGCCAATGCCCACGATCACGGCGTCGCACGCCAATGTTGTTCCATCGACAAGCCCCACCCCACTTACACGCGCTGTTCCGATCAAACACTCCACGTGCGCGCCGAAGCGGATGTCTACACCTCGTTGTCTATGCAGCGCCACAAGGCATTCCGCCACGACTTCAGGTACGGCACGCATTAATGCCCGCGGCGCCGCTTCGAGCAAGACGACCTCACAACCGAGCGCCACCGCTGTCGCTGCGATTTCAAGCCCGATGAAGCCTGCGCCGATCACTGCGATGCGGCGGCCCGGGCGCAGTTCGACGCTAATCGCATGCGCGTCGCGCACGCCACGCAGCACATGAACTCCGGCGAGCTTCGCTCCCGGCAGATCCAGCAGGCGTGGCCGTGCACCCGTCGCAATCAGCAACCGGTGATAGCCGAGCGTGTCGCCGCTGGCGAGGACCACCCTGTTCCCCGCACGATCGATGGCAACCACAGGCGCATCGGTATGCAGATCGATGCGCTGTTCCCGAAAGAACGTCTCGTCGTAGATTGTGCATTGCGAGGTCGTCCTTTTCCCGAGCAACACTGACTTCGATAACGGCGGCCGTTCATAAGGTAACAAACCTTCGTCGCCGAGAAGCGCGATGGCGCCCTTCCAGCCGTTCTCGCGTAACGCCTGCGCCGCACGCACTCCGCACTGGCCTGCGCCGACAATCACCATCGGGTGCGTTGCATTCATCGGTGGCTCCTCTTGCGCTTAGCGGTAGCGGCCGGCCAGCGCCGAGACCTGATCAATGTTCTGCGGCGTAATAAAGCCCGGTCCCGAGCTGATGTTGCGCGCCCCGTAGACCGGCTTCAGACCATAGTCTTGAAGACGCTTGATGAAGCTCGGGTTCTTCTCAAGTTCCGCGCGAGCCGCGATCACATCCGTGTTGTGGTTCTTGTGCATGATTGCGAGCATGGCGATCGGAATGTATCCCTGCAAATACGGCTGCTGGTCGGTACAGAACTTGATGGTGCCGTCCTTGATTGCCTTGGCCACGTCAGGATCGATATCGAAGGTGGCAAACCAGATCTTCCGGGCAAGCCCCAGCTTGGTCACGGCGCGAATGGTCGGGTCCGCGGAAGTTGGCCCTAGCGCCAACACGGCTTGCGTATCCGGGTGGGTCCGTAAATATGCGCTCACCTTCGATTCGATGCCGGTCGGATCCATGCCGACATCGAGCGACGACGCCTTCGAGGCTGCACCAATGGCTTCACCAAACCCACGACACCGCTCGAATGAGAGCGGATTGGTGGCATAGTGATTCACACAGACAAACGTCTTGATACCGGCGGCTTTCGCACGCAGTCCGGCCTCTTTGCCAGCTAGGTACTCCGGCTGGCCCACGTGCATGAGCGCCCCGAGCTCGGCGCTCTGCTGCTCCGTACCGGTATTGGCCGTTATGAAAGGGATGTTTTTATCCTTCAGCTTCGAGACGGCTCCTTTCAGCAGATCGTAGTCGGCAATCGTCAGCACCACGCCGTCATAGTTGCGTGCTGCCGCTTGATTGACCAGTTGAACCATGTCCGCGATGTCACCGTTTGGTGGATTGCGATAGTCGGTCCGGACGTTGAAATCCTGATCGGCTTGCGTGATGCCGTTCTTGACGGTGTTCCACCACGCATCGGAATCCGGCGCGTGCGTGATGAAATCGAAATGGGCAACCGGGTCCGCACAAGCCCCCGTGCATAGCGCCATACTCAGCACAATGACGCTAATGCCAAGCACTTTTCCAATAGCATGCTTCATACGTGTCTCCTTGTTTATGGTCTGTTTGCGGATGGGGAGACATCGGCCATTCGCGCCATGCCTCGACCGCAAGTTGCCGCAGTCAATCCGTTGGCAATCCGATGAAAACCTTGTTGTCCTCAATTTTTACGGGATGAATGGCGAGATTGATGCAGACGGGAGCACCTTTCGCCGTGCCTGTCGGAATATGAAAGCGTCCCATGTGCATCGGACATTCGATAATGTCGCCAAACACGAGTCCCTCAGTGAGGCGCGCCGTCTCGTGGGTGCACAGGCCTGCCGATGCGTAAAAGCCAGTCGGCGTGTGATAGATCGCATACAGCTTATCGTCGTGACTAAACTCAATGACATCTTCTTCCTCGATGTCATCGCATGCGCAGACGAAATGCCATTGCAGGATGTTCATTAACGTGTCTCCGGGGCTCAGCGGGTCTCAACCGCGCCAAGCGTCGTATCAGTAGTTTGGCCCGCGGCCGCCACGGGCAGCTTGCCGGGTACGAGCGGGGTCACCATAAAGTCAGGATCGCGCCGCTGCATTCTGAACACGTGGAGGATTTCGCCCCACGCGCTAAAAAGGCCGTTATAGGCAGGCGGTAGGTCCGCTTGGATCGCCTCACGCAGCTTCGGCAACGCATGGAACGGCACGTTGGGAAACATGTGATGCTCGACGTGATAGTTCATATTCCAGTAAAGGAATTGAAGCACCGGGTTGAGCTTGATCGTTCGTGTCGAGAAGCGATGATCTAGTTCGTTTTCACGCAGCCCCGTGTGCTGGGTAATCGCCAGCAATTCATGCAGCCATGCGCCATAGGCGCGCGGCAATAGGAGGAACACCACGGGCAGCCAGCTATGGACGGCAAGTGCCCAACCGGCCACGCCAATGTAGAGCAGCAGAATCACGCGTGAATTGCGGCACATCGCACGATATTCGGTGACCGGCACGACGGCTCTCGCGCTTTTCGACACGATGCCGAAGCTGTGCAGCACGATATTGCCAAGATGATGAATGCCGTGCGAAACGCGCAGAAAATCGGTGGCGAGCTTCAGGTAGTTCGGCGGCCGCATGACGGCGAGCTCAACGTCGGATGGGATGGTTGCTGTCAGGTGCGTGTACGTATGATGCTGCGCATGTGACCAGCGGCTGTAGATCTGTTCGCGCCACGTCATAAAGCAGATCAGCCAGTGCACCGATTCGTTCAGCCATTCGCTTTTGAAGGGCGTGCGATGACGCAACTCGTGCTCCATCGCCTCCGCGAAGGCATAGAGCGTTCCGTAAAGGAAGAACGCCGGTACGCACCAGAGAGTATCGAGCGACAGCCACGCGCACGCTCCGCTTGCCGTGACCAACGCGATGAAACCGCCAAAGTGCAGCAACGCGGCGGTGTCGTTACGCCGTGTGACCTCTTTGAGCACCTTCCTGTCGAGTCGGCATTTATACCAGTCGTCCATGGTGATCGTTTGTCTGCTGTCTTGCTGGTTGGACATGAATCGCCCCCTTCCCGATGTTGACCGTCGTCATGAGATGATCCGTTGATCATCCGTGAGTGCATTTAAGGCTCTTTATGAGCTACGGTCAAACCATAATATGCCTCATTATGAGCCATATAGGGTATTCCACAATCCGCGTGTCGGCCTATGCGGGGCACCAAACAGGGCAGCAGCCTCAATAGCCTCATTTTTGAGGCAAAATGATGCGTGCGCGGGCTATGCCGCGCTGCGACAACCAGGACCGCGCGACAATGGGTAAGCCGACACTGAAACAACTGATGGAAATAACGCAGCTCAGCCGGGCGACAATCGATCGCGCGCTGAACAACCGGCCCGGCGTGCATCCACGCACGCGCAGTGCTGTCGATGCCGCGCTGAGGCAATTGGATTCCAAACCACCAGTGCACCCGGTCACTCCGGTGGGACAGCGCAGCTATGTGTTCAGGTTGCTACCCCAGGCGGGCGACGCGTTCACGGAGGAATTGGCGCGCAGCGCGGCTGGACTCGAAGCGGAATTCGCGGCCTCGGACGTGCGCCTGGAGGTCGAGAGTTGCGTGGGAGCGCCTGACGACGAAGTCGCCGCGAGGGTGCACAGAGCTGCCGATGAGACAGACGGTATCGCGATCATCTGCACGAATACGGCTGCAACAACTGCGGCACTGCGCGGATGCATGGCTGCCGGCAAACCGGTCGTGACGCTGATCACCGACGTTGATGCTGACGCCCGCCACACCTACGTAGGCGTCAACAATCGCGCGGCGGGTCAGTCCGCGGCGTTCCTCATTGGACGGCATCTGCAGGCGCACGCCGCACCCGACGTCGCAGTGGTCGTCGCCACGTTCTCCTATACGTGCCACGAGGACCGCGAGATTGGCTTCCGTTCGTTGCTAAGACAACGGTTCCCGAACGTGAATCTCGTGGAGGTGATCAAAGGTGCAGATTCCGGCGCTGCGACCTATGAGGCGACCAAGCGCTTTCTACAGGGACACGGCAAGCTCGACGCCATCTACAACGTGGCGGGCGGCAATGAAGGATTGGCAGCGGCGCTGCGTGAACGCGATCTCGTGGGCCGGACGGTTTATATCACGCACGAAGTGAACCGAATAACCGAGCCGCTGTTGCGTTCCGATACCATCGACTATTTGCTCACACAGGATCTTCGGCTCCTGCTTCGCACTGCGGTTGAACATTTGAGAACGGCACGCGCAGGGGGAGGAGTTCCCGCTCAGGCAATCATTCCTATCGAGACCTATTCCCGCTACTCGTTGTATTAGCAAATGTGTACGATGCGCACCAAGTTTCCTCCGTGCGCTTCAGTATTGCGCGCAGGGCTTGCTTCGCAAAATATACTGCGGACAGCCGACCGTCGCACCTAGGAAAACGCGCTGATCAGGCTTCATCCGTCGTCTTTTGACAATCTGCGAGCAGACACCCGGGCAACTTCGCCCAACGGCCTTTGATGGCCGAATAGAGCCCGTCGCGCACAACTGCAACGTCAGGCGATGGCGCGGAGGTTGGCAGCGGTGATCGAGAGCCAGCGCCCAACTTAAGATGCTGCTGACGGGCGCGGCACTGACCTCCGGCAACCACACCATGTCGACTTGCCTCCCGCTAGCGAGCATCGTCCGCTGGGCCAATCTTGATCAGCTCACGCAGTACGGCTCGAACGGGGTCCATGCGCATCGGAATACCTATCTTTCGACATCTGGCATAAAGGCCGTTCTCGCGATCAATCGGTGAGGTCGACGCCCCGGGCGTCAATGTCATCTCCACAATTGCCCGAGAGTACTCGTCGGAAAAATTCGTCCGTTTCGTTCCGCCCCAAGAACGTTGTCAGTTCTGTCCACTATCGTGCCCGCAATATTTCGCGGGCGCTATCCTTGCCGCCTTTCGTCACCCTCTCAAGAGGGCCGTGATCAATCGCTTACCCCGAAACTAGCCGCAGACCGCGAGGTCGTCGAGTCCGACGATGTTCACGGCGGATATTTGCCCAGAAGAAACGGAAGATGTCAGCGCGGGCCGGCGTGGATAACGTCCTCGTGCACGAGCAGCACGAAATGGCGGCCTTTAGGTGCGAGCCCGGGGCACACGAGCGCCTCGGACACCCACGCCTGCCAGCATGCGAGGAAGATGCGCGCGTCGGCTTCGTCGTCGAACCAGAACTCGTCGATCCCGTCGACCAGCGGCAGCCCTGTCGGGGTCGGCAGCGTGTCGTTCTGCGTGTACCGCAGAACACCGGTGTAGCCAGCCACGGCCCAGGGCGCGGTGTCCCAGGCACGGCGGAAGTCTTCGGGCGTTGCACCGGGCGAGCGCTGCAGGAAACCAAATAGTTTGACGTGCTGGGTGGCCGGCGCGGCGGCGCCTGCAATCACGCGTTCACGAACCGGCATGAAGACGACGCTGGCTTGGTCGACAAAGTTGTCCTCGTCGTGCTTGACCTTCTCCATATAAAACGCGGACTGACGTGCGCGCATCAGCGACGCCATGTCCGGAAACCAGATCTGGGTGACGAAGTCGCGATTCAGCGCGAACGGGTCCGCCGCACCCGTGTCGGTGGCGCGAAACGTGCCGTCAAACACCGGGTTTTGAACATAGCGCCGCGGAGCATTGGTGGGATCGGCGGCGATGTTCTGCACTACCAGTTCGCCATGCACTCGCCGCATGTGGCGTCGGTGGTCGGCCAGCGTGGTGCCGGGCCTGCGGCGGCCTACGATAATCAGCTTCAGTGCCAGATCGGGGTGCAGCTCGGCATGCGGCGACGTAGTTGGCTGAGCGCACGTGCCGCGAGCGGCACCGAGCGCCTCCGCCTCCCCGCTCATGGCGAACTCCGCGACAACACTTTGATTCTTATCCGGAGAGATAACATGACCGGTCGAAGCCTTCGATATCCCAAGCGTGTCATCCTCATCGGTGCGTGTCGGCGCTGTCGCGAAGTACTCGCGATGTAGGTGATTCTCGGGCCACCCGAGCCCCCGCGCCGCGTCGAGTATCCACTCCATAAATTCGGTGGAGCCGCAGACGTAGAGGTGGCGTCCGAGTGCAAACTTGCCGACGGCAGCCTGCGCATCGAGCCGGCGATTCGAAGGACCGTCGTCGTGATAAAAGAAGACACGCTCGCGGAAGGCCGAACGCGCGATCCGATCCGCAAACGCGGTGCGTTCCGCCGATCGGGTGCAGTAGTGGAGCATGAAGTCGGCACCTGAGGCGGCCAGATGTTCGGCCATGCACAAAATCGGAGTGATACCGATGCCGCCGGCGAACAAGATGCTCGACCGGGCATCATGGACAAGCGGGAAATAGTTCTTTGGATCGCTGATTTTCAGCGTCTGGCCAACCTCCATAGAGTGCATGGCTACGGAGCCGCCCCGGGAGGCCGGATCCCTCAACACGGCGATCAGGTAGCGATTCGACTCGCGCGGATCGTTGCATAGCGAGTACTGCCTAATGGGCCCTGCCGGGGTGTACACGTCCAAGTGGGATCCCGCCGAGAACGCGGGCAGCGGTTCGCCAGCAGCGTCCACCAGTTCGAAGGAGAAGATGTCGAGCGCTTCGGAGGTCTTTGAGGCGACGCGCATGGTCCGCGCCCGGGTCATCCGCTGCTGCAGCATCACTGCACCTCCGAAGTAGCAGACGTTAACTCGTCCTTCGCATGGCAGCGATCCATTTCTAGCCTCCGTATTTCGTTTTGTGTTTGATCGCAGTGAGACTACGGAGGATGGCGGAAAGCGCAAAATTGTTTGCATCCATTCGAGATATCGATTATGTGAATACTCTTTGGGTTAACCCCTGACGACATGCGCTTCAACAAGCCGGACCTCAATCTGCTTGTCCCCCTCAAGGCGCAAACTGTCGAATGGAGCATCATGCTCGCTGCCGGCCAAGCCGCTTATATGTTGCGGTCTCAGCAGGCGCCAATTCCGGGCGTACGTAGCTGATCACTCAGAGGCTGGCTACTACATACCGAGTTACCCGGGGATGTCCTCGAACTGCTCGACTTGGCGGTCGAGCAGTTCGGAGCGCGTCACGGTTCAGGAGGGCTGGCGCTCTAGCTCAAGCGCATGCGTCACAAGTTCGTCAATCGTACCGTCGTGCCGGAATCCCGCCTCGATGGCGCGGTGATCCGTCAACGGAGGTTGTCGTCCGAAAAGGCGCTCGATCCACTCCACCGGTGCGTAATCGATGTCGAACGGGCCGAAGCGTTGGACCAACACATCGACGATCTCTTGAACCGAAAGGTGCAGCACCGGGGGCGTCCAGACCCGACCCGTATACAAACCCTCCGCAGACATGCGTCCGGCGTGCAGCAGGTTATCGACGCTGCATCTGCGAGACATCCACCACACGGTAGCCGACGCCGATACGGGACACGTATAGGATTGGCCGCTCTGCGCCATGCGGAAAATCTGACTCATGAACGCGGATCCATGCCCTGTAGACAGCATCGGACGAGCCACGATGCCCGGCAGGCGTATCGCGCGGCCATCCAGCTTGCCGCGTCGCGTCCAGTCGGCAAGGAGCAGTTCCCCGACCAGCTTGTGCACGCCATAGCTGATCGTCGGTTTCGACACGGTGTGCTCGTCCACGAATGTAGGTAAAGAATCGCCCAACACCGCGACGCTGCTGGCATAGACGACGCGTGGCGCATGCCCGTGCTCGATCGCTTGTTTTGCCAGGCGTTCGAACAGAGCCAGCATGCCCGACAGGTTCACCCGGTCGCCCTCTTCCGGTTCGGCCTCCGCCTGCGAGCCAGGCATGCTCGCTAGGTGAAAGACAACGTCGACAGGTCTCGACAGGGACGATTCGAGAATATCCCGGCTGCTGAAATCGCCGACAAGCGCCGTAATTCGAGCATCGCCGTGCGGCCACCCTGATTGCCGATCGATCCACAACAGCTCCGACACATCGCCCGTCTTCGCGATACCGTCGCGAAGCAGCCGTTCAACCAACGCCGTTCCGACAAATCCACCCGCCCCGGTTACCATCACTCTCATGGGTACGTATCCTCATCGTCGGCGCGCGGAGCGCGCACCACCCGCTGATCGATCATGCCGAACGGTGCGTTGCCGGCGTCATCGCGCGCCGTCATCCTGACCCGGTCACCGAAGCGCATGAACCTCGTGCGCGCGCTCCCTTCATCGATCATTTCGATTACGCGACGCTCGGCAAGGCATGCCGATCCCGCGTTGCGATCGGCATTCGACACGGTGCCGGACCCGACGATCGTCCCCGCCGACAGGCGGCGCGTGCGGGCTGCATGCGCGATCAGTTCACCGAACCCGAAGTTCATCTCACGTCCATGCGGATGTCCGAACCAACGGTCGTTCCATTCGACATGCAAGCTCAGATGCACGCGCCCGTCGCGCCAGCCCCTCCCAAGTTCGTCAGGTGTAACGGCGACCGGGGCAAAGCTTGTAGAGGGTTTGGCCTGGAGGAAACCAAAGCCCGTCCTCATTTCGCGAGGGCCATACGCCCGCAGGCTCCAGTCGTTGAGCTGGACGATCAGACGGATGCAGCCCAGCGCAGCCGCGGCCGATACGCCCATCGGCACTTGCCCCACCACCACCCCGAATTCACCTTCGAAATCGATGCAGTCATCCTCGTTGGGTAAAGGAACGTCATCGGCCGAGCCGAGGAAGTCGTCGCTGGCGCCTTGGTACATGACCGGCACCGTATCGAACTCGGGGATCGGCGAAGTGTTGAACGCCTGCTCCATCAGGCGGCCGTGATTCAGAAACGCCGAACCATCGCACCATTGCGGACTGCGCGGCAAGGGCGCTGCGCATTCGATCGGGTCAAACGAATGCGCCCCGGGCACGCTGCCAGCGTTCAGTGCGTCGTAACGCGCCTGCAAGGCCGGTGCAAGCGCCTCCCAGCGGTCGAGCGCATCAATCAAAGTCGGTGCGATCGGCGCAGCCTCGATAGCATGGCGAAGGTCGCGCGACACCAGCAGCAAGCGGCCATCGGCACTTCCGTCGGGCAAGGTGGCGAATTTCATCATGCACCTCCGTGTGTGGGCATATCGAGCACGGCGGCAATCGCCGGATCATAGGCACCGTCGACCAGAACGAACAGCATGCGGCATGGACGGCCCGAACGATTCGCCCAAGCATGGTTGGTCCCGCGCTGAATCACCACGCTGCCCGGCACGAGTGCGACTTCGGCAGCGTCGAGGATCAAGGTCATTTCGCCTTCGATCACCACTCCGTAGTCGATCGACTCGGTGCGATGCATCAGCGGATGAGGGGAGCCCGGCTCGACCGTCGACGCTTTGACATCACCGATCTGGCTGAAGGCGTCGTACATTTTCGTCGCACCGTGCGCAAGAAATTCCGGCGTGTCGGGCGGAATGTCGACGAAGCGCATACGGGTGCCGTGCTTCGGGGGCGCCAGCATGAGCGCACCAATCGTGGGATCAGGCCCGTTGTCCACTACGGCGGGGATCGACGACGTGCTCCACACTTCGTGGAATACGGTGCCAGGAATCGCGGCAATTTCCACCACACTCGGCAGAGGGCCGTCGGATGCAACGACAGCACGGCCGTCAATATCGTGTCCGGTCACCACGCGACGAATCGACGAAAAGCTCATGCCACCGCCTCCACATCGGGCCCATCGAAAATTGCGACGGCACGCGTCCATCCAGCCGACGCACCGCGAATCTTGTGAGGAAAGCAACTAATCGTGAAGCCGGTTGGTGGCAAGGCGGTGAGGTTGTGCAGCTTCTCCAAGTGGCAATAGCCAATATCCCGCCCCGCCTTGTGCCCTTCCCATATCAGTGACGTATCGCCCGTTTCCGCGATTTTCTTCGCGGTATAGGAGAACGGCGCGTCCCAGCTCCATGCATCAGTGCCGGTCAAGCGCACACCACGCTCCAACAGATACATGGTCGCCTCATAGCCCATGCCGCAGCCGGCATTGACGTAATCGTCATGCCCGTAGCGCGATCCGGCTCGCGTGTTCACGACGACGATATCGAGCGGCCGCAGTTCATGGCCGATGCGCGCGAGTTCGGCCTCAACGTCGGCGGCCGTCGCGACGTAGCCGTCCGGGAGGTGACGAAAGTCGAGCTTCACTCCCGGCTGGAAACACCACTCCAGCGGTACTTGGTCGATCGTGATGGAGGGACGCGATTCACCCAGGCTCGCATCCATCGTCGAATGGAAGTGCCAGGGCGCGTCGAGATGTGTGCCACTGTGGGTCGTCAGCGTGACCCACTCCGCGGCGGCGGCCTCGCCATCGGGATAGTCCTCGGGCCTCGTACCCGGCAGCATCGCCATAAATTCGGGTAGCGTATCTCCGTGCTTCTGATAGCTGATCTTTGGCGCGAGCGGCGGCGGATCGGATAGGACGTCGTTCTCGAGATAGATGGAGAGATCGACGAACCGTCGAACGGGCTTCATGTTCAGACTCCTTGGGGTTGGGGACCACGGTCGAACTGCGAGAAGCAGATCACCGCGGCGGCAGTGATCAGCATCGCAGCGATCCCGAGGCTGCCGTAGCCGGACTGCTTGACGAGCGTGCCGCCGAGCAGGGGGCCAATGGCGGCGCCCGTCATCAACATGGCCGGTGTCGCGGCAACGGCGCGGCCTGTTCGGTCGATGCGCGCCAGCATGCCGAAGGCAAAGGTATGGGTGAACATCATCACCGCAGCAAATACAGAAGTCGCCGCCGCGTATGGGACGAACGCCGCGCTTTGCGTGATGACCAGCGCGAGTGCGGCTTGCACAAGGGGACCTGCCCGCACGACCTGGCGGCCCGGCATGCGCGTTTCCAGCAGCCCCGCGACGGGCGCGGAAAACAGGTTGACGAAGCCGAGCGTGATCAGCGTCCCGGTCACGGCACCGAATCCGAAGCCACGATCGAGTCCGATACGCTGGACGAAGCTGAACAGCATAGACTGCGTCAGTGCCATGCAGCCGACGCCCACCATGCCAAACCAGACGACACGCTCGAAGCGAGGCTCAGCGCCAGTCGCCGCGCTACGGAACGCGTGAATCGATGGAAATGCAAGCGCGCACGCGATCGCTGCGACGGCCATCACACCGGCGAACACGCGAAACAGAATCGGGCCGCCATGCGTTGCGATCAGCCCCGGCACGGTGCCGAGAAACGCGATCGAAAAGATGCCCAGCGTGAGGCCGGCGATCGCGAACAGGCGATGCGGGTTGCGGCTGCGTCCGACGGTGCCGTGCGTGAAGCTAAGGCCGCACCCGACGGCGATGCCCGCGACTGCATGCAGGGCCGCCATCGCCAGATAGCGATCGACCGGCACCGACGTCATTCCGAAAAACGCGAACGCCGCGATGCCGAAGCCTGCGGTCGACATCGCGCGCGCCGGCAGGCGATTCAAGCGTGGCGAGAAAAGGAGGCTGCTCAGAACGGCACCGGCCAGGAAAAGCGTGGCGAGCAGGCCTGCCTTCTGGGGGTCCAGCCGATACGCGCCGATCAATGTGCCGACCCAGACCGGTAAGGCCACCAGGTCGACCATGCCAGCGCAATGCGCGAACATCAACGCGATGGCACCGAACGGGCCAAGCCGCGTCGTGTCGGTCGATATCGAAAGATCGTCGCTTGCCGACGCCGTGTGGGAAAGGTTCGTTTCCATCGTGTCTCCGCTTTGTATCAGATCGGCCGACCGAGACTCATGTGTGTCTCGTGCATGATGCGCTTGTGCTCGTCTTTGTCGCCACCGACGATCTCGATTTCGCCGAGACGCCCCGAGTTTTCCACCACCATGCGGCAGCGCTCCCAGCGGCGCGCCTGAAATCCCTGCAAGGCCGCTTCCACCGTCACGCCCCGCCCCAGTTCTTCAGCAAGCACGATCGCATCCTCGATGCCGATACCCGCACCCGCGGCCAAATGTGGCGTGGTGGCATGCACCGCATCACCGACGAGCACCACCCGTCCGCTGAACCAGGGGGTGGGCAGCAGCAGGCTTTCCAGCGGACGGTAGTTGACGCGCGATTCGGCGCCGATCTGCGCGCGGATGGACTTGATCAGCGGCACGTCGAACGAGGCCAGCAACTCGGACAGCATGCGTGGCCATTCGGCAGGATCGATGTGATCGTTGGTCGGTCTGTCCTCGGTGACGAAGACGTACATTTCGTCCAGGGAGACCGGATTGACACCCGCCTTGATCTTCTGTCCCAACCACATCGTTGCACAAGCGATCTCCGCCGGCCGCGGCACCACCGCACGCCACACGCCTTGGCCCGTATAGCGCGGCTTTGGCGCATCGGGAAACGCAGCGGCGCGCACCTTCGAATAGAGTCCGTCGGCACCGACCACGAGGTCGTAGGTTCCGTGCGTGCCGTCGGTGAACGCAACGTGTACTTGCTCGTCGCCTGGCTGGATCTGCGAGAACGTACAGCCGAGCCGCACATGTACGCCTGCGGCGCGTGTAGCCTTGGCGAGAATATCGGCCAGTGCCGGGCGCATGATCGCACCGCCGCCGGGAACGTCCTCGCCGGCCACTCGCGGCGTCGGCAGCGTGCCAATAAGTTGGCCGCCGGCTGTGAACAGATTCACGCCGTCCCCGCCGTGGCCTCGTTCGAAAAAGGCATCAAGCACGCCGATCGTGCGCAGCGCGCGCAACGTGGGCCCCCCGATGCTGATGCCGGCGCCGTACGAGCGCCAGCCCTGGTCGATCTCGACGAGGTCGACCGTGAGGCCGAGCTTCGCACACTGGATTGCCGTCGCCATACCGGAAAAGCCTCCGCCGATGACGAGGACGGAGTGAAGAGGGGCTACCATCCGGGTGTCTCCTTGATATATCTGTTGTGGGTGTTGGTATGTCATGTCGCGGTCAGCATGATGGCACCGTCGTCCGTCACGTCGATCTCGACGGACGTCAGCCGCTGGCCGAGGCACGGGCCGAGCACGCATTCGCCGCTTGCGATGTCGAACTGCGCACCGTGCGCGTGGCAGACGATGCGAGTGCCATCACCGTTCAGGTAGGCGTCCTTGCGCCAAGCCATCTGTGTTACGCCGAAAAAGTGTGGACACGCGTCACGATATGCACGAACCTGCGCGCCGCATCGGACGACAAAAAGCGTATCGCATCCCTCCTCGTAGGGGTCGAATCCACGCGCGCCGGGATCGGGCAGATCGTCGACGTTTGCAAGATGAATGCGATCGGAATATGTACTGGTCATGGCAGCACGGTGCTCGCCGTCAATCCGACTTCGCCGCCGCCTGAGGGGGAGGACCGCCCGGCACCCACTTCTCGCGATGCTGAAACAGGAACAGCTGCGATGCGTCAGCGCCCATCGGTGCCTCGCGCGCGTTCCATGCCTCGTCGTGCAAATCCATATCGGCGTCGTACTCGACGTGACAGCCGAGCGGGCTGTTGAAATACCAGAACCAGTTCGAGCCGAAACGATGACGCCCCGGCCCCCAGAACGACTGATAGCCCCTCGCGACGAATCGCGTACCTGCCTGCAGAACCTCGGTCGGTCCGCCCATATGGAACGTGAAATGCTCGCAGCCTTTCATGAACGGCGGTGTCTGAATCATGAATAGCGTGTGATGATCAAGCGTGCCGGCAGGCTGCAGGAACGGCCCGACGCCCGTGAATCGGTCGGTACAGCGAAAGCCAAGACGCTCCACATAGAACGCTTCGGCTTTGGCGACATCCGGCACAAAATAGACGACATGCGAGAGCGTGCGCGGGGTAAGCACGGCATCGTCGCTCACGGCCACGACGTTCGGCGCGCGTTTCGCGGGCGCGCCCGGTGCATTCACGGGCTCGGCGGGCAGGGAAAGCGAGCGGCGCGTGGTGACTTGGAAGCCGATCGCGAAGCCCATGTCATCGAGCGATTCAATCGATCCGTCTGTAACCTTGCGCACTTCGCGATCGCGGCGCAGCTCCTGCGCGATGGCGTCGACCGTCGCGGCATCGGCGACGCCGTAAATCGTCTTGCGCAACATGCTTGCGGTGCCGAGCGCAGGCGGCAACGCCGGGTCGTCGCGGGGCACGATTTCAATGCCAGTTCCGTCGAGCGCCTCGAATCGGCTGCCAGCGCCTTCGCTTCGCGCCGGCAGCAGGCCGTAGTCAAGCAGATATTCGTTGCAGGCGGCGACGTCGTCCACGCCGAAGACCAGCGTATCGGGTCCGATGATATTCATGAGATGTGCGTTCTTAAGATTGACCAATGAGTCAGAGCGAGGTGCGTCCGCCGAGCGTCTCGGCGATCCAATCGGCGATGAAATGCCCTGCGTTGATCGAGTTGTCGAAGCTCGAATGCTGGACGCCACCCTCACGCTCGGTGAAGATCTTGAGCTCACGCTTGGCGCTATTTACGAGTTGCTCGTAAGTTCGATGAGCCCAGGTTACCGGGATCTGCGAATCCTTCGAGCCATGCGTGACGAGGAACGGCACCTTGATACGATCGAGCACACCGTCGAGATGCACGTTTTCGGCGATACGCATGAAATCGTCGATATCCTTCGCGCCCCAGACCCAGCAGACGTGCTCCCAGTAATGCGGTACCGGGAAGTTACCCTCGCGCTGCAGACGTTTCTTCTGGACGTCGCGCCAGTCGTGATTCGCGCCCCACACTACCCCGCAGGCGAAGCGCGGCTCGAAGGCGACCGCGCGTGGGCAGTAGTAGCCGCCAAGCGACACGCCTTCCATACCGATCCGCTTCGGATCGATATCGTCCCGATCTTCGAGCCAGTCGACAATCTTGCTCGCCCAGGCCTCCGAGTTGTATACCGCGTGCAGGCCGTGCATCCGCAAGGCTTCGCCGGTGCCGGGTTGGTCGACGATCAATGACGATACACCGCGCGCCGCAAGCCACGCCGGCAAGCCCACGAGGTACTTCATTTCCTTCGTCGAATCAAGCCCGTTCACCTGCACCAGCAGTGGACTACGCGCGCCGGTATTCTTCGCCTTCACAAGGAGTGCGGACAGATGTTTATCGTGGTAGGGAATAACGACGCGCTCGCAGTCGTCGCCGGAAAGTGCGATGCTCCTGTCGAAGGTATCGAGCGAGCGTCGGTAGAGCTCCATGCGCCCCGGGGCATCGTGTGCGAGCATGCGTTCTGCCGTGATCAGATAGATTGCGGCACGCTTGAATTTCTCGCCTGCTGACAGCAGCCGCCCTAGGGCCTCGTCTTCCTGCGCCAGGTCACAAAGACTGTCGGCCTTCTCGACCCATGCTTCGCGAAACGCGCGCGTGCCGTCAGTGTCTGGCTGCTTCGCTGCTTCCTTGAGCGGTTCGCACATTTCCTCGATTTCACCGATGCGCGCGCCCATTTCGATGGCGAGATTGACGGACAGATTCCAGACGTAGTTGGTAGGAAAGTATCGGAACATACTGATTGCCTCGATTGAAATTGCGTATTGCTCGATGACGGTGCTCATGACCTGGGTGCCGCACGCGGTCCGGCCCTCGAGACGATGCTCAGCCCTCGCGCCCAAAACCTGCCCACAACGGGATGGCGATGTTCAGCCAGACGTTGCTGCTCTTGGCCGTGTTTGCGGCATAGATGCCTTGTTGATAATTGAGGTTGATGCTCCAGCTTCTGGCGTCGTACACGACCGACGGCCCCATGCCAAAGGTCCGCATTCGATTGCCCACGTTCGCGCTGCCAGCCTTGTCGTCGCCTAACTGGTTGAGGTATGCGCCGACAACGCCGAGCTTCCACGGACCGAAGTTCCAGCCAGCGTTGAACTCGGCAACGTAACCGTCGCCCGACCTGTAGTCTGTCGTGTCATTCCTTCGATTGAGCAGGATGCGGTTCGCGAGTGCGACGTCGATTCCGTTGGGAACGTTATAGCGAATCGCGATCAACGGCTGTACCGAGGTGTAGCCCACCGCGACGCTCGACTTGACCGGGCTATAGGAGCCTGTCGCGAATGCGACATCGATGCCCGACGCAACCGCCAGGTTCGGTGAGAGATTCCATTGCAGCAACACAGGCGTCAGCGTTATGTTGGAAAGACCATTTTGTGTGCTCGACTGCCCGTAGACAGTGCTGTGCAAAGACACAACGGGGATGACCAACTGCGTATAGACGTTTGCGCCGAGGAGGTGGAATGGATACGCCGCCAGCAGGCGAGTAGTTGCCGAAAACACCGATGTATGGAATGGAGTCGGCAGTTTCCTGCCGTCATTGCCATAGAGCCCGTTCGCAAAGCTGTAGTTGTATTGTTCCAGTGCGAACAGGCCGGGGATTGGCGGCATATTGGCGATATTCGTACCCACCGCGCCGGCCGCATACGGCGAAACGCCGCCTTCGAACGCCCGTGCTTCGTTCATCGAACCCATAGCCAACACACCGCACCCGGCAATGGCTGCGATCAGTTTCATGGACATGCTGTCTCCTCTTCCTAGGGGCACGTTTGCGCCGTCTGGAATCTCTTTTAATAGCGGAAAGCGTGGTGCAGACGGTCGAGGTAAAGCGGTTCGTTCGATCCGAAAATGCCCCTGACGCCGGCCTCCCGATGCGAAGCGTCAGCTGACGTCGCTTCGAGATGTGGCTAGGTTAAGATAGGCCAACGTAGCCTAAAAATGGATTCGATCCATTGCCGATATCGACGGCGTCAATACTTTGAGGTTAAACCCTGATATCGCATGCGGTCTCGGTAATGTGGCGGCGATTGGGAGAATGGAGATAGCACGTATGCGGTTCAACAAGCTCGACCTCAACTTGCTCGTGGCACTCGACGCTCTCTTGAGCGAACAAAGCATCAGCCGAGCGGCCGAAAAAATTCATCTGAGCCAGTCAGCGATGAGCAACGCGCTGTCACGGTTGCGCGAATACTTCCACGACGAACTGCTCGTACAGGTCGGCCGTAAAATGGAGACGACGCCGCGTGCCGAGGCACTCAAAGATGCCGTGCGCGACATTCTCGTGCGCGTCGATGCAACCGTGGCGGCCCGGCCCGAATTCGTGCCGGCGCAAGAGAATCGTTTGTTTCGCCTATTCGTCTCGGACTATACGATGACGACACTAATGCCGCATCTGTTCGCGCTCGCTTACAAGGAAGCACCCGGCATCCGATTCGATTTACATCCGCAGGTCGCCTATCCGCACCGCGTACTGGAGCGCGGTGAAGCGGATCTACTGATCATCCCCAAGGAGTATTGCTCGACTGAGCATCCAGCCGAGTTGCTGCTCGAGGAAACTTACTGCTGTGCCGTATGGAGCCACAGCCCCCTCTCGAAAGGCGAGATGACGAGCGAGCGCTACATGGCTGCCGGGCACGTCGTCGTGCAGGTAGGCGACGCACAGACAACAATCGAAGACTGGTTCATGCAGCGACTCGGCCTCGTAAGACGCGTCGAGGCAAGCACGTACAGCTTCGTGTCACCGGCTCACCTGCTGGCCGGCACGAGCCGGATTGCCACTATGCATCGGCGGCTAGCCGAAGAGGCTGCGCGCAGTCTGCCGATCGTGTTGCGCGAAGTACCAGTACCGGTACCGACGCTGGAGCAGGCGATGCAATGGCACAAGCATCGGACCTCGGACCCCGGGCTAACCTGGCTACGTTCGCTACTGAAAATGGCTGTCGCAAAGATGGATGAAGAACGTCATGATGCTCGCAGAGATGACTGACCTCCCCCCGACTAGCCGAGCGCCTAGACTTGGAGATTTCCGGCCTTAAGGTGTAGAAGTTCAGACTTGATCTGACAGTAGGGCCTTGCCAGGAGGTGGGGTTACCCGTTTTGATAGAGGTGCGAATCTTCATCAAAACAGCGTGCAAGCGCCAAGGAGTCACCCGTGAGTAGTCTCAACCAAAATGTCATCCGCCACAAGATCGGTCTGCTGAATCTGGCCACCGAGCTCGGGAACGTTTCGAAAGCCTGCAAGGTGATGGGCGTGTCGCGCGATACGTTCTACCGCTATCAGGACGCCGTGGCCGAGGGCGGCGTCGATGCCCTGTTCGGCAGCAATCGGCGCAAACCGAATCCCAAGAATCGCGTCGATGAAGCTAGGGAAACCGCCGTGCTGGCCTATGCCATGGAGCAGCCCGCCCACGGGCAGGTTCGGGTCAGCAACGAATTACGCCGGCGCGGCATTTTCGTGTCTGCATCCGGGGTTCGTTCGATCCGGCTGCGTCACGCGTTGTCGTCCTTCAAGCTGAGGCTCGTGGCGCTGGAGAAGCAGGTCGCTGAAAAAGGCGTCGTGCTGAGCGAGGACCAGGTGGCCGCGCTGGAAAGAAAGCAGGACGACGATGTGGCTCATGGCGAAATCGAAACCGCTCATCCCGGCTATCTGGGCTCGCAAGACACGTTCTAGGTGGGCACGATCAAGGGCGTAGGCCGGATCTACCAGCAGACTTTCGTCGACACGTACAGCAAAGTGGCCATGGCCAAGCTGTACACCTCCAAGACGCCGATCACGGCGGCCGATCTGCTCAATGACCGGGTGCTGCCGTTCTTCGAGGAGCACGGCATGGGTGTATGCGTATGCTGACCGATCGAGGCACGGAGTATTGCGGCAAGCCGGAATCGCACGATTATCAACTGTACCTGGCGCTGAACGACATCGAGCACACCAGAACCAAGGCGCGACATCCGCAGACGAATGGCATCTGCGAGCAGTTCCACAAAACCATCCTGCAGGAGTTTTATCAGGTCGCGTTCCGCCGCAAGCTGTATCTGGACGCTGTCGGAGCTGCAGGCCGATCTCGATGCCTGGCTGGCGTACTACAACGGCGAGCGGACCCATCAAGGTAAGATGTGTCGTGGTCGCACGCCTGTGCAAACGCTCATCGCGGGCAAGGAGGTGTGGAAGGAGAAAGTGAGCCACCTGAATCTGATCTGACAGTCACGCACCGTCGGAACGGGTAACTGTCAGATCGGGTCGCGACTTCTACACATTATCGCTGGCTCAGGCCCCGGGCTTTCCACTTACCCGACTGTCCGAATTTGCGCGGCCACCTCTCCCGCTACCGCAGCGCCATCACACTCGTCTCCGACCATCCGCCACCCAACACTTTGTACAGCGTGATAAGGTTCGACTGCTTAGCAAGCGTGTCTGTGACCAGTTGCTGTTGCGCGGTATAGAACGTGCGCTGCGCGTCGAGCAGCGTCAAGAAGCTATCGGTGCCGCTACGGTAGCGTGCCTGTGCGAGGTCGTAGTACTGCTGCGCAGAGTTCACGTAGTCGCGGTCCGCAGCCACCTGCGTGACGTACGTCGTGCGTCCGGCGAGCGCATTCGACACTTCCTTGAACGCCGTCTGGATGGTCTTTTCGTAGTTGGCGATGTCGATGTCCTTCTCGATCTTCGCTACATCGAGCGTGGCGCGGTTGTAGCCAAAGTCGAAGATGGGCACCGAAATGGACGGCTCGAACATCCAGGCTCCCGTACCCGCCTTGAACAGATTCGAGAGACTGCTGCTCGTGGTACCTGCGGAAGCCGTCAGCTCGATCTTCGGAAAGAACGCGGCGCGCGCCGCGCCGATGTTCGCGTTGGCGGCCTTCAGCGTGTGCTCCGCTTCGACAATGTCGGGCCGGCGCGTGAGCAGATCCGACGGCACGCCCGCGCCGATGTCCGCGAATATGTTGTCGCTTTCCATCAGCGAGTAGCCTTGCGGCATATCGTCGGGCAACGGCCCGCCAATTTCGGCCGCTAGGTTGTTACGGTCCTGCGCCACTGCACGCGTGTACGAAGCCAGGCTCGATCGCGCGCTGGCAAGTGAGTTCTCGGACTGGCGCACGTCCTGAAGCGACGCGCTACCCATCTTCATCATGCTTACCGTGAGATCGTAGCTGTGGTGGTCGGCATCCACGGTGTCCAGCGTGATCTGCAACGACGCCTCGTCGGAAAGCAATTGGAGATAATCCGTGGCAACCGTCGCGATCAGGCTGATCTGCGTGCTCGTGCATGCCGCGTCCGTGGCGAGGTATTGCTCCAGCGCCTGATGCTTCAGGCTGCGCAGTCGGCCGAAGAAGTCGATTTCCCACGACGTAAGCCCCACGCTCGCGCTGCTTGAGCTGTATGCGCTCGTGGCCCCTTCCGCGCGCTCGCGCGTGACCGAGCCGGATGCGCTGATGGTAGGCGCGAGGTTGGCACGTGCGATGCGGTACTGCGCTTCATACTGTGCTACGTTGAGCGCGGCGATACGCATGTCGCGGTTGTTTGCGAGCGCGATCTCAATCAGCTTTTGCAGGCGTGCGTCTCTAAAGAAGTCGCGCCAGCCGATCTCGGCAGCCAGTGGCGCCGGAGCCGTATTCGGTGAGACCTTCTGCTGCGCCGGCGCGGGCGCGGTGGACCAGGTTCTGTCGACGGGCGCGGGCGGCCGATGATATGTCGGGTCCAGTGTGCAGCCTGCTAGCACGCCGGCGCAAAGAAGGGCGATCAGTGTGCGTTTCATGCGTTGCCCTCGTTGGTGTCAGCGAACTCCGTGGTGTGGCCATGTTCCTTGAACAGCCTACGCACCACGACAAAGAAGACCGGCACGAAGAAGATGGCGAGCACTGTGGCTGCGATCATTCCTCCCGCCACGCCCGTGCCGATGGCGTGGCGCGCGCCAGCACCTGCACCCGTGCTGATGACGAGCGGAAGCACGCCGAACACGAACGCGAGCGACGTCATGAGAATGGGCCGAAGCCTCATGTGAGCTGCTTCGAGCACGGCGTACACGAGGCTTTGCCCCTGCGCCTGCAGATCCTTCGCGAATTCGACGATAAGAATAGCGTTCTTCGTGGAAAGCCCGATGGTAGTCAGCAGTCCAACCTTGAAGTAGATATCGTTTGAAAGTCCACGCCCATGAGCGGCAAGCAGCGCTCCCAATACACCGAGTGGCACGACGAGCAACACCGCGATCGGAATCGACCAGCTTTCGTAGAGACCTGCAAGGCACAGGAACACGACGACGAGAGATATCGCATAGAGCGTCGTGGCCTGGGAGCCGGCTTGCTTCTCCTGGTAGGACTGACCTGTCCATTCCAGAGCGAAGCCGGGCGGCATTTTGTGTGCGAGTTGCTCGACAGCATTCATGGCCTCGCCGGTGCTCACGCCAGGTTGCGTGGCGGCCGAAATGCCCATGGCGAGCTGCCGGTTGTAGCGTTCGATCTGCGGTGGCCCGAACGTCCAATGGCTTTTTGAGAACGCCGAAAATGGCACCATCGTGGAGTCGTAGCCCGTCGTGCTCGTGGTGGTGCTCGAAATCGATGAAGACGACGAACTCGATGAGCTGGGCGAGCCCGACGAACTGCTGCTTGCCTTCACATACCAGTCCCCAAGGTCGTCAGGCATCATGCGATACGGTGCGTCCGACTGCACATAGACCTTCTGCACGCGCCCCGTGTCGATGTAGTTGTTTACGTAAGACGAACCGAACGCGGTCTGCAGCGTATCGTTGATGTCGGAGATGGACAGCCCCAACGCGTTGGCTTTTTCTCGATCAATATCCACCTGCAATTGCGGCGTATCTTCAAGACCGGATGGGCGCACCATCGAGAGCGTCGGCTCCTTCAATGCCATGCCGAGAAACTGGTTTCGTACCGCGAGCAGCGCGTCGTGGCCCGCACCGCCGCGGTCTTCTATCTCAAAGTCAAGACCGCTTTGTGTACCTAATTCCTGAATGGCGGGCGGATTCAGCACGAAGATACGCGCTTCTCGATTGCCGGCGAAATGTTGGTTGGCGCGCGCGATGATGGCCTGCGCGCTGTCACGGGCACCCCGTTGGCTCCAGTCCTTGAGACCGACGAACGCAATGGCGTTGTTTTGTCCTTCCCCGTTGAAGCTGAAGCCATTGATAGCGATCACTTGCTTGACGCCCGGCTCGTCTTTCAACACATACTGCTCCAACGCTTCCACCGTCTTCAGCGTATGCGAGCTCGGCGTTCCCGCAGGCGCGCTAATCGACACGATGAAGTAACCCTGATCTTCGTCAGGCAGGAACGAAGAAGGCAATGTGACGTAAAGTAGTGCCGCGACACCAGCAATCACGCCGTAGAAGAGCATATAGCGCGCGGGCCGCGCGACCACGCGCGCGAGCGAGGAGCGGTAGCCAGCATTGCTCTTTGCGAACCACCGGTTGAACCACCCAAAGAATCCGCGCTTTTCATGGTGCTCCACGTCAGTGGGCTTGAGCAGGGTGGCACACAGCGCTGGCGTGAGCGTGAGCGCGAGCATGACCGACAGCAGCATTGCCGAGACGACGGTGATGGAGAACTGCCGGTAGATTGCACCCGTGGAGCCTGAGAAGAACGCCATCGGAATAAAGACGGCAGTGAGCACAGTGGTCACGCCGATCAGCGCGCCGGTAATCTGCCCCATCGCCTTGTGGGTGGCCTCCTTCGGGTTGAGCTTCTCCTCGCTCATAATGCGCTCGACGTTTTCCACCACCACGATGGCGTCGTCGACGAGCAGGCCAATGGCGAGCACCATCGCGAACATGGAGAGCACGTTGATCGAAAAACCGATCATCGACATCACGCCGAACGTGCCGAGCAGCGCAACGGGCACCACGATGGTGGGAATCAGCGTGGCGCGCACGTTCTGCAGGAACAGGTACATCACGAGAAAGACCAGCATCACGGCTTCGAACAGCGTCTTCACCACCTCTTCTATCGAGATACGCACGAACGGCGTGGTGTCGTACGGGTAACTGATCGCTACGTCCTTCGGCAATTGCGGCTGGATTTCGGCGAGCTTCGCGCGAACGGCTTTGGCTGCGTCCAACGCGTTAGCGCCGGTGGCGAGCTTGATGGCGAGCGCGGATGCCGGCTTGCCGTTCAGACGCGACGAGGTGTCGTAGCTGTCGCCGCCTACCTCCACGCGCGCCACGTCCCTGAGTAGCACGCGCGAACCATCGCTGTTCACGCGCAGCAGGATGTTAGCGAACTGGTCGGCGGTAGTAAGGAGACTTGACGAGCGAATGGTCGCGTTGATGGCCTGCGAATCGGTTGCTGGCGAGCCACCAACCTGCCCGGCGGAAAGCTCGACGTTCTGGTTAGTGATAGCTGTGGTCACGTCCGAGGTCGTGAGTCCGAAGCTGTGTAGCTTCACCGGGTTAAGCCAGACGCGCATGGCGTGCTGCGCGCCAAACAGCGTCACGTCGCCAACGCCGTTCAACTGCGCGAGCGGGTCTTCAATCCGGGTCGCGATGATGTTGCCAAGATCCACGGAATTCCAGGTGCCGCCCGGCGACGACAGCGCGACGATCATGAGAAAGTTCGTCGACGCCTTCGCCACCTGCACGCCTTGTTCCTGCACAGTTTCGGGCAAGGTAGGCGTGGCCTGTGTCACTTTATTCTGCACCTGCACCTGTGCGATGTCGGGATTAGTACCGGGATTAAATGTCAGCGTGATGGTGGTCTGCCCGGCGGAACTGCTAGTGGACGACATATACAACACATTGTCGATGCCGCTCAGCTTCTGTTCGATCACCTGAGTCACGGTTGCTGCGACGGTGTCGGCAGAGGCGCCGGGATAGGTGGCCGTCACCTGCACTGAGGGGGGCGCGATGGTGGGGTATTGCGCAACGGGAAGACTCGTGACCGCCGCCGCACCCACCAGCATGATGACGATGGCCATGACCCACGCGAGAATGGGGCGCTTGATGAAGAACTCTGCCATGCCATTCTCCGCCTAGCGTCGCGCCAACACGGTCGAGGCCGTGTCTGTCGCGGGTGCCGTGTTCGCCTGCGTCTGCGGCGTTTCGGCCACCACATTGACCGGCGCGCCCGCTTTCACGCTCTGCAGGCCGCTCACGATCACGCGGTCGCCAGTGTGCAGACCCGATGTTACGATCCATTGGTCGTGAAATGCGTTGTCAGCCACCACCTGCACCTGCTGGGCCTTGCCTGCCGCATCCACCACATAGACACTCGCGTTGCCGTCCGATGCACGCGTCACGGCCATCTGTGGCACAAGTATCTCGTTATCGTTCTCGCCTTCTTGCAGACGGGCGCGCACGAACATGCCGGGCAGCAATTCGCGTTCGGGGTTCGGAAATGTGCTGCGCAGTGTAACCGAACTCGTAGTTGCATCCACGGTCACGCCTGAAAACTGCAGGGTGCCGAGGTGAGTATATTCAGTGCCGTCTTCCATCACGAGCGTAACGGCTGCGCTGTCGCTTCCTGTCTTCTTCAAGCGACCGGAAGCGAAGGCCTTACGCAGCTTCAGCCACTCAGTGCTGGAGCGCGTGACGTCGAGGTACATCTGGTCGAACGCCTGGATGGTGGCGAGCGCAGTGGTCTGATCGGAGGTGACGAGCGCCCCCTCGGTTACGCTAGATGCGCCGATGCGCCCGGAAATGGGTGCCCGCACACGTGTGTAGTCGAGGTTCACGCGTGCAGATTCGAGCGACGCCTTGTCGGCCGTGACGTCGGCAGCGTCTTCTCGGACGACGGCGACGGCATCGTCGTAATCCTGCTTACTCACAGCGTTGATTTTCACGAGTTCCGTATAACGGTCCGCTTTCGTCTTCGCCGAGGCGAGCGTGGCGCGGGCTTTTTCGAGCGTGCCGCGCGCCTGATCATAAGCAGCCTGGTAGGTGGCTGGATCGATCTGGTAGAGCACTTGGCCCGCCTTCACGTCGCTGCCCTCCACGAACAGGCGCTTAAGGACGATGCCACCCACCTGCGGTCGAACGTCGGATACCTCATGCGAAGAAAGGCGGCCGGAAAGCTCGACGGTTTTGACGATGCGATGTGGCGTAAGCACGACCACGCCTACCTGAGCGGCTTGAGCGGCTAAGCCACCGGGCGACGCTCCTATTTGCCTGTTGCAGCCGGCAGTGCCGAGTATCGCGAGTACAGCAAACAGCCGGCACGGCGTGCACGTCGTGCGACGGCGCATGTGGTTTGGGAGGATTGGCATCTTCATCTTTGACCTGTTTGGGTATCGCGGCATCGAGCGATTCGAGAACGGGACGGCACCGGGCTCGTCCGCAGCAACTCAGTGGAACCGGTGATGGGCAAGGCGTAACGCTACCGATGGCGCATTTTTTTGTGCTTACCAAAACTAGCTATCCGGTAACGAGCCGAGAAAATGAAATAGGCAAGGTGTGCTTTCGGCAAGCAAAACAGCAGGCGCGCGCTGTTTATCTCAGGTGGGTGCAAAACTCATTAATTTTTCGAAAGCCAGTCGCGCCCACTCCACGCTACCATTAACCTGCTCTCACACAATCATGAACACCCGACGTGTGCACATCTGCCCTTCCCGACTCCTCCTTGCAGGTCCTGCTCGTCGATGACGACGCTGAACTACGCGACCTACTGCGCAAGTTTTTCCAGCAGCGCGGCGTCGCATTTTCCGTTCTGCATGACGCTACGAACCTAACATTGCGACTGGAGCGCGAGCGGCCGTCCATCATTGTTCTGGACATCATGATGCCGAACGTGGATGGTCTCGTCGCACTCAAACGACTGCGCGCGCGAGGCGACACGATTCCGGTCATCATGCTGACCGCACACGCCGAAGGGGTAGACCGCGTGCTGGGACTGGAGCTTGGGGCAGACGACTATCTCGGCAAGCCATTCATGCCCCATGAATTGCTCGCGCGCATCCACGCGGTGCTGCGCCGCCACGGACCGCCGCAAACTGCCGTGGTTCAACAGAGACGCGCCCCATGCCGATTCGGACGTTTCGAACTGGATTTCTCGGCCCGCGTGCTGCTATGCGAAGGCTTACCGGTGAAGCTCACCGGGGGTGAGTACGCGCTGCTTGAGGTGCTGGCCTCGCACCCCATGGAAACGCTTTCGCGTACTCGGCTTCTAGAGTTGCTTCACGGTCCAGATGTCGAAATAACGGAGCGCGGGATCGACGTGCCGGTATGGCGCCTACGTCGTCTGATCGAGGACGACCCATCCAATCCAAGACGGCTGCAAACCATGCGCGGTGTTGGCTACATGTTTGTTCCGGACAGCCCAGCCGATGAAGAATCCATTTGATTCGATGTTCGGACGGCTCGTCATCACTACGGTGGGTCTTCTCGTGCTGGTTCACATCACGTCGCTGCTGCTGATCGATCGAACCCGTGCGAGCATCGCCGCATTCCATATTTCGCGTGTCGTGGAGGCGGCCGCTCACATGAATGAGCGGGTCGTGGAAAGCGAACGGTCCGCAGCGAGCATCCTCGGTATCTCGTTCGTGGATCTGAAGCAACTACCGGCCGCCGAGGCACAGCGCTTCCGCAAAGATACGATTGGGTCCATCGAACAACAGCTTCGGCACCTGCTTCCGGCGGGCACCCACGTAGCAATAGATAGCGACGGCACGCTACGCGTTCTACCCGCAGGAAGCATGCGCGGCATAGTGCTGCCGCAAGCCGAGGTGCCACTGAACCGCTTCACGGGCGCGCTGGTCTTGGTACTGGCGTTTGCCATCTTGGTCGCCATCGTGCTCGCCTGGCGATTCAATGGGATGGTGCACGACTTGGCTGCCGCGGCGCGCGAGCATCGCATGGGCCATCATGCGGGCGTTGTGCGTAGGCGCGGACCGCGCGAGGTGCGTGAGCTAATAGACGACTTCAACGATATGACGCGCGAATTGGCCGAGGCCGAACGAGAACGCGCCGTGATGCTCGCGAGCATCGCACACGACCTGCGCACTCCGCTCACACGCATGCAGGTGCGTGCGGATCTGCTAGCCGATGTCGGTGATCGCGCGGGCTTTCTGCGCGACACGGAATCCATGTCGCGCGTCATTACGCAGTTTCTAGACTTCGCCCGCGAAAGCCCTGAAGACTCCTCGCAGACGAGTGTAGACTCATACTGCCGCCTCAATTACACCGAGGCACTCCACCCTGGCGGTGGAGCGGAATCCGATACTCTCGTGAGGCTCGATCTACGCGCTGGGCCAGACTTCATGTTGCCCGTCGTCGATATCGATCGCATTCTCTCGAACCTCGTTGAAAATGCGCTGACCTACGGCGAGCCGCCGGTGGAAATCACCACGGTAGCGCGTGACGAGCATTACGGACTGGTGGTGCGTGACCACGGGCCCGGCGTGTCCGAGCTTGACCTCGAGCGCGTACTGCGCCCGTTTGTCCGACTTGACCCCGCACGCGGTGGCACTGCACACAGCGGTCTGGGCCTTGCCATCGTGCGTCGGCTCATTCGCCATCATGGCGGTTCGCTGCATATTTCCAACGCGGCGGGCGGTGGGCTCATCATCGCGATACGGTTTCCGAAGCAAAGCGCTGTGCGATGACACCAGGTCTGCGGTGGCATCACCTATTTACATGCCAGCGGCGTCTAATCGATTCTCTATGTGCTTGAACTGCCTGATGTATCTCGACTGCTTCAATCTCGGGGAATGGCCTCACTAATTGCGCTGCGGAGACACTGATTTATCCGGCTCGACGGCCATCGCTGACACAGCCGAAAACGTCGTGGAAGATAGTTCACGGAACGAGCCCACGACGATGAAACGACAAATGAAACCGGCTTCGATCGATTCATGGGAGAAGTCCGTCATGCGTGTGAGAAATCGAGAAACAAGGCGGATCTCTGGACGGAACTTCTTCGAATGGGCGACGCTTCGCTTCGGTATTTGGCCATTCTCCCCAACGTCGCCGACCACCTCGCGCGATTGCATATTAATCAGTGTTTCCCCAGACGAGCTATTCGCATTGATGTCGTCCGAAATCGTGAGGAATCGATGAAGCGTACGCAGGAGCAGGCGATGCACACGCGCGCCAGGATCCTCGACTCCGCAGTCCAGGCGTTCCTGCGGCAAGGCCTGTCGCACACCTCGCTGGCCGATATCGCCGGCGTGGCGGGCGTCACGCGCGGCGCCGTCTACGGGCACTTCAGGAACAAGTCGGCCTTGTTCGAGGCCATGCTCGAGCATGCGGGGCTGCCCGTCGATCCGTTCCTGATCGCTTGGCACGCGCCGGAGCCTGATCCGCTCGAACGGTTGCGGAGAGCGCTGGTCCGCCATCTCGCGCGGGTGTTGTCGAAGGGTGTCGCGCGGCGCATCTACAGTATCGTGTATTCGCGCTGCGAAGTATCCGAGGAGACGCGAGAGTTCTGGGAGAAGATGCATGCGGGGCGGCGGGCCGCCGAGCAGCGTATCGCCGACGCGCTGGCCGATGCGCGCGCGCAGGGACAACTCGCGGCCAGCGCGGATATCGCGCAACTGGCGGCCTTCACGCACGCCAGCCTGATGGGCTTCTTCATCCGCAGCCTGGCGGAACAGGCGAGCATCGCGCCGCGCCAGAGCGCCGAGCATGTCGTCGATCTCGCCTTCCTATTGCTGCGCCCTGTCGAGCCAGGCGATTGAGTCGCGAGCGCGTTCACGATATCCATATCCACGATAGCGCACACCGCTCGAACCGCAATCGGCTCACGCGCCAGCGCCGAAACTCACTCCTTCGGCCGCCTGCTATTGCGCGCTGACCTGGCCTTGCGCCAGACCACCACGCGATGCACGCGGGACGCCCTGCAGGTGACGGCCCGGCAGGCGCGCGTCCTGTCCTGGTCGCGCAGCCCGAACTGGTCTGCTCCGCCGAGATCTCGCGCCAGTGCGGCGTCGATCCCAAGGCCATCACCTGCATGGTCGATCGGCTGGTGCGCGATGGTTTCCTGCAACGCCGGCGCGACACGACCGATCGACGCGTCGTCGAACTTGTGCCGACGGCACGCGGACACGCTGTGGCCGCCGGCGCGCCGGCGGCGTTTCTGGGCCCCGGATCCGGCCTACCCGTTCGCGGCCGGCGCGCTGGTGCCGCCGAGGTCAATGCGAGCGCCGAGCTCTTGATCCGGATGATGGACGCGCACAGCATCGCGCGCACCGTGCTGATCCAGGTGATGCACTATCGCTGGGACAACCGCTATCTGGCCGACGTGCTCAAGCGTTATCCTGGCCGGTTCCACGGCGTGGCGCGTGTCGATCCGGCCGATCCGGCGCGCCCGATCATGTCGATGCGCTGACCGGACAGGGCTTTCGCGGCGTGCGCATCAGCCCGTTCGCGAGCGCCGAGAGCGACTGGATCGGCGGCCCGTTGATGACGCCGTTGTGGGCGCGCTGCGAGGCGCTGAAGGTGCCGATGAACGTGCTGACCGTGCCTGGCCGCCTGCCGCAGATCGCCGCGCTGATCCATCGCCATCCCGATCTCGCCGTGGTCATCGATCACATGGCCGACACCCCGCCCGAACGCACCGACCAGGTTCGCGACCTGCTCGCGCTGGCGCGCTTTCCGAACGTATTCGTGAAGATCTCGCACCTGTGGTCGCTGTCGAAGCAGGCGTTTGCGTACGCCGACGCGTTCGGACCGAAGCGCCTGATGTGGGACACCAATCATCCGGTGTGCCTGCCCCACCTGTCGTATGCGCAGACGATCGCGCTCTATCGCGATCATCTCGACTTCATGCCTCTTGAGGATCGCCAGGAAATCTGGCATCGCACCGTGCAGCGGATCTGGCCGTTCGGCCTGTAGCCGGCGTGCCGTATCGATCATTTCCGCCGCTTCGATTCACCTTCAGCGTTAACGATCATGGTTGTGCAATCACCTGATTCGGGTCGCGCGCACCGTGCGCTTGCGGCCGTCAAGCCTCAGTCAAGGACCCTGCTTGCCAATCAGCGTCGCGAAGGAAAAAGCATGGCGGAAAACGGGCAGCGATCGTCGGAGGCACCAGCGGCATGGGGCTCGCAACGGCGAAGATGTTGCTTGACGAAGGGGCGCGCGTTCTCGTGACGGATCGCTCGCGGGCTGGCTTGGAATCGGCGGAGCAAGAACTTGGCGGCAGTGCCATCGTGGTTTCGAGCGACGCGCGTTCGTTGACTGACATCGACGCTCTCGCTACTCGGGTGAAGGGCGAATTCGGCACCTTCGACCTGCTTTTCGTCAACGCGGGTTTCAGTATTCCAACGCCTCTCGATAGCGTGACGGAGGCCATCTACGACGAAATGTTCAACCTCAACGCCAAGGGACCGTTTTTCGCGGTCCAGAAGCTCGCCCCGTTGATCAATCGTGGAGGCTCAGTTGTCCTAACGACATCCGTCGCCAACGTCAAGGGACTGCCGGGCCAAGCCACATACGGGGGCGCCAAGGCTGCGCTGCGGTCGTTCGCCCGAGTGCTCGCCACCGAGCTGCTTCCGCGGGAAATCCGCGTGAACGCAGTGTCGCCTGGCCCCATCGACACGCCGATCCTCGACAAAGTGTTTCCCGATAAGAATGCGGCCGCCCAAGTCAGAGAGAAGACGATCGGGATGATCCCGATGAAGCGCTTCGGGACCCCGGAGGAAATCGCGAAGGCCGTCCTCTTCCTCGCGTTCGATGCGACCTTCACGACCGGCCTCGAGATTCCGGTCGATGGCGGCTGGTCGCAACTTTGAGGAGTCCGGGTTAAATGAAGATGGGAAGAATCGCAAGTGCCGAGAGCAAGGCTGGCGTGGTCAACCGCTCGGACGACCCTTGCGTAATCCTCATGTTCGTCTTCGGCGCCGAGAGGAAGAAGGCCTGACGGCCGTTTAGCTCGAAGGATTCAGCGCAGCGCCGATTATTATTTCCGAGGAGCCCCTGACGGCACACAGCGAACCATTCGGTCCCGGAGCAGGGAAGATTTCGCCGCGCCCCCGCGGCAGTCTGGGCCTTCCTGCCAGCGATGGATTCCACCAGCATCGACGACACGCTCGATCGCATCGAACACTTGGAACAGGAGTCCAGGGCCGCGGGCTCGCGCCGCACGCGGTGGCGCATGAACTGCACGCGCTGCTCGATCACATCGGCTCGGACGTGAAGGCCGCCGCACCGCTGCGCGCGGCCTGAACCGGCACTCAGAACCGCTCGATCATCCCCAGCTGCACGCCCTTCACGGTCGCGCCCGGATACGCCGGCGTGAGCCCCGTCACGTTCACGCCGCGCAGCGTAAACGTGGCCGCGCCGCGATTGCGCAGCCAGCCGGCGCTCGCGTAGAGCAGCACGCGCGGCGAGAGATCGTACTCGGCCGCGGCGCTGAACTGGTCCGCGTCGTCGCCGCCGCCCGAGCGGTCGCGCAGGTAGGTGTAGCCGAGCGAGGCGCGCAGCCGCGCCGTCATCGCGTAGCGCATCGACACGGCCATGCCGTCGTCGTGATAGCGCGGCGTGCCGCCGTCGCCGTTGAACATCGACACGAATGCCGTGAGCCGCCCGAAGCGGTAGGACACGCCGCCGAGGTTCGCGCGCAGCGCTCCCGCGTCGTTGGTCTGCTGGTGCGCGAACGCGATCCGGAACGGCCCCTGCCGATAGGCGAAGGTCGCGATGCTGCCGCCCAGCCCGTTCGCGCCACCGCCCGACGGATCGCGCAGCGACACCATCAGCGTGGTCGTGAAGCCGTGGAAATCGGGCGACAGGTAGGTGATCGCGTCGCTCTCGTAGGGCGTGATCTTCGACAGGTTGTTGAGGCCCGAGGCGATCGTGCCCGCGCCGAACGCGTCGATCTGGCCTTTGAACGGAATGTAGATCGGCGAATATTGCCGGCCCACGCGCAGCTCGCCCCACGGCGCGCCGAGCCCGACCCAGGCCTGCCGGTTGAACAGCGTGCCGGCCGTGGAAAGCGTGCCGTCGTTGGAGCCGAAGCCGCTCTCGAGCGCGAACAGCACGCGCAGCCCGCCGCCGATCGGCTCGCTGCCGCGCAAGCCGATGCGCGAGCCGCGATAGGCGCCCGAGTCGAGCCGCGGCACCCAGCCCGAGCCGGGGTTGGTCACCTCGATACTGGTGTCGAGCAGGCCGTACAGCGTGACCGAGCCCTGCGCGGCACAGGCGCCCGCCTGCAGGCCGAAGCCGAGACACGCGAAGAACGCGGCGGCCCGCCGGACGGCACGCGGCCCCGGCCCCGGCCCCGGCCCGGCAGCGCCAGGGAAAGTTGCGCTCGCAACGAAATGGGAAGACATCGATGAACGGCTCCGCCGGCCCGCGGGCGCGGGCCGAAACGAACGGAAAGGCAAACATCACAGCAAAAAGCCGGTGCGACGGCAAGCCGTTCGCACCGGCATCGACAGCCTCAATGGCATCGGCCGCCATGGCCCGCGGCCTCGCGGCCCGCTTACTTCGTGTCCGGCAGCGCGTAGGCGATGATGTAGTCGCCGAGCTTGGTGCCGAACGAGCCATGGCCGCCCGCCGAGATCACCACGTACTGGCGGCCGTTGGCCTCGTAGGTCATCGGCGTGGCCTGGCCGCCGGCCGGCAGGCGCTGCTGCCACAGCAGCTTGCCGTTGTCGGTGTCGTAGGCGCGGATGTAGTTGTCCGCGGTCGCGCCGATGAAGAACACGCCGCCCGCCGTGGTGGCCGGGCCGCCCAGCATCGGCATGCCCATCCGGAACGGCAGCGGCACCGGCGAGCTGTCGCGCACCGTGCCGATGCGGCGCTTCCAGACGATCTGGTTGGTCTTCAGGTCGATCGCCGACACGTAGCCCCAGGCCGGCTGCTTGCACGGCAGGCCGAACGGCGAGAGGAACGGGTTCAGCGTCACGCCGTAGGGCACGCCGTATTGCGGCTGGATGCCCGACTCGGTGCCGCTGCCCTTGGCGCCGGCCTGCGGCTCCATCGGGTTGCCCGGACCGCGCGGGATCAGCCGCGAGACGAACGGCAGCGCGATCGGGTTGGCGATCGCGATCTGGCGGTCGGTGTCGACGGCGATGCCGCCCCACTCGAACATCCCGAGGTTGCCCGGGAACACCAGCGTGCCCTGCTCCGACGGCGGCGTGAAGGTGCCTTCGTAGCGCAGCTTATGGAACATCACGCGGCACACCAGCTGGTCGAACATCGTCGCGCCCCACATGTCGGCGTCCGTGAGCTTCTGCTTCGGACGGAACGTGAGATCCGAGAACGGCTGCGTCGGCGAGAGCCGGTCGCCCTTGGCGGCGCCCTGCGGCACCGGCAGTTCGGGGGCCGGCACCACCGGCGTGCCGGTACGGCGGTCGAGCACGAAGATGTTGCCGGTCTTGGCCGGCGCGTATACCACCGGCACCGTCTTGCCGTTCTTGTCGGTGATGTCGGCCAGCGTGGGCTGCGCCGGCTGGTCCATGTCCCACAGGTCGTGGTGCGAGGTCTGGTAGAACCAGGCCAGCTTGCCGGTGGACGCATGCAGCGCGAGCACGCCGCTCGCGTAGCGCTCCTGCTCCGGCGTGCGGTTGCCGCCCCAGATGTCGGGGGTGGTCACGCCCATCGGCAGGTAGACGATGTCGAGCTTCGCGTCATAGGCCGACGGCGCCCACGAGTTCGGCGAATTCCAGGTGTAGTGCTCGCCCGGGCCGGGAATGTGGTTCGGGTCCTTCGCGCCCGGATCGAACGCCCACACCAGCTGGCCGGTGCGCACGTCGAAGCCGCGGATCACGCCGGACGGCTCGCGCGTCGAGAAGTTGTCCTCGACCGAGCCGGCGACCACGATCACGCTGTTCGTGATGACGGGCGGCGAGGTCGGCTCGTACATGCCCGGCGTGGTCACCGGCTGGGCGTGCTGCAGGTCGAGGTCGCCGTTGTTGCCGAACCCGGCGCAGCGTTCGCCCGTCAGCGCGTCGAGCGCATAGAGGTGGCCGTCGTTGACGGGCAGGTAGATGCGGCGCGTGCAGGCGGCCGGCGAGGCTTGCGCGGTGGCCGCGGCCGGGGCCGGAGCGGCCGGCGCGCTGGCCGCCGCATCCGTTGCGGCGCTCGCGGCGGTAGCGTCGGCGGCGGCAACCGTCGTGCCCGAGGCCGGTGCGGCGGCGGCCGTCATGGCGGTGTCGGCGGCGGGCGCGGCGCCGGCCTGCGCGTCGGCCGACAGGTCGTGATACGACACGCCGCGGCAGGTCACGTGCTGGAACGACGGGTCGTTCTTCAGGCGCGGGTCGAACTTCCACGCGAGCTTGCCGGTGGTCGCGTCGAGCGCGAACAGGATCTGGTGCGGGGAGCAGAGGTAGAGCAGGTTGCCGATCTTGATCGGCGTGACCTCGGCCGTGATCTCGCCCGGGTCATTGGGGCCCTTCATGTCGCCGGTGCGGAAAGACCAGGCCACCTGCAGGTTCTTCACGTTGTCGGGCGTGATCTGCTTGAGCGGCGAATAGCGCGTGCCGTCCTGGGTGCGGCCGTAGGCGGGCCAGTCCGCGTCGGCGATGCCGGGAACCGGCGAGGTCCGCGCGGGCGCGGCGGCCGCGAGCGTGCCGTTCAGTTCCTGCGGATCATTGAAGTTCGCGTACACCAGCACGCCGGCCCAGATCAGCAGCGAGGCGGTCAGGGCCCAGCCGTTCGCGGCGCGCGCGCCGTCGAGCTTGCGCGTGACGAGCACCAGGAGCCAGACGCCGAACACCACCAGCACGCCCGAGCGCGGCGCGAGCGCCCAGAAGTCGAAGCCGGATTCGCCGACCGCCCAGATCGCGGTGCCCACCAGCAGCAGCGCATAGAGCGAGAGCGCGACGGCGCGGCGGCCGCGGATCAGCCAGGCGAACACCAGCAGCACGATGCCGGCCACCACGTAGTAGGCCGAGCCACCGATCGCGGCGAGCCAGACGCCGCCGACCAGCAGGTAGAGCCCGGCCAGCACGGCGAACAGCAGCGTCAGCCCGCCGATGACACCGAGCGACGAGGATTGTCTTGTCATGATCCCAACCTTTTTTTGAGATGGTTAATCCACGAAACTGCGCAGCCGAGGCGCGCAGGTCATCCTCCATCGTTTTTTTTATACCGACCACGAAACCGCGTGTCATGCAACGGCCGATGCATGGCACGCGCCGGCCGCGGCCGTCATGAGGACGGCCGCGGCGCCTGCTACGCGAAACGCCGGCGACGGCACGCACCCGCTCGGGCGGGCGCGAACGCAACGGCGGAAACTGGGAACCCACTACGTGGCACGCGGTGCGCCGCGCCGCGTGACTTCGCCCATGCCGGATTCGGCAAGGTGAAGCACGGCGGCGCGTGCATGCTGTCGGCGGCAGCAGCGCCCCGTGCGCGCCACGCGGCACGAGACACGTCTGCCCGAAGAGACATCCGGAACGCCCACCCGATTTGCCTGATTGTCATGTCCTTCCCGTCACGTGAATGCATGGCATGCACATCGAATGCAGCGCCGCCACGGCATGCCGCGCCTCACTGCATGAAAGACTTCTGAAACATTCGGCTCGTTTCAATAGGGTCGCAAATATATCGTCTTTTGCGCGAACCTGCACGTTCGCGCGCCTGCGAATCCGGCGCCGGCACGCGGTTTTGCGGCGCTTCACGGCAATCTCGCGTGATGTCCCGGCCGTTCGCGCGGCCTGCCGCCCGGCCGGCGTCGGGCCCGTGCGGCGCTCTCCCGGCCCGCCGCCGCTCAGTGATAGCCGGCGTCGCCCTCGCGCACCTTGCCGTGGAATACGCGGTACTGCATGAAGTTGTAGACGAGGATGACCGGCAGCACGATCACCGTGCCGACCAGGATGAACCACTGGCTTTTGGCCGGCGAGGAAGCATCCCAGATGCTCAGCGAGGGCGGCACGAGATTCGGCCAGATGCTGATCACGAGGCCGGTGTAGCCGAGGAACAGGATCGCCAGCGTGAGCACGAACGGATGCGTGTCGCGGCGCCGGTTCACCGCGCGCACGATGCCCGCCGCGCAGGCGAGCACCAGGATCGGCACCGGCGAGAACACGATCAGGCGGCTGCCGCCGAACCAGCGATCGGCCACGGCCGGCAGCCCGATCACGGTCCAGGCGCTGACCAGGAAGATCGCGCCGAGCAGCATCAGACAGAGCGGCTTCATCAGGAAATAGGCCTTCGCCTGCAGCGCGCCGTCGGTCTTCCAGATGATCCAGCCGCAGCCGAGCGTGGCGTAGGTGATCAGCAGGCAGAAGCCGCAGAACACGCTGAACGGCGAGAGCCAGCCGAACGGGTCGCCGGCGAAGCTGCCGTCGACGATCTTCGTGCCCTGCAGCAGCGAGCCGAGCACGACGCCCTGGCAGAAGGTGGCGAGCATCGAGCCGCCGATGAACGCCAGGTCCCACAGGTTCTGCGTGCGCACCGCCTTCGCGCGCAACTCGAACGCGGCGCCGCGGAAGATCAGCCCGATCACCATCAGGATCAGCGGCAGATAGTTGGCCGGCAGCAGCGTGGCGTAGGCCACCGGGAACGCGCCGTACAGCACCGCGCCGCCCAGCACCAGGAAGGTTTCGTTGCCGTCCCACACGGGCGCGACCGTGTTGAGCATCACCTGGCGCTCGCGCTCGGCGTCGAAGAACGGAAACAGCAGGCCGATGCCGAGATCGAAGCCGTCGAGCATCACGTAGAGGAACACGCCGAGCCCGACGATGCACGCCCACAGCACGGGAAGATCGAGAACCATCGTGTCACTCTCCGTCGATCGAATCGAGCGGGCGCGACAGCGCCCGGGCATGCAGCGCGGGATGGGCGGCCCGGGCTTCGTCGTGGCCGGCCGAGGGGCCCTTGCGCATCAGCTTCAGCATGTAGTAGACGCCGGTGCCGAATACGAGAAAGTAGACGATCACGAACAGCAGCAGCGTGACGCCGACCTGCTGGCCGGTGAGCGGCGACACCGAATGCTCGGTGCGCAGCACGCCGTAGACGGTCCACGGCTGGCGCCCCACCTCGGTGGTGATCCAGCCGGCCAGCAGCGCCACGATGCCCGACGGCCCCATCCACAGCATGAAGCGCTGGAACACGCGCGACTCGTAGAGCCGGCCGCCGCGCCGCAGCCAGCAGCCGAGCAGTACCGCGAACAGCATCAGGAAGCCGAGCCCCGCCATCACGCGGAAGGTCCAGAACAGGATCGGCGAATACGGCCGGTCCTCGGGCGGGAAGGTTTTCAGGCCGCGGATCTCGCCGTCCCAGCTGTGCGTGAGGATCAGGCTGCCCAGATGCGGCACCCGGATCGCGTAGCGCGTGACCTCGGCCTGCATGTCGGGCAGCCCGACCAGGTTCAGCGCGGTGCCGCCCTGCTCCGTTTCCCACACGCCCTCGATCGCCGCGATCTTGGCCGGCTGGTATTCGCGCGTGTTCAGGCCGTGCGCGTCGCCGATCGCAATCTGGATCGGCACCAGCGGCAGCAGCAGCCACAGCGCCATCGAGAAGCTGCGCTTGACGGCCGCGTCGCGCCGCCCCTTCAACAGGTGCCACGCCCCGCAGGCCGCGACGAGGAAGCCCGCGACGATGAACGCGGCGGTGGTCATGTGCAGCAGCCGGTACGGGAACGACGGGTTGAAGACGATCTTCCACCAGTCCACCGGCACGATCCGGCCGCCCTCGATGCCGAAGCCCTGCGGCGTCTGCATGAAGCTGTTCGAGGCGAGGATCCAGAACGTGGAAATCAGCGTGCCGAGCGCCACCATCAGCGTGGCGAAGTAATGCGCGCGCGCGCTCACGCGCTGCCAGCCGAACAGCATCACGCCGAGGAAGCCGGCCTCGAGAAAGAAAGCCGTCAGCACTTCGTAGGTCAGCAGCGGGCCGGTGACGCTGCCCGCGATGCGCGAGAAGCCGCTCCAGTTGGTGCCGATCTCGTAGGCCATCACCACGCCCGAGATCACGCCCATGCCGAAGCCGACCGCGAAGATCTTCGACCAGAACAGGAACATGTCCTTGTACGACGAATCGCCGGTCTTCAGCCACATCCCTTCGAGCACCGCGAGAAAACTGGCCATGCCGATGCTGATCGCGGGAAACACGATGTGGAACGACACCGTGAACGCGAACTGCAGGCGCGCCAGATGCAATGCGTCGAAGATTTCCATTCGGCCTCCATCGAGGATTCGCGCGCAACGACGATCGTTGCCCATGCATCGATCCGGCCGGCCCGCGGCAGCGATGATTATGCCGGCACGGCGCGCCGCGGTGCGGGCCGCGCTACCCCGGCCCGCACGCCTCAACAATAAACCATCCAGCCGAAAGGTAAAGCTTGCGACGCCGGCCCGGTTCGCGGGCCGCGCCGCAGCTCGCGCCCGCTGCGTCCGGCGCAGCCGGACGGTCATGTCATGGGCGTGCCACGCCGCTTTCAGGCCGCTTGCGCACCGCCCCTCGCGAAGCGCTTGTCCGCCGACCCCGGTCACGCCGTAATGACGGATTCAAAATGACCGGGGCGCATGGACGTCCCCATCGTGGATCGATGGATCCTCGTGCGTCGCCGCGAAGCGCCCCGTCGAACCAGGCACCCGCCGCCGCCCGCCGAGGCCGCGCGCCCGGCCTTCCCGCCACGGATCACGCGCCGCCCGACTCGCCCACGCCAAGGCGCGCCGCCGCGCCGGCGCACATATCGGTCCCGGCCTCGATCATCCAATGGCTCCGCTCGCACTGGTACGACCCGAAGTTCGGGCACGTGATCCGGCTCTACGCAGGCTACGCGATCTTTTTCGCGATCGCGCGCTGGCTGATGGGCGGCGCCTATCGGGCAACGGCGTTCGGCAACATGGTGCTGGTCGGCCCGAGCCAGTTTCCGGCGCTGCATGCGATGGTGGTCGAGGCATCGCGCGAAATCGGTCTGGGCGAGCCGCCGCGAACCTTCATCCACAACGCGAACGGCGTGTTCAACGCATGCGCACGACGGCTGTTCGGCGGCCGCTACGTGTTCCTGACCGCCGCGCTGGTGGAGGCCAACGACCACGCGCAGGTGCGCTTCGTGATCGGCCACGAACTCGGCCATCACGCGGCGGGCCATCTGAATCCGTGGCTCGACGCGCTCCGGCCGCCGGCCCATCTCGTCCCGTTCCCGGGCAAGGCCTATTCCCGCTCGCGCGAATATACGTGCGACAGCATCGGTGCCTGTCTGGCGAAGGACGCGGCCGCTTCGCGCGGCGCGCTGCAGATGCTGGGCCGCGGCTGCCGCCGCCTGAACGGCTTGATGAACTGCGAGGCATTCGTGGCCCGGGAGCGGCAGGTGCCGCCGATCTTCGGCTTCCTCACCGAGATCAACCGCTCCCACCCGCGCCTGACGCGCCGCGTCGCCGCGATCCACCGCGGCACGGCGCCCGGCGGCACGACCGGGGGCAGCGAGCCGCCGTTCCAGACCCGCGGCGTGGCCTGACGGCTCCCGCCGCGCCCGGTGCTCGGGCGCTCAGCGGTTCGCGCGCCGCGACACCAGCCGGTACGCGGCGATCGACCCGCCCACCGCGATCAGCATCGGAATCAGGAAGTCGTGGCCGACGCGCGTGAACTCGGCGATCAGCACGATCGCCGTCAGCGGCATCTGCATCGACGCGGCGAGGAACGCCGCCGCGCCGACGATCGCGAACGCGCCGGGCGCCGTGCCCGGCCAGAGCAGCTGCCACGCGCCGCCGAGCACGATCGCCAGCAGCGCGCCGTTGGCGAGGCCCGGCGTCAGCAGACCGCCTTCGGCGCCGGCCCGCAGGCTGCCCCACTCGATCGCCACCTTCAGCACCAGCAGCGTGGCGGCCATGCCCACCGTGAGCGCGCTGTCGAAGCCGAGCGAGGCCGGCCCCTTGCCGTTGCCGAGCAGCGCCGGCAGCGCGATCGACAGGCCGCCGATGATCGTGAAGTTCAGCACTGACAGCAGCGGCAGCCGCCAGCCCCTCGGCGCGTTCGCGCGCGCGGCCGTGGTGAGGCGCGCGAAGCCGCAGGCCGCGAGCCCGAACAACGGCCCGCAGACGGTGGCCCACACCACCAGCGACGCGTCGATCGCAAGCGGCGCGACCGTGTACTGATGCTCGTTGCCGAGCCCGATCCAGGCCACCACCGCCGCGATCGACGAGGTGACGAGCGCCGGCACCGCGGCGCGCCAGCCGAACGTGCCGAGCAGCACCTCGAGCACGAACACGGCGCCGCCGAGCGGCACGTTGTAGACGGCCGCGAGCCCCGCGCCGGCGCCGCAGGCCACCATCAGCCGCTGGTCGGCGGCCGGCAGCCCGGCGCGATGCGCGATCCAGCCGGCCCACAGCGCGCCGATCTCGCGCGGCGCCACCTCGCGGCCGAGCGGCGAGCCGAGCGCGACCGTCACGATCTGCAGCAGCGCATGCGCGAGCGTGCTCGCCACCGGCATGCGCGGATCGGCGGCCTGCACGGCGCGCTTGATGCTGACGAGCGGCTTGCCGTAGCGATACACGGCCCACCAGCCGAACCCGGCCACCAGCCCGCAGCCGGCCATCGCCGCCACGCGGCGCGCCGGCGCGGCATGCGAGACGCCGTCGAGAAAGGTCTGGCCGCTGATCACGTGGGCGAGGCTGTAGCCATAGGCGAGATGCTGGATCGCGTGCAGCAGCAGCGCCAGCAGCATGCCGCCGATACCGGCGCCCACGCCCGTGAGCAGCGTCACGATCGCGAAACGCGCGAGCGGGCGCAGCGCGGCGGCGCCCGTCTCGCGCGAAGCGGCGGATGACGCGGACGGTGCGGACAATGCAACCACGCCCGGCGAAGCGGCCGGGGCGGCGGAAGGAGTCGGCGTGGCGGGCGAGGACATGGTGAGCGCGGCAGTTCGGTGAATCGTGAATCGGGGCGGCGGGCACGCATCGACACGGATGCGTCGCGAGTGCGTCGAGGCGCCGCAGTGATGACATCGTAGACAGCACCGACTCATGAAACAAATGGATTTTTCTTCTCGATTCATTTAATTCACGCATGAAACGAATCGCGCGGCGACGCCGCCCTCACCGCGCCCGGCGGGCCAGGAGCGGCGACCCCGCGTTTTCCCTGACGCCATGCGCCTTGACGTCCACGCATCGATCGACAACACTGCCAGACATCGCAAGTGTGATCACACCAGTCTTCAGGAGACCCCGCCTTGGCACCCCGCATCGTGGCACCCGGCCTGCCGGTCATCGAGGCCCAGACGATGGCCGACCAGGTCTATCGGCAACTGCGCGAGGCGCTGATGAGCGGCCGTTTCGCGCCCGGTCAGGCGCTGAGCCTGCGCAGCGTGGCCGAGGCCGTCGGCTCGTCGACCATGCCGGTGCGCGCGGCGCTCACGCGGCTGCGCGCCGAGCGCGCGCTGGTGGACGGCCCGAACCGCGCGATGGTGGTGCCGCCGATGACGGTGGAGATGCTCGACGAGCTGCGCGACGTGCGGATCGCGCTCGAAGGCTGCGTGGCCGGGCGCGCCACCGCGCGCATGAGCGATGCGCAGATCGCCGAGGCGCGCGCGCTCTGCGATGCGATGCACGTCCATGCGGAAGCCGGCGACGCGCGCGCCTACCTGCAGCGCAACTTCGCGTTCCACCGCGCGATCTACCAGCACGGCGCGAGCGAGAACACGCTCGCGATCATCGAGAACCTGTGGATGCGGATCGGCCCGTTCCTGAACATGGTGGCCCCCGACATCCCGCACATGCGACGCTCGATGGACGCGCACCGCGCGATCGTCGACGCGCTCGCCCGTCGCGACGGCGCCGGCGCGCGCGCCGGCATCGCGCTCGACATCGGCGGCGCGGCGCACGATCTGGCGGCGACGCTGGCGGGCGCGCCGGCCCGGCTCAAGCCGGCACGCGCGTCCTGAGCGGCGCGCCGCGCACGTGAGCGCCCACCGCGACACGGCAGCGGCAGCAACGGCACCAGACACGGCAACACCGGCAGGACGGCAACACGAACGCGCCGCGGCGCATCGCGACAACCCTCAGTACAACGAAACAGGAGACACACCGGCATGGCCATCCTCGATCTGCTCAAACCACCCGGCGGCCTGCGCGTGCTCGTGACGGGCGGCGCGTCCGGCATCGGCCTCACGATCGCCGACGCGTTCGCCGAATGCGGCGCGCGCGTCCACGTCTGCGACGCGTCCGGGGCCGCGATCGCCGCGCTGGCCGACCGCCCCTCGGCTGCCGCGATCGGCGCGACGCTGGCCGACGTCTCGGACCCGGCCGCGGTCGAGCGCGTGTTCGACGACCTCGGCCGCACGCTCGGCGGGCTCGACGTGCTCGTCAACAACGCCGGCATCGCCGGTCCCACCGGCGGCATCGACGAGATCGATCCGGCGCAGTGGCAGCAGACCATCTCGATCAACCTCGACGCGCAGTTCCGCTTCGCGCGGCGCGCCGTGCCGCTGCTGCGCGAGGCCCCGCACGGCGGCGCGATCATCGCGCTGTCGTCGGTGGCGGGCCGGCTCGGCTATGCGTTCCGCTCGCCCTACGCGGCCACCAAGTGGGCCATCGTCGGGCTCGTCAAGAGCCTCGCGATCGAACTCGGGCCGACCGGCATCCGCGTCAACGCGATCCAGCCCGGCATCGTGCGCGGCCCGCGCATGCGCGGCGTGATCGAGGCGCGCGCGAAGCAGCTCGGCATCGGCTACGACGAGATGGAGGCGCGCTACCTCGAGAAGATCTCGCTGCGCCGCATGACCGATCCGGCCGAGATCGCCGCCACCGCGCTGTTCCTCTGCTCGCCGGGCGGCCGGGGCATCTCGGGGCAGGCGATCTCGGTGTGCGGCAACGTCGAGGTGCTGTAGCGCGCCGCCCGCCCCACCGAGCCGTCCGTCCCAACCCACCGAACCAGGAGCCCATCCCATGGCTGCCGCCCGCAAAGTCATCATCACCTGCGCGCCGACCGGCGCGATCCATACGCCGTCGATGTCGCCGTACCTGCCCGTCACGCCGCGCGAGATCGAGGAGGCCGCGGTGGCCGCCGCCGAGGCCGGCGCCGCGATCCTGCACCTGCACGCGCGCAACCCATCCGACGGCAGGCCGACCCAGGACCCGGCCGTGTTCAGCGAGTTCCTGCCGCGCATCAAGGCCCGCACCGACGCCGTGATCAACCTGACCTCGGGCGGCAGCCCGCACATGACGGTGGCCGAGCGGCTGCGCCCCGCGCACCACTTCCAGCCCGAGGTGGCGTCGCTGAACATGGGCTCGATGAATTTCGGCCTCTATCCGATGCTGGAACGCTTCCCGGACCAGAAGCACGCCTGGGAGCGCGAGCATCTCGCCAACAGCCGCGACCTGGTGTTCAAGAACACCTTCGCCGACATCGAGACGATCCTGACGAGCTGCGGCGCGAACGGCACGCGCTTCGAATTCGAGTGCTACGACATCTCGCATCTCTACAACCTCGCGCACTTCGTCGAGCGCGGCCTCGCCAAGCCGCCGTTCTTCATCCAGAGCGTGTTCGGGCTGCTGGGCGGAATCGGCGCGCATCCCGAGGACCTCATGCACATGCGGCGCACCGCCGACCGACTGTTCGGCCGCGACTACGTCTGGTCGATCCTCGGCGCCGGGCGCAACCAGATTCCGCTCGCGACGATCGGCGCGGCGCAGGGCGCGAACGTGCGCGTCGGCCTCGAGGATTCGCTCTGGATCGGGCCGGGCAAGCTGGCCGAATCGAGCGCCGCGCAGGTGCTGAAGATGCGTCAGGTACTCGAAGGCTTGTCGCTCGAGATCGCGACGCCGGCCGAGGCGCGCGCGATGCTCGCGCTCAAGGGCGGCGACGCGGTCAACTTCTGAGCGCGCGGCCTACCGCCCCCCCGTAACGGATCGATTTACCCACGACTGGCCGGCGCCGGCACGCCGCCGGCGCGCGAACCGGCCATGCCGCCCGCCCGGGCCGGCACGGCCGCCGCGCGCGGGCCGCCCGCCTGTCGAAACAACCGATGCGGCATGCCGGCCCGCACGATGGAGACCCACGATGTCGACCCAACCCGCCACCCTGTCCGCCGTCGAAGGCGACGCCCGCGCGTCGCTGAACCGGCTGCTGTTCCGCAAGCTGATGCCGATCCTGATCGTCGCCTACGTGATCAGCTTCCTCGACCGCACCAACATCGCGTTCGCGAAACACGCGATGAGCCTCGACCTCGGCATCTCGTCGGCCGCCTACGGCCTCGGCGCCGGCCTGTTCTTCCTGACCTACGCGGTGCTCGAGATTCCCAGCAACCTGGTGCTGCATCGCGTGGGCGCGCGCTTCTGGATCACGCGCATCATGATCACCTGGGGCCTGCTGTCGGTGGCGATGGCGTTCGTGCGCGGCGAGACCTCGTTCTACGTGATGCGGCTCGCGCTCGGCGCGGCCGAGGCGGGCCTGTTCCCCGGCGTGATGCTGTACCTGACCTACTGGTTCGGCCGCGAGGAACGCGCGCGCGCCACCGGCTACTTCCTGCTCGGCGTGTGCGTGGCCAACATCGTGGGCGGGCCGCTGGCCGGCGCACTGATCGAACTCGACGGCGCGCTCGGCCTGCACGGCTGGCAGTGGCTGTTCGCGATCGAGGGGATTCCGGCCGTCCTGCTCGCGTTCGTGGTCTGGGCGAAGCTGCCGGACCGGCCGAGCCGCGCGGCATGGCTGCCGGCCGACACGGGCCGCGCGCTCGAACGCTCGCTGGCCGCCGAGCAGCAGGCCGCCGGCGCCGCCGAGGGCGGCCATTCGTTCGGCCTCGCGGTGCGCGACCCGCAGATCTGGCTGGCGATCTTCGTCTACTTCTGCCACCAGTTGACGATCTACACGATGATCTTCTTCCTGCCCGGCATCATCTCGGCGTCGGGGCAGTTCTCGCCGTTCGCGGTCGGGCTGCTCAGCGCGATGCCGTGGGTCGCGGCCGCGCTCGGCGCCGCCACGCTGCCGCGCTTCGCGCGCGACTCGAAGCGCTCGCGCGCGCTGCTCTGCGCCGGGCTCGCCGTGATGGCCGCGGGCCTCGTCTGCGCCGCCTGTGCGCCGCCCGCGCTGGCCATGCTCAGCGTCTGCGTGGCCGCCGCGATGTTCTTCGTGGTGCAGGCGATCATCTTCACGTTCCCGGCGTCGCGGCTGTCGGGCACCGCGCTGGCGGGCGGCCTCGGCCTCGTGAACACCTGCGGCCTGCTCGGCGGCTTCGTCGGGCCGACCGTGGTGGGCGCGATCGAGCAGGCCACCGGCAACGCGAAGAACGGCCTCACGCTGCTCGCGGTGGCGCTGGCCATCGCGGCCGTGGCCGCGCTGCGCCTGAAGCACGGCGGCGAGTAAGTCGGGAGCCGGCCGCATGCGGCGCCGGCCACGTCGGCGCGCGCCGCCCGGACTCAGAAGCGGTGCGTGATGCCGGCCAGCACCGCCACCTGGTTCGGCGTCGACGCGGCGCCGAACCCGTTGATGTTGGCCACCGCCGCCTGCCCGCTCGAATCGGTGCCCGACGCGTGCTGGTAGAGGCCGACCAGGTACACCTGGGTGCGCTTCGAGAAGAGGTAGGTGACGCCGAGGTCGCCCTGTTGGTAGGTCACGTGATTCACGCCGTAGCCGCGCGTGACGTCGTAGGCCGCGCCGAGCAGCCAGGCCGGGCTCAGGTAGTAGCGCAGGTTCAGTTCGGCGTTGTGGAAGCTCGCGAAGCCGCGATAGCCGGCCGGATCGAGGCTCGCGTGCGCGCCCAGATCGCCGAAGCGCGTGTTGGTGTAGACCGCGCCGACGATCGCCGGGCCGACCGTGTAGGTGCCGCCCAGCGCCACGATCTGCTCGCTGCCGGCCGAGGCGTAACCCGAGTAGACGCGGCTCGCCGCCATGTTGCTGCCGGTCGCGCTCGAAGTCGCGTTGTTGCCGAAGTACGAGAAATTCGGATCCTTGACGTTGACGTAGGCCGCGCCGAGCACGAGCGGGCCGGCCGTGTAGCCGGCGCCGAGCGACCAGATCGCGTTGCGGCCCATCTGCCCCGGCACGCCGCCGAAGCTGTAGAGGCCGCTCAGGCGCAGCCCCGAGAAGGTCGGCGTGGTGTACTTGACCGAGCTGTTCGAGCGGTAATCGTTGTTGGTGTTGTCGAGATCGCCCGGATGGCCGCCGAGGTAGGTGGCCCATTGCGTGCCCGCGATCATCGGCCCGATGAAGTCCACCACCGCGTCGTACTGGCGCCCCATCGTCAGCGTGCCGGCGCGCGGCGAGGCGAGCCCGACCCAGGCCTGGCGCCCGAACTCGTCGCCGCCCTGCTGGAAGCCGCCGGTGGTCGACGAGTAGCCGTTCTCGAGGTCGAACACGGCGCGCAGGCCGTTGCCCAGATCCTCGTAGCCGCGCAGCCCCCAGCGGTTGCCGAGCACGTTGCTGCTGTTCATCTCGAACTGGCGCTTGCCGCCCGCGTTGTTCGCGTAGACCAGCGCGGTGTCGATGGTGCCGTACAGCGTGACGCTCGACTGCGCCTGCGCGGCGCAGGCGACGAGGCCGCCGGCCAGCCCCGCCGCCACGCCGCGCGCCAGCCGGCGGGTGGCGAAGGCGGTGCGCGGCGTGGCCGCAAAACTTGGGAAACGTGAAAGACGCGGGTGACGCTGGGGGATCATGCGGGCTCCTCGTGAATCGCTTCAAATCGTCAGGACTGCCATTCTTGGCGCACCGGCATGCGGTTCCCGGCAGCGGCGCCGCGAGGCGCGGCCACCACCGTGCCGGCCGGCGCGAACGGATGCCGAAGTGTTGCCCGGCCGGCCCGCTCCGCTCCAACAAGAAAATAAATTCGCGCCAAAAAGTTTTTGCTATCGCCGGCGCCGGGCGCGGCATTCACGGTATTTCGGCGAAAAATGGCCGCGTTATCATCGGGCTCGATCCCTGCCCGCTGCCCCCGCCCCAATGAACATCCGCTTCCTCGAAACCTTCATCTGGCTCGCGCGCCTGCAGAACTTCCGCCTCACCGCCGAGAAGCTGCACACCACCCAGGCCGCCGTGTCGAGCCGCATCGCCGCGCTCGAGGAAAGCTTCGACGTGCGCCTGTTCGACCGCAATTCGCGCTCGGCCACGCTCACGCCGGCCGGACGCAAGATGCTGATCTACGCGGAACGGATCGTGCGGCTCGGCGACGAGATGCGCCGCGAGGTGGAGGACACCGGCGGCGACGCCGGCCTGATCCGCATCGGCGTGATCGAGTCGATCGTCCACAGCTGGTTCCCGGCGCTGATGGCGCAGATCCGCGAGCGGTTCCCGCGCCTCGAGGTGGAAGTCACGAGCGACACCACGATCCATCTCGTGCAATGGCTGCGCGCCGACGCCGTCGACCTGATTCTTCAGACCGATACGCTCGCCGACCGCGATTTCGCCAACACCCCGCTCTGCGAATTCCCGATGCGCTGGGTGGCGAGCCCCTCGCTCGGCCTGGGCGGCGCGCCGGTCACGCTCGGCACGCTCGCCGAGCACCCGGTGCTGAGCTTCTCGCGCCATTCGGGGCCGCATACCGCGATCGAACGCGAGTTCGCGCGCGCCGTGGAGCGGCCGGTGCGGATCAACTGCATCAGCTCGGTGGCCGCGATCGTGCGGCTCGTCTCCGACGGCTTCGGCGTGGCCGCGCTGCCGCCCGCGATCATCCAGCGCGAGCTGCGCGACGGCTCGCTGGTGGTGCTCGACGCCGACAGCACGTTCGCGCCGATGCCGCTGGTGGCCTGCCACCGGCTGCCGAATCCGCTGCCGGCGAAGATCGCCGAACTCGCGGCCGAGACGGCGCGCGCGTTCACGGCCTCGCTCGGCACCGATCTCGACGGCCAGCCGCCGCGCCCCACCCACCCGGCCCGCCCGGTCCGATAAGAAAACCCGTTCACTGCGTATTTTTTTTCTTGTTGGACCGGATCCGCCCGCGATCGCCACACTGCGCCTGTCCGAAACCTTACGCAGGAATGCCGCGATGAGCGACCAGCCGACCAGGCGCCCGGGCCAGCTTTGCATCTGGACCGACACCGACGCCCGAACCGAAGACGATTTCAACGCGTGGTACGACCGCGAGCACATGCAGGAGCGCGTCGCGATCGCCGGCTTCCGCCATGCGCGGCGCTTCCTCGCCAACGACGGCGGCGCGCGCCGCTATCTCGCGCTCTACGAGACCGAGGCGCTCGCGGTGTTCCGCAGCGACGCGTACCGCCGGGCGTTCACGGTGCAGACCGACTGGTCGCTGCGCAGCTTCGCGCGCATGCGCGACACGCAGCGCCGCGTCGGCGAACTCGTGTTCGAGACCGGTGCCGGCGAAGGCGGCCGGCTCGCGCTGTTCGTCGCGCCGCCCGCGGCGATCGCCGCGGCGGCCTGGCGCGAAGCGGCCGGCGCCGCGGCGCGCGGCACGCCGGGGCTGCACGCCGTCCGCGTGTTCGCCACCGATGCCTCGCTGTCCGCGCCGCTCGCGACCGGCGGCGATGCAACGACACACGGCGAGGCCGCCGCGCGCACGACGCCCGGCGACGCGCTGGTACTCGTCGAGGGCAGCACGAACGGGAGCGTCCACGCGGCTGCCGCGCGGCTCGCGGCGCTGGCCGACCTCGATCCGGCCGGCGTGCGCGGCTTCGACCTGCTGTGGCGCCTCGCGGCCTGAGGCCGCCGCAACCGGTACGGCCCCGCCGCCTCATCTGATGGAGAACCCCATGAATTCACTCGCCCGCCCGACGGAATCCCACCTGCCGGAGACCCGCCCGTCGGAAAACGCCAGGCCCCCGCGCGCCGGACGCGGCCGGCTCGCCACCGCCAGCATGATCGGCACCTCGCTCGAGTGGTATGACTTCACGGTCTACAACACGCTCGCCGCGCTGGTGTTCAACCACCTGTTCTTCCCGTCCGTCGATCCGCTCGCCGGCACGCTGCTGGCGTTCTCGACCTACGCGGTCGGCTACGTCTCGCGGCCGCTCGGCGGCTTCGTGTTCGGCAACCTCGGCGACAAGCTGGGCCGGCGCGCGGTGCTGATGCTGACGCTGCTGCTGATGGGCCTGACCACCGCGCTGATGGGCGTGCTGCCGACCTACGAGGCGGCCGGCATCGTCAGCCCGATCCTGCTGGTGAGCCTGCGCTTCGTGCAGGGCATCGCGCTCGGCGGCGAATGGGCCGGCGCGGTGCTGCTGGCCGTCGAGCACGGCGACCAGAAAAAGCGTGGGCTGAACGCCTCGTGGGCGCAGGTCGGGCCGTCGTTCGGCACGCTGCTGGGCACCGGCTTCATCGCGCTGATCACGCTGTCGGTGTCGTCCGATGCGTTCCTCTCGTGGGGCTGGCGCCTGCCGTTCCTGGCCAGCGTGCTGCTGGTGGGGTTCGGGCTGTGGGTGCGCCGCGGCGTCGGCGAGACGCCGGCCTTCGAGAAGCTCAGCGAGGCGCACGCCACCGTCAAGGTGCCGGTGGCCGAGGTGTTCTCGCGGCACTGGCGGCGCCTGCTGGTGGCGGGCGGCTCGCGGATCGGCTCGGACGTGCTGTACGCGCTGATCGTGGTGTTCACGCTGACCTACGTGACCACGGTGCTGAACCTGTCGCGCTCGCTGGCGCTCACCGCCGTGCTGTGCGGCACCGCCTGCAACGCGCTCACCGTGCCGCTGTTCGGCGCGCTGTCGGACCGGCTCGGGCGGCGCCCGGTCTACCTCGGCGGCGTGCTCGCGGCGATCGTCTGGGCCTTCGCGTTCTTCTCGCTGGTGAACACCTCGAAGCCGGGCTGGATCGTGCTGGCGGTGGTGATCGGCCTGGTGATCCACGCCGTGATGTACGGGCCGCAGGCGGCCTTCGTCACCGAGCAGTTCCCGACCCGCGTGCGCTATGCCGGCTCGTCGCTGGCCTACACGCTGGCCGGCATTCTCGGCGGCGGCTTCGCGCCGCTGATCATCGTCGCGCTGTTCCGCCACTGGCACACCACGCTGGCCGTCTCGTGCTACGTCACGCTCGCGCTCGCCGTCACCGCGATCGCGCTGCTGGCCGCGCGCGAGACCGCGCATCGCACGCTCGAGGACTGAGCCGGCCTTTCCCGCGGCTCGCGCCGCGCCCCGGGCCGGCCCGCGCCACCGCGCGCCGTTCGCCGTCCGCCCTCGCCGGCTTGTGCGCCACGTCCCACGGCGCGGCTCCGGCACGGCAGGACACGGCGCGGCGGCACGCGCGGCGCGAGCCGGCCCCGCACTTCCCGCCATCGATCATGACCCAGCTTTCCTTTACCGTTTCCCCGCTCGGCGGCCCCTCGCGCACGCTCGACGTCACGCTCGACACGCTCGTGATCGCCGGCTGGGCCGGCCGCGACGCCGCCGCGATCCAGGCCCACATCGACGAACTCGCCGCGCTCGGCGTGGCCCCGCCCACCAGCACGCCGTGCTTCTATCGCGTGGCCGCCCGGCAGCTCACGCAGGCCGAGGCCGTGGAGGTGCTCGGCACCGACACCAGCGGCGAGATCGAGTGCGTGCTGCTCGACAGCGCGCTCGGCACGCTCGTGACGATCGGCTCCGACCACACCGACCGCAAGACCGAGGCCTACAGCGTGGCCGTGTCGAAGCAGGTCTGCGCGAAGCCGCTCGCGCGCGAGGCATGGCGCTACGCCGAGGTGGCCGCGCACTGGGACCGCCTGGTGCTGCGCTCGACCTTCGTGGCGGCGGACGGCACGCGGCGCCGCTACCAGGAAGGCCCGGTGGACGGCCTGCTGCCGCCCGCCGAACTGTGGCGGCGCTACGCCGATCGCGACGCCGGCGCGCTGCCGGCGGGCAGCGCGATGTTCAGCGGCACGCTCGCGGTCCACGGCGAACTGGCGGCGATGGCGAGCGGCGACGCGTTCGAACTCGAACTGCACGACCCGGTGCTCGACCGGCGTCTGCGCCATCGCTATCAGGTGACGGCGCTGCCGGTGGTGGCCTGAACCGCGAGGCCGGCCGCCGCAACACCGCCCCGGGTGCCGGCGCTCCGGCGCCCGGGCCCGCGGCGGCGCGTGCCGCCCATTCTCTGAATCCGATCCGCAGGAGACGCCCCGATGACCTTCCCGCCCGCCGCCCCGCTGCTCTCGCTCGCCGCGCAGCTCGATGCCGGCACCACCACGAGCCGCGCGCTCGTCGACACCGCGCTAGAGCGCATCGCCGCGGCCGGCGGCGACGGCATGCACGCGTTCTGCCACGTCGATGCCGACGCCGCGCGCCGCCAGGCCGACGCGCAGGACGCGCTGCGCCGCGCCGGCGTGCGGCTCTCGCCGCTCGCCGGGCTGCCGGTCTCGGTCAAGGACCTGTTCGACGTGGCCGGGCAGCCCACGCGCGCCGGCTCGCGCGTCCTCGACGACGCGCCGCCCGCCGCGGCCGACGCGCCCGCGGTCGCCCTGATGCGCCGCGCCGGCGCGGTGCTGGTCGGGCGCACCAACATGAGCGAGTTCGCGTTCTCGGGGCTCGGCGTCAACCCGTGGCACGGCACGCCGCGTTCGCCGTGGGGGCCGGACGAGCCGCGCGTGGCCGGCGGCTCGTCGTCGGGCGCCGCGGCCTCGGTCGCGCAAGGGATGGCCGCCGCGGGGCTCGGCAGCGACACCGGCGGCTCGCTGCGGATCCCGGCCGCGTTCTGCGGGCTCACCGGCTTCAAGCCCACCGCGCGCCGGATCACGACGCGCGGCATGTTTCCGCTTTCCACCACGCTCGATTCGACCGGCGCGATCGCGCCGACGGTGGCCTGCTGCGCGCTGCTCGACCGGCTGCTGGCGGGCGAACCGGTCGAGGCCGGCGGCTTCGCGCCGGCCGCCGCGCCGCTCGCCGGCCTGCGCTTCGCGGTGCTGGCCAGCTACGTGACGGACGGCATGGACGAAACCGTCGCGCGCGCCTGGGACGACACGCTCGGCCGCCTGTCGCGGGCCGGCGCGCGGCTCACGCCGCTCGCGCTGCCGCTGCTCGATGCGCTGCCGGCGATCAACCGTTTCGGCTTCTCGCCGATCGAGGCCTACGCCACCCACCGCGCGACGCTCGCCACGCGCGCCGGCGACTACGATCCGCGCGTGCTGGCACGGCTGCGCGTGGGCGAACCGGCCGGCGCCGCCGACTATCTCGACCTGCTCGCGGCGCGCGCCGCCGCGATCGAGACGGCGCGCGCCGCGCTCGACGGCTTCGACGCGTTCCTGATGCCGACCGTGCCGATCGTGCCGCCGCCCGTCGCGCCGCTCGAAACCGACGCGGCGCGCTTCTCGGCCACCAATGCGCTGGTGCTGCGCAACCCGTCGGTGGTGAATTTTCTCGACGGCTGCGCCGTGTCGCTGCCCTGCACGCCGGCCGGCGCGGCACCGGTCGGGCTCAGCGTCGGCGGCCTCGCGCTCGACGACGCGCGCGTGCTGCGCGTGGCGGCCGGCGTCGAGCAGGTGCTGCGCGCCTGACGGCGTGAAGCGGGGGTTCGATCAATGGCGCGCCTGATCCGCTTGAGCGGGCATGCCCGACCGGACCGGACGGCGTCGCCGTGGCGAGCGCCGCCTCAGCCCGCCGCCGGATAACTGATCCGCTCCGGCTCGCGGCGCAAGATCACGCGCCCCGCCCGCACCGACACCAGCGGCTTCACCTGCCGGCGCAGCGCGTCGTAGTCGCCGCTCGCGTCGAGCACCACGAGGTTCGCGGGCCGCCCCGCCTCGAGCCCGTAGCGCTCGCCGAGCGAGAGCGCGGCCGCGCTGTGGTCGGTGACGAAATCGAGGCAGCGCTGCAGGTCGTCGTAGCCCATCATGTGGCAGATGTGCATTCCCGCATCGAGCACGCGCAGGATGTTGCCGTTGCCGAGCGGATACCACGGATCCTGGATCGAATCCTGCCCGAAGCAGACGTTGATGCCGGCGCGATCGAGCTCGCCCACGCGCGTCACGCCGCGCCGCTTCGGAAACGTGTCGAAGCGGCCCTGCAGGTGGATGCTCTCGGTCGGGCACGACACGAAGTGGATGCCCGAGCGCTTGAGCAGCCGGAACAGCTTCGAGCAATAGGCGTTGTCGTAGGAGCCCATCGCGGTGGTATGGCTGGCCGTCACGCGCGAGCCGATGCCGCGCGCGCGCGCCTCCTCGGCCAGCACTTCCAGGAAGCGCGAATGCGGATCGTCGGTCTCGTCGCAATGGACGTCGACGAGGCAGTCGTGCCGCTCGGCCAGATCCATCAGGAACCTCACCGAACTCACGCCCTGCTCGCGCGTGTTCTCGAAGTGCGGAATCCCGCCCACCACGTCGGCGCCCATCTCGATCGCGCGCGCCATCAGCGCGCGGCCGCCGTCGAACGATTCGATCCCCTCCTGCGGAAACGCCACGATCTGCAGGTCGATCAGCTCGCGCGCCTCGTCCCTCACCTCCAGCATCGCGGCCAGCGCGGCCAGCGTCGGGTCGGTCACGTCCACGTGCGTGCGCACGTGCTGGATGCCGTGGTCGCGCAGCATCGCGATGGCCGCGTGGGCGCGCGTCTTGGTATCGGCATGCGTGATGGTGGCCTTGCGCTGGCCCCAGCGCTCGATGCCCTCGAACAGCGTGCCGCTGCGGTTCCATTCCGGATCGCCGGCCGTCAGCACCGCGTCGAGATGGATGTGCGGCTCGACCAGCGGCGCGATCACGAGGCGGCCGTCGGCGTCGATGTGGTCGGGCGAGGCCGGCGCGACGCGCGCGGCCTGCGCATCGATGCGCGCGATGATCGCGCCGTCGAGTTCGAGGGTGTGCAGCCCGCTGCGCCGGCGCAGCGTCGCGTTGACGATCTTCATGGTCGTTCCTGTCGTGGCGGCGCCGGCCGCGTGGGGGCGGCCGGGCCGGGCGTGGCGATGGGTGAGGCGCCGTGACGGCGATGAGTGCCGGCACGCCGGCCGGCCTTCATTCTAATCAAACGCCGTACCCGCCAAAATGCGCGCGCGAGGCATGGCGCGTGCCGCGCCGACTGTTGCGTGATCCGGAAAGCTGCCTGCCGGGCCGCCCGATGTTTTCCGGCGCACCGGCTCCCTACACTTCATTCATCGGTTCGATCGTTGCAGACACACCGATCCCGATCACTACAAGGAGCCACGTCATGAATGCCAGATCACTCGTCGTTTCGACCACCGCCGCGCTGCTGATCGCCGCGCCGGCCCTCTCCCATGCCCAGGCCGCCAGCCACGGCCTGACCCGCGCGCAGGTCGTGCAGGATCTCGTCGATCTCGAATCGGTCGGCTACCAGCCCTCGCACGGCAACGATTCGTCGTATCCGAACGACATCCTCGCGGCCGAACAGCGGCTGGCCGCGAAGAAGCTGGCCGCGAGCGAAGCGGCGCGCAATGCCTACGGCCCGAACGCCGCGGCTGGCGCCGACGCGGGCAAGCGCGCGCAGTGAGCGCCGGCGCTCAGCGCCCGGCCGCGGTCCCGGCCTCGCCCGTCACGTCGGGCGCGCCGGGGCGCCGCGTCGAGGCCAGCGCGGCCCGCATCCGCGCGTCGAGCGAGGCGAGCATCGCCTCGTCGCGCGCGATCCGGTCGGGCAGGTCGGCGCGCAGGAACTCCACCCAGGTGCGCACCTTCGCATCGACGAAGCGACGCGACGGATACAGCGCGTAGATGCTCATGCGCTGCAGCGTATGCGCGGGCAGCACGCGCATCAGCGAGCCGTCGCGCAGCAGCCCGATCGCGGCGTACAGCGGCAGCATGCCGATGCCGATCCCGTCACGGATCGCGATGGCCAGCGACTCGGCCGTGTTGGTCTGGACCGGGCCGCTCACGCGGATCTGCTCGACCTGGCCGGCGCGGTTCTCCAGCAGCCAGTCGTGGGTCGGGAACGCCGGCGTCTGCAGCATCAGGCAGTCGTGATCGACGAGTTCGGACGGGCTGGACGGCGCGCCGCGCTCGCGCAGGTAGGACGGCGACGCGCAGAGGATGTTGAAGGTTTCGCCGAGGCGATGCGAGACGAGTTCCGAGTCGGGCAGCGACGAGGCGGTGACCACGGCCATGTCGCTGCTGCCGTCGAACAGGTCGGGCATGCGCTGCCATAGCGTCAGCTCGACCGACACGTCCCGGTGCTGCTCGCGGTAGCTGGTCAGCGCCGGCAGCACGTAATGCTGGCCGATGCTCGCGAAGCTGTGCAACCGCAACACGCCGGACGGCCGCTCGTGCGCGCGGCTCGCCTCTTCCTCGGCCGCGTCGACGTCGGCCAGGATCTGCCGGCAGCGCAGCAGGTAGCTCTCGCCCGCGGGCGTCAGCGACAGCCGGCGCGTCGAGCGGTTCATCAGCCGGGTGCGAAGCCGCGCCTCGAGTTCGGTGACGGCGCGCGAGGTGGCGCCGGTGGTCGAGTTCAGCGACAGCGCGGCGGCCGTGAAGCTGCCGGCTTCCACCACGCGGGCAAATACCCGCATGTTCTGCAACGTGTCCATGAGTGGGGAACGACTTCGGTACGAAAGGAAGGCGCCATTGTCCTCCGCGTCGCGGACACGATTGTTACCTGCGCGGCAACTCTGGTTTCCCCGCATTTGCGTTAATGAATGCGCGCCGCGCCCCTACAATCTGCGCCGCATCGGGTCGCCGTGCATCGCGGCGCGGCGCCTGCCGGCTCGTGCCGAACGAATCCCCGTGCCGCCATCGTCTCCGCGTGTCCCGTGATGAAACTTCCGTCAGCGTCCGTCAGCCGTGCCGCCGAAATCCGCCGCTGGCCCGGCCGGCTCGCGCCGGCCGGCCGCGCGCTGCGCGACTGGGCCGGATCCGACGCGCTGGTGTGGGTGCATCTGGCCAAGACGGTGGGCGCCGCGCTGCTCGCGATGGGCATCGCGATGCGCCTCGAGCTCTCGCAGCCGCGCATCGCCATGACCACCGTGTTCGTGCTGATGCAGCCGATGAGCGGGATGGTGTTCGCCAAGAGCTTCTACCGCGTGATCGGCACGGCGGTCGGGCTGGTGGCCGCGCTCGCGCTCGGCGGGCTGTTCGCGCAGCAGCCGGCGTTGTACATGGCCGGCATCACGCTGTGGATCGGCGCGTGCATCGCCGCGGCGGTGCGCAACCGGCATTTCCGCTGGTACGGCTACGTGCTGGCCGGCTATACGGCCGCGCTGATCGGCATCCCCGCGGTCGAGACGCCGAACGCGCTCTTCATCTCGGCGCTCACGCGCGCGGCCGAGGTCGGCGTCGGCATCGTCTGCTCGGCCGCCGTCAGCGCGCTGGTGCTGCCGCTCAGCTCGAGCCGCACGCTGATGCGTTCGTTGCAGGCGCGGCACCTGCGGTTCTGCGCGTTCGCGGTGGCCGCGCTCGACGGCCGGCTCGCGCGCGGCGAGTTCGAGCGGCGCTTCGCCGACTTCATCGACGACATCGTCGGCTTCGACGCGATACGCGCCTACGCGTCGTTCGAGGACCCGCGCATTCGCGCGCGCAGCCGGCGACTGGCGCGGCTCAACGACGAATTCGTCAGCGCCAGCACGCGGCTGCACGCGCTGCGCCAGCTGCACAAGCGGCTCGTGCATCGGCGCGCGGCGGCCGTGCTGGCGGCGCTCGCGCCGCTGTTCGGCTCGCTGGCGGCCACGCTCGGCCGGCTGCATGACGGGACCGACCAGGACGCCGCCACGCCGAGCACCCGGCGCCACGCGGGCGGCCCGGCCGACGCGCTGGCCGGTCTGCAAGCACTGCTCGCGGCGCTGCCGGCCGCGGCGCTCGCCGCGCGCCGGCCCATCGAGGCCGAGGCGCCCGGCGACCTGCTCGACTTCGACACCGCGATCGAACTGCTCACGCGCTTCGTCGCCGAGTTCGCCGGCTATGCGCGCACCCATGCGTCGCTGGCCCACGACACCGGCGCGCTCGACAAGATGGCGCCGCGCTACGAGGTGCGCACCAACGGCGTGTTCGTGGCCTTCACGTTCGTGCGCAGCCTTGTCGTGATCGGCGCGGTCGGCGCGTTCTGGCTCGCCACCGCCTGGCCGAGCGGCGGCCTCGCCACGATCGCCGCCGCGATCGCCTGCGCGCTCAGTTCCACCTCGCCGCGCGCGCCGCGCTTCGTCGCGCAGATGGGGGCCGGCGCCGCGCTCGCGACGCTGGCCGGCTATCTGTACCTCTGCTTCGTGTACCCCGCCATCGACGGCTTCACGCTGCTCTGCGCGGCGCTCGCGCCGCTGCTCGCGGCCGGCGTGTTCATGACCACGCGGCCGAGGCTGTCGGGCTACGGGGTCGGCTTCATCGTGTTCTTCTGCCTGCTGGCCGGCCCCGACAACCGGATCGTCTACGCGCCGGACCTGCTGCTCAACAACGGCCTCGCCGTGGTGGCGGCGATGCTCGCGGCCGCGCTGGTATTTGCGGTGATCTTCCCGACCGAGATGCCGTGGCTCAGCGAGCGCATCCAGCGCGACCTGCGCGGGCGCATCCGCGTGGCCTGCGAGGCGCCGCTCGACGGGCTGCACGCGCGCTTCCAGTCCAGCGCGCACGAACTGACCTCGCATCTGCGCCAGCTGCTGCTGAAGCGCTCGGCGCGCCATCGCATCGCGCTGCGCTGGCTGCTCGTCACGCTCGAGATCGGCCACGCGGTGATCGACCTGCGCGCCGACCTGCAGCCGTTCACGCGCTCGCGCGCGGCGGGCGAGGCGCGCTGGCTGGTGCCGCTGCGCCGCGTGCTGCGCCTGCTGCCCGAGCTGTTCGAGGCGCCCGATCCCGTCGATCCGGCCAGGCTGTTGCGCACGCAACGTTCCGTCGAGCTGGCGATCCGCGCGATTCAGCGCGCGCGACCCGCCTGGGAAGCGGCACCCGAGCCGCGCCGGCAGATGCGCCGCGTGCTGGCCGGCCTGCATTTCGTGCGCAGCGCGCTGCTCGATCGCGACGCGCCGTTCGTGCGCGCGCAACGCCGCCGCCGTGGCGGCTGACCGGGCCGGCGCGGCTTCGATCCCTTCGCGGAATGGAAAGATGCTATCCATCGCGACGGCTTAATCGATCGAAGGGGCGCTCCTATAGTGACGACACCGCTGCAACAACAACGGCACTCACTCAGGAGAACCCGACATGAAATCGCTGCACCTCGCTCTCGCCGCCCTGCTCGTTTCCACCGCCTGCCTCGCCCAGGCACAGGCCGCGACCGGCGGCGCCGACCAGCCGGCGCCGAAGGCCCACGCCTCGCAATCGTCGCGCCAGGCACCGGCGCGCCACCCCGACGCCTGCGTCGGCCCGGCCAGCTTCTGCAACATCTATTTCGGCAGCTGAAGTCCGGCGTGCCGCGCCTGCGGGGACGCGCGCGCATTTTGAGATTGTGCAAGCCCCACGTCGGCCATCGCGTCGCCGGCCGGCGTCGGACTGCTAGACTTGGCGAAGGCTCGCGCTTCGCGCGCGGCCCGATTCCTTCCACCGCCGGCTCGCGCACGACTGGTTCGCGGCCGCCAGCCAGCCGCCGACATGATTGCCCGCACGTCCCCCACCCCGCCCTCCCGCGATATCCTCACCGCCGCGAACGAACGCCCGGCCGACAGCGCCGACGACGGCTTCTATCAGACGAAAACGCCTTACCGGCCGCAACAGGATGCTTCGAGCTACGAAGCAATCCCGTCCGGCTACCTGCCGATCAGTACGCAGCTGGTCGCGCGACACGGCTCGCGCGGGCTCGCGAGCCTCAAGTACGACGGCGCGCTCCACGCGATGCTGTCGAAGGCCGAGGCGGACGGCGCGCTGACCGACCTCGGCCGGCAACTGCAGGCCGATACGCTGGCGCTGATGCGGGCCAACGCGCTACTCGGCCACGACATGGCCGGTGTCGCGAAGCCCGGCTACGGCAACCTGACCCAGGCCGGCATCCGCGAACATCGGGGGCTGGCCGGGCGGCTGCTGCGGCGCATGTCGCCGCTGTTCGACGGCACGCACGCGGTGCGGGTGGTCCATTCCGGCAAGGGGCGTGCCGTCGACAGCGCGCGTCATTTCGCCGACGCGCTGGTCGCGGCGCGGCCCGCGCTCGCCGCGTCGATCGCGCCCGCCACCGCCGACCGCTTCCTGCTCTACTTCCACGCGCTGAAGGCCGACGCCGACCTCGTGACGGACCCGCTCGACCCGCGCTACGCGACCTGGCGGGACAGCCTCGCGTATCAGGCCCACGCGGCCGATCCGGCGATCGGCGCGAAGCTGGCCGCGCTGCACGCCTCGCCGGAGGCCAGCGAAGTCGCGCGGGCGGTGCTCGCCACGCTCGTCACGCCCGGCTTCGCCGCGAAGCTCGGCGGCGACGGCTATCGGTTCGCGAACCTCGGCACCCACACGTTCACGGCGCCCGACACCGGCTTCAGCAACACCGTGCAGGGCGACGGCCGGGCGACCCTCCGCTCGGCCGCCGACGCCGTCCATCTGCTCTACAACCTGCTGCTGGTCGCGCCCGCGCTGACGGCCGAAACCAACGGCGTGGCGATGGAAACCTACCTCGCCGCGCCACAAGCCCGCCATCTCGCCTACCTGCGCGACGCGGCCGACTTTTATCGCAACGGCCCCGGCCTGCGCGAGGCGAACCCGGTCACCTATCGCGTGGCGACGATCCTGCTCGACGATTTCTTCGCGCAAATCGAGGCGAGCGCGTCCGGCCCCGCCGTGGCGCTGCGCTTCACGCACGGCGAGGAAATCATGGCGTTCGCGTCGCGGCTGAAGCTGGACGGCGTGTTCGTGCCGGAGCCCGCCGCGCGGACCTACGCCTACGACACGAATCCGTGGCGCGGCAGCCGCGTCTCGCCGATGGCCGCCAACCTGCAATGGGACGTGTTCCGCAACGGCACGCACCGGATCGTGCGGATGCTCTACAACGAACGCGAGACTGATTTCCCGGCCATCTGCGATGGCGCGCGGATCGCGCCGAGCAGCCATTTCTACGATTACGACCGCTTGCGGGCGGCTTACGGCTATCGCCGAGCGGGCTGAACGGGTCGAGGCGACGCAGCGGACGCCGTCGGTCCGGGGCGGAATGTTGCGAAACGGGGCCGGATGCACCGCTTCCCAGGCGGGTCGCCACGGAAAACGGCACGCCGCCGGCGCCGGGCGCGGCGTTTCCGCAACGGTCAGATCGTCGCCTCGCGGCTTCCATCGAAATCTTTTGACATTGGGCAAGCCGAGGTCTAGATTAGGGTTAACACCTAAGCAACAACCCTAGTCCATTTCCTGCACACGATCATGTCGAACTTCCGCCAAAACCAAGCCGCCTCGCGTCAATCCTCCACCTCGTTCCTGTCGAAAATCGGCGCCATGATGCGCGACGTCTGGGCCCTGTTCGAGCTCCAGTCGCAACTGCAGCTGAAGGCCGCCACGAGCTACGCTCGCGGCCCGGTGCGCGTCCCCGCGCGCCGCGATCGCCGTATCTGAGCACGGCCGGCCTCCGCCCGGCCCACGGTCCGTCACCGTGGGCCGGGTTGTTTCGTTCCGGCTTCGCCTCACGCCGACACTTGCCTGACACGCCCACCTGACACGCCTCGGGCGGCCGTGACGTCCTCCGCCGCCGCCGAGGCATCCTGCGCGAAGCGCGACAGGTCGCGGTACGCGGCGCCGGGATGCCCTTCGCCGAGCCGCGGCCCCTGGCCGAACAGCTTCTCGCGCAGCGTGCCGGGCCGATAGGCGGTCGGATACACACCGCGCCGCTGCAATTCGGGCACCAGGTACTCGACGACATCCTCGAACGTCTCGTGCGCGAGCGCGTAGGCGAGGTTGAAGCCGTCCACGCCGGTGTGTTCGCGCCATTCCTCCAGGATGTCCGCGACCGTCGCGGGCGAGCCGACGAACACCGGCCCCAGTCCGCCCACGCCGCCGAAGCGCGCCAGTTCGTCGATGGTCCAGCGCTTGTCGCCACCCGCCAGGTGCTCGACGGCCGACACGATCGCGTTGGTCTCGACGTGTCGAACCAGATCGGTCGGCGCGTACTGGCCGAAGTCGATGCCGGTCCAGCCCGACATCAGCACCAGCGAGCCGTCGTAGGACACATGGCGCTGGTAGTCGTCGAACTTGGCCTGCGCCTTCTGGTCGGTTTCGTCGACCACGATCGTCACCAGCGTGTAGATCAGCAATGCGTCGGCATCGCGCCCGGCCTCGGCCGCTCGCCGCCGGATGTCGGCCACGTAGTCGCGCAGCGTGGCACGCGTGGGCGCGGCGACGAACACGCACTCCGCGTGCTGCGCGGCGAACGCCTTGCCCGCCCCGGAGGCGCCGGCCTGATACAGCACCGGCGTGCGCTGCGGAGACGGCTCGCACAGGTGATAGCCCGGCACGTCGAAATGCCTGCCGCGATGGCGGATCTCGTGGATCTTCGCCGGATCGGCGAAGATCCGGCGCTCGCGGTCGCGCAGCACGGCGCCGTCCTCCCAGCTCCCCTCGAACAGCTTGTACAGCACCTCCAGGTACTCGGCCGCGATCTCGTAGCGGTTCGTGTGATCGGCGAGCCCGGTCTGGCCGACGTTGCGCGCACCGCTCTCCAGATACGACGTGACGATGTTCCAGCCCACCCGGCCCTTCGTGTGGTGATCGGCGGTGGAAAGCCGGCGCGCGAACGTATACGGATGCTCGAACGAGGTCGACGCGGTGATGCCGATGCCGAGATGCTCGGTGACGAGCGCGATCGGCGCGGCGAGTTGCAGCGGATCATTGACGGGAATCTGCACGCCCTGATGCAGGGCATGGTGGTTGCTGCCGTGGTAGACGTCGTAATAGCCGATCACGTCGGCGATGAAGATGCCGTCGAAGATCCCCTTCTCGAGCGTCTTCGCGAGATCGGTCCAGTATTCGAGATCCTTGTATTGCCACGAGCGGTCGCGCGGATGCGACCAGAGCCCAGGCGACTGATGTCCGACGCAATTCATCTCGAACGCGTTGAAGCGGATGGGCTGGCTCATGCTCGATGTCTCCGGTCGGAAAGTGCCGCGCGAGGCGGAACCGGCGGATCGCGGACGGCCGCCGCCCGCCGTCCGCCGGACGATCCGTCGAATCTATCGAACCGGCAACGGCGCCTCCAATAACGAATCCGGCAAAGGTAATGAACGCGTTGCACGAATGCTTATCGGCGCGCGCGGATACCCTCGCGCGACGCGCTGCCGATGCGTTCCCCGCGGGGTTTCGTGGATCACGGATCCGCCGCGTCGTGGTGCCGATCCGTGCGTGTCGCGAAACGCCGGCGCCGCGTGCCGGATTCGACAACCACCGGTTCGCGGCTTGGGCGCGCGCGGCGGCCGGCGCGTCTTTGCCGACCTGCCTTTCTCGACATTTCTCAGCAAACCCACACTTTTTCTCACTGCCCGGACCGGCCCGGCAAGGCGGTTCAGAAACCGAATCGTCGTGCGCCGCGCGCCCACGCGCGATGCGCCGCGCGGCCCGCGTCGGGGGCCGGACAGGCCGGCTCCGCCGCGATCATTTCGATAGCACGCTCACACGCCGACTTCTGTATTCTGCTTGTGATCCTTGGATTACGGTCACGCTTCCGACACAGTGCCATCCGTCGTCAATGCGCCGGGGCAGCCTCACGAAGGCCGCCCCGCGGACCGTCGGATATCTCGACCGATCGGGCGGGAGGCAACCGGGTAAGGATTGCGCCATGAATGCCAGCACGGCGCTCGAAATGAATACGGAGGCGACCGAAGTGATGCAGCCATGCATGCGTGCGTTCAATGGCCCGACGGCGTTCGCCTCGGCCCCCTCCCGGTTCGGCAAGGCGCTTCGCAATCGCGCAAACGCGCCGGCGGCCACGCGCCGCGAGCCGCTCCGTTCCGGTGCATGCGGCCTCGCGCCGGCCCCCTCCGGTCCCGACAGCCCCCTCGCTCCCGATCCGCGCGGCACGCCTCGCAACGCCCGCGCGACGGCCCGCGCCCCGCGCGCGCCACGGCCCGGCTGAGGCAGGCCGCAAGCCGGTCGCGGCCCGCGCTTCACGGCCGACGACCGGCGTGCCGATCGCATCGGCCCCGGCGATTTCCGTGCCGGCGCGATCGGCGCTCGCGACGCGGGTCCGCTAAAAACCAGCCGCAAACCAGCCGCAAATCCAGCCGCAGGGCGGCCCCGCCGGGCCGGCTCGCCGCTCGTTCCAATCGCTTCCCGGCACGCGTGGGCGGTGCCGCTTGAAAACGATCGTCGTTCGCCACGTCACACGGATATCCATCAGGGATCGGCCAACATGTTGCTCAACAATCGCGTCCGCAAGCTGGACTTTCAGGATCTGATGATCTTCCAGTTGATCTACAAGCACCGCAGCGCCACCGAGGTCGCCGAGCGGCTCAGCGTCAGCCAGTCGACCATCAGCTATTGCCTGAAGCGCCTGCGCGGCTGCTTTCACGACGAGCTGTTCGTCAGCTCCCGCTTCGGCATGAGCCCGACGCCGAAGGCCGAGGCGCTGACCTCGCGAATCCAGAGCATCCTGAACCAGATGGCCGAGTGCGTGCAGGAGGAGACCGTCTTCAATCCGAGCGAGAACGGCGCCGCGTTCACGATCTACGCGCCCGATTATTTCGAAATCCTGATCATGCCGACGCTGATGAAAAACATTCTCGAGGCCGGCTATCACGTCTCGATCAACATCAAGAAGCCGGAAAAGGAGCTGCCCTATACAGACGTGATCGAAGGCCGGATCGACCTGGCGGTCGTATTCGGCCCGGGGCGCCCCCACCCGGGCCTCGCCACCCAGCAGCTGCTTCGCGACCGGCTGCTGGTGGTGCAGGAAGGCCCCGACGCGACGCGCCCGCTGCCGCTCGACGAGATGCTGGCGCGGCGGCACGTGTTCCCCACGCCGTGGATTTCCGACGCCAACATGGTGGACGACTGGCTGCGCTCGCAGGGCCGCCATCGCACCATTTCGGCGCGCGCCAACAGCTACTTTTCCGCCATCGAGCTGCTGTCCGGCACCGACCTGCTGCTGATGCTGCCGCAGCGGGTTCACGAGCGGGTCAGGCGGCAGTATCCGAACATCGGCGCGCGTCCGGTGCCCGAGGGCATGCCCGACTTCACGCTGGAGATGGTCTGGAGCGCGGCGCTGGCGAACCACCAGGCCAATACCTGGCTGCGCCAGCAGTTGATCCGCGCCTGCGCCGCCGTCTAGCGCTCGGCCGCGGCCGGAGCGGATCGCACGGCGAAGTGGCGCGGATAGTCGGCCGGCCGGAAGCGCTGCACCATGAACGTCATGCCGGCCGACACCACGGCAAGCAGCAGCCACGCCTCGGTGAAGCTCGACGAGACGTCCTTGATGAAGCCGGCGATCAGCGGCGACAGCGCCGCGATCAGGTATCCCACGCCCTGCACGAACGCGGTGAGCTGGCCGGCGCGGCGCGGCGCGTCCATGTGGTCCATCGCCACGATCAGGCTGAGCGGGAACAGCCCGCCGATGCCGATGCCGAGCAGCCCCGCCCACACCACCGGATAGGCGACGGGCGCGAGGATCAGGCCGACGAAGCCGGCGATCACCGAGGCCAGCACCAGCAGCAGCACCGGGCGGCGGTCGGCATGGCGGCTGGCCAGCGCCGGCATCACCAGCCCGGATACCACTTCCATGCTGGTCAGGTAGGCGAGCAGCAGCCCGGCATGGGTGTCGGACCAGCCCTGCTCGACGTAGAACGGCGGCAGCCAGGCCAGCACGCAGGTATAGGACGCCGTGCCGAGCCCGAAGAAGATGCCGAGCAGCCAGGCCCGCGGGCGCGCCGCGAGCGATTCCTCCTGGAGCGCCGCGCTGGTGTCGGCCGCGTCGAATGAAACGATGTCGCCGCGGATCGCGTACCACGCCGCCAGCGCCACGGCGGCCAGCGCCGACCAGGCCGCCAGCGCGTGCTGCCAGTCGCCCAGCCAGGCGCCGATGAACGGCGAGGTGGAGGCGGCCAGCGCCGCACCGCCCATGATCGCGGTGACGTACACGCCCATCAGCAGCGCGACCGCGTTCGGGAAGCGGCTCTTGATGATGCCCGGCATCACCGACTGGATGATGGCGATGCCCATGCCCGCCACCACGGCGCTCAGGATCAGGTCGAGCGCCGTCGACGCATGGAGCCGGGCCAGGCTGGCGAGGCCGATCACGAGCAGCGCGACCGCGATGACGCGGTGCTCGCCCCAGCGCGCGGCCAGCCGGGCGCCGCGAAACATCGCGAAGCCCATCGCCAGCACCGGCAGCATGGTCAGCAGCGACACCACGGTGTAGCTGAGCGGGATGGTGTTGCGGATCGAGGTCAGCAGCGGACCGATGGCGGCCATCGACGGCCGCAGGTTCAGGCCGACCAGCACCAGCGCCAGGATCAGCGGCACGCGGCGGGGCGTGCGGGAGGATTGCGTCATGCTTTCGCTCTCTGCATGGAGGAATGATTGCGCATTAGATCGGCCTCGACGCTGAAAAGCAATTGAAAATTTCAAACCTGTCATCAGCTTTTTCGCAATCGCCCGAACGCGGAATCGGCGGCTGCGCGTTTTTCACCGTCTTGTCCATTTTTCGCGGCGTGCCGATGATCGAGGTATTGGCGGAAGATTGCCGCATCGGCGTGGGCCGGCCATTTGATGCGCCCCGATGCGCCCGAAACAGAATATCCGGACAGCGAGCCGATTTTAGCAAGCTTTGACATTTCACGACCGGATCAGGATGTGAAGCCATCGATCCTGCCGTTAATCCAACCGGCCGGTGGCCGGCAAGCCATGCGGTCGATGCGAATATCGAAGCGCTGAATCATTGATTCGTGATTTCGCCATCCCTTATCGGCCGCCCCATCGACGATTCCGGATTTTCGAACCGGCAGAAAAGACCGAACCGCTGCGCGCGACTCACCACGAATTGCCGACCCGGCCCGGCCTCGGCCCCTTTTGACGAAACAATCCGCGGCGCAATCGCGGGATCCGTCAATTCATCCATTTCATTTATTCCGGATGTTTTCCGTTCCGGTAATTTCACCCATTTCGTTAGTCACGAATTGCGCAAAATATGGGAAAAATAGTTTTAAAATTCAAATACAAAAATCGAATTAATGCGCCACAGGAATTTGGCCGCCGGTTCATCATGGCCCTCGTCGATTTTCAGCAAACTCACGGGAGATGTGATGAAGATCCGAGTGGCAAAGCAGGGCACGGCGTTATGGACGATTGCGGCCGGTGCAGTGAAGAAAAAGTACCGCATCGCCTATGAAGCCCAGGTCGAACCCAATCCTGAAAATTTCGTCGTTGCGATCGACGATGCGCAGCGGATTCTCGCGTGCGCCGGCATCACGTTTGCCGGGCCGACACCGCTGTTTTCCGAGCAATATCTTGAAAAGCCGATTGAAGCCGTCATTCACGATACCTGGCGCGTCGAGTATTTCCGCAGTGAAATCGCGGAAATCGGCAACCTGATCTCGAACGACATCAGTGCCTCGGCCAGCGTCATCAAGCTGGTGCCGCTGCTGGCCTGGTGCATGGGCGCGCGGGCGCTGCTCTGCACCGTCACCACCAAGGTCGCCGGCCTGCTGAAGAACTACGACATCCAGTTCGAGCCGATCTGCGAAGCCGATCCCGCCCGCGTGGCCGGCGCCGGGCACGCCTGGGGCAGCTACTACGCGAACCGTCCGGTCACCGGCCTGATCCACGTTGCCGACCATCGCGCCCTGCTGCGCCACATGACCACCTCGATGGACTTCATCAGCCGCAGCCACGCCGATCAGCTGGAGACCGTATCGTGAGCCTCGGCCATCAACTGCACCGGCAGCTGCTGGGCGACCCGGACCGGCTCGCCTGCGTCGATCACGACGCCGACGGCGGCGTGCGGCGGCGCCTGAACCGCCGCGAGCTGGCCGACGCGGCCTACACGCTGGCCGCGCGGCTGCTCGCGCAGGTGCTGCCGGCGAGCGCCGCGACGCGGCCGGTGGTCGGCATCGTGATCCGCAACAGCAGCGACTGGGTGATCGCCGATCTGGCCTGCCTGTTCGCCAATCTCACGAGCCTGCCGCTGCCGCAGGCCTTCACGCGCGCGCAGGCCGAACACCTGGCCGCCAAGTGCGACTTCTTTCTGCTCGACGAGCCCGGCGAAGCCACGCTCGAACAGCGCTGGGGGCTGCTCACGGCGGCCTCGCGCAAGCTGCGGGTGGACCAGCTGGCGCCGTCGCGCGGCGCGGCCCCCGCGGCGCCGCGCGCGGCGCTCGACGCGGACTGGATCTGCAAGATCATCCACACCTCCGGCACCACCAGCCGCCCCAAGGGCGTCTGCCTCCACGAGAGCGCGATCGCCACGACGCTGCTGGGGCTGCGCGATGCGCTGCCGCCCGGCTGCCATCACCGCTATCTGTCGCTGGTGCCGCTGAGCCTGCTGCTGGAACAGGTCACCGCCGTCTATCTGCCGCTGCTGTCCGGCGGCACGGTCCACTTCCTGCCCGACAGCGTGCCGCTGCTGGGCGAACCGGGCGGCGGCGCGGACCCGATGATCGACTGGCTGAGCCGCGTGCGCCCCGGCGCCAGCACGGTGCCGCCGATGATCGTCAACCGCCTGCTGGCGCGCCTGGAACAGGGCGACACCGAACTCGCCGCCTATCTCGGCGGCGCCGACGCACCGCACATCACCTGCGGCGGCGCGGCCGTGAGCGCCGAGGTGCTGGCGCGGCTGGCCGGGCGCGGCGTCGAGATCTTCCAGGGCTACGGCCTCAGCGAGAACGCCTCGGTGGTCAGCGTCAACACGCGCGCGAGCAACCGCCACGGCAGCGTCGGCCGCCCGCTGCCGCACGTCGAGGTGCGCATCGGCGGCGACGGCGGCGTGCAGATCCGCAGCGCGTCGCTGTTCAGCCATTACTCCGGCGAGGATCCGAGCGCCTGCGCGCATACCGACGACGGCTGGCTCGACACCGGCGATCTCGGCGCGCTCGACGACGACGGCTACCTGTTCATCAACGGCCGCAAGAAGAACGTGATCTGCCTGCCGAACGGCCGCAACGTCAGCCCGGAGCAGGTGGAGCTGGCGCTGCGCCAGCTCGACGGCATCCACGACGCGGTGGTGTTCCTCGACGAGGAGGACGGGCTGGTCGCCCTGCTGCACACCGCGCCGGCCAGCGACGCCGCGCCGTGGCTGGGCTGGATGGCCGACCACCTCTCCGACATCGAGCGCCCCGCCCGGCTGTGGCTGCTGCCGCGCGGCAGCTCGCTGCTCGGCCGCCTCTACACCGTCACCGGCCGCCCGCAGCGCCACGACATCGCCCAGGCCTACGCGGCCCGCCGCGGCACCCCTTCCCGTTCCGAGGAGAACCACCATCATGAGCAAGGCCGTCTCGTTGCCGTCTGAGACCATCCCGCCTGAGACCACCATCAGGCATCTGTCCGCCGGCGACATGCCCGCGCTGCGCACCGCGGACCTGCTGGCCGAACTGGCCGAGACCGGCATCGTGCTGTTCCGCGAGGGCGCGCAGTCGGTTGAGGCATTCTGCGATTTCGTCAAGCGCCACAGCTCGCGGCTGAGCCTCGATCCGGCGCGCGCGATGGAAGGCGGCGCCGCCCAGCTGGTGGACGCCGGCACCGACGCGGTGGGCCTGCACTGCGAGAACGGCAACTCGCCGTTCTGGCCGGACCTGACCTGGTTCTACTGCAAGGAGGCGCCGCGCCGCGGCTCGCAGACCACCGCCTGCGACGGCGTGGCCGTGCTCGAGCGGCTCTCGGCGCCCACCCGCGAGTTCTTCCTGAACCACGAGATCCGCTACTCGCGCAACGTGCAGGCCGACAAGTGGAAGCGGCTGGTGCTGCACTACACGCCCGATCTCGACGATCCGGCCCGGGTGAGCTTCGAGCATCTGTCGCGCATCGTCGGCGACGATCCCAACACGCGCATCACCTATCACCCGGACGACGAATCGATCGGCTACGACTTCACGGTGTCGGCCGTGCTGGTCTCCGCCATCGGCCGCCAGCCGGCCTTCGCCAACAGCATTCTCGGTCCTTCGTACAACTACGAGAAGCCGCGCATCACGGTGGCGGCCAGCGGCGAACCGATCCCCGCCGCGATGATGGACGAAGTGATCCGCGTGACCGACGCCGTCACCATCCCGATCGAATGGGACGACAACGACTTCGTGATGATCGACAACCGGCGCGTGATGCACGGCCGGCGCGCCATCGTCGATTCCCGACGCACCATCTTCAACGCACTCAGCTACCTGTGAGGAGACTGCCATGACGGCACGCGACGCCCTGCCCCCTCTCGCCGGGCAGATCCAGAGCGCGGAAGGCGAAATCCTGATCGACGGCGGCGGCCGCCGCATCGTCGACCTGGCCAGCGGCGGCCTCGGCTTCGGCCTGCCCGACATCATCGGCAAGGTGCGCGAGCAGGCCGCGCTGATGGGCCTGTCCAACCGCGTGATGATGTCCGAACCGCTGCTGCGGCTCTGCCGCGAGCTGGCCGCACTGCTGCCGCCGACGCTGTCCAACGCCTACGTGTGCAGTTCCGGCGACGAGGCGTTCGAAGGCGCGCTGAAGCTGTGCAAGGGGCTGCGGCCCGAGCTGCGATGCCTCGCCCACGTGCGCGGCAGCGAATTCGGCTCGCTCAGCTACGGCCGCTGCCTCGAGGATCCGGACGGCCACGCCGCGCTGCGCCGCTTCCTCGGCCTCGACACGCTGACCATCGAATGCGACGGGCCGCTGCCGTCGGCCGCCGAGCTGGGCCGCTGCTTCGCGCTCTGCTACTCGCCGCTGGTGCGCCGGCCCGACGGCGCGCTGGTGCCGCTCGCGGCCGACCGCCTGCGCCAGATCGCGGCGCTGGCGCGCGCCGCGAAGGTGCCGCTGGTCTGCCAGGCGAGCGAGATCTGCCTCGGTGCCAGCGGCGTGATGTTCGGCCACGAAGCGGGTGGCACGGACCCCGACATCCTGGTGCTGGGCGGCGCGCTGGGCGGCCGCGCGATTCCGGTCGGCTGCTACCTGACCTCGGCCGAACGCGCCTACCGCGTCTACGGCCGCAGCTCGCCCGCCAAGCACGGCAGCACCACCGGCGGCAATCCGCTGTCATGCGTGGCCGCGCTGGCCGCGCTCGAACACGCGACGCGGCACGACGCGCCGGCCCGCTTCCGGGCACTCGGCCAGCGCATCGCCGACGCGCTGGCCGGGCACGTATCCAGCGTGACGGGCGGCATCGTCAACCTGCGCCTGCCGGACGGCATCGATGCCGAAAGCCTGCCGCAGCGGCTGCTCGCGGCCGGCGTGCTGGTGCGCGCGCCGCGCGGCCGGACGCTGACCCTCTACCCGTCGGCCGTCACCCGGACCCCGACGCTCAACGACGCGCTCGACACCATCAGGAGAAGCTTCGATGAACACCGCAACGCTTGACCGCCGGCAGCTGCTGGACACCTGCGAGAAACACTGGGGCGCGTCGGCGGCCAAGCTCTACCGCATCGCCGGCAGCCAGATCGAGGCGCAGGCGTCCGGCTGCGAGGTGCATGACCATACCGGGCGCAGCTATCTGGATTTCGCCTGCAGCTACGGCGTGTTCATCGTCGGCCACCGCCATCCGCGCGTGCAGCAGCGCATCGACGCGCAGCTGGCGCGGCTGGCCTGGCTGCCGCGCGGCACCGTCGATCCGCTCCAGCAGGAGCTGACGGCGCGCCTGAAGGCGCTCGCGCCCGGCGACTGGGGCGAGGTGCGCTACATGGTGTCGGGCGCCGAGGCCGTGGAGCATTCGATCCGCTACGCACTCGCCGCCAACGCGCCGCGCCGGCGCATCGTGATCACCGCCGGGGCGTATCACGGCAAGACGCTGGCGGCCATGAGCATCCTCGGCCAGCGCCAGCACGAGGCCAGCTTCGGCCGGTTCGGCGACGACGTCAGCATCGTGCCCTACGGTGACATGGCGGCGATGCGCGAGGCGGTCGGCGACGGCGCCTGCGCCGTCTACCTCGAACCGATCCTCGGCGGCGCCCATCTGCGCATGCCGCCGCTCGGCTACCTGGAGGACATCCGCGCGCTGTGCGACCGCACCGGCACGCTGCTCGTCGCCGACGAGATCCAGACCGCCTTCGGCCGCTGCGGCAAGATGTTCGCCGTGGAATACGGCGGCATCGAGCCCGACATCCTGATCCTGTCGAAGGGGCTGACGGGCGGCTACGCGTCGATCGCCTGCGTGATGTACCGCCAGGAGACGCTGGCGCGCCTGCCCGCGCCGCCCGACGACCACGACAGCTGCGGCGGCCATCCGTTCGCCTGCGCGGCGGCGCTGGCCTCGCTCGACGTGATCGAGGACGAGCAGCTGGTGCAGGCCTCGGTCGAGCGCGGCCTGCAGCTGCGCCAGGGGCTGATGGCGCTGGCGCGGCGCTTCCCGCGGATCATCGAGGACGTGCCCGGCATCGGCCTGATGACGGGCCTCAGGCTCAAGGGCGCCGTCTACGAATCGCTGCTCTCGATGGAGCTGGGCAAGCGCAACGTGCATGCCGGCCACTCGATGAACGAGCGCGCCGAGCGGCCGGTGCTGCGCTATTACCCGCCGCTGACCGTGAGCGCCGCGACCATCGACGAGGTGCTGGCGCGCTCGCGCGAGGCGCTGGAGGCGGTGGCCGCGCTGCCGGCCTGGAAGATCGCCGTGATGCGTCGCGTCACGCGTTCCATGTACCACCTGCCCAACGCGCTGCTGCGCAAGCTGTGACGATGCCCATGATCCCCATCGATACCCTGCCCCTGCGGGAACTGGTCGGCCTGCAACGGCGCGGCCGCCTGAGCAGCCGCGCGCTGGCCGAGCATTATCTGGCGCGCATCGCCGAACGCAATCCGCGCCTGAACGCCATCATCGAGCCGGCCGCGCCCCGGCAGGTGCTGGCCGAGGCCGACGCGGCCGACGCCGCGCTGCGGCGCGGCCGGCTGCACGGCCCGCTGCACGGCGTGCCGCTGACCCTGAAGGACGCCTGCCACGTGCGCGGCTTCCACCCGAGCCGCGGCGTGCGCGAGCTGCACGGCAAGGCCAGCGATGCCAACGCCACCGTGGTGCAGCGGCTGTTCGACGCCGGCGCCGTCGCGCTCGGGCTCAGCAACGTGCCCGAGATGTGCATGGCGTTCGAGACCGACAACCTGCTGCACGGCCGCACCCTCAATCCGCATCATCCGGACCGCTCGGCGGGCGGCAGCAGCGGCGGCGAGGCCGCCGCGATCGCCGCCGGCATGAGCCCGGGCGGCCTCGCCTCCGACGCCTGCGGCAGCGTGCGCGTGCCGGCCCACTTCAACGGCGTGTACGGCCTGAAGCCGACGCAGTGGCGCGTGCCGCTGACGGGCCAGTTCCCGCAGGACCGCTCCGGCCTGTTCCACCTGTGCTCGTCGTTCGCCGTGATGGGGCGCGGCGTGGACGACGTCGCGCTGCTCGGCGAGCTGATCAGCGGCCCGGACGGCCACGATCCCGACACGGTGCCGGCCCCGTTCGGCGATTACCGCCGCCAGCCGCTGGCCCCGCTGCGGGTCGGCGTCTGGCACGAAAGCGCCGGGCCGGCGCGGCCCTCGGCGGCCGTGCGCGAGCGGCTCCAGCACGCGGCGGCGCTGCTCGACGGCGCGGTCGCCTCGGTGGTGGAGCGCGCGCCGCCGATGGTGGACGAGGCCTGCGAGGTGCTGTGGAAGGTGCTGATCCTCGGCGGCGACGGCGGCCGCGGCTGGCGGCAGCTGTTCGGGCGGATCGGCAAGCAGGCGTTCTCGCCGCCCATCGCGGCCCTGCTCGAGTGGAGCGCCGGGCTGGAAATGAGCGTCGACGAGCTGCGCGCCGCGCTCGTGATGCGCGACACGGTGCGCTACCAGCTGGCCGCCTGGTTCCGCGAGATCGACGTGCTGATCTGCCCCGTGTACCCGGACGTGGCATTCGGCCATGGTGAATCGCTGCGCGAGCCGGCCACCTACCGCTACGTGTTCCCGTTCAGCCTGAGCGGCTCGCCGGCGGTGGTGATCCCGGCGGGCCGCTGCCCCGAGAGCGGGCTGCCGATCGGGCTGCAGCTGGTGGGACGGCATTGGGACGAGCACCAGCTGCTGGCGGTGGCCGCGCATCTCGAACGCAGGCTGCCGGCTTGGGAGCCGGCCTGAGGGGTGCAGGGTGCGGGGCGACGTGAAGGTGACGCGGCACCATGAAAAACGCGGCACCGGCGCGATCGTCCGGTGCCGCGTGCGGGCATCCGCCGCGAGCGGATGCCGATGCCGTCGCCGGCCGCGTGCTCAGGCCGTCGCGTTCAGCGCGTCGGCCAGCGCCCCGACCAGGTTGTCGATCTCGCGCGGCTCGGCGATGAACGGCGGCGCGAGCTGGATCGTGTCGGCGCCGTAGCGCACGTAGAAGCCCTTTTCCCAGCAGCGCATCGCGATCTCGAACGGGCGCCGCGCCGGCTCGCCCGGCAGCGGATCGATCGAGATGCCGGCGGCGAGGCCGAAGTTGCGGATGTCGGCCACGTGGCGCACGCCCTTCAGGCCGTGGACGGCGTTCTCGAAATGCGGCGCGAGCGCGCGCACGCGGCCCACGCCGTCCTCGCGGCGCAGCAGTTCCAGCGCCGCGTTGCCGGCCGCGCAGGCCACCGGATGCGCCGAATAGGTGTAGCCGTGCGGAAACTCCACCAGGTACTCCGGCCCGCCCGCGGCCATGAACGTGTCGTGGATCTCCCGGGTGGCCACCACGCCGCCGAGCGGCTGCGTGCCGTTCGTGACCTGCTTCGCGAAGTTGAGCAGGTCCGGCATCACGCCGAACGCGTCGGCGCCCGTCAGCGCGCCGGCGCGGCCGAAGCCCGTGATCACCTCGTCGAAGATCAGCAGGATGTCGTGCGCGGTGCAGATCTCGCGCAGCCGCTTCAGGTAGCCCTTGGGCGGCACCACCACGCCGGCCGAGCCCGAGAACGGCTCGACGATCACCGCGGCGATGTTCGACGCGTCGTGCAGCGCGATCAGGTCGAGCAGCCGGTCGGCCAGCTCGACGCCGTGTTCGGGCAGGCCGCGCGAGAAGCGGTTCTGCGCGAGCTGCGTGTGCGGCAGGAAATCGGCGTCGACGCCCTGGCCGAACAGCTTGCGGTTCGCGCCGATCCCGCCCACCGAAATGCCACCGAAGTTCACGCCGTGGTAGCCCTTCTCGCGGCCGATCAGGCGCGTCTTGGTGCCACGGCCCTTGGCGCGCCAGTAGGCGCGGGCCATCTTCAGCGAGGTGTCGGCGGCCTCCGAGCCCGAGCTCGTGAAGAACACGTGGTCGAGGCCGGCCGGCGTCAGCGCCTTGATCCGGTTCGCGAGTTCGAACGACTGCGGATGGCCGAACTGGAAGCCCGGCGCATAGTCGAGCTTCGCGATCTGGCGGCTGACCGCCTCGGTGATCTCGCTGCGGCCGTGGCCGAGGCCGCAGCACCAGAGGCCCGACAGGCCGTCGAAGATCTTGCGGCCGGCCGCGTCGGTGTAATAGGCGCCCTTGCCCTCGACGATGATGCGCGGGTCCTGCTTGAACTGGCGGTTGCCGGTGAACGGCATCCAGTGGGCGTCGAGCCAGGCGGCGTCGGTGCGGATCGCGTCCGCTTGCTGGGGGGCGGTCAGTTCGGTCATGTCGGCAGGCGCGGGGCGCTCCTCGTGGTTCGGTGTGTTGCGCATTGTTGGGGCGCCGGATAGTCTTTTGAATATCGCAATATCAATGTTTACTTGAGCATTCATGCAAGCAAGAAGCCCCAAGCATCGCGCGCTGCTCGGCCAGCTCAGCGACATGGACCTGCGCCTGCTGCGCGTCTTCAAGGTGGTCGTGCAATGCGGCGGGATGGCCGCCGCCGAACTGGAACTCAATATCGGGATCTCGACCATCAGCCGCCACGTGAAGGATCTCGAGACGCGGCTCGGCCTGGTGCTGTGCCGGCGCGGGCGCGCCGGCTTCACGCTGACGCCCGAGGGGCAGACCGTCTACGAGGAAACGCTGCGGCTGCTCGCCTCGCTGGAGGCATTCCGCAGCCGCGTGGACGGCATCCACGACCGGATGGGCGGCGAACTGCAGATCGCGATGTTCGACAAGACCGCCACCAATCCGGCCGCGCGCGTCGCCGACGCGATCCGCCGCTTCGCGCAGGCCGCTCCCGACGTGGGGCTGAACCTGCACGTGGGCTCGATCCAGGAGATCGAGCGCGGCGTGATCGACGGCAGCTACCAGATCGGCATCATCCCCGAACACCGCAGCTCGGGCAGCCTCGTCTACACCGGGCTGTTCGACGAGCGGATGCTGCTCTACTGCGGCGCCGGCCACCCGCTGTTCGGCGCCTCGCACCGGCGGCTCGGCTGGGAGCGGATTCGCGAGCATGCGTTCGCCGGGCTCGGCTTCCATTCGCCGAACCTGCAGCTCACGCACCGCGCGAAGCTCACGCGCAGCGCCACGGCCTCGGACCAGGAATCGATCGCCACGCTGATCCTCTCGGGCCGCTTCCTCGGCTTCCTGCCCGATCACTACGCCGAGAGTTTCGAGCGCGCCGGCCGCATGCAGGCGATCGCGCCGCACCGCTTCCAGTACCGCTGCCGGTTCGTCAGCCTGCACCGGCGCTCGCCGCAGCCGTCGCGGGCCGCGCTGCTGTTCCAGGATTGCCTGGACGCCGCGCACGCGGACGTCGCGCCCGAGCAGGCGGCGGCGGGCGCGAGGAAGGAGAAAGGCGAGAATGCGGTGCCGGTGGCGGAGAGGGAGGCGGCGCAGACGCCGGCAGCACCGGCCGCGCCCCGGGCGACCGGCGCGAACGAGGCAAACCGTGCGTCGGCGGCCCGGCGCGCAACGCGCAAGGCCGGTACGACCTGAGCGGCGCTGCCGGGCGGCGCGGGCGGCCCGACAGCCGCCGGCCGCCCTCAGCCCTCCCGCACGGCGCCGAGATGCGCGTCGAGGAACGCGATCATCGCCTCGTAGAACTCGTACTGGTTCTCCTCGTTGGCGAAGCCGTGCCCTTCGTCGGCCTTCAGCATGTACTGGACGTCCACGCCGCGCTCGCGCAGCGCGGCCACGATCTGGTCGCTCTCGGCCTGCTTGACGCGCGGATCGTTGGCGCCCTGCGCGACGAACAGCGGCGTGACGATGCGATCGGCGAAGAACAGCGGCGAGGCGTCGTGCAGCGCCTGCCGCCCGGCCTCGGTGTTCGGGTTGCCGATCTGCTCGTACATCATCTCGAGCAGCGGCTTCCAGTACGGCGGCATCGATTCGAGCAGCGTGAACAGGTTCGAGACGCCGACGTAGTCGACGGCGGCCGCGTAGCGCTCGGGCGTGAACGCGACGCCGGCCAGCGTCGCGTAGCCGCCGTAGCTCGCGCCGTAGATCGCGATGCGCGCCGGATCGACGAGCCCCTGCCCGACCAGCCAGTCGACGCCGTCGTCGATGTCGTCCTGCATCGCGCGGCCCCACTGGCCGAAGCTGGCCTCCCAGAACGCGCGGCCGTAGCCGATCGAGCCGCGGAAGTTCATCTGCAGCACCGCGTAGCCGCGATTGGCGAGCAGCTGCACCTCGGGATTGAAGCCCCAGTGGTCGCGCGCCCACGGCCCGCCGTGCGGGTTCACCACCAGCGGCAGCTTCGCGGCGCCGGGCGCATCGGGCTCGACGCCGGCCGGCAGCGTCAGGTAGCCGTGGATGCGCAGCCCGTCGCGCGAGGTGTATTCGATCGGCCGCATCGGCGCCATGTCGGCGGGGTCGAGCCACGGCGTCAGGTCTTCGATCCGCGTGAGTTCGCGCGAGCCGACGTCGTAGAACCAGACCGCGCCCGGCGACAGGTCGCGCGCGTTGCGCACCAGCATCCGCGATTCGTCGCGCGTCAGGCTGGCGATGCTCGATTCGCCGCCCGGCAGGCGCGCGTCGAGATCGGCGTAGAGGTTGGCCACCTGCGCGTCGAAGTGATGCGCGCGGATCCGGTCGTCCTCGTACCAGGCGGTGGTCAGCACGCGTCGCTCGCGCGAGAAGCTCATGCCCTTCACGTCCACCTCGGGGTGCTCGAACAGCAGCGTCCCCTCCAGCCCCGTCTGCGGGTCGAACTCGAAGATCGCGACGCGGTCGCGCCCGCGGTTGGACAGCACGTAGAGCCGGCGGTCGTCGAACGTGAAGAAGATCGGCGCGAGCGTCTCGCGGAAGTTGGTGGTGGCGAGCGCCCGGAACGGCTCGCTCTCCTCGTCGCGATAGAGCAGCGTCTGGTTCACGCCGTCCGACGACACGGCCACGCGCAGCCGCCCCGCGTGGTCGGTCATCCAGCCGAGGATGTTGCCGGGATTCTCGGCGATCACGCTGGCCTCGCCGGTCGTCACGTCCACCCGCAGCACGTCGAACACGGTCGCGTCGCGGCGGTTGTGCGACAGCAGGATGTGGCGGTCGTCGTCGATCAGCCCGTCGACGATCGAGGCGCGCACGCCGTCGTAGGGCGTCAGGTCCACGGCCGGGCCGCCGTCGATCGGCACCGACAGCACGTGGTAGTTCTCGTCGCCGCCGAAGTCCTTCACGTACAGCACGCGGTCGTTGCCCTTCCAGACGTGGCCGGGCACGTCGCGCGCCGATTCGTTGGTCAGCACGCGCGGCTCGCCGTGGACGCGGCCGCGCTCGTCGACGGCCTGCACGAACAGGTTGAGGCGGCCGGCATGGCGCGCGAGGAACGACAGATGGCGGCCGTCGGGCGAGAGCTGGAAGCCGGTGCGTTCGGGACGGCGGAAGAAATCGCGCACATCGTGGCGCTTGACGGCGGGCGTCGCGCCGGCGGCGCGCTGCGGGGTTGGTTCCATGGGCTCACCTGTTCGGTTGGTATCCAGGGCGCGACGGGCGGCGCCGGCGCGCCGGCCCGGGCCGGACGCCGACGCCCGGCCGCGGTCGCGGGCGGACTGGCCATTCTAGCCTCGCCGCGCGATCGGGATCCTTTTCACGGCGCCGCGGCGCCGCGGCGCCCGGCCCCGGCCGTCAGCCCCCGGCCGCGCGGAACCTGAAGCGCCCCTTGTTGCGCTCGAACACGTAGACGGCGCCGAGCGGCACCGCCGTGACGATCACCTCGGTCAGCACCGCCGCCACCTTCTCGCCGTAGAGGTTCAGCAGCGGCACCACGGCCACGCCCCCGGCGATCGCGTCGGCCACGTGGATGCTCATCACGCTGCTGGCGGCGCCGCCCACGATCATCCGCAGGTCGTCGAACTTGCGCTCGCCGTCGCCCACCATCACCCGCGTACACCGCACCATCGACCGGGTGCAGACGCGGATCACCGACAGCATGTGCAGCGGTGTCTTCACGAGATGCGTGACGAGAATCTGCTGGATCGCGCCGAGCACGCCGTCGATGCCGCCCTCGAGGCCGATCGCGCGGGCGCGTGCCCGGATCTGGTGTTCCTGGAAGCGGCTGCCGAGCTGGCTCGCGATGCGTTCGCGCCGCGCGTGGATGCCGGCGATCAGCCCGTGCTCGTCGCCGAACGGGCCGCGCACGGCGATGTCGTGGATCTCGTCGATGAACAGGTCGATCGTCTCCAGCAGGATCAGCCCGACCAGTTGCTGCGCGAGCCGGCGCGTGTTCGCATCGAGCGACGACGCGGCCATCGGGCTGGCCAGCCCGGCGTGGCCGGCCTCGGGCGCCAAGGGCGCCAAGGGCGCCGAGCGCGAGGCAGGCGGCGCGAGCGCGACGGGCGGCTCGGGCAACGCGGCGGCCGCGAGAGGCGCCGCCGGCTCGCCGATCACGAGCCGGCCGCTCGCCGCATCGACGTGAATCCGTCCCGAGCCGGCCTCGCTCGCGGCCGCCGCGGCGCCCTCGGCGGCCTCGCCCGGCTCGCGGAAGAACTCCTCCAGCGTGCGCTGGAACGCCTCGCGCTTGCACTGCTCGAAGATGTCGTCGATGCTCGCGGCGGGAATCGGCCGGCGCGCCCGCATTTCCTCGATCATCTGCGCGGTGGTCTTGTCGACCTCGAAGGTCGTCTTGAAATAGCTGGCCAGCTTCTCGCCGCCCTGCTCCGCGTGGTCGCGCAGGCGCCGCAGATCGGCCTCGAGGCGCGCCCGCACCTCCTGGTCGAGCCCGGCACGCCGGCCTCCGGCCTGCTGCGCGAGGCGCCCCGCCTGCTCCCGGCCCGCCGCGGCGATCCCGCGCGCCGTCGACGCCACGTTCTGCGTGAGCCCGGTCAGCGCGGCCGGCACCTCGACCCGATCGGCCAGCTCGCGCGCCTTCTGCCGCGCCTCGGCGAGCGAATGCCTCAGCCCCTCGCCAAGCGCCGAGGCCGGTTTTCCCGGCGTGTCCATGTTGGTCCCCCGTCGTCTGTTTTTCGTTTTCCCGACGACGCCTTAACGGCAGCGGCCCGCCGGTCCTTTAGGCGGGGTGGGCGGGGTGGGCATGAGCGCGCCGTCGGGCGCCGGCGCGCCGCCGCTCACCGCCCCCGATGCGGCACGGCATCGCGCTCGCAGGCCACCGCGACGGCCGTGCCGAGCCGCTCGCGCAGCGTCTCGACGGCGCGCGCCATGCGGCTCGACAGCCCCCATTCGGCGCGATGGATCAGCCAGAGCGTATCCACCACCGGCGCGCCGCACTCGATCACCCCGATCGCGTCCTGGCGCGCGAACGCCTGCCGCGCGTAGCGAGGAATCACCGTGAAGCCGAGCCCGCGCGCGACCGGTTCGAGGATCAGGCCGACCTGGTTCGTGAAGGCGCGGCGCGGCAGGCCGCGCACGCCGGGATTGTCGGGAAAGCGCCGGCTCAGCAGGCGGTTGGCCATCGCGATGCCGTCCGGATGGTCGATGAAGCCGAGCCGCTGCAGGTCGCTCCAGTCGTGCGCCCGTTCGCCGGCCGGCACCACGAGTTCGAGCGGTTCCTCGGCGAAGCGGCAGGCGGCGAGCCGTTCGTCGTCGGGCTTCAACGTGACGAGCCCGACTTCGTAGAGGTTCGACAGCACCGCGTCGAGCACCTCGCGATCGGGCGCAAAGCGGTGCCGCACCGCCAGGCCCGGCGTTTCGAGCTGCATGTCGATCAGCCAGGGCGCCATCGCCAGCCCGATGCTGCCGGGCGTGATCAGGCTGATCTCGCCGCAATCGGCGTCGGCCTCGGCGAGCCGGCCGCGCAAGCGCCGGTCGGCGCGCGAAAGCTCGGCGCAGTAGTCGAGCACCACGCGGCCGGTGGGCGTCACGTCGATGCCGCGTGGACGCCGGATCACGAGCAGCCCGAGCTGGTCCTCCAGATGGCGCAGATGCTGGCTGACGGCGGCCTGCGTGAGCCCGAGCCGTTCGGCCGCGCGCGTGAAATTGCCGGTGTCGACGAGGGTTTCGAAGGTGCGCAGCCACTGCGGGTTCAGCAGCGTGTTGCCGGCGACGAAGCCGGACGACGCGGTGGTCATGATCGGGAGCTTGGCGGGGATTCGGAGCGATTCAGTGTAGCAGCCGGGCGGCCGGCGCGGCGGCACCGCATGCGGGTCCGGCACGAGCCGCGCCCCCGCCCGGCCCGAACCGCGAGCCCGCCGGCTGCACCTGCCGCGCGCCTTTACACGCGCCGATCGCGCACAAAAAGACCTGCCTCAAGCCTTGGCTCGCCAGTTCTTGCGTTACGCGCTACGATCCCCGAGCATTCATGACATCGCCGCCGCCGCGTGGCGGGCCGAGCGCGCCCGCCGGGCGCCTGAGCGCGGAGCGCGGCGAATCGATCTCGGGAGCCCTACCGGTGACACAGAACATCTACGACGATCCGGCTTTCTTCGCCAGCTACGCGAAGCTGAACCGCTCGATTCACGGGCTCGACGGCGCCCCGGAATGGCCGGCGCTGCGCGCGCTGCTGCCCGACCTGCGCGAGCTGCGCATCGCCGATCTCGGCTGCGGCTACGGCTGGTTCTGCCGCTGGGCCGCCGAACACGGCGCGGCCAGCGTGCTCGGCATCGACGTCTCGGAGCGCATGCTCGAGCGCGCCGCCGCCACCACTCGCGACACGCGCATCGCCTACCGCCGCACCGACCTCGAACGGCTCGACCTGCCGGCCGCCGCGTTCGACCTCGTCTACAGTTCGCTGGCGTTCCACTACGTCGAGAACCTGCCCGCGCTGATGCATGCGATTCACCGTGCGCTGGTGCCTGACGGCCGGCTGGTGTTCTCGATGGAGCATCCGGTGCTGACCGCGTCGGCCCGCCCCGGCTTTCGCAGCGACGCCGACGGCGGCCGCTTCTGGCCGCTGGAGGGCTATCAGCGCGAGGGACGGCGCGAGGTGGACTGGCTGGCCGAGGGGGTGATCAAGCAGCACCGCACGCTCGGCACGCTGCTGAACCTGCTGGTGGAGTCGGGGTTCGTGTTCGAGCACCTGAACGAATGGGGGCCGACGCCGGCGCAGGTGGAGGCGCAGCCCGAGCTGGCGCAGGAGCGCGAGCGCCCGATGATGATGCTGGTGGCGGCGCGGCGCGCCCGCTGAGCCCGGCGGCGCGCCGGACTTCGACGCGCCGCCGGCCCCGGACGGTGATTGCCCGGGGCCTCGCCGATTACATCTTCACTTCGTCGACAAAGGTCTTCTTGCCGGCCTTGTAGCCGTACAGCGAGATCACGCCGTGCTTCAGGTCGCCCTTCGCGTCGAACACGGTCTCGCCGATCACGCCCTTGTGGTCGGTGGCCGGCATCGCCGCGAGGATCTTCGCCGGGTCGGTCGAGTTCGCGCGCTTCATCGCGTCGACGATGATGTAGACCGCGTCATACGAGAACGGCGCGTCGAACTTGATGATCTGGCCGAAGCGCTTCTGGTACTTGGCCTGGAACGCCGCGCCGCCCGGCATCGTCTCGATCGCGGCGCCCGGCTGCGAGCAGATCACGTTGTCGGCGGCCGGGCCGGCGAGGTCCGAGAGCTGCTCGGTGCAGACGCCGTCGCCCGAGAACAGCTTCGCGCGCAGGCCGAGCTGCCTGGCCTGCTTGGCGAGCGGGCCGCCCGTCGCGTCCATGCCGCCGTACATGATCGCGTCCGGGTTCTCGCCCTTGATCTTGGTGAGGATCGCGCGGAAATCGACCGCCTTGTCGTTGGTCGCGTCGTGCGAGAGCACCTTGATGCCGAGCGCCTTGGCCTTCTTCTCGAACTCGTTGGCGAGCCCCTGGCCGTAGGCGGTCGAATCGTCGATCACGGCGACCGTCTTGATCGCCTTGGCCTGCGCGTAGCTGGCGAGCGCCGGGCCCTGCTGCGCGTCGGTGGCGACCATCCGGTAGGTGGTCTTGAAACCCTGCTGCGTATAGACCGGGTTGGTCGACGACGGCGAGATCTGCACGATGCCGGCATCGCTGTAGATCTTCGAGGCCGGGATCGAGGTGCCCGAGTTCAGGTGGCCGACCACCGCCGCGACCTTCTCGTCGACGAGCTTCTGCGCGACCTGGGTGGCCGTGCGCGGGTCGCCCGCGTCGTCCTGGCCGTCGAGCTGCAGCGTGATCTTCTGGCCGCCGATCGTCAGGCCCTGCGCGTTAATCTCCTCGATCGCGAGGCGCGCGCCGTTCTCGTTGTCCTTGCCCAGATGCGAGGCGCCGCCCGTCAGCGGCTCGACGCTGCCGATCTTCACGATCTGGTCCGCCAGCGCGCCGGTCGCGGCCGTCAGCGAGAACAGCGCGGCGACGCCGAGCCGAATGACGTGACGCGCGCCGATCAGGGATGTCTGCTTCATATGCATGTGCTCCTCCGGATGAATGTGGGTGAAACGCGGGGGGTGACGCGGGGGTGAAGCGCGGAGCCCGGCGCCGTCGGGCCTCCGGTCGCGGCGCGCGTCCCGGAGTGCGCGCGCCGGCCCGTGCCCGACGTGATTGCGGCACCGCCGCGCCATGAGCCGCGCGCGGGGTCGGACCGCAAGGTCGGACAGTCTACTTGGATCGAAAGGAAAACCCTATGCCCGTGGCGTTTTTTTTGTTATCCGGCTATACAGCCCGGCAGCGTGGCGCGGGCGCCGGGCACATGGGCACGGCGCGCCCCGGTTTGCGCCCCGGTTCGAGCCTCAGTTCGTGCAGGCGAGGTCGCCTTCGGGACAGTGCAGATGGCTGTCGAGGCGCCGCGTCTGCGCGCGCGTGAGCGCGTCCAGGCACTGGCTGGCGACTATCGGCGCGGCGCTGCCGCCCGCCACGCCGCTCGCCTCGAACGCGCACTGGGCGTCGCGCCACGCCACCCAGTGGCGCTGCGCTTCCTTCAGCCGGCCGCGAGCCGGCTCGGCGACCTTCGCGACGAGCGCCTGATAGGTGTGGTTCAGTTGCAGGTCGGACTGCCGGTAGCGGCTCGCCGCGCAGTCGTCGATGGCGGTCTGGGTGGTGGCATCGGCCATGCAGCCGGACGGCGCCGCGAACGCGGGCGCGCTCGCCGCCGCCATCGCGAGCAGCGCTGCGCGGATTGTCAGGATTCTCATCGTCGCCGGGGAAATGGAGGGAAGTTGAAATGATCCGCGCGCGCCGCGTCGAATCCGGCGGCGGGCGCGTCCGAACGGCAAAACGGCACGCGGCGCGCCTTTATTCCGCGTCCGTTCCATGACGCGCACTATTCTTTCAATTTGCCGACAGCGCGACTGGCCCGCCCCCGGCGCCGCGCGACATTCCGGCCAGCGCCCCGAACCCGGCGCAGGCCGGGCCGCCGGTCACTGCGCGGCACGCAACACCGCGCAACACATTTCGCCGCTCGCCAACGGCTCGAAATCGGTCTTGGCGGCACCGCCCGGCACCACGAAAAACCGGCCACGCGCCCTGCCGGCTCCCCGCTCTCGCCCGTCCCGCAAGCCCGCGGCGCCCGACCGTGGCGCGGGCGGTGCCGCGCCGGCGCCACGAATCGCGACTAAACGCCTCAAAATTCGTCTCGCCATCCACCGTGGCGCGACATCGATCCCTTTTTGGTCAAACCCCGGCGGGACATCGTCATGTCAAAATCGAGCCCTGCCAAAAAGCAAATCGTTACAAATCCGTATATATTCCGCCGATGGACCAAAGAAAACTCATCGTGCCGCCGCCCCCACGCACCTGGGACGCACGGCTCGCGCGCCGGCTCGTCACGCCGCTCGTCGATACGCCCGTTACCCCGAATCACCTGACCACGCTGCGCCTGCTGATCGGCCTTGCCGGCGCGGTCTGCCTTGCGCAGGGCGGGTTTGGGTGGATCAACGCGGGGGCCTTCCTGATCGTGCTGTCCAATTTCGTCGACCACACCGACGGCGAACTGGCGCGCATCAGCGGCAAGACCAGCAAGATCGGTCATTTCTACGACCTCGCGAGCGACGCGGTGATCACCGTGGCGCTGTTCGTCTGCATGGGCGCGGGGATCGTCGCCCAGGGCGGCCGCATGTTCGCGCCGCCGGTGCTGCTCGGCACCGTCGCCGGCGCGGCCGTGGCGCTGATCTTCTTCCTGCGCATGCGGATCGAATCGCTCGCCGGCAAGGCCGGCACCCGGCAGGCGTCGATCGGCGGCTTCGAGACCGAGGACGTGCTGTACCTGCTGCCGCTCGTGACGCTGTTCGACGGTGTCGAGCGTTTCGTGTTCGCGGCCGCGATCGGCGCCCCGCTGTTCGCGGCCTGGGTCGTGATCGACTACTGGCGCATCGTGCGCCGCGCCGCCGTCCCGGCCGCCGCCAGCAATCCCACCGAAATCCAGCCGACGAAATGAGTACCCCCATCGAAGCCGGAACCGGGCCGCGCACCGCCTCCGCGGCCGCCGGCGCGAGCGCGCCCGCGAGCGCCGACCGGGCCGTGGCCGCCGCCGTGGCGGCGCTCGACACCGACCGCCTGCGGCAGGACTTCGAACGCCAGGGCGCGTTCATCTACCTCGACCGGTTCCTGCCGAAGGACACCGCCGCGCAGCTCGCCGGGCTCGCGCGCGCGCTGCTGCCGGACCTGAACCGGAACTACCTGCCGGGCCACAAGCAGGGCGGCAGCGTGAGCCGCCACACGATCGACGAGAAGGCGCCGTACATCGCCGAGCTGTACCGCTCGAAGGCGCTGCTCGGCCTGCTCGAAAAGCTGACCGGCGACACGCTGCAGGTCTCGCCCGCCGACGATCCGCACGCCTACGCGCTCTACTACTACACGAAGCCGGGCGACCACATCGGCTGGCACTACGACACCTCGTACTACGACGGCCGCCGCTACACGCTGCTGATCGGCGTGATCGACGACTCCTCGTGCCAGCTCGAATACGAGCTCCACACGCGCAACCCGGCCGTGCCCGACGAACCGGGCGCGGTGCAGATCGCCGACGGCGGCATCGTCCTGTTCGACGGCGACAAGCTGCGCCACCGCGTGACGCCCGCGCGCGAGAACGAGATCCGCGTCTCGCTGACCTTCGAGTACGTGACCGACCCGGGCATGCGTCCGTGGAAGCGCTTCATCTCGAACATGAAGGATGCGATCGCCTACTTCGGCTTCCGGCAGGTGTTCAAGCAGCTCGCGACGCGCCGCCCCACCCGCTCATGACCCGCGCCGGCCTCATCCTGCTGTCCATCGGGACGGCATTGTTCATCGCGTTGCTGTCGTGGCAAGGCTTCGGTGCCGTGGTGTCGACGCTCGCGACGGCCGGCTGGGGCCTCGCCCTGGTCGCCCTGTTCCACCTCGTGCCGATCGTGTTCGACGCGCGCGCGATCGCCGTGATGTTCCCGCGCGGCACGCCCGGCGTGTCGATGCTCGATTCGCTGTTCGCGCGCTGGGTGCTCGAATCGGTCAACAGCCTGCTGCCGGCCGGACAGATCGGCGGCCCGGTGCTGATGGCGCGCTACCTCTCGCAGAAAGGCGTGCCGATGCCGCGCGCGGCCGCGGCCGTGACGGTCAGCACCACCATGCAGGCGCTCGCGCAGATCCTGTTCGCGCTGGCCGGGATCGCCACCTTCAGCCTCGGCACCAACAGCGAGGCGGCCGCGCACCTGCGCACGCCGGCGCTGATCGCCACCGCGCTGCTCGGCATCTGCGCGGCCGGCTTCTATCTCGCGCAGCGGCGCGGCCTGTTCGGCCGCGGGCTGCGGATGGTCTCGAAGGCGCTCGGCCCGCGCGACTGGCCCTCGCTCGCCACGCGCGCCGACGCGATCGACTCGGCCGTCGGCGAGCTGTACGGCAAGCGCGACCGCGTGGCCCGCACGTTCTGGTTCAGCTTCGCCGGCTGGGTGCTCGGCACCGGCGAGGTGTGGCTCGCGCTGCACTTCCTCGGCCACCCGGTCGGGCTTGTCGACGCGCTGCTGCTGGAGAGCGTCGGCCAGGCGATTCGCGGCGCCGCCTTCATGATTCCCGGCTCGCTCGGCGCGCAGGAAGGCGGCTACCTGCTGCTCGCCCCGCTCGTCGGGCTGCCGCCGGACGCGGCGCTCGCGCTGTCGCTCGCCAAGCGCGCGCGCGAACTCGCGTTCGGCCTGCCCGGCATCCTGTACCTGCATTTCATTGAACGAAACTGGCAGCGGCGCCGTGCGCCGCAGCTCGCGGACTAAAGGCCCGCTCCGGGCCACGTAGCAACCAACATTGCGTGGAGTATTCAATGCGAGCCATCATCCTCGCCGCGGGCCTCGGCCTGCGTCTGCAACTGCCTCCCGAGGCGCAGTACCCGAAATGCCTGCTGCGCTTCGACGAACTCAGCCTGCTCGAACGGCACCTGCGCCTGCTCGAGTCGCTCGGCGTGACCGAGATCGTGCTCGCGCTCGGCTTCCAGTCCGAGAAGGTCGAAGCCGAACTGGCGCGCCTCGGCCGCCACGCCGAGATCGTCCTGAACCCGCGTTTCGACCTCGGCAGCGTGCTGACGGTCCATACCGCGGCCGACGCGCTCACGCGCGGCGGCGACGTGCTGCTGATGGACGCCGACGTGCTCTATGACGACAGCATCATGCAGGCGCTGGTCGCGAACCCGGACCAGGCCGTGGACCGCCTGCTGATCGACCGCGACTTCGAGGCCGGCGACGAGCCCGTCAAGCTCTGCGTGAAGGACGGCGTGCCGGTCGAGCTGCGCAAGCAGCTCGCGGTGGACCTGCAGTACGACATGATCGGCGAATCGGTCGGCTTCTTCCGCTTCAGCGAAGCCACCGCCAAACGCCTGGCCGAGATCGTCGCCGGCTACGTCGACTCCGGCCGAGCCAACCTGCCCCACGAGGAAGCCGTGCGCGACCTGCTGCTCGAAGGCGGCCGCGCGTTCGACATCGCCGACGTGACCGGCGCCCCGTGGATCGAAATCGATTTCCCCAACGACGTCGCGCGTGCCCGCGACGAAGTTCTGCCGCTGATTCAGCGCAATACCGTAGGAGCCGCACGATGAACGCACGCGAACCCAACTTCACCGAATCCCGCGCCGCGCGGCTGCGGCGCATGCTGACGAGCAACGAGCTCGAATTCCTGATGGAAGCGCACAACGGCCTGTCCGCGAAGATCGTGCGCGAGGCCGGCTTCAAGGCGATCTGGGGCTCGGGCCTGTCGATCTCCGCCGCGCTCGGTGTGCGCGATAACAACGAAGCGAGCTGGACCCAGGTGGTCGACGTGCTCGAATTCATGGCCGACGCGAGCGACCTGCCGATCCTGCTCGACGGCGACACCGGCTACGGCAACTTCAACAACATGCGCCGCCTGGTGCGCAAGCTCGAGCAGCGCGGCATCGCCGGCGTCTGCATCGAGGACAAGCAGTTCCCGAAGACCAACAGCTTCATCGACGGCGAACGCCAGCCGCTCGCCGAGATCGACGAGTTCGCGGGCAAGATCAAGGCCGGCAAGGATTCTCAGCACGATCCGGACTTCTCGATCGTGGCGCGCGTCGAGGCGCTGATCGCGGGCTGGGGCATGGACGAGGCGCTGCGCCGCGCGCATGCCTACGCCGATGCCGGCGCCGACGCGATCCTGATCCACAGCAAGCTGTCGCGCCCGGACGAGATCCTCCAGTTCGCGCGCGAATGGGGCAACCGCGCGCCGCTCGTGATCGTGCCGACCAAGTACTACAGCACGCCGACCGACGTGTTCCGCCAGGCCGGCATCAGCACCGTGATCTGGGCGAACCATCTGGTCCGCTCGTCGGCCGCGGCGATGCAGGCCACCGCGCGCGAGATCTTCGAGAGCGAGACGCTCGTCAACGTCGAGGATCGCGTGGCCACCGTCAACGAGATCTTCCGCCTGCAGGACGCCGACGAATACTCGGCCGCCGAGCGCCTCTACCTGTCGTCGTCGTCGCGCTCGTCGAACTCGGCGCTGGTGCTCGCGGCGAGCCGCGGCTCGGGCCTCGAGGCCGTCACCGAGGACAGGCCGAAGGTGATGCTGCCGATCGCCGGCAAGCCGCTCCTGCGCTGGCTGGTGGACGGCTTCAAGAAGGAAGGCGTGAACGACATCACGGTGGTGGGCGGCTACCGCGCCGACGCGATCGACAAGTCCGGCATCAAGCTGGTGGTCAACGAGCGCCACGCCGAGACGGGCGAGCTCGCCTCGCTGGCCTGCGCGGCCGGCAAGATCAGCGGCGACACCGTGATCTCCTACGGCGACCTGCTGTTCCGCAGCTACATCCTGCGCGACCTGGCCGAGAGCGACGCCGAGTTCACGGTGGTGGTGGATTCGTCGCTGACCGATTCGCCGAACCAGAGCGTGCATGACTTCGCGCTGTGCTCGGCCGCCGACGACCGCGGCCTGTTCGGCCAGAAGATCACGCTGCGGCGCGTGGCGAGCGACGCCGGCAACGGCGCGCCGCACGGCCGCTGGGTCGGCCTCCTGAACGTGCGCGGCGCGGGCGTCGAACGCCTGAAGGCGATGATCGCGACGCTGCAGGCACGCCCCGACTTCGACCAGCTCGACATCCCGGCGCTGCTCAACGCGCTGGTGGAAGCCGGCGAGCAGATCGCGGTGCAGTACGTCCACGGCCACTGGCGCGGCGTGAACGACCTCGACGAATTCCGTCGCGCGGGCGACTTCGCGCACGGCCAGACGCCGCTCGCGAGCGGCACGGCGGTCGGGGACGCGCAATGATCGAGGCGGCACAGTTCGTCGAGGCCGCGCGCGAGCGCGGTTTCGACTGGTATGCGGGCGTGCCCTGCTCGTACCTGACGCCGTTCATCAACTACGTGCTGCAGGACCCGACGCTGCATTACGTGTCGGCCGCCAACGAGGGCGACGCGGTCGCCATCGTGGCGGGCGCGACGCTCGGCGGCAAGCGCGGCATCGCGATGATGCAGAACTCCGGGCTCGGCAACGCGGTCAGCCCGCTGACCTCGCTGACCTGGACGTTCCGGCTGCCGCAGCTGCTGATCGTCACCTGGCGCGGCAAGCCCGGCGAGCACGACGAGCCGCAGCACGCGCTGATGGGGCCGATCACGCCGCAGATGCTCGACACCATGGACATCCCGTGGGAGCTGTTCCCGACCGAGGCCGACCAGATCGCCCCGGCGCTGGACCGCGCGATCCGCCACATGGACGAGACCGGCCGCCCCTACGCGCTGGTGATGCAGAAGGGCAGCGTGGCCGCCTATCCGCTCAAGGACGCCGCGATGCCGGCGCCGCGCACGCACGCCGTGGCCGCCTCGGCCCGGCCCGCCGCGGCCGAACTGCCGACGCGCCACGACGCGCTGGCCGCCGTGATCGCGCGCACCCCGCTCGACTCGAGCGTGGTGCTGGCCTCCACCGGTTTCTGCGGGCGTGAGCTCTACGCGCTCGACGATCGCGCCAACCAGCTCTACATGGTCGGCTCGATGGGCTGCGTGACGCCGCTCGCGCTCGGCCTCGCGCTGGCGCGCCCCGACCTGACCGTGGTGGCCGTGGACGGCGACGGCGCCGCGCTGATGCGGATGGGCGCGTTCGCGACGCTCGGCGCCTACGGGCCCGGGAACCTGGTCCACGTGCTGCTCGACAACGGCGCGCACGAATCGACGGGCGGCCAGTCCACCGTCTCGCCGTGCGTGTCGTTCGCCGGCGTGGCGGCGGCTTGCGGCTACGCGTCGGCGCGCGAAGGCGGCGATCTCGGCGTGCTCGACGCCGTGTTCGCCGAGCCCGCCGACGGCGCGCGCTTCGCCGGCGTCACGATCCGCACCGGCGTGCCCGACGGCCTGCCGCGCCCGACCGTCACCCCGGTCGAAGTGAAGACTCGTCTGATGCGCCACATCGGCGCGGGAGCCCAATGATGCTGCTGCTGAACCCCGGCCCGGTCACGCTCACCGAGCGCGTCCGCCAAAGCCTGCTGCAGACGGACCTCTGCCACCGTGAAAGCGAGTTCTTCGATCTCCAGGACGAGGCGCGCGCGCGCCTCGTGGCCGCCTACTCGCTCGATCCTGCCGAATGGCAGGCGGTGCTGACGACGGGCTCGGGCACCGCCGCCGTCGAAAGCATGATCGCCGCGCTGGTCCCCGAGGACGGCAAGCTGCTCGTGATCGAGAACGGCGTGTACGGCGACCGCATCGCGCAGATCGCGAAGCAGTACCGGATCGCGCACGAGGTATTGAAGCACGAGTGGATGGAAGCGCCGGACCTGGCCCGCGTCGAGGCCGCGCTGGCCGGCGACCGCGCGATCACGCACGTCGCCGTGATCCATCACGAGACCACCACCGGGCGCCTGAACGCGCTCGGCCCGATCGCCGGGCTGTGCCGCAAGCACGGCGCGCGGCTGCTGGTGGACGGCGTCAGCAGCTTCGGCGCCGAGGCGATCGAGTTCGGCGACGACGTGCTCGACGCGGTGGCCGCCACCGCCAACAAATGCCTGCACGGCGTGCCGGGCGCGGCGTTCGTGATCGTGCGCGGCGCGGCGCTGGCGCGTGCCGCGAGCCGCACCTATTACCTCGACCTGGCGCGTCTGGCGAAGCTGCAGGCGCAGCGCAACACGCCGTTCACGCCGTCGGTCCACGCCTACTACGCGCTCGTCGAGGCGCTGCGCGAGTTCGAGGACGAAGGCGGCTGGCAGGCTCGCCACGCGCGCTACCGCGCGCTCGCCGACCAGGTGCGCGACGGGCTCGCCGCGCGCGGCATGTCGCTGGTGCTGCCCGACGGCGAATCGTCGGTGGTGCTGCGCGCCTACACGCTGCCGGCCGGTGTCGGCTACGAGACGCTGCACGACGGGCTGAAGGCGCGCGGCTTCGTGATCTACGCGGGCCAGGGCGGCCTGTCGGCCTCGCTGTTCCGCGTCTCGACGATGGGCGCGATCACGCCGGCCGACATCGACCGGCTGCTCGAGGGCTTCAGCGCGCTCACGCGCTGAGCCGGCGGCTGGTCGGCGGCTGGTCAGCGGCGAACTGCCGTTCCCCATCGAGACGGCCAACGGGCAGGCAACGCCCGCTGGCCGTTTTTTCTTGCCGGCCGGCCGCGCTCGCGGCGTGCATCGGCACCGGCATCCGTACCGTCATCCACGGATGGCCCGCGCGCCGCGCTCGCGTTTGCCCGGGCTCGCGGCGCGCGGGCGATCCTTTAGAATCGCGACACGTATCGGCCTCTGCCCGCCCCCGCCCTCCGGCGGCCGGCCCGCGCCGACGCGCCGCCGCGCGAGCGCTCCGTTCTCCCACTGCCCGTCATGACCGCTTCCCCGTCGCTCCGTCTGCCCGCCGCGCTGCGCGCGCTGTTCCGCCCGCTGCTGGACCCCTATCGCCGCTACCGGCACGCGAAGCTGATCCACGCCACGCGCGTCGCGCTCAGCGTGCTGGCGTCGATCGCGCTGTCGACGGGCCTCGACATCCCGCACGGCGAATGGTCGTCGATCACGGTGCTGATCGTGATCGGCGGGCTCCAGCATCACGGCAACATCCGCAAGAAGGCCGCCGAACGCGCGCTCGGCACCACCATCGGCGCGCTGGCCGGGCTCGCGCTGATCGTGCTGCAGTCCACGCTGCACGTGTCGATCCTCACCTATCTCGTGATGAGCGTGCTGTGCGGGATCTGCGCCTACCATGCGATCGGCAAGGCCGGCTACATCGCGCTGCTCTCGGCGATCACGATCCTGATCGTGGCCGGGCACGGCGACAACGAGATCGTCGACGGGCTCTGGCGCGCGGTCAACGTGATCGTCGGCATCGGCATCGCGCTGGCGTTCTCGTTCGCGCTGCCGCTCTACGCCACCTACTCGTGGCGCTACAAGCTCGCCGACGGGCTGCGGGCCTGCGCCGTGGTCCACGCGCGCATCGTCAGCGACAAGACCGTCAGCGACACCGCGCACCTGAAGGAGATGGCCGCGCTGAACGGGCTGCTGGTGCAGATGCGCTCGCTGATGCCGTGGGTGTCGAAGGAAACCGACATCACGATGGCGCAGCTCGACGCGATCCAGCGCTCGCTGCGGCTCGTGATCAGTTCGCTCGAAATGCTCGCCAGCGTGCAGCCGGCCGACGGCGACGTGGCCGGCCGGCGTTACGTGCAGACCGCGCTGCGCGGCCTCAACCGACGCATCCACGGGCTGCTGATCGGGCCGAGCCGCGCGCTGAAGTTCGGCACGCTGGCGCGGCTGCAGCCGCTGCCGGCGGTGAGCGGGCCGCATCCGGCCGAAGTGCCCGCGCAACTGTCCGGCTACGTGTCGATCAACGAGAAGATCGAGCGCGAATGCGATCTGATGCGGCAGCGGCTGCAGGACGTGTCGCCGCAATGGAACATCTAGCGGGCCCGCGGCCCGCAAGGAGACAGCACGCCATGACCCCCACGCAACCGGCCAAAGGCGAGGCGGCCCCGGCGCTGATCGACCGGCGCATCGCCGCGCTGGGCGACTGGCGCGGCGACACGCTGCGCCGGATGCGCGCGCTGATCCGGACCGCGGACCCCGAGGTTGCCGAACAGTGGAAATGGATGGGTACGCCGGTCTGGTCGCACGACGGCGTCGTCTGCACCGGCGAATCGTACAAGGCCGTCGTCAAGCTGACGTTCGCGCGCGGTGCCTCCCTGCCGGATCCGGCCGGCCTCTTCAACGCGAGCCTCGACGGCAAGGTGCGGCGCGCGATCGATTTCCACGAGGGTGAAACGGTCGATGCACAGGCGTTCGTCGCGCTGATCCGCGCGGCGGTCGTGCTCAACGTCTCGCGCAAGGCCGCGACAGCGCAACGGGCGAAATCGGCGCAGTAGGCATCGCGCGACGCCAACGCGCGGGGCCATGGGTCGATGTGCGGGCGAACCCGGCCGCTGACGCGATTCGTCGGCGACGCGCCTCGCCGGGCATCCGCCGGCCGTACCCGCGCTCATTCATGCGAGAGGCGATTGCCCGCGTCGATCCGCACGCGGTCCCCGGGCCGCCAGTCGCCGGCATCCGGCAGGTCGAACGAGCGCAGCTCGCCGTCGTCGAGCTTCAGGTCGAGGCGATAGCGGGCGGGCGCACCCATCTGCTGGCCGACCTGATTGCCGACCGCCGCGCCGCCGAGCGCGCCGATCACGGTGGCCGCGCTGCGACCGCGACCGTGCCCGACTTGGTTGCCGAGCACGCCGCCCACCAGTGCGCCGACCACCGTCCCCGTCACGCCCGACGGACTCGTCGGGCCGCCGATCGGACGCACGCCGAGGACCATGCCGAACTGGGTCGCATAGGGCGCGGGCTGCGGCTGCGCGGCACCGCCCGGCTGGCCGTAGCCCGGCGGCGGATACGGGCTGTCGCCGTCATCGGACGGGTTCAGATAGATGGGCTGCCGTTGCGAGCCGGGTTGGGTTTGGTAACCCGGCTGGCCTTGATAGCCCGACTGCCCTTCATAACCCGATTGACCTTGATAATCCGGTTGGCCTTGATAGCCCGGTTGGCCTTGATAGCCCGGTTGGCCTTGATAACCCGGTTGGCTTTGATAACCCGGTTGGCCTTGATAGCCCGGCTGGCCTTGATAACCCGGTTGGCCTTGATAGCCCGGCTGGCCTTGATAACCCGGTTGGCCTTGATAACCCGGTTGGCCTTGATAACCCGGTTGGCCTTGATAACCCGATTGGCCTTGATAACCCGGCTGTCCTTGGTAACCCGGCTGCCCTTGGTAACCCGGCTGACCTTGATAACCCGGCTGACCTTGATAACCCGGCTGACCTTGATAACCCGGCTGACCTTGGTAACCAGTCTGGCCTTGGTAACCCGACTGGTCCTGATAACCCGGCTGACCTCGGTAACCCGGTTGATCTTGATCGCCCGGCTGCCCTCGGTCATCTGAGTGACTTTGATCGCCCGGCTGACCAGGGTAGCCCCGTTGGCCCTGGTAGTTCGGCTGCCCGTTCTGCTCGGGCGGCGCATCCTCATCGTCGTCGGACTCCCGCGGCCCGTAACCGGGGCGGCTGTCGCCCGGCTGCGCTCCGCTGCCATAAGCGGGCGCCGCGTTCGCCGGCGGGCTCGATGCCGACGGATAGGCCGGCTGCCCGTACAACGGCGGCACGCCATATCCCGTCTGTCCGTCCGTCGCGCCATACGGGCCGGCGGCGACACTGGCCGTCATCGGCAGCGCGACGCCGGCGACGAACGGAACGAACCAGACGGCAGCTCGGCCAAGCGCCGGGCGAAACAGGGAACGGGCAGGCATCGTCGTGACGAGGATCAAAAGGATGGGCGCGGAATAGAAAAAACAGAAAAACGAGAACGAAGACTGGAAAAACGACGCAAGAAATAAACGGGAAACCAGCGGAAAAACGGCATGAGAGCAGCACGGAAACGCCACGAGTATAGGGAACGCGTACCCACGCTCGCGCATGGATTCAGGTAACCATCTGTAAAGTCTGTTGCGGCAGGCCAGGCGCCGCCGCGCGCGCTTCGGCATAATGTGGGGACGCCCGGCGCGCGCCCGGCCCGCCGCCGCGGCATCCCGCAACGGTCCCGGCGCCACCCCGGGCAGCGCACCGGAGCGGCACGGCGGCCACGTCGCTATCGCTTCTGGCCCCTCCCTCCGGAGTTCGCAGCATGTATCCACCCGTCGAACCCTACGCCCACGGCCATCTCGATACCGGTGACGGCCACCGCCTCTATTGGGAACGCTGCGGCACGCCCGGCGCGAAGCCGGCGGTGTTCCTGCACGGCGGCCCGGGCGCGGGCTGCGGGCCGATCCATCGGCAGCTGTTCGACCCGGCGCGCTACGATGTCCTGCTGTTCGACCAGCGCGGCTGCGGTAGATCAACTCCACACGCCAGCCTGCGGAACAACACCACCTGGCATCTGGTCGACGATATCGAGCGCCTGCGCGACATGGTCGGTGTCGATCGCTGGCTCGTGTTCGGCGGATCGTGGGGCAGCACGCTTGCCCTCGCCTATGCCGAAACCCATCCGCAGCGCGTCAGCGAGCTGATCCTGCGCGGGATCTTCACGCTGCGGCATGCCGAGCTGCTCTGGTATTACCAGGAAGGCGCCTCGTGGCTGTTCCCGGATCTGTGGGAGTCGTTCCTCGCGCCGATCCCGGAAGCCGAGCGCGGCGACCTGATCACCGCCTATCGCCGCCGCCTGACGGGCGACGACGAGGCGGCGCAGCTCGAGGCCGCGCTCGCCTGGAGTCTCTGGGAAGGCCGCACCATCACGCTGCTGCCGAGCCCGGAGCTGGCCGAACAGTTCGGCGAGGCCCACTACGCGCTGGCGTTCGCGCGGATCGAAAACCACTATTTCGTCAACCGTGGTTTCATCGAGGAAGGCCAGCTGCTGCGCGATGCGCACCGGCTCGCGTCGATCCCCGGCGTGATCGTGCAGGGCCGCTACGACGTCGCGACGCCGGCCAGGAGCGCCTGGGATCTCGCCAGGGCCTGGCCGAACGCGAGCTTCGAGATCGTCGCCGATGCCGGCCATGCGTTCGACGAGCCCGGCATCCTGCGCGCGCTGCTGGCGGCCACGGACCGCTTCGCGGCAAGTGCGTCGGCCCCGGTTCCCCGCCGGGCGGCCGACGATTTTTCAACAACAATCCGGTAACAAAGAGGTTCGAGTCGTGGTGGTCGGTGAACGTTTCAATAGCATCACGCATCTGGTCGGCGCGCTGATGTCGGTGGCAGGGCTCGCGACGCTCGTCACGATGGGCGCGCTCGCGGGCGATGCCTACAAGGTGGTCAGCGCCGCCATCTACGGCGCCGCGCTGCTGGTGCTCTACGCGGTTTCCACGCTTTATCACAGCGTGCATCGGCCGCGTTTGAAGGCGATCCTGCAGAAATGCGATCACTCGGCGATCTATCTGCTGATCGCCGGCAGCTACACGCCGTTCACGCTGATCACGCTGCGCGGCCCGTGGGGCTGGTCGCTGTTCGGCGTGATCTGGGGGCTGGCCGTGTTCGGCATCGTCCAGGAGCTGACGCTCGGGCGCCGCACGCGGATCGTCTCGATGGTGCTCTACGTGCTGATGGGCTGGCTCGCGCTCGTCGCGGCCCAGCCGCTGCTCGCGGCGCTGCCGCTCGGCGGCACGGCGTGGGTCGTGGCGGGCGGCATCATCTACAGCGCCGGCATCTACTTCTTCATCAACGACGAACGGATTCGCCACGGGCACGGCATCTGGCATCTGTTCGTGCTCGGCGGCAGTCTCTGCCAGTTCGTCGGCATCGCCTGCTACGTCATCTGAATCGCGGCCGGACGCGCCGCCGCCATGGCAGCGCATCCGGCGCGGTCATCCCGTCATCTTCACCCGCAACAGCGAACCGCACCACGCGCAGGTCGATTCGACATGCGCGATCGCTTCCTCGCGGGCCCGCGCCGCGTCGCGCGCGAGCAGCGCCCGCACCAGTGGCGCGTGATCCATCGACGCCGAGCCGACCGCGTGCCGGACGATCGGCAGCGACGCGTAGACCGCGTTGAACGCCTGCTGGATCGCCGTCTCCTGCTCGACCAGATGCCGCGAGCCGGTGGCCTCGGCGATCCGCACGTGAAAGCGCGCGTCGGCGGCGCGACGCGCGTCGATGTCGGGAAACTCGTCGACGAACACCTGCGCGGCGGCCTCGATCCCGGCCAGTTGCGCATCGGAAGCGCGCAGCGCGGCCAGGAAACAGGCCTCGCCGGTGATCGCGCGGCGCCAGTCGGTCAGGCCGCGCAGCGCCGCGGCGTCGATGCTGGCCTCGGGCGCCATGTTGCGCAGCCGCTCAAGCACGTCGGCAGCAACGAACGTGCCGCCGAAACGGCCGCGCGCGGTATCGACGAGCCCCAGGTCACGCAGCACGATGAGCGCGTTGCGCAGCGGCAGCCGCGCCGCGCCGAAGGTTCTCGCGAGTTGCGCCTCGTCCGGGAGCCGGTCGCCGGCTTTCAGGTCGCCCGCGCTCAGCGCATCGAGGATGCGCTCGACTATCACTTCGGGAGGCGCGTGGCGTTCGGTCGGCTGGCCGAATGCCGCCTGAGGTCGATCGGGCATGTGTCGGAATCGGATGTCCGTGGTTCAGGATAAGCGGCAAGTATGGCACGCCCAACACATCGGGGTACGCTGCCGGAAAGGGCCGGCGCGCCGTTCCCGCGTTGCCGTTACGGCGCCCGGCGCAGGTCGGCCAGCATCTGCTCGGCCAGGAAATCGCAGGGCGGGCGGGCCGACTTGGCGCTGCGCGCCAGCACCACCTCGTGCTCGCCGAGCGACGGCAGGCCCTCGGCCTCGCCCACGTGCATCAGGTGCGCCGGCACGCTGCAGCGCGCGAGCGGCGCAAGCGCGAGGCCGGCCTCGACCATCGTGATCAGGCCGAGCAGGCTCGGGCTTTCGTAGGACATCCGGTACTTGATGCCGGCCTGGTTGAGCGCGCCGATCGCGCGCACGCGCGCGGCGCTGCCGTGCTCGAACACGGCGATCGGCAGCGGCCGCTCGTTCCAGATCGGCTGACCGCCGCGCAGCGCCGCCCACACCACCGGCTCGTGGCGGATGAACTCCGCCGACACCCCGCGCGTGCGCGTCATGCAGGCCAGATCGACGGTATTGTCCTTGATCAGCGGCACCAGCGCGCTGCTGGGCAGGCCGATCACGCGGATCTCGACGCGCGGGTGCGCGATCGCGAACTTGCGCAGCACCGAGGGCAGCAGCGACGACGCGTAATCGTCGGGCACGCCGATCGTCACGCGGCCGCGCACTTCCGGGCGCACCACCGAGGCCCACGCCTCCTCGCGCATCGCCAGCATGCGCCGCCCGTAGTCCACGATCATGCGGCCCTCGTGCGTGATCGCGAGGTTGCGCGTGCTGCGCGCGAACAGCGGCTTGCCGAGCGCGTCCTCGAGCGCCTTCACCTGCATGCTGACCGCCGAGGACGAACGGTGTACCGCCTCGGCCGCGCGCGCGAACGAACCCGTGTCGGCGATCGCCACCACCATTTCCAGTACGTCGAGATCGAGTTTTTTCATTTTCTTCAGAAAATCTGAGCAATTCTTTCAGTTTAATCCGTTTTACTGGTGAGCCGGCGCACCCGATACTCGGCTTCATCGCGGTCGATGACGGCCTGAACGGGAACGGTGAACGCAATGGGAACGATGCTCGAATTCGTGGCGGTGGGCGGCATGCTCGCGGTCACGCCGGGGCCGAACATGGTCTACGTGATGTCGCGGTCGGTATCGCAGGGCCGCAAGGCCGGCCTGACCTCGCTGGCCGGCGTGATGCTGGGCTACCTGATCTACATGTTCGGCGCGGCGTTCGGGATCACCGCGCTGTTCCTGACGATTCCGGGCGCGGGGCGGCTGCTGGCGGCGGCGGGCGCGCTGTATCTGTTTTATCTCGCGTGGCAGGCGGCGCGGCCGGGCGGGCGTTCGCCGTTCGAGATCGGCGCGCGGCGCGCCGAGCAGCCGGGGCGGCTGTTCGCGATGGGCACCGCCACCAGCCTGCTGAATCCCAAGCTCGCGATGCTGTTCCTGTCGCTGCTGCCGCAGTTCATCGACTATCAGGCGGGCAACGTGTTCCGGCAGTCGATGCTGCTGGGCACCTCGCTGATCGGCGCGTTCGCGGCCGTCAACGCCGCCGTCGCGGTCTCGTCGGCGTCGCTGGCCGGCTTCCTCGCGACGCGGCCGCGCTGGCTGCTCGCGCAGCGCCGCGTGATGGGCGGCATGCTGTTCGTGCTGGCCGTGAAAATGACGCTCGATGCGTGGCGATGGGGGCACTGAGCGGCGGGCGGGCCGGCCAGGGTAACGTTCGTGGACGGCCGATCATCAGTTGTCCGGAATGTTTCATCGGCCGGGCTGTCGCCGCTTGCAAAGGCGGCGCCCTTCCCGCCTCGGTGGGCCGATCGGCGCACGCCTGAACGGAACGGCACGCCGGCCGGCCCGGTCCGTCACGGCGCCGAGCCGATTCCGCCGCCCGGCAGCAGGTCGTCGCCGGCAGCAGGCTCGCGCCGTTCGAAACGATCCTCCACCGAGCGCACGCCGTTCACGTCGGCGACGCCGTCGAGCACGAGACGGCGCTCGTCGTCGGCGATGCGGCCGGCCAGCCAGGCACGGCCATGCTCGACGCCCACTTCGATATCGCGCGGATGGCTGGCCATCAACGCGAGCGCGGCGCGAATCCGCTCGACGATCCGCGCGTCCTCGAGCACGGCCACGCCGTGGCCGCCCTCGCGGCCCGCGTCGCGCCATTCGGCCCGCAGGTCGGCGGCCACGCCGCGCGCCTGCTCGGCCACGCGCCTGGCTCCGGCGCTCGCGTAGTCGCTCACGCCGTGGCGCGCCTCCACTGCCTTGTCGCGTACGTAGGCGCGGCGCCGGCGGCCCGCCTGCGGGTCGAGGAAGTACATCGCGGCCGCGCCGCAGGCGGCCGCCGCCGCGATATTCAGCAAGGGTTTCATGAGGTTGATCGCTCCATGTCGGTTAGCACCGTAAGCGGCGGTCCGGACGACCCGGACCATCCCCGACAGCAGCATCGAACGTGCCTCGGGCGCGGGCACCGCCCGTCGCCACGCGCGGCGGCGGGCGTCGCGTCACAAATGACAGTCGCTTGAAAAAACTACCGCGTCGGACGCACCGAAACGGCCCCGATCCGGCCGCAGCCCGGCGCCCCGCGGCGGCCCGGCCGCCCGGCACGGTGCTTGCTGAACCTCGTCATCGCCGGCATGACCGATGCCGCCCCATCGACGAAGGAGGTTTCCATGAGTGGCAAGCTGAATGATTGCAGGATCGCGATCCTGGCCGTAGACGGTTTCGAGCAGGTCGAACTGACGGAGCCGCAGCGCGCGCTGCAGGCCGAGGGCGCGAAGGTCGAGGTGATCTCGCAGAAACCCGGCGAGATCCAGGGATTCAAGCATGTGGACAAGGGCGAGCGCACCAAGGTCGACCTGACGTTCGAGCAGGCGAAGGCCGACGACTACGACGCCGTCGTGCTGCCGGGCGGCGTGGTGAACGGCGACGCGATCCGGATGATCCCGGCCGCGCGCGAGTTCGTCACCGCCGCGCACCAGGCCGACAAGCCAATCGCCGTGATCTGCCACGGCGGCTGGCTGCCGGTGTCGGCGGGCATCGTCGAGGGCCGCCGCATGACGAGCTGGCCGAGCCTGCAGGACGACATCCGCAACGCGGGCGGCCAATGGGTGGACGAGCGCGTGGTGAAGGACGGCAACCTGATCACGAGCCGCAAGCCCGACGATCTCGATGCGTTCGTGTCGACGCTGATCGACAGCCTCGCCGCACGGCCCGAGACCGGCAAGCGCGGCGGCGCGGGGAAGCAGGCCTGATGGCGACGCGGCGGCGCGAGGCGGCCGGGCCGCGGCCCCCCCGGGTGGCGCCGAAGCCGGTAACGGCAGGCGCCGCGCTGCGGCACGTCGACGACCAGCGCCCCGGCTACACGCGGCGCCGCACGCGCGCCGGATTCGCCTACTACGACCTTGACGGCGCGCGGATTCGCGACGCCGACGAAATCGCACGCATCGACGCGCTCGCGATCCCGCCCGCCTACACCGACGTCTGGATCTGCCCCGACCCACGCGGCCACCTGCAGGCGACCGGACGCGACGCGCGCGGCCGCAAGCAGTATCGCTATCACCCGTTATGGCGCGAAATCCGCGACGCCAACAAGTATGCGCGGATGGCCGCGTTCGGCCATGCACTGTCGAAAATCCGTGCGCGCGTCACGCGCGATCTCGCGAAGCCGGGCATGTCGCGCGACAAGGTCGCGGCCACCGTGGTGCGCCTGCTCGATACCACGCTGGTGCGGATCGGCAGCCCCGAATACGCGCGCGACAACGACTCGTACGGGCTCACCACGCTGCGCAAGCGCCACCTGAAGGTGCGCGCCGCCAGCGTGCGGCTCTGCTTCACCGGCAAGAGCGGCATCGCGCACGACGTGCGCATCGAAGATCCACGCGTGAAGCGCATCCTGCTGCGCTGCGCCGAGCTGCCCGGCCACGACCTGTTTCAGTATGTCGACGACGACGGCACGCGCCACGCGGTCGGCTCGGCCGACATCAACGATTACCTGCGCGAGGCCAGCGGCGCCGATTTCACCGCCAAGGACTACCGGACCTGGGCCGGCAGCGTGCTGGCGCTGACTGCGCTGCGGCGCATGGAGTGGCGCGACGCCACCAGCGCGCGCAAGCAGATCGTCGAGACGGTGCGCGCGGTCTCGACGCTGCTGCGCAACACGCCGGCGGTCTGCCGGCGCTGCTATATCCATCCGGTGGTGCTCGACAGCTTCGAGGCCGGCGAACTGTGCCTGCTCGGCCCCTGCCCGGTGCCGCGCGGCCTGCGCAGCGATGAGGCGCGGTTCGCGGCGTTGCTGCTGCTCACGGCAAAGCGCGCAAAGGCCGGCGCCACGGCACGCCGGCCGCCGCGCGGCGCAGCGGCCGGCGCCCGCGCCTCGCGCGCCGCACCGGCTGCCCTGCACGGCTGAACGCGGCCGGCGAGCCCGCCGGTGCGCGGCGCGGCGGCGACTGCGCGCCGGCTCCCGACCGATACGGAACCGCACACCCGAGTCCGCCCCCAGTTCCCGGTTGGCAGGCGCGCGGTTTTTTCCTATCATGTCGCATGCATCAAGAGTCGGGAGTCTGTCCTCCGACGCCAACCTGCCTACCCGGGCAAGGTGGAAGCCTTCAGGCGATGCGGCCGATAGTCGGCAACGAAACGGGACGGCATGGCTGGCACCGGTTCGAACACCCCTTACCCCGGAGCCCTCATGCACCAGAAGCCCTGCCCGCAACCCGTCGCGGAGCTCATCGCGGATTCCTCGTTCTATCTGCCGGGTTTCAGGCTGACCCACATCCTCCATCTCGTCTCCGTTGCCGACCGGCGGGTCGCCTCGCGCGTGCAGGGCCATCTGCGGGAACAGGACGCCCGGGTCGGCGACATCGTCGTGGTGCGCTGCCGGCAGGTGGACGCTCACCGGATCGTGCTCGAGGGCATCGGCGAACGGCGCGCCCGGACGCTGCGCGAACAGCTGCTGGGGCTCGACGGCGTGCTGCGGATTCGTCTCGAGCATCATTTCGTGCGCGCCGCCGCCGACGACGAGCTGCCCGCGCCGGCGCCGCACTCACGCTGCACGGCCGAATGACGGAATGACCGACACGCGGCCGGCGGAACTCGGGGGAGGCGGCGAACGATTCGGCGCGACGGGACTTCGCCCGGGCTCCGGAGGGAATCGGCATTGAGCGCGGCGCGCGGGTGGCCCCGACACGCCGCGCATCGTCTCAGGACACCGTGCTGACGATGCCGACGAGCGGCGCCTCGGGTCCGATCACGCATTCGCCGGCCACGCGTCGGGCGGTGCCGAACATCGCGGCGGACACGAACAGCCGCGCGTTGTTGCACCCGGGGCCGCCCTGGTCGATCACGACGTCGCCGGTCTCGCCCGACAGCCCGGCATGGCGCACCACGGTCGGCGCGACGCTGCCGGTGGCCATGTCTTCCTGCGTGCCGACCCGGATCGCGAAATGGCGCGCGGCCAGGCGCGGCTGCTCCCGATCCTTCACGGCGAACGCATAGATGCCGGTCGTGCCGAGCCGCTCGCACAGCGCGTCGCGACGCGCCGGATCGAGGTCGATCTCGCCCAGCAGCAGCGCATCGGGCAATTCGAGCAGCAGCTTCTCGCGCGGCGCGCCCACCGTGCGCGAGAGCTTCGCTCCGCCCGCGCGCAAGGCGTCGGTGTGGGTCAGGCCGAGCGCGCGCAGCGCGTCGTCGAGCAGCCACAGATCGACCGACTCCGAGCTGCCTTCATCCTGCAGATAGAACCAGCGGCCCGCCCCGTCGCGCTCGACCGAGACCGCCGCGCCGCTGACCTCGAACGCGTGGCTGGCCTGCTCGCCGTCGAACGCGTCGAGCCAGGCGGCCGACGCCAGCACGCCGTGACCGCAGAACGCGATCTCGCCGCCCGGCGTGAAAAAGCGCAGGCCCAGACCCGGCACGCCCGGATCGCGCCGCAGCCACGCGACCTCGCTTTGCAGCTGCGCCGACAGCGCGATGCAGGCGTCGATATCGACGCGCTCGTGTGCCTGCGTGGCGAACACGAACGCGGCGTTGCCACGCTCGCCGTTCGCCGTGAATGCCTGGACTCCCGCCCCTTGCCTGATCATGCGCCTATGACTCCTATGCCTGTGATGCTGCCCGGCCAGCAGCGACGATGCGGCCGGGAACGCGCGCGTGCCATGGCGCGGCGCGCTCGTGCCACGTCCGGATTGGCCACGCGGGCACGAGCCGGCCCACGTGGCGACGGAGCCGGTCGAAACGGTCCGCAGGCGCGGCGGCGCGGCGGGCTTTCATCAGTCGGATACCGGGCCAGTCGCGCCGTCGAGACCGACCGTCCGCTCCGGCAGGCGCCAGTATCGCACCACGCGGGAAGCTCGGCAAAACACGCGATCGGATGCTGTCGCCGCGGGTTGACGGCGGGGGACCGGACGTTTCATTGCCGGATGCATGACGGCGCCGGTGAACCGGGGCGCCGCCGCGAGTTCGGCGTGATGTGCCGGGCATTTGTCAGGCCGGCGCGGGCAGTCGAGCCGCCACGCGTGGCGCGAGAGGGAGCGCGTCGGCACTCGGCCGGCCACCCGCGATTCGGCGCGTTCGGCGTGACGCGTCGGGCACTCGTCATGCCGGCGCGAGCGGGCGGCCGCGCGCGCCGCGCGAAGGCAGGCGCGCCGGATCTCAGCCGGCCGCGGGCGCTTCGTCGAGCGGCTCGACCGTGACGCCCACCGCCAGCACCTGATCGGCGCCGCCACCGCGAATCACGCCGCGCAGCGGCGTGACGTCGGCGTAATCGCGGCCGATCGACAGCATCACGTAGTCGTTGCCGGGCGCGCGATCGTTGGTCGGATCGAGCTGCAGCCAGCCGCCGTCCTCGGGCCATGCCGGGTCGTACGCCTCGACCCAGGCATGCGAGGCGTCGGCGCCAATCAGGCGCGGCTGGCCCGGCGGCGGCTGGGTCAGCAGATAGCCGCTGACGTAGCGCGCGGCGAGCCCGAGCGAGCGCATCGCGCCGATCATCACGTGCGCGAAATCCTGGCAGACGCCGCGGCGCAGCGCGAGCGCATCGAGCGCCGTGGTGTTGACGTCGGTGCTGTTCGGCGTATAGGCGAACTCGGCGTGGATGCACCGCATCAGGTCCCAGGCGGCCTGCACGAGCGGCCGCCCCGGCGTGAAGCTGCGCGCCGCGTAGGCGGCCAGATCGGCGTGGCAGGCCACGTGGGTGGACGGAAACACGAACTCGCTCGCGGCGTCGTAGGCCTGCCCGGCGCGGAACGTCAGCGTATCGCGCACCGTCTCCCATGCGCTCGCGGTACCCGGCGCGGGCCTCGCGATCGCGGGAGGAGGCTCGCCGCGCTTGCCGGCCGTCAGCGTCGGCGGGCTCACGCGCACCAGGCTGCGGCTGCGCACGAACAGTTCCTCGTGCGGCTGGTTCAGCGCGAACGAGGTGCGCTGGTTGCCGAACGCGTCGATTTCGGCGCTCACGCCTTCCGGACGCGGCTCGATCTCGATCGCGAAATCGAGCAGCTGCTGGCGCGGCAGGTCGAGCGGCCTGAGCCGTGCCTGATGCTGGGCCGACTCGACGCGCGCCGCGTAGCGGTAATGCGTGTCGTGCGTGACGCGCAGCGTGCGCGGCTCCACCGCCGAGACGGCCGGCCGCGCGCCTGCGGCTGCCGCAGCGGCAGCGGCAGCGGTGGCCGAAGCCGTGGCGGCCGCGGTGCCGGCAGCCGCTCCCGCAACGGCAGCCGCGGCGGTGCTCGATGCCGCCGAAGCTCCCGCCGCGCCCCCGACCGGCGCCGCGTCACGCGACGCCCCGGCCGCCGACACCGCCGACACCGCCGCCGCCTCGGCCGTCACGGCCCGCGCCGGGCCGGCCGCCGCGGCGTCCCCGGGCCGGCGCGCGCCGGCCTGCGCGGCGCCCGCCTCGCCATCGCGCCGATCCCCGCCGTCCAGCCCCTCGTGCTGCACGTGCCGGGCTTTGTCCGCGCCGTTCACGCTCATCCCCATAACGACCTGCCTGCTTCCCGCACATGACTGAAGTAACGTTCGCCGATCCGGTTCGACAGATCCCAGGCGGCCCGGCCGAGCGTCTGCAGATGCTCGAGCAGCACCGCGTGGCGGCCGTCCCCGTCGGTCTCGCACAGCGCGTGCAGCGACCACTCGCCGGGCACCGGCAGCGTCTCCGACAGATCCGACAGCGCATAGCCCTCGCCATGCTCGACCTTGGTCAGCCGGCCCTGCATCTTCTGCACGACCCAGGCGAGCGAGCGCGGGTTGTCGCCGTCGAGCACCACCAGCGAGATCAGCGGCGCGACGTCGAAGCAGCGCTGGAACTGCGAGCGGAACGTGATGGTGCTGTCGAACAGCTCCAGCACGAGTTCGAAGCCGTCCTGCTTGGTCACGGCGCCGTCCTCGAACGCGAAGCGCAGCACGCCCGACAGGAAATCGATCCGGTCGATCTGGCGCCCGATCGACAGCAGGCGCCAGCCGTCATCGCGCGTCATGTTGTCGGTCTGCGCGCCGGTGATCGCCGAGAGCAGCAGGTTCAGGCGGTCGAGCATCTGCAGCGCGGCGTTGCCGAGCTGCTCCTCGGGCTCGTCCTCGGCGCCGGCGCTTTCGTCGAACCATTGCGTCGCGTCGTCGATCAGCCGCCACTGGTCGCGCGAGAGCCGCTCGCGGATCGCGGCGGCGGCCCCGCGCATGCCGAACACGCAGGCGGCGATGCCCGAGCCGGGGTCGGCGCGCCGCGACAGCGCGCGCGCCAGCGTCTGCTGGAACTCGCGCGGCGAGGTGGCGGCCGGGCGCGTGCCGGACGGGATCAGGCCGTTCTCGCGACACAGCGCGTCGAGCAGTTCGAGGTGCGCCGGGCTGTCGAGATCGTCCTCGCCGCGCAGCCGCTCGAACGCGGCGCGCGCGAGGCGCGTGAGGTTCGCCGCGCGCTCGGTGTAGCGGCCGAGCCAGAACAGGTTCTCGGCGGCGCGGCTCGAAATGGTGCGCGGCCGCGCGATCAGGTCGTCGGGGCCGAGATGGGTCTGCAGCAGCGTGGTCGGATCGATCGCGCCCTCGGTCATCACCCAGGTGTCGACGCTGCTGCCGCCGCGCGGCATCGGCGCGTTGAACAGCTCGTCGCGCGTGCCCACGCGCGACAGCCCGCCCGGCAGCACGCGCCACGAGCCCGCGCCGTCGGCCAGCGCGAACACGCGCAGCAGCAGCGGCTTCGGCACGATCCGCGCGCCGCCCTCGTAGGCACGCGCGCCGCTCGCGCTGGGCCAGGTCGGCGCCTGCGAGGGCGGCAGGTCCGACTGGATCACGTAGTGCCCCGGATGTGCGGCGATCCGCGCGCGCCAGTCGGCGAGCTGCTGCGAGGTGAGCCGCGCGCCGATCACCGGGTCGAAGCGCCCGCCCGCCTGCGCGCCGGGCGGATAGGCGGGCCTGATGATGGCGCGCGCGAGCTGCGGCAGCGCGTCGGCGCAGGCGGCCGCCTCGCCGCACCACCAGGTCGGCAGCGCGGGCAGCGCGAGCGTCTCGCCGAGGACGCGCTCGGCGAGCTTCGGCATGAAGCCGAGCACGCCCGGCGATTCGAGGAACGCCGAGCCCGGCGCGTTGGCGATCAGCACGTTGCCGGCGCGCACCGCCTGCAGCAGGCCCGGCACGCCGAGCATCGAATCGGGGCGCAGTTCGAGCGGATCGAGCCACTCGTCGTCGACGCGACGCAGGATGCCGTGTACCGGCTCCAGCCCGCTCAGCGTCTTCAGATAGACACGGTTGTCACGCGCGGTCAGGTCGCCGCCCTCCACCAGCGTGAGGCCGAGATAGCGCGCCAGGTAGGCGTGCTCGAAATAGGTCGGCGCGTGGCGGCCCGGCGTCAGCAGCACGATCCGCGAGTTCTTCCCGGCCGGACTCAGGTCCTGCATGCTGTGCAGCAGCGCGCGATAGCTGGCCGCGAGCCGCTGCACGCGCAGCCCGCGGAACGCGCGCGGGAACAGCCGCGAGACGATCAGCCGGTTCTCCAGCAGATAGCCGAGCCCGGTCGGACCCTGCGTGTGCTGCGCGATGAGCCGCCATTGGCCGTCGGGCATCCGCATCAGGTCGAAGGCGGCCAGATGCAGCCAGGTGCCGCCCGGGATCGCCGCGCCGCGCATCGGCCGCAGATAGCCGGGATGACCCGTGACGAGCGCGGGAGGCAGCAGCCCTTCCTTCAGGATGGTCTGTTCGCCGTAGATGTCGGCGACGATCGCGTTGGCGAGCCGCACGCGCTGCAGCACGCCGCGCTCGATGACGGCCCAGTCGGCCGGCGCGACGATCATCGGCAGCAGGTCGAGCGACCAGGGCCGCGCGGCGCCGCCGGCCGCGTGCTGGTCGTGCAGCTGGTAGGCCAGGCCGTTCTCGCGCATGCGCCGTTCGAGCGCCTCGGCGCGGCGGTCCAGGTCGGCGAAGCCGACGCTGCCGAGCTGCATGAAGAATTCGCGCCAGACGGGCGCGAGCGCGGCCGTCTGCAACGCGGCGGCGCCGCCGCGCAACTCGTCGTAGCGGCCCGTCACCGCCGGGGCGGCGAGCGCCGCGCCGAGCTCGGCGGCGTCCTGTGTCGATCCGGTGTCGAACAGCGTATGCATGGCGTCGTCGGCGGCCAGGTCGTCGGTAATATGGGGAAGCACGATGTCGTTTCGTCAGTCCAGGGCGGCACGCCGGCGCGGCCGCGGCCCCCGGGGCCGCGACGCGCGCCGCCCGTCGAGCCCGAATCCTATCATTCCCGCCGTGACGTACCCGACGCATCGCAGCGTGCCGGCCTCCCCGCTTGCGTGCCTGCCCGCGCTGCCCCTCATTCGCGCCGCAGATCGAGCGTACACGGGAACTCGCGGCTCGGCGCGGCCGGCGCGACGTCCATGCGTCCCGGCGTGTGGCCGATCGAGACGAAGCGCGCGAGCCGCCGGCTTTCCGCCTCGTAGGCGTTGACCGGGAACGTCGCGTAGTTGCGCCCGCCCGGGTGCGCGACGTGATAGCGGCAGCCGCCGAGCGAACGCCGCATCCAGGTGTCGACGATGTCGAACGTGAGCGGCGCGTGGACACCGATCGTCGGATGCAGGGCCGAGGGCGGCGCCCAGGCCTTGTAGCGCACCCCGGCCACGTATTCGCCGACCGTGCCGGTGGGCTGCAGCGGCAGCGCGCGGCCGTTCACGGTCACCACGTGGCGGTTGTCGTTGAGCCCGCTCACGCGCACCTCGAGCCGCTCCAGCGAGGAATCGACGTAGCGCACCGTGCCGCCCGTCGCGCCCTCCTCGCCCATCACGTGCCACGGCTCCAGCGCGCCGCGCAGGTTCAGCTCGATGCCGCGCACCGCCACCTGCCCGAACAGCGGGAAGCGGAACTCGAAATGCGGCGCGAACCAGGCCGCGTCGAAGTCGAAGCCGGCCTCGCGCATCTCGGTCATCACGTCGTCGAAATCCATCTTCACGAACGCGGGCAGCATGAAGCGGTCGTGCAGCGCGGTGCCCCAGCGCGTGAGCGGCGTGGTGTACGGCGTGTCCCAGAAGCGCGCCACCAGCGCGCGCAGCAGCAGCTGCTGCACGAGGCTCATGCGCGCGTGCGGCGGCATCTCGAACGCGCGCAGCTCCAGCAGCCCGAGCCGGCCCGTGGATGAATCGGGCGAATAGAGCTTGTCGATGCAGAACTCGCTGCGGTGCGTGTTGCCGGTCACGTCCACCAGCAGGTTGCGCAGCACCCGGTCGACCAGCCAGGGCGGCATGTCCTGGCCGTACAGCAGCTTGTTGCGCGCGATCTCGCCGAACGCGATGTCGAGCTCGTAGAGCTGGTCGTTGCGCGCCTCGTCCACGCGCGGCGCCTGGCTGGTCGGCCCGATGAACAGGCCCGAGAACAGGTACGACAGCGACGGATGGTTGTGCCAGTACCCGATCAGGCTCGCGAGCAGGTCCGGGCGGCGCAGGAACGGGCTGTCGGCCGGCGTCGCGCCACCCAGCACGAAGTGGTTGCCGCCGCCGGTGCCCACGTGGCGGCCGTCGATCATGAACTTCTCCGACGACAGCCGCGTGCGCCAGGCCGCGTCGTAGAGGAATTCGGTCTGCTGCACCAGTTGCGGGAAATCGTGCGCGGGATGGATGTTCACCTCGATCACGCCGGGATCGGGCGTGACCTGCAGCACCGAGAGGCGCGGATCGCGCGGCGGCGGGTAGCCTTCGAGCACCAGCTTCACGTCGAGCGCGCGCGCGGTCAGCTCGATCGCGCCGAGCAGGTCGAGATAATCCTCGAGCGCGGCCAGCGGCGGCATGAACAGGTAGAGCACGCCGTCGCGCACCTGCGCGCACATCGCGGTGCGCGTGATCCAGGCCGCCGATTCGAAGCGCCCGGGCTCGCGCGAACCCGCGGCAGCGCCGGCCGGCGACGCGTCGAACGCACGCGGCGCGCCGTGGCCGGCGGCGCCGCTGTCGAAGCCACCGTCGGGAGCGCCGAACGCGTGCCCCTGCCCGTCGAGCCGCGACTGCTGCGTGGTCCGCGGCGTGCCCGCCAGCCACGGATCGGGCTGCCCGCTCAGGTAGCGCGGCGCGTCGGCGGCGGCCAGATAGCGCGCGCGCAGCGCCTCGGCGCCCGGCAGCGGCTCGCGCGGCGCGAACGGATCGCGATCGACCAGATACGGATAGTCGGTCCCGCTGACCCACGGCAGCGAATCGAGCGGCAGCCGGTAGCCCATCGGCGAATCGCCGGGAATCAGGTACATGCGCTCGTCGCGGAAGAACCACGGGCCGGTCTCCCAGCGCGGGCCGGCCAGCGCCGGCGACGGCGGCAATACCTTGAGCGGGAGCACGTAGCCGATCACGGTGTCGAGCTTCTGGTCGAACACCTTGCGCAGGCGCGCGCGCTCGAGTTCGTCGTCGAGGCGCGAATCGAACGGATCGACGTTTACCGGCAGGCGGCGTTCGCGCCACAGGTAGTACCAGATGTCCTCGAAGCCGGGCCGGATGTGCTCGCCCGACAGCCCGAGCCGCTCGGCCAGCGCGCGGATGAAGCGCTCGGCATCGGCGCTGGTGCAGGCCGATGGCTCGCGCTCGTCGGCGAACAGCGCGGGATCGTGCCAGACCGGCTCGCCGTCCTTGCGCCAGCACACCGACAGCGCCCAGCGCGGCAGCTGCTCGCCCGGATACCACTTGCCCTGGCCGAAATGCAGGAAGCCGCCGGTGCCGTACTCGGCGCGCAGCTTCTGCACCAGCGAGGTGGCGTAGCCGCGCTTGGTCGGCCCGAGCGCGTCGGTGTTCCATTCGGCGCCGTCGCGATCGTCGATCGACACGAAGGTCGGCTCGCCGCCCTGCGTGAGCCGCACGTCGCCAGCCGCGAGCCGCGCGTCCACCGCCGCGCCCAGTTCCAGCACGTCGGCCCACTGGTCGTCGGTATAGGGCTTGGTCACGCGCGGCGATTCGTAGATGCGCGTGACCCCCATTTCGTGTTCGAACGCCACCTCGCAATCGTCGATCATCCCTTCGACGGGCGCGGCGCTGGTGGGCTGCGGCGTGCAGGCGAGCGGGATGTGCCCCTCGCCCGCCAGCAGGCCCGAGGTCGGGTCGAAGCCGATCCAGCCGGCGCCGGGCAGGTAGACCTCGCACCACGCGTGCAGGTCGGTGAAGTCGACTTCGGTGCCGCTCGGGCCGTCGAGTGCCTTGACGTCGGGCGCGAGCTGGATCAGGTAGCCCGACACGAAGCGCGCGGCGAGGCCCAGATGCCGGCACAGCTGCACCAGCAGCCAGCCGCTGTCGCGGCACGAGCCCGAGGCATGGCGCAGCGTCTCGTCGGGAGTCTGCACGCCGGGCTCCATCCGCACCAGATAGCGGATGTCCTTCTGCAGCTGCTGGTTCAGCGCGACCAGGAAATCGATGGTGGCGACCGGCGTGCGATCGATGCCCGCGAGGTAGTCGCGGAACACCGGCGACGCGCCGGTGGCCGCGTCGCAGGCCAGATACGGCGCCAGTTCCTCGCGCAGCGCAGCGTCGTAGTCGAACGGGTACTGGCCGGCCGACTCTTCCAGGAAGAAGTCGAACGGGTTGTAGACCGACATCTCGGCGACCAGATCGATGGTGATCTCGAACTCGCGCGTGCGCTCGGGGAACACGAGCCGCGCCAGATAGTTCGCGAACGGATCCTGCTGCCAGTTCACGAAGTGCTGCGCCGGCTCGACCTTCATCGAGTACGACAGGATCGGCGTCCGGCAGTGCGGCGCCGGGCGCAGCCGCACGATCTGCGGCCCGAGGCCGACCAGCCGGTCATAGCGATAGCGGGTGGTGTGGTGAAGCGCGACGTGGATGGACATGTCTGGATCGATCGGTTCGGTTCAGGTCCGTCGGCGATGCGGCGGATTCGGTTCGGGGCGACGACGTTCGGAGCGGTCGCGTTCGGCGCAGTTGCGTTCGGTGCGATTCGGTTCGGCGTCGGGCGGTTCGGTTCGGCGTCAGGCGGTTCGGTTCGGCGTCAGGCGGTTCGGTTCGGCGTCAGGCGGTTCGGTCGATGCGGTTCCAGGCAACAGGGTTCGTGCGACGAGGTCCGGGCGACGGCGCGTAGCCGGCGTCCGGGCTTCCGGCGTCCGGGCATCCGGTGGCACGCGCGGCGCCCGCATGCATCCCGCTCACGCGGACGCGGCGCGCGGTGGCCCCGCCCACCGCGCCGGGCTCAGACGAGTTCGGGCGACTGGATCACGCTGATCTCGACGGCCACCGGCGCCGCGCCGATTCCCGTCACGGGCCGCGCGTCGGTGTGGTCGAGCCCGGCGGCCACGCGCACGTAGCGCTCGTCGGGGCAGCGGTTCATGAACGGATCGAAGCCCACCCAGCCGAGCCCCTCGACATAGGCCTCGGCCCACGCATGGCCCGACGGCGGATAGGTCGTGACGCTGGTCTGCTGCTGGCGCGCCACCGCCTCGGGCGCGTCCGCGGCGGCATGGCGGATGCCGTCGGCGTCGAGCTGCATGCGCTGCGACTGCTGCGCGCCGCCCGACTGCTGCATGGTCTCGGCGATCCGCTGCAGCGGGCCGTCCGTCAGCAGATAGCCGGCCACGTAGCGCGCCGGGATCTTCAGCGCGCGCGCCACCGCGATGAACGCATGCGCGTGGTCGCGGCTGGTGCCCTCGCCGGCCTCGAGCGCGCGCTCGGCATCGGTGTCGGCATCGGCCAGCTCGGGCACGTAGCGGATCCGCGCGTGGACTTCCGACATCAGCCAGTGCAGCGCGTCGAGGCTGCGAAGCTCGAGCGGCAGCGCGGCGGCGATCTCGCGCACGCGCTCGCCGGCCTGCGTGAAGCCGGTGGTGCGCTCGAAGATCCACGGCACGGCGTAGTCGTCGGCGCCGCCGACGATGCCGGCGCGGTCCTGCGTCTCGACCACGCCGGCCGCGATCACCACCACCTCGGGCCGCTCGCCGCGATCGTGGCGCACCAGGTCGATGCGGTTGCCGAGGCCGTCCGCGTAGCCGACGGTCGGCTCGACGCCGTCGATCGTCACCTGCCAGGCGCGCACGGTCTGGCCGGGACCGCTCGGCGGCCGCAGGCGCAGGCGCTGCAGCGCGTGGGTGGCGTGGTCGTCGAATCGAAAGCGTGAAATATGGCGGATCGCAAGTCGCATGGCAGCTCTCTCAGTCGAAGTTGTAGGCTTGGGCGATTTCGATGCCGAGGCTGTTGTTCCGGCCGATGAAGTCGGTCAGGAATTCGTGCAGCCCGCTCTTGAAGATCCGTTCGACCGAATTGTCGGACAGCATCTGCAGGATTTTCGCGGCGGTATCGTGACATTCGTGGGTCACGCCGTAATCTCTCCCGAGCCGGTTCAGGCTCGACATCACGCGGCCCGCGCAATAGCGCAGCGAGCGCGGCATCCGGCCGTTCAGGATCAGGTAGTCGGCGATGTTGATCGGCTTGTATTGCACGTCGTAGACCCAGCGGTACGAGCGGTGCGCCGCCACCGAGCGCAGGATCGACTCCCACTGGTAATTGTCGATCATGGTGCCGACGTGCGAGACCGACGGCAACAGCAGGTGGTACTTCACGTCGAGGATCCGCGCGGTGTTGTCGGCCCGTTCGATGAACGCGCCGATCTCGGCGAAATCGAAGATCTCGTTGCGCAGCATGGTGCTGTAGAAGCTGCCGAGCATCAGCGCGGTCTCGCGCTTGATGTGGTCGAGGATCGCCGGCAGCTGGCTCGACGTGAACGGCCGCGCGAGCAGGCGCTTGACCGACTGCCACGCGTCGTTGACGGTCTCCCACAGCTCGCGCGTGAGCGCGATGCGCACCATGCGCGCGTTCATCCGCGCGTATTCGATGCACGACAGCACGCTCGACGGATTGTCGCGATCGCGCAGCAGGTAGTCGGCGACGTTGTCGACCGTGTATTCGTCGTATTTCTGCCGGAAGCCGTCGTCGGCGCCCGAGCTGACCAGCACCGACGACCATTCCGCCGGCGCGTCGGCGGTGCGCGTCAGCGCCATGCGCAGGCCCGCGTCGACGATCCGCGCGGTGTTCTCCGCGCGCTCGATGTAGCGGTACATCCAGTAGAGACCGCTTGCAGTGCGTCCAAGAAGCATTTCCCGTTGACTCCGATCGTTGTTTCTCTCGCGCGCGGCGCCCGCCAAGGCCGCCGCGCGAGCCGGGCGGCTCAGTCGGCCAGCACCCAGGTGTCCTTGGTGCCGCCGCCCTGGCTCGAATTGACGACGAGCGAGCCCTCCTTGAGCGCCACGCGCGTGAGCCCGCCCGGCGTGATGCGGATCCGGTCCGAGACCAGCACGAACGGGCGCAGGTCGACGTGACGCGGCGCGAGCCCCTTCTCGGTCAGGATCGGCGTGGTGGACAGCGCGAGCGTGGGTTGCGCGATGTAGTTGGCGGGCCGCGCGCGCAGCTTGGCCGAGAAGGTTTCGCGCTCCTCGCGCGTCGAGGCCGGGCCGACCAGCATGCCGTAGCCGCCCGAGCCGTGGACCTCCTTCACCACCAGTTCCTCCAGATGCTCGAGCACGTACTTGAGGCTGTCGGCCTCGCCGCAGCGCCAGGTCGGCACGTTCTCGAGCAGCGCCTTGCGGCCGGTGTAGAACTCGACGATCTCGGGCATGTAGGAATAGATCGCCTTGTCGTCGGCGATGCCGGTGCCGGGCGCGTTGGCGATCGTGATGTTGCCGGCGCGGTAGACGTCCATGATGCCGGCCACGCCGAGCACCGAATCGGGGCGGAACGTGAGCGGATCGAGGAACGCGTCGTCGAGCCGGCGGTACAGCACGTCGATCGGCCGGAAGCCCTCGGTGGTGCGCATCGCCACGCGCCCGTCGATCACCTGCAGGTCGCTGCCCTCCACCAGATGCACGCCCATCTGGTCGGCCAGGAACGCGTGCTCGTAGTAGGCGGAGTTGTGGATGCCGGGCGTGAGCACGGCCACCGTCGGATTGTCGGCGTTGCCGCCGGGCGGGCAGACCGCCGCCAGCGACTGGCGCAGCAGCTGCGGATAGGTTTCGACCGGCCGCACCTTGACGCGCTGGAACAGCTCGGGAAACAGCTGCATCATGGTTTCGCGGTTTTCCAGCATGTACGACACCCCCGACGGCGTGCGCGCGTTGTCCTCCAGCACGTAGAACTGGTTCTCGGCGGTGCGCACGATGTCGACGCCGATGATGTGCGTGTAGACGTTGCCGGGCGGCCGGAAGCCGATCATCTCGGGCAGGAATGCCTCGTTGTGCGCGATCAGGTGCTTCGGCACGATGCCGGCGCGGACGATTTCCTGGCGGTGGTAGATGTCGTCGAGAAACGCGTTGAGCGCCATCACGCGCTGTTCGATGCCCTGGGACAGCCGGGTCCATTCCTGCCCGGAAATGATGCGCGGCACGATGTCGAACGGGATCAGCCGCTCGGCGGCCTCCGCATCCCCGTAGACGGCGAACGTGATGCCGGTGCGCCGGAACACGCCTTCGGCGTCATGGGCCTTCTGCGCCAGGCTCGCAGGGTCCTGCGTGTCGAGCCATTGCTTGAGGCGCTCGTAAGGTGCGCGTACCGAGTCGCCGGATTGCAGCATTTCATCGAATGGCTTCATTCAGGATCTCTCCATCTCTCTTCTTTTGTTCGGCATCCACGATGCCGGACCGGCGTGATGCAGTATCCAGCAAGGTCCGTGCCTTGCGCCAGCCTGAGACTTTCACCGATATGGCACCGTTTGACGACATCATGCACCGCATCGGTGCGGGCCGCCTCGCCGCGCGCGCCGGCATGCGCCGCGACGAGGCAGGCGGCCGGCAGCGCTTGGCGGGCCGGCGGAACGATGGTGCCCTGATGACAATCCCGGCGGCCGGCGCGAGCACGCCGGCCTCGCATCGATCATGCGCCAGTTGGCGCCGCTTGCCCACGGTGCGCGATGGCCTTGCGCGCGGCGCGAGGCGGAACGGCAAGCAGGATGGGGAGCATGGGAATCCGCACCCCGATCTGGCCGGACGGCCGGATCCAGGCGACGGACGCGGCGCCGCCGCCACGCCGGACGAATCGCTTTCTCGAATAAATGAATGAGAATCATTTGCATTTGAGGAGAAACTGGCCGATCATTCGTCCATCGCCCAAACCGACCAACCGCACCGATTCCCATGACGACCGCCACGCTCTCCCGCCTCGGCGCCCCCGACGCCGCCACCGATCCCGCCGCGGCCCTCGCCGGCCTGCTCTCCCGCCAATCCTGCTGGCCGCTCGCCGAACCCGGCCCGAACGACCGCGAACTCGACGCGATCTTCGCGGCCGCGATGCGAGCCCCCGATCACGGCAACCTGAAGCCGTGGCGCTTCGTGCTGATTCGCGGCGAGGCGCGCCGCGCGCTCGGCGACGTGCTGGTGGGCCTGGCCGACGCGCGCGAACCCGACGCGCCGACGGGATCGAACGCGCACCGCGCCGGCAAGGCGCTGGCCGCCCCCGTGCTGATCGCGATCGGCGCGGCCATCGTCCCGCATCGCAAGGTACCCGAGACCGAGCAACTACTGGCGGCCGGCGCCGCCGCGATGAACTTGCTGAACGCCGTCCACCTGCTCGGCTACGGCGGCTTCTGGTCGACCGGCGTCGATTCGCGAGAGCCGGCGCTGCACGACGCGCTCGGATTCGCCCCAAACGAGCGGCTGCTCGGTTTCCTCTACGTCGGCACGCCGGCCGCCGACATGCCGGCCACGCCGCGCCCGGCCGCCGGCGCCTACGTGCGCGAATGGCGCTCCGGCCAGCGCTGAACGACCGCCCGTCGACCGTCAGGCCGCCGCCGCGCCGTCGCGCGGGCGCGGCCCGCGTCTTCCCGCGGAGCGGCGCGCGCCGGCGCCGCGCCAACCGAAATACCCAATACCTGGAGGTGCCATGAGTGACACGCGACTCGCCACACGCCGCGCTTCGCTGATCGACGACCCGCTCGCGGGCGATCCCGATACCGCCGAACGCGTCATCCTCACCGCCGTGCGGACCTGGCTGCATCCCGACTGCGCCAGCAACGCGAACCCGCGGCTGCCGCCCACGTGGCGCGACGTGCTGGTCGAGGCCGGCGTCCATCCCGACGGCCTCGCCCACTTTGACATGATGATGTGCGTACTCGCCAGTTCGGCGGCGCGCCCGCTCGACATGCGCTGCCGCTGCGCGCGCGAACTCGCCTACGACGAAGCCTCGCTGCTGCAGGCCATCGCGCATCTGCAATCGACGCGCGGGGAGGCGGCGATGCGCGTGCTGAACGACTGGCTGCCCGCGTTCTCGGTCAGCGGCGTGCTGAAGCTCACGCGCTGGTTCTCGATCTCGCTGCTCGACGCCGGACTCGAGATCCGCGCGCGCGAACGCAGCGTGACCTACATCCATTGAGTTGAGCCGCGAGCAAGGCCGGCATGGCGCCGCCCTGGCCCGTCACGACTTGTCTCGGCCTGTCAGGGCCGATCCTGACGGCGCATCGCGCGCCCGCTCACCGCCCGATCGCGGTCGACTCGCGGCGGATGGCGCCGCGTCAGTCCTGCGCGTCGTCCGTGCCGTGGCACTTCTTGAACTTCTTGCCGCTGCCGCACGGGCAGGGATCGTTGCGGCCGACCTTCGGCGCGTCGCGCTGGATCGTCTGCGCGAGCAGCCGTTCCTGTGTCGAGCCGCGATGCGGCAGCCAGAATTCGTAGATTCGCGCGACCGCGGGCGGTACCTGCTCCGACAGCGTCTCGCGCTCGGCCGGCTGGCTGACGAGCTCGCGCTCCTCGTCGTCGAGATCGTCGCTGCCGAGCAGGCGCAGCGGCCGCAGCCATTGCTCGGCATCGGGATGGTCGAGCAACGGCTGCCAGTCGTCCCAGCACAGCCCCATACCCTGGAAGAAACCGTTCGCCCACGCCTCCGCGTCGATGTACTCGCGCGGATCGTCCCCGTCGTCCACCTCGTTGACGCTGAATAGCGGCGCGATCGACGCCGGATCGGCCTCGAAGGTCTGCAGGATCGCGTTGTAGTGGCGCATCATCAGGCCGAACACATGCTCGGCCTGTTCGTAGGATTCGAAATCGGGCGCGTCGTCCTCGGTCGGCCCCCAGACGTCGGCGAGCCATTCGGTCGGCTGAATGGTGGTCGGGCCGATCGCGATCGCGGTCAGGTAACCGTCGAGCATCTCGATCGTCATGGTGTTCTCCGACATGATGTCGGACATCAGGAACCGGTCGAGTTCGTCGAGTGTTTTGTCGTCAGTGTGGGTCATCGCGCTTGGGGGACGCTCCGCGCGCGCGAACCGGTCGCGGCGGCGCGGAGGAAATGGAAAACCGGCATTCTACCGCCGCTCGCGCGCGCCGCCGTGCGCCTCGGCGCCGTGCCACGCGCGCGGCCGGTTCACGGGCGTCACGATCACGTCGCTCACGAGCGTCAGCCTGAACCACGAGCCGGGCTTGGCCCGTCGACACCATGATCCAGCCGTCGCGCTGCCCGGGATGGCGCCACGCGTGGCTGAAGGTGCCGACGTTCCCGGCAAGCCAGATGGACAGCGCGATCAGCACGAAGCCGGGCAGCATCGGCATGCGATGGTAGCGCGTGCCGACGCGGTAACGCACATGGCAGCGCCGGAACGCGAGCGGCCGCTTGAACCTGCACTGAAATTGCGCGCCGGCATAGCGGCATCGACCGGATCGAAATGCGCTTCGTCACGGCTACGTCAAATCGATCCGCCAATGATTCGTCAGGCGCCATTTCGTTTTCCACCGGGGCTGGACGGCCACGCACGAATCGGCGAAAATCGGGATATTCGCGTCATTTAGACGCGTTGTCGCATTTCGCGCCGAGCGCCTCGGCGCAGTCCGCCCCGCGACCTCCGGCGAGGCGTCCGAAGCTTACGCGGCAAGGCTTTCCGGCCTGCCCACCGTCGCTCCGCTTGCGCCGGCGCCCGGTCTTCCGACCCGGCCCGAGCTTCACGCTATCCAAAATCCGGGACAGATAGGAAATCTCGATCCCCCTGATTGAAACAAGCAATTTCACATTCCCTCCCCCAATCGTCATACTGGCTGCTCCTGATCACCCATTGACCAAAGGAAGACCCAAATGCCGATCATCAACAGCCAGATCAAACCGTTCAAGGCAACCGCATATCACAACGGCGAATTCGTTCCCGTCAGCGAAGAGTCGCTGAAGGGCAAGTGGTCGGTCGTCGTGTTCTATCCGGCCGACTTCACGTTCGTGTGCCCGACGGAGCTGGGCGACCTGGCCGATCGCTACGAAGAATTCCAGAAGCTGGGCGTGGAAATCTACGGCGTGTCGACCGACACGCACTTCACGCACAAGGCATGGCACGACACGTCGGACACGATCGCGAAGATCAAGTATCCGCTGGTCGGCGATCCGACGGCCACGCTGGCACGCGCATTCGACGTGCTGATCGAGGAAGAAGGCCTGGCGCTGCGCGGCACGTTCGTGATCAACCCGGAAGGCGAGATCAAGATCGCTGAAATCCACGACAACGGCATCGGCCGCGACGCAGGCGAACTGCTGCGCAAGGTGCAGGCTGCTCAATACGTCGCATCGCACCCGGGTGAAGTCTGCCCCGCGAAGTGGACGCCGGGCGCCGAAACGCTGACGCCGTCGCTCGACCTGGTCGGCAAGATCTAAGCTTCGTTCGCATCAGACGGTACCGGGGCGCCGCGAGGCGCTCCACCGTGCGGCCCCCGCGCCGCACGCCCCCTCGCCCTCCGGCGAGGTGCCAAAAACATTACGGAATCCGAATCATCATGCTCGACGCCAATCTCAAGAACCAGTTGAAGTCGTACCTCGACAAGATCACCCGCCCGATCGAACTCGTCGCCTCGCTCGATGACGGCGCCAAGTCGAAGGAGCTGATCGAGCTGCTGAACGAGATCGGCTCGCTGTCGCCGCGCGTCACCGTCGTGGAACGCCGCGACGACGCCGAACGCAAGCCGTCGTTCTCGATCGGCGAGCCCGGCAAGCCCACCGGCATCCGCTTCGCGGGTATCCCGATGGGGCATGAATTCACCTCGCTCGTGCTCGCGCTGCTGCAGGTGGGCGGCCATCCGCTCAAGCTCGACGACGCGACGATCGAACAGATCCGCAACCTCGAAGGCGATTTTTCCTTCGAGACGTATTTCTCGCTGACCTGCCAGAACTGCCCGGAAGTCGTGCAGGCGCTGAACGTGATGGCGCTCTTGAACCCGCGCATCCGCCACGTGGCGATCGACGGCGCGCTGTTCCAGAACGAAGTGGACGAACGGCAGATCATGGCCGTGCCGACCATGTTCGTGAACGGCGAGCATTTCGGCCAGGGCCGCAGCAGCGTCAAGGAAATCCTCGCGAAGCTCGACACCGGCGCCAGCGCCCGGGCCGCGAAGGAACTGGACAAGAAGGACGTGTTCGACGTGCTGATCGTCGGCGGCGGCCCGGCCGGCGCGGCGGCCGCGATCTACGCGGCGCGCAAGGGCATCCGCACCGGCGTGGTGGCCGAGCGTTTCGGCGGCCAGGTGCTCGACACGATGGCGATCGAGAACTTCGTCTCCGTGCAGGAAACCGAAGGGCCGAAGTTCGCGGTCGCGCTCGAACAGCACGTCAAGCAGTATGAAGTCGACATCATGGACGTGCAGCGCGCCACCGCGCTGGTGCCGGGGGCGATCAACGAGATCCGCCTCGAAAGCGGCGCGACGCTGAAGGCGAAGTCGGTGATCCTCTCGACGGGTGCCCGCTGGCGCGAACTGAACGTGCCGGGCGAACGCGAATACCGCAACAAGGGCGTGGCCTACTGCCCGCACTGCGACGGCCCGCTGTTCAAGGGCAAGCACGTGGCCGTGGTGGGCGGCGGCAACTCGGGCGTGGAAGCCGCGATCGACCTGGCCGGCATCGTCCGTGAAGTGACGCTGATCGAGTTCGGCGACGCGCTGCGCGCCGACGAAGTGCTGCAACGCAAGCTGCGCAGCCTCAAGAACGTGACCATCATCACCAGCGCGCAGACCAAGGAGCTGCTCGGCGACGGCCAGAAGGTGAACGGCCTCGTCTACCTGGAGCGCACGACCGGCGAAACGAAGCGCATCGAACTGGAAGGCGTGTTCGTGCAGATCGGCCTGGTGCCGAACACGGAATGGCTGAAGGGCACGATCGAGCTGTCGAAGCACGGCGAGATCGTGGTCGATGCGCGCGGCGCCACCTCGCTGCCGGGCGTGTTCGCCGCCGGCGACGTGACCACGGTGCCGTACAAGCAGATCGTGATCGCGGTCGGCGAAGGCGCGAAGGCCTCGCTGTCGGCCTTCGATTACCTGATCCGCCAGGACGTCGAGGCGCCCGTCGCCGCGAAGGTCGGCGAAGCCGTCGCCGCCTGACGCACGGCCCCGGCAGGCAAGCATTGCAGTCGTAACGTTCTACCCTTGACCCTCGCCCGCCATGCCCCCCATGGCAGCGAGGGTGCTTTTTCTCCAACCCGCATCAGGCGGGCTCGGGCGTTGATGGCCGCGTGAATCGCACGGCCGCTCGGGCGCCGGACACGACAAGGCCCCGTCGACGACGAACGGGGCCTTGCCGTTTTCATGCTCGGGGCGCCGCGCCCCCTGCCCGGCCGTTCAGCGATCGATGCGCTGCTGGAACTGCGCCGGATAGCGCTCGCCCACCACCTCGATCTCGCGCAGCATGGCGCCGATCCGTTCGAGATCGGCGGCGTCGAGCGTCACCCCGGCCGCGCCGACGTTCTCGTCGAGCCGGTGAGATTTCGTCGTGCCCGGAATCGGCACGATCGACGGACGCTGCGCGAGCAGCCAGGCGAGCGCGATCTGCGCGCGCGTGGCGCCCTTCCGGTCGGCGATCGCGCCGAGCGCCGCGACGAGCCCGGCGTTCGCGGCGCGGTTCGCCTCGGAGAAACGCGGCACGACGTGGCGGAAATCGCTGGCGTCGAAACGCGTGGTGGCATCGATCGCGCCGGTCAGGAAGCCCTTGCCGAGCGGCGAGAACGGCACGAGGCCGATGCCGAGTTCGTCGAGCACGGGCAGCACCGCCTGCTCGGGCTCGCGCCACCACAGCGAGTATTCGCTCTGCAGCGCCGCCACCGGCAGCACCGCGTGCGCGCGCCGGATGGTCTGCGCGCCCGCTTCGGACAGGCCGAAGTGCGCGACCTTGCCTTCGCGCACCAGATCCTTCACGGTGCCGGCCACGTCCTCGATCGGCACGGCGGGATCGACGCGATGCTGGTAGAACAGATCGATGCGCTCGACGCCGAGCCGCGCGAGCGACGCCTCGCAGACGGCGCGGATCGTGTCGGGCCGGCTGTCGAGGCCCTGCCGCGGGTCGCCGTCGATGAAGCCGAACTTGGTGGCGATCACCACCTGCTCGCGAAACGGTGCGAGCGCCTCGCCGACCAGCCGCTCGTTCTCGCCCTGCGCATAGGCCTCGGCGGTGTCGAAGAAGGTGACGCCGCGCTCGAAGGCGGCGCGGATCAGCGCGATGCCGTGGGCCCTGTCGACGGCCGGGCCGTAGCCGAAGCTCAGGCCCATGCAGCCGAACCCGATCGCCGAAACCTCGAGCCTGCCATTACCCAGTGTGCGTGTCCGCATGCTTGATCCTCCTGTTCCAGTGCCGGCCGGCGCGGCGCGAAAAGCCCGGCCGGCCGCCGTCGCGACGGCCCGATGCCGTCGCCTTGCAAGACAGGAGGCAGTCTAGGATGCTACGCTAGGCGCAACAATACGAATGATTTTGCATGCGTTACTGAGGAATTTTCATCTATGTTGCGAGCCGGGCTCTCCGAACTGACGGCGTTCGTCGCGATCGCCGACCAGCGCAGCTTTCGAGCGGCGGCGCGCTCGCTGGCCGTCTCGCCGTCGGCGCTGAGCCACGCGATGCGCAGCCTGGAAGCACGGCTCGGCGTGCGCCTGTTCAACCGCACGACGCGCTCGGTCGCGCTGACCGAGGCCGGCGAGCACCTGCTGCGCCGCGTCGGCCCGGCGCTGAGCGACCTCGAGAACGCCGTCGACGAAGTCTCCACCGCGCAGAACCGGCCCACCGGCTCGGTCCGGATCAATGCGTCGGAAACCTCCACGCGCCTCCTGATCCGCCACGTGCTGCCCGATTTCCTGCTGCGCTACCCGGAGATCCACGTCGAGTTCGTCACCGACACTCGGCTCATCGACATCGTCGCCGAAGGCTTCGATGCCGGCATCCGCGTGCTCGACGACGTCCCGCGCGACATGATCGCGGTGCGCTTCGGGCCGGACATGCGCTTCATCGCCGTGGCCTCGCCTGCCTACCTGGCGCGCCATCCGGTGCCGGAGCGGCCCGCCGACCTGATGCAGCACCGCTGCATCCGCTACCGTTTCGAGAGCGGCGCGATGTTCCGCTGGGATTTCCAGCTCGACGGCAAGACCAGCAGCCTCGACGTACACGGGCCGATGACGCTCGGCAACCTGAACTCGATGATCGAGGCCGCGCTGGCCGGCATCGGCGTGGCCTGGGTGCCCGAAAGCCAGATCGCGGAGCATCTGGCGAGCGGGCGGCTGATCGCGCTGCTCGACGCCTGGAGCGTGCCGATGCCGGGGCTCGCGCTCTACTACCCGGCCAACCGCCATCCACCCGCGCCGCTGCGCCTGTTCACGCAGGCGGTGCGGGACTGGGTGGCGGGCGAGCCGCCTTGAGCGCGGGGCCACGGCGCGCGGCGGCCTTCGGCACTCAAGGCGCGACGAAGAACAGCCAGACGATGCAGACCATGCCCGCGAACCAGACCAGCGAGCGCAGCGCCGCCCAGTTCGCGACATAGACGATCCCGTGCAGCACGCGGATCGCGACGAACGCCGTGGCCAGCTGATCGACGCGCGCCGCGTTCGCGCCGTCGTGCCACGCCACCACCAGCGCCGCCGTGAACAGCGCGAGCGCCTCCCAGGCGTTCTGGTGCGCGGCCGCCGCGCGGCGGCGCCAGCCTTCGAGCTTCGCGAGGTAGTCGCGCGGCGCGCGGTTGTCGTAGCTCGCGCGCCCCTTCGCGCAGACGGTCCAGACGAACGGCAGCAGCGCGACGATGGCCAGGCAGAGTTGCGAGCGGATCATCTCCGGGTCTCCATTATTGACATTGAACGATGACAAGATGGTCCGCAGCTTAGCATCGGCATGCCCGCGCGCCGTGCCGCAAAACTAGACGGCTTCCTCTGCCGCGGCGCACGATCGGCGCGCCCCCGGGAGCGCGCTTATCACCGCATCGCATATGCATCCTGCCAATGCTTCTTTGGCGCCGCGTGCGGCGGGGCTTAAGCTGCGTCTCTTTTCTCATTGTGTTTTCGGCCCCGGCCGCACCCTCGTCGCCCCCATGTTGACCACCGCTGAACGCGCCGCCGACTGGCTGCTCTCCGGCCTCGAATTGCGCAGCACCCTGTTCCATGCCGGCCGGTATTGCGGGACCTATCTCGCGTCCACGGCCGGCCACCAGCGCGCGAGCTTCCACCTCGTGCTGCAGGGCGAATGCTGGCTGCACCTGCGCGCGACCGACACGCGCCCGGCGCGCAGCCACCGGCTCGTGGCCGGCGACGCGGTGTTCCTGCTGCACGACATCGCGCATTGCCTGTCGCCCGACGCGGCCGCGCCCGACGAGCGCCAGTTCGGCGCGCGCGCCGGCACCATGACCTCGCTCGAAGCCGACGCGTCGGCCGGCAGCGTGGGCCTGGCCTGCGGCTTCTTCGAATTCCGCTCCGACCTCGGCGATGCCATCCACGGCCTGCTGCCCGACCACATCCTCGCCAGCCACGACGATCCGCGCCTGGCCGGCGCGCGCGTGGTGTTCGACCTGATCCGCGAGGAGGCGCGCCGCACGCCCGACGCGCCCTCGCCGCTGGTCGACCGCCTGACCGACGTGCTGTTCTTCTATGCGCTGCGCACCGTGGCGAGCGCCGACGATTTCGCGCCCGGGCTCTGGTCGGTGATGCGCCGCGCCGAGTTCGCGCCGCTCGTGAACGCGATCGTGGCCGAGCCGGGCCAGGCCTGGACCACCACCTCGATGGCCGATTTCTGCCACATGTCGCGCGCGCGTTTCTGCAAGCAGTTCGCCGACGCCTGCGGCCAGCCGCCCGCGCAATTCCTCGCGCTGCTGCGCATGAAGGTGGCCGCCGAGATGCTGCGCCACGGCGCCTCGACCTGGAACGCGGCCGAGCACGTCGGCTACCGCTCCGAGTCGGCGTTCGCGCAAGCCTTCAAGCGCGTGACGGGCCTGCAGCCCGGCGCCTGCCGGCGTGAACGGCGCCACGACGCGGCGGTCTACGCGCCAGTCCACTGACGGCCGCGCGCCGCCCGGCTTCACGCGCGCAGCACGCGAGACGAATCCGCAGGAAACACGGACGGCGCCGCATTGCCGGCCCGCGCCGCCGCCGGCAACAATGCGGCTTCGAACCTGCCCCTTCCCGCCGAGGACATCATGGCCCGTCTGCCGTTGCACACCGTCGAAAGCGCTCCCGAAGCGAGCCGCCCGTTCCTGGAAAAAGCGCTCGCCGCGAACGGCTATCTGCCGAACCTGGTCGCCTCGCTGGCCAACGCGCCCACCGCGCTCGAAGCGTACCTGACGGTGGGCGGCATCAACGGCCGCTCGGGCCTGACGCTGGCCGAACGCGAGGTGGTGCAGATCACGGCCGCCGCGATCCACGGCTGCGGCTTCTGCGTGGCCGGTCATACGGCCGTCGCGCTGAAGAAGGCACAATTGCCGGCCGAGGTGGTCGAGGCGATCCGCGAGCAGGCGACGATTCCCGACGCGCGGCTCGACGCCGTGGCCGTGCTCACGCGCGCCGTGATCGCGACGCGCGGCGCGGTGCCGGACGCGGCGCGCGCGGCGTTCCTCGCGGCCGGCTTCAGCGACGCGAACGCGCTGGAAGTGATCCTCGGCGTGAGCCTTGCCACGCTCTGCAACTTCGCGAACAACTTCGCCGGCAACGACCTGAATCCGCAACTCGCCGACTACCGCTGGGAACCGAAGGCCCGCACCGCATGAACCCGACGATTCCGATGCCCGACACCACGCCGGAAACCGGCGCGCCGGCCCCGAACCGGTCCGCCCGCGCCGAGCTCGGCGCGTGGCTCGACGCACATGCCGAATCGCTCGACACCGAACCGGCGCTGGCCGCCGAGCTGCTGCCGCGGCTCGCACGCGGCGGCGTGTTCGGCCTCGGCGTCCCGGTGGCCGACGGCGGCGCGGGCGGCAGCATCGCCGACGCGATCGAGGCGGTGGCCGAAGTCGCCACGCACTCGCTCGCGGCCGCGTTCGTGCTGTGGGGCCATCGCACCTTCATCGAATACGTGCTGCGCGCCGACCAGGACGCGCTGCGCGAGCGCTGGCTGCCGCCGCTGCTGCGTGGCGAGATCGCCGGCGCCACCGGCCTGTCGAACGCGATGAAGTACCTGTCGAACATCGAATCGCTGCAGATGCGCGCGACGCGCCATGCCGACGGCCATGCGCTCGCGGGCAGCCTGCCGTGGATCACCAACCTGCGCCCCGAGGGCTTCCTCGCGGCCGCCGCGTTCGAGCACGACGACGGCGCCGCGCCGTCGATCTTCGCGCTGCCTCACGCGGCGCCCGGCGTCGCGCGCAGCGACGACCTCGACCTGATCGCGCTGCGCGCCACCAACACGGCCGCGCTGCGCGTGGACGGCACCGTGCTCGACGCCTCGTGGCGGATCGCGGCCGACGCGCCGGCGTTCCTCGCGCGCGTGCGTCCGGCGTTCCTCGGGCTGCAATGCGGGATGTCGGTGGGCCTCGCCGGGCGCGCGCTGGCGGCGGCCGCCGACGCCGGCCACGCGACGCGGGACGTGATCGCCGACGAGATCGAGACGACCCGCGCGGCGCTGGCCGCGCAGCGCGAGCGGCTGCTCGCGGGCGTGCTGGACGGCAGCTTCCTCGCGCGGCCGGCCGAGCTGTTCGAGCTGCGCATCGCGCTGGTGGCCAGCGTCGAGGCGGCCGTCGCGCTCGAAGTGCAGGCCGTGGGTGGACGCGGCTACCTGCGCGGCCAGGGCGGCACCGCGCGCCGCGTGCGCGAGGCCGCGTTCGTGCCGATCGTCACGCCGAGCCTGGTGCAGCTGAAGACCCAGCTGGCCCGCCACCGCCAGCCGGCCGCGACGGCATGAGCGGCGGCGCGCGACTCGAGGTCGAGGGGCTCGCGCTCCGCTATCCGAACCGCGAGGTGCTGCGCGAGGTCGCGCTGCAGGTCGCGCCCGGCGAGATCCTCGCGCTGCTCGGGCCGAGCGGCTGCGGCAAGTCCTCGCTGCTGCGCGCCCTGGCGGGACTCGTGCCGCCCGGCGCCGGCACCGTGCGCGTCGACGGCACGCCGTTGAACGGCCCGCGCGCCGACATCGCGCTCGCGTTCCAGCATCCCGCGCTGCTGCCGTGGCTCAGCGTCGAGCGCAACGTCGCGTTCGGCCTCGACTTCGCGCGCCAGCCGGCGCTGTCGCGGGCCACGCGCCGCGCGCGCACCACGGCCGCGCTGCGCGCGGTCGGCCTCGAACATGCGCGCCACTGGCGCCCCGCGCAGCTGTCGGGCGGCATGGCGCAGCGCGCCGCGCTGGCCCGCAGCCTCGCGCGCGAACCGCGCGCGCTGCTGCTCGACGAACCGTTCGGCGCGCTCGACGAAGTCACGCGCGCCGGCATGCAGCAACTGCTGGTCGAGATCGTGCGCCGCACCGGCGCGACCGCCGTGCTCGTCACCCACGACATCGACGAGGCGCTGCGCGTGGCCGATCGCGTCGTGCTGCTCGGCAACGGCGGCCGGCTCGCGGGCGAATGGCGCGTGGCCGTCCCCGCGCCGCGCGACAGCCAGCTCGACGCGCTCGGCGCGCTGCGCATCCCGATCCTGCAGGCGCTGCACGACGCGATGCAGCCGGCCGCGGCTCGTGGCGATGCCTGACGCCCCCGAAGAATCCAGACGAACCCACCGTGGAACCCTGACGATGTGCCAATTTCCGATGTCCCGCCGCGAATGGCTGAAGCTCGCGACGCTGTTCTCCGTGGCCGGCGCCGCGCCGCTGCTCGGTTCGCTGTCGGCGCGCGCCGCCGCCGAGCCCGATGCGCCGGTGCGGATCGGCTATCTGCCGATCGTCGACGCCGCGCCGCTGCTGGTCGCGCACAACAACGGCTACTTCGAGGCCGCCGGCCTGCACGCCGAGAAACCGACGCTGCTGCGCAGCTGGGCGCAGCTGGTCGAGGCGTTCCTGTCGGGCCAGGTCAACGTCGTCCACCTGCTCTCGCCGATGACGCTGTGGGCGCGCTACGGCAGCCACGCGCCGGCCAAGGTGGTGGCCTGGAACCACGTGAACGGCTCGGCGCTCACGGTCTCGCCCGAGGTCGGCTCGCTCGCCGACCTCGGCGGCAAGACCGTGGCCGTGCCGTTCTGGTACTCGATCCACAACGTGATCCTGCAGGACCTGCTGCGCGCGCAGGGCCTGCGCCCGGTGCTGAAGAAAGGCGCCGCGCCCGGCCCGAGGGAAGTCGCGCTGATCGTGATGTCGCCGTCCGACATGCCGCCCGCGCTGGCCTCGCGCCAGATCGCCGGCTTCATCGTGGCCGAGCCGTTCAACGCGGCCGCCGAGCAGCTGAACGTGGGCAAGGTGCTGCGCTTCACCGGCGACGTCTGGCGCAACCACGCCTGCTGCACGATCTTCATGCACGAGCAGGACCTGACGCGGCGCCCGGACTGGTCGCAGAAGGTGGTCGACGCGATCGTCAAGGCCCAGCTCTGGACCCGCGCGCATCCGCAGGACGCGGCCAGGCTGCTGTCGAAGGAAGGCCCGAACCATTACACGCCACATGCGTCGGCGCTGCTCGGACGCGTGCTCGCGCCGCCCGCGGGCGACGAGGGACGCTATCTGGGCGACCGCGCGATCCAGCACGCCGACTGGCACGAGAAGCGCATCGACTTCCAGCCCTATCCGTACCCGAGCTACACCGAGGAACTGGTGCGCCGGCTCAGGAACACGCAGACCGAGGGCGCGAGCGATTTCCTCGGCAAGCTCGATCCGGCGTTCGCGGCGCGCGATCTGGTGGACGACCGCTTCGTGAAGAAGAGCATCGAGGCGCTGGGCGGGATGGCCGCGTTCGGGCAGCCGGCCGGCTACACGCGGCAGGAGACGATTCTTGTCTAGCGTGCTCGAGGAACGCGACGCGCGCGCCGGCCTCGCCCCGCCCGACGGCGCCGCCGCGTCCGACCTCGCGCGCCGCCGTGCCGCGCGCCGCCGGCGCGCCGTGCTGCTTGGCGCGGCCGGGCTCGCGGCGACGCTGGCCGTCTGGTGGCTCGCCGTGGCGCTGCTGGCCGGCGGCAACGCGATGCTCGCGCAGTTCTCGCCGCCGCGCGCGTGGCAGGCGCTGCCGGCGCTGATCGGCGAGGATCAGCTGCTGCTGCACGTGGCCACCAGCCTGCGCCGCATCGCGGTGGGCCTCGGCGCGGCGCTCGTGATCGGCGTGCCGGCCGGCTTCGCGATCGGCCGCGTGCGCTGGCTCGAGCACGCGCTGTCGCCGACGCTGCAGTTCCTGCGCATGATCTCGCCGCTGTCGTGGATGCCGGTGGCGGTGATGTCGCTCGGCGTCGGCGATCGCGCCGTCTATTTCCTGCTCGCGTTCGCGGCGGTCTGGCCGCTGATCCTCAGCACCGCGGCCGGCGTCGCGCAGCTGGACCGGCGCTGGATCGAGCTGGGCCGCAGCCTGGCCGCGACGCGCGCCGAAATGCTCTGGCACATCTACGTGCCCGGCGTCGCCGCGCACGTGCTGACCGGCGTGCGGCTCGCGATCGGCATCCTCTGGATCGTGCTGGTGCCGGCCGAGATGATCGGCGTCAGTTCGGGCCTCGGCTACCTGATCCTCGACACGCGCGACCGGCTCGCCTATTCGGAGCTGACCGCCGTGATCCTCGTGATCGGCGTGCTCGGCTTCCTGCTCGACCTGGCCGCGCGCACGCTGGCCGCGCGGCTGAACGGCGGCGCCGGCGACGAGGGGCATTGAGGCGCGACGCGCCCCGCCTCGAAGCGCAGGACGCGAGACAAAAGGCCCGATCGTCGCGATCGGGCCTTTGTCGTTTCGGGCGGCGAGGAAACCACCGCCCCGTCCAGCGCATCAGGCCCCGGCGTCGGCCAGCGCGTCCTGGAAATCGATCAGCACCTTCATCGCGCGGCGCCGGTCGCCGGCGAGCGCGAACGCCTCGTTCGCCTCGCGCGCCGGGAACACGCGCGTGATGGCCGGCGCCAGATCCACGCGCCCCTCGTTGATCAACTGCACGGCCAGCGCGAACTCGGCGTGGAAGCGGAACGAACCGCAGATCGTGAGCTCCTTGGCCACCACCACGTTCTGCGGGATCGCCACGTCGCCGCCCAGGCCGAGCTGCACCACCACGCCGCGCGGGCGCAGCACCTCGAGCCCGTCGCGTAGCGCGCGCTCGTTGCCCGAGCACTCGATCATCACGTCGAAGCTGCCCTTGTCGGCCGCGAGCGGCGTCGTCCATTCGGGATCGGCCGCGACGTTGATGGTGCGATCCGCGCCGAGCGCCTTCGCCACCGCGAGCGGCTCGTCCACCACGTCGGTGGCCACCACCTCGCGCGCGCCGTGCGCGCGGGCCGCCGCCACCACCAGCGCGCCGATCGGCCCGCAGCCCGACACCAGCACGCGCCGGCCGATCAGCGCGCCGGCGCGCGACACGGCATGCAGGCCGACCGCGAACGGCTCGGCCAGCGCGGCGAGCGAGAACGGCACGTGATCGGCCAGCTTCACGCACTGCGCCGCGTCGCAGACCAGCGCGCCGCGAAACGCGCCCTGGATGTGCGGCATGCGCATCGCGCTGCCGTAGAAGCGCATGTCGAGGCACTGGTTCGGCAGCCCTTCGAGGCAGTATTTGCAGCGGCCGCAGGGCCGGCTCGGGTTGACGGCCACGCGGTCGCCCACCCGCACGCCGCTCACGCCCTCGCCGGTCTCGACCACCGTGCCCGCCACCTCGTGGCCCAGAATCATCGGCTGCTGCAGCCGGATCGCGCCGAACCCGCCGTGGCGGAAATAATGCAGGTCCGAGCCGCAGATGCCGCCCATCGCAACCTGCACGCGCACCTGGCCCGCGCCGGGCGCCTCGATGTCGGCCGCCTCGTAGCGCAGGTCGTTCGGCGCGTGAATGACGAGACACATGCAACGCAGTCTCATGGATGTTTCCTCCTGATCCTCAATGCTGGAACGCCGGGGTGGAACGCCCGGGATGCCGGAGCGCCCGGCGCTCAGACCACGCTCGTCAGGCCGCCGTCGACGAACAGCGTCTGACCGTTGATGAAATCGGCCGCCGGCGAGGCGAGGAACACCGCCGCGCCGCACAGCTCCTCGACACGGCCCCAGCGGCCGGCCGGCGTGCGCTTGCAGATCCAGTCGTTGAACGCGGGATCGGCCACCAGCGCCTGGTTCAGTTCGGTCTCGAAGTAGCCCGGCGCGAGGCCGTTGGCCTGGATGCCGTGGCGCGCCCAGTCCGCGCACATGCCCTTGGTCAGCATCCGCAGCGCGCCCTTCGAGGCCGCATACGGCGCGATCGAGGGCCGCGCGAGTTCGCTCTGCACCGAGCAGATGTTGATGATCTTGCCGTGACCGCGCCCGATCATGTGGCGCGCGAGCGCGCGCGAGACGATGAACGCGCCGTCGAGGTTGACGCGCATCAGCGCGTGCCAGTCGTCGTCCGCGAACTGGTCGAGCGGCGCGCGGCGCTGGATGCCGGCGTTGTTGACGAGGATCTCGATCGGGCCGACCTCGGCCTCGAAAGCGTCGATCGCGGCCGTGGCCTGCGCCGAATCGGTCACGTCGAACACCGCGTGCGAGGCGTCGAAGCCCTCGTCGCGAAAGCCGGCCGCCAGCGCGGCGGCCTTCCCGGGATTGCGATCGTTGATCACGATGCTCGCGCCGGCTTGCGCGAGCCCGCGCGCAAGTGCGAGGCCGATGCCGCGTCCCGACCCGGTCACGAGCGCACGGCGCCCGTCGAGCCGGAACAGGGTGGTCACGTCTGCCATGCCTGTCTCCGAATACCTGAGCCGCGCGCGCCGGAAATCGGCGCGCTGCGGCGGGCGCTCAGTAGACCGCAGGCGGCCGCGCCTTGCCAATGGTGATTGTTGATCTCGTGATCATGAAACGTGATCACCTGCCGGCCGCGAGCACGGCCCGGGCCGGCCGCGGCATCAGCCGTCGCGGAACAGGTAGCTGTAGGCGCTCAGCGCCGGCACGCCGCCCAGATGCGCGTAGAGCACCTTCGAGCCGGCCGGGAATTCGCCGAGCCGCACCTTCTCGATCATGCCGTGCATCGACTTGCCTTCGTACACCGGGTCGGTCAGCATGCCCTCGAACTTCGCGCTCAGGCGGATCGCCTCCAGCGTGCCGTCGCTCGGCAGGCCGTATTCGGGGCCGCCGAAGCGCTCGTCGAGCATCACGTCCGCCTCGCCGATGTCGCGGCCCAGCTCGACGCGATCGGCGGTGCCGCGCGCGATCCGCAGGATCTGCTCGCGCGTTTGCGCCGGCTTGGCCGAGGCGTCGATGCCGATCACGCGGTCGGCGCGCCCGTCCGCCGCGAAGCCCACCACCATGCCGGCCTGCGTGCTGCCCGTGACCGAACACACCACGATGTAGTCGAAGCGAATCCCCAGCTCCGCCTCCTGCGCGCGCACTTCCTCGGCGAAGCCGACGAAGCCGAGGCCGCCGAGCGGATGCTCCGAGCAGCCGGCCGGAATCGGATACGGCTTGCCGCCGGCCGCGCGCACCTCGGCCAGCGCATCCTCCCAGCTCCTGCGGATGCCGATGTCGAAGCCGTCCGGCACCAGCCGCACGTCGGCGCCCATGATGCGCGACATCTGGATGTTGCCGACCCGGTCGTAGACCGCGTCCGCATAGTTGACCCAGTTCTCCTGCACCAGCACGCACTTCATGCCGAGATGCGCCGCCACCGCCGCCACCTGGCGCGTCTGGTTCGACTGCACGCCGCCGATCGACACCAGCGTGTCCGCGCCCTGCGCGATCGCGTCGGGGATCAGGTATTCGAGCTTGCGGGTCTTGTTGCCGCCGAACGCGAGCCCGCTGTTGCAATCCTCGCGCTTCGCATACAGCTCGACCTTGCCGCCCAGATGGGCGCTGAGCCGCCGCAGCGGCTGGATCGGCGTCGGCCCGAAAGTCAGCGGATAACGCGGGAATTTCTGAAGATTCATGCCTCGCTCCTTGAACGGATGGATGGATACGTTCCGCTCGACGCCGGCGGTGCCGGCCCCCGCGCCTGTCGTCGAAACGATGCGAATATGTTAGAAACGACTGCACGAATCAGGGTTGCGAATCAATTGTCGATTTCCGATGTTTCGAAGGCTTGATTCATTTTTTGATTAATTTTGTTAGGAAATCAGATCCATGTGCGCAACAAAAAAAACGGCGTCCGTGGCAACCGCCGTGGCCGCCGGCGCGGCGCTCGACCGCGTGGATCGCGCGATCCTGCGCGCGCTGCAGCGCGACGCGTCGATCTCGAACGTGGCGCTGGCCGGGCGCGTGAACCTGAGCCCGCCGGCCTGCCTGCGGCGCGTGGAAAAGCTCAGGGAGGCCGGGCTGATTCGCGGCATCGTCGCGCTGCTCGAACCGAAGGCGCTGAACGCGGGCATGCTCGTGATGATCGGCGTGGTGCTCGACCGCTCGACGCCCGAGTCGTTCGCCGCGTTCGAGAAGGCCGCGCAGAAGGTGTCGGGCTGCATGGAGTGCCACGTGGTGACCGGCGAGTTCGACGCCTTCATGCTGGTGCGCACGCGCGACAGTGAAACCTTCAACCGGCTGCACGCGGAACAGCTGCTCTACCTGCCCGGGGTCCGGCAGATCCGCACGTTCGTGGTGTTGAAGGAGATCCTCTCCACCACGCGGTTTCCGGTGTGAGCGGCGTGACGCGTCATGCATGCGCCGCCACGTTGAAAGCAAAATGAATGCCGTTTTAAATGCACGGTTACAAACCGTTGCACCTGAAATGAAGCGCATTCGTATGATCGTGTCGTTCGACGACGAACCCGGACGCCAAGCCGCAGCGGATCGCATCCGAGGCGGCGATGTCGGCCCCGGTTACAACCACACCACTCCGCTCAGGACACTCCATGAAAGCTCTGCTCGCTTCGGCTCTGGCCGTGACGCTCGCCCTCCTCGTGACGAACGCGGAAGCCCGCCCGCACAAGATCTGCCATTTCGATCACCACCACCACCACCGCAGCTGCCACTGGGTCCACTAAGCGTCACGGTCCCGGCTGGACGGCGGCATGCGCCGCCGGTGGGTTCGATGACCGGCACTGGCCTCGAACCCGATGCATCGTTTCTGCTTCACTCCCCGTCTGCTTCGCCTTGTTGCGTCTTCGCACGGCGATCCGTCTCGCGCATCGCCCGCCACGCGTTCAATGCGCGCCGCCCCCGGCACCGCGCCCCGCCATCAGCAGTACCCCGAGCCCCGAGATCGCCGTGCCTGCCAGCATCGGCCACGACAGCGGCTCGCCGAACATCGCCCATGCCCAGATGAACGTGACGGGCGGGCTCAGGAACAGCACGCTCGTCACGCGTGCCGGCGACGAGCGCCGCAGGCAGGCCCAGTAGAGCCCGCAGCCGCCGAGCGTGGCGAGGATCACGGTCCACGCCACGCTGGCCGCGAAGCCGGCCGAGACGATCGGCAACAGACGGCCCTGCACCGCCTGCAGCCCCACGAACACCGGGCACGACACCGCGCACTGCAGCCACAGCGTGCCGAGCGGGCTCAACACGGCTTGCCGGCGCGAGGCGCGCTGCTGCCAGACCGTCGCCACCGCCAGCGAGGCCATGCCGGCCACCGGCAACGCGTAGGCCCAGACCGGCGCGACACCGAGCGCGACCGCGTCGCGACACACCACCAGCGTGCCGGCCAGCCCGAGCGCGAGCCCGGCCCAGACGCGGCGCGGATGCCGCTCGCGCAGCGCGAAGGTGGAAACGAGGACGGTGCCGAGCGGCAGCAGGTCCGCGATCAGCGCGGCGAGGCCGGCCGGCACGCCGAGCGCGATGCCCTTCGACACGCCGATCAGGTAGCCGGCCATCGCCAGCACGCCGATGCCCGCCTGGCGGAGCAGCACCGTCGCGGGCGCGCGTCCGATCTCGCGGACCACGAACGGCAGCAGGCAGACCGATACCGCGATCAGGCGCCACGACATCACGAGGAAGATCGGCGCCTGGCCGGCCGAGAACCGCATGCCGACGAAGCCGGAACTCCAGGTCACGACCATCAGCGCTTCCAGCACCGGAAGCGGCAGGCGGGAAAGATCGCGGAGCACGGCGGCTCCGCCCGGGTTCGGTGTCGATGCACTGGTCATGCCTGAAGGCTAGTGCCGCCGCATCGATTCGAAAATCAAAATATACTAATCAAGTCGTTTAGCGGAACGAAACCATGAGCACGATCCTCGACATCGAGATATTGCGGACTTTTCACGCCGTGGCGCGGCTCGGGCGGTTCCGGCTGGCCGCCGAATTCGTCAACAGGAGCCCGGCCGCCGTCAGCATCCACATCCAGCGGCTCGAGGCGATCGTCGGCGGCCGGCTGCTCGAGCGGGACAACCAGACGGTGACGCTGACCGCGCTCGGCAAGCGCCTGCTCGCCAGCAGCAGCGACGTGCTGGCCGCCCACGACCGCGTGGTGGACGAGATTCACGGCAAGACGCTGGCCGGCCGCGTGGTGCTGGGCATTCCCGACGAATATGCCGCGCACGTGATTCGCGACATCCTGCCGGGTTTTTCGGCCCAGTGGCCCAACCTGATCCTGGAAATGCGGACCGCGCCGAGCCTGAAGCTGCGCGACCAGATCGCGCGCGGCAAGCTCGATCTCGCGCTCGTGGTGCAGCCCGCGCACGACAGCCGGCCTGCTGACTTCCTGACCATGACGACGCCCGTATGGGTGGCCGGCGCGCGCTTCGTCCATGATGAGGCGGCGCCGCTGCCGCTGGCGCTCTACGGCGAGCCGTGCCCGTATCGGATGGCGATGATGGACGTGCTCGAATCGATCGGGCGGAAGTGGCGCGTGATCCTGGACAGCGCCTCGACGCAGGCGATCCGGGCCTGCGTCGAGGCCGGTCTGGCGGTGACATTGGTCGATCGCGCGCGGGTGGGTGCCGGGATGCGGGTGCTGGACACGCTGCCGGGCGTGGTGGACCACGAGGTGGTGCTGATGCGCGGCGCGCGCGGCAAGGCGAGCGAGGCGACGGAGGTGCTCGCCACGGCGCTGCGGCAGCAGTTCAGGCTTTGATTGCGAGCTGACGAGGGCGGCCGTGTCCGGATGCGTTCGTTCGGCCGCGCTATCTCGCGCCGATCAGTCGGGGAAATCGGCGCTGCGCGTCACGGCTTCCCACGCGGCGATCTCGGCGCGCAGCGCGTCCAGCTTCGCCTTGACGCGCTCGAGCCCGTTGCTGCCGAGGATCAGGTGAGCCGGCGGCGTGGGCGACTCCACCGCGGCGATGATCGCGAGCGCCGCGCGCGCCGGATCGCCCGGCTGCTTGCCGCTGTGGGCCGAGATGGCCGCGCGGCGCTGGCCGGCGATCGTGTCGTAGGCGTCGATCGGCGTCTTCGTCTGCTTCAGCGAACGTCCGGCCCAGTCGGTACGGAACGGCCCCGGCTCGACCGCGATGACCTTGATGCCGAGCTCGGCCGTCTCCGCGCCCAGCGCCTCGCTCAGGCCCTCCACCGCGAACTTGCTGGCGCCGTAATAGCCGCTGCCCGGGTTGCCGATCAGGCCGCCCACCGAAGTGATGTTGACGATGTGGCCGGCACGCTGCTTGCGCATCACCGGCAGCACCGCCTTGATCGTGTCGGCCAGTCCAAAGAAATTGACCTCGAACATGTCGCGCACGTCCTGGTCGTCGCCCTCTTCGATCGCGCTCAGGTAGCCGTAGCCGGCGTTGTTGACGAGCACGTCGAGGCGGCCGAACTGCTGCAGCGTGTGCTGCACCGCGTGATCGATCTGCTCGCGCCGCGTGACGTCGAGTTCGAGCACGAGCGCGCGCTCGCCGTAGCGCTCGCTGAATTCCGTGAGCGAGCCGGGCTGGCGGGCGGTCACGACGGCGCGCCAGCCCTTGTCGAGCACGGCGAGCGCCAGCTCGCGGCCGAAGCCGGTCGAACAGCCGGTGATGAACCAGACGGGGGTGGATGCGGGCGTGGATGACATGGGGAGTTCCTTTTAGGCGGGGGCCGAGCGAGGGAATGCGTCGCGCGGTGGGGGAACGGGCCGGGCAGTATCGCATGTCGGGATACGGCGTGCAGTGAGGGCGCACGGGCCGGTTTCGTCAGCCGCGCGGCGATGATGCGGATGGCTTTCGGCTGTCTGTCGGATGCATTTCGGAACGCCGGCATCCGTGGAAAAGCGCGGGATTTTCAGGTTCGCCGGCTTGGGCCGGCCGGGCGCATGTCATGACCGGTTGAGCCGACACGATCTTGCGCAGGCGAACCTCGTGTTTCCTTGCCGCTGAAGTCAAAACCGCGCCGTCGTGTAACGGGCGCGGCTCGACCGGCCGTCTTCTCAGGTTTGACTCACCACCGTAAACGTCAGCACATCGGTGTAATCACCCTTCTTCAGCAACGGCCTCACATAGGTCCTGAATCTCGGCGCGAAGCAGGTTCTGCCGGACGAGTTCAGGCGGATGGAAGATTTCGTCCGGTTCGGCAGTACGAATTCGACACTGCCGTCGTCCAGCGCCACGCTGTACGGCACCACCTGGGTAGGATCGGCCAGCGCTTTCAGCTGATAGTGATTGTCGACCACCCCGTTCTGGCTATCGGCATCGACCACCACGTCGACGCCGTCGCCGCTCAATCCGGAATACGAAAAACAAAGCTGATCGGCCGCCGCCGTGAACCGCTTTTCCCCATGGTCCATCGGCAGTTCGCCCAGGTTCCAGTCGGGTGCGGACATGCGGATCGTGACGGGCGGCTTCGGCGGGTGAATTGGCGAGACGACTTCGCATCCGGTTCCGTCGGAGTCCGGATACAGATAGGCCGCGCCGGTCTGCTCCTGTGCGAACCCGGCGAGGTAATATCCGACATTGCCGGCCGTGACACTGATCGCGCGCCACTGTTCTCCGCGAAAAGTAATCTCGACGCTGGCAGAGAAAGCGTTGGCATTGTGCCAGGCATCATCGGGGCGGCGGCCATTTATTTTGAAATCGATCATGCCCGGCCAGGCCGTATAGGTGACCGCCATTCCATAATCGCTTCCCACGCCGTTTATTGTCTCCCTCGCACTGAAGCCGCCAACAAAATCGGCATTGACATAACTCTGCCCGTCCTTGTCATAGGCCAACGTCATCAACGACCTCGAATGAAGGCTCTTTCCACCACCCAGATTCTCACGCGTGGCCGCCTTGAAATTGATGATCAGCGATGCGGTTTTCGTGCCGTCGCCGTTGTCACGCCATGTGCAATTGCCATAACTATCGACCACCGGCTGCATCAACATCGATTGAGCAAATACCGGCTTACAAAACAGGCATCCCGCCTGAATCATGACCCAGGCCAGCGCCCGGACTCGAGCCCGACCTGCGCCAACGCCTACCCGCCATCCATGACGATGGATGTTTTCCTTGAAGAACGAACGCATGGATACTTCGCCTCTCTTCGACCAGGTCGAGATTCCGCCGATCGCATCGACGATCAGCGGATATTCGACTTCGACTTTTATTTTTGAATCGAAAACCGGAGTTTCCGGCTTGCCGGCTGCCCTGCGGCTACCTGGAGAGCAGCCGGCCTCCTCGGTCAGCGCGCCGGGAGATCGGAGGCCGCGGATGGTTCGATCGAAAAATCAGACTCGTCAGATGCGGCGCAGGCCGGGTGGACTTCACCGGATTCTTGAACAACGATGGAAAATTCAGAAGGACAACGACCCAACACGGAGCACCTCGACATGGCGTTTGCCGACGGCGTTTGCCGACGGCGTTTGCCGACGGCGTTTGCCGACGGCGTTTGCCGACGGCGTTTGCTTCCAATCAAAGATTTTTGGCCCGACGATGCCCCGTTGCCTTGATACAGCGCACCGATACGACAATCGGCCGATGCGGCATCGTGATCCACGGTGCCCACAACCAGCCCGCCGCCCCTCGCCGGCCGGGATGCGTCCGACGAACACGCTGGCCCCCGCCTTCACGCACGCCCTCTTGTCTGAATTTCCCGTATTCGCTACCGAAAGGAATGCCGGCGACGGCCCCGGCAGCTCGGCAGTCCATGGCGTGGGAGAGCAAACACCGCAACACGCAGACCCGCGTGCGGGGATCGAACGCGCCTGCCGAACATCGCGACCACACCTCCTCCTCAGGTTTTCGTGACCGCCGTGAAGGTAAGAACATCCATGTAATTACCAGGCTTCAGTCGAGGGTTCACGAGCGTCTTGAAGGTCGGCGAAAAGCACGTCGGGCTCGAGACGTTCAACCGGAGTGCCGCTTTCCCTTGATTCGGCAATATCACTTCACTCCTGCCATCGTCCAGCACCAGGCTATACGGCACCACCTGCGTTGAATCGTCGACATTTTTCAACTGGTATTGCCCTCCGGCCACGCCATTCTGGCTATCAGCATCGATGACAAGGTTGATGCCGGCGACAGTCGGATCCGAATACGAAAAACAGAGTTGATCATTGATTGCCGTAAATCTTTTTTCTCCATGTTGCAGCGCCAGTTCGCCCAGGTCCCAGTCAGGAGCAACCATGATCAACGTAATCGGAGATTTCGGAGGCTGCGGAGGGTTGTCCGGCGGGACCACCGGGCATCCTGCGCCTTGCACGCCAGGATATAAATACGCCGCCCCCATCTGCTCATTTGTAAGATAACGGTTCCGGTGCGATTGATTAGACCAATTCAAATTACCAACGAGAACACTGGCTGCTTGCCTGGCACTTCCGGAGAAGGTGGCGGTGATGTGGACAGTGGACGCATCTGCGTTTATCCATCCGCCGCCCGCTCCACCATAAACCATATTATTATTCATCCCCCACACGTCATACCTGTTCGCATAAGCCATGGTGGCTGGATTCCCGTCCATCTGCACAGTTATCGGGAATAAAGGGAGAAAACCCAATGCGTGGTAATTCCCGTCACTGTCATATGACCACATCTCGACAGTACGCGAAATCATTTTTCGAAAAGGTATCTTGTTTTCCTTGAATCTGACGTCGAGAGAAATGGTAATAGAGTCGCCATTATCCTGCCACGTACAGTTTCCGTAGCCATCAATCACCGGACCTCTGAATTGGCACATTCCCGACTCACTAAAAAATATCGAAACCAAAACGAGGACTTTTCCCAAAATCAGGCCTGCTCCCTTGCTTTTACGACAAGAGCCTTTCCATGAGGATCGCTCTCGAAAACCGCCTTCCAGGCGATAGGGCAAGCGGGGAATAAGAAAAAATGGATTCAACGACGCCAGCATCGGGCCACTCCAGCAGAAAAAACCGGCGGCGTTTGCCGGCGGCGTTTGCCGGCGGCGTTTGCCGGCGGCGTTTGCCGGCGGCGTTTGCCGGCGGCGTTTGCCGGCGGCGTTTGCCGGCGGCGTTTGCCGGCGGCGTTTGCCGGCGGCGTTTGCCGGCGGCGTTTGCCGGCGGCGTTTGCTTTCAATCAAGGATTTTTCGCCCGGTGATCGGCCGGCGCCTTGATTTATCGCATCGATATCGCAAATGCCGGAGCGACTTCTTGGTTCGCGCCCGTTGCAGCCCCGCTTGAACCTTCCCTCTGCCGCGCTTCGACCGACCGGTTCGCCGGCCCCTCCCGCTCTCGCCGGGCCGCGCGCCAATAAAAAAACGGCGGCCGTGGAATCCCACGCCGCCGTCGAAGCTCACGCGACCGACTGGCCAAACACCCGTCCGCGCTACATCAAACCCTCACCGCATCAGAACACCGGATGCCCGCTGATGATGCTGGGCAGCCAGGTCGAAAAGAACGGCATGTACGTCACGATGTTGATCGCGCTGAAGATCGCCAGGTAATACGGCCAGGCGGTCTTGGTGGTCTCGCCGATCGACACCTCGCCGATCGCGCAACCCACGAACTGCACCGAGCCGATCGGCGGATGCACGAGGCCGAGCGAGCAGTTCAGCAGCAGCATGATCCCGAACTGCACCGGCCCCACGCCGCAGGCCATCGCAAGCGGCAGGAACAGCGGCGTGGTGATCAGGATGTGCGCGGCCATGTCCACGAACGTGCCGAGGAACACCTGCAGGATGTTGATGTACAGCAGCATCAGCCACGGCGCGGCGTTCGACTGCTGCAGCAGGTGCTCGATCGCGTCCGGAATCTCCAGGTACGACATCTGGAAGCGCAGCATGTTCGACACGGCGATCAGCAGCAGCACCACGCCGGTGGTGCGCGCGGCGTGCGACAGCGCGCGCCACAGCTTCTTCATCGTCAGCGTGCGATAGACGAACAGCGTCAGCACCAGCGAGTACACCACCGCGATCGCGGCCGCCTCGGTCGCCGTGGCGATCCCCTTGGCCACGCACACCAGGATGATGGCGATCACGCCCAGGCCCGGCAGCGCGCCCACGAACGAACGCGCCACCGCGTACCAGCCCGGGAACTTCAGCAGTGCCGTGGAGCCGTCCGCGCTGCGCGGATAGCCGTAGCGACGCGCCTGCCAGTAGGCGGCGATCAGCACGAAGCCCATCACCCACAGCACCGGCAGCAGGCCCGAAAACAGCAGGTCGCCGATCGACACGCCGCTCACCATGTGGCCGTTCAGCATGCCGGTGATCCCCTGCGCGGCGAACGCATAGATGATCATGTTCGTCGAGGTCGGCATCAGCGCGCCCGCCAGCGAGGCGTGGGTGGTCACGTTCACCGCGTAGGCGGCGCTGTAGCCTTCGCGCTTCATCAGCGGGATCACCACGCCGCCCATCGCCGAGGTATCGGCGGTCGGCGAGCCGGACACGCCGCCGAACAGCGTGCAGGCCACCACGTTGGCCATGCCGAGGCCGCCGCGGAAGTGCCCGACGGCCGACTGCGCGAACTTCAGGATCCGGTCGGCGATGCCGCCATGCAGCATCAGTTCGCCGGAGAAGATGAAGAACGGCACGGCGAGGAACGAGAACGCGTTCATCCCCGAGATGACGGACTGCATCGCGGTGGCCACCGGCAGCCCTTCGGCCAGGTAGGTCGCGACGCACGAGAGCCCGAGCGCGAACGACACGGGCACCCCGAGAAACAGCAGCAGCAGGAAGCTGATGGAAAGGATTGCGAGTTCCATGGTGGATCAGGTTCGGTTGCGCTTGCGCAGCGCAAGCAGGTGCTCGAGCGAGAACAGGATGATGGCGAGACCCGCCGGCATCGGGATCAGGTAGCGGACCGCCTCGGGCAGGCCGATGATCGGAATCCGGTCGTCGGCGGTGGTTTCGGCCATCTGCAGGCAGCCGATGATGATCGCGACCGCGAACGCCATCAGGCACAGATGCTGGAACCCGTGAACGACCGCCTGGCCCTTCGGGGAAAGCCGGCGCACGAACGAATCGAGGCCGATGTGGCCGCCGTCGCGGACCTTCATCGCGGCGCCGAACATCGCGATCACGATCACGAGCAGCAGCGCGATCGGCTCGACGAAATCGGGCGCGTCATTGAACACGTAGCGCTTCACGACGGCGTAGAACACGAGCGCCGTCAGCGCGACGAGACTCGCGGACGCGATCACCGCCAGCGCCATGAAGAACACGTCGTTCGTGTGCTTGATGAACCTCATTGCTTCAATCCTCATCGGACAGGAAAGGCGGCCGGGCGCATTCCACGCGCGGCCGCCGGTTCGCGCTTGCGGGCCGGCATCGCCGGACCGCAAGCCGCGTCTTACTTGATCGCCTGGATTTCGTCGACGATCTGCTTCATCTGCGGGGTCTTCTCGTACTTGGTCCAGAGCGGCTGCATCGCCTTCACGAACGCGGCACGGTCGATCTGCGCGGCCGGCACGATGGTGGCGCCGCCCTTCAGCACGGCCTTGCGGGCTTCGCTTTCACGCGCCGTCCAGAGCTGCACGTAGTACGGCACCGAATCGGCGGCCGCCTTCTTGATCGCCGTCTGCTCCTGCGGGGAGAGCGTGTCCCAGATCTTCTTCGAGAACACCAGCACTTCCGGCGTCATGGCGTGCTGCGTTTCCGAGTACACGTTCGCCACTTCGTAATGCTTGGTTTCGTCATACGACGGCAGGTTGTTCTCGGCCGCATCCACCAGGCCCGTCTTCAGGCCCGTATAGACTTCCGAGAACGGCATCGGAGTCGGCACGCCGCCCATCGCCTTGATTTCGTCGACCATCAGGTCCGACGGCTGCACGCGCACCTTGAGGCCCTTCATGTCGGCCGGCGACTTGACCGGACGCTTCGCGTAGATCGAACGCGCGCCGCTCTCGTAGAAGGTCAGCGCGATCAGGCCCTTCGCCTTGAACGCGTCGAGGATCTTCTGGCCTTCCGGGCCGTACATCACGTTGCGGAAGTGCTCGATGTCGCGGAACAGGAACGGGAACGACGGGATCAGCGATTCCGGCACGATCTCGTTGAACGCGGCGCCGTTGGCGCGAACCATGTCGATCGCGCCGATCCGCACCTGGTCGATCGTCTCGTTTTCCGAACCGAGCGCGCTGTTGCCGTAGACCTTGATCGAGTCCTTGCCGCCCGTGGCCTTGCTGATCTCGTCGCTCATGAACTTGACGGCCATGTTCGTCGGGAAGTTGTCGCTGTGGACGTCGGCCGAGCGGAACGTGCGGGCCTGGGCCGACATCGTGGTCGCCGCGGCCAGCGCCGCAACGATCGCGACCGCGACGCGGGTGCGAGTGAAGATCGTTTTCATGGTCAAGTCTCCTCTGGGTATATCGAGTATTGGTCGGGCGGACGCCGCCCCCGGTACGGCGTCAGCGCGAGGCCGGACGCGGGTTGTCGAGCGTGGCGGACGTCACCCCGGCGAACTTCGCGACGTTCGGCACGCAGGCGATGGCACGCACCGGCAGGCTGTCGCCTTGCTGTCGCCGCATGTCGTCATATCCGGTCACCGCCATCCCCCTTGATCGGGCCATTCGTCGTCGTTGTCGTCAGATCACCATCAGACAGCTCACCCGCTGTCTCACGTCGTACAACTAGGGAGCGAGTCTATCGGGGCGGAACCACGCTTGTACACTTGGTGCATACCCGCAGAGGGTCAACCGTCGCGTTTCCAAAAAAATCTCATTTTTCTTTTATATTCAATAATCTACCTCTGTTTTTCGGATTCGCGTAAAGCCGTCGGGCGGGTGTTGCGCCGTAAATTCTTTCGCCCGTCGCGTGCTTGGCCGTCGTGTTATAAGACGACTGATCTTTGAGGGTTAACCTCGTTCGTTTTTCCGGCCCCGCGCGGCGTTTGCTGACATGGCCGTCAGCGAAGCGGCGTGCCGTGCCGCCCGCACGATCAATGACGTCCGATTTCCAGCTTTCCGAAAGCCGTCGAATGCATTTCCTTTTGCCTTCATTGATATCGCCACGGATGTGCGGCGGCGGCACGGGAAGTCGCGAGCGCGAAGGTCGGGGGGAGGGAGACCGCGAAGTGCGCGCGGAAACGGAGGCGGGACAGAGGGGGAGCGGCGGCTCCGACGGGCAACGACACACTTTCGGCACACTGCTCACGATCTCGCCACAATCCCGGCACTCATTTCGTTAGGATGCATTCAACGAGGGACCGCTTTGAACCTCGTTATTTACGCCGAAAGGTGTTCGGCCGGTGGATCACCCCCTCCGATCCACCGGCATTTTTTTTGAATTCATTGCCGGATCCGCCCGGCCGCCCGCTCAACCGGCATCGACGCGGCCATGCCCGAGCGCGCCGACGATGCCGGGCAGGCGCGCCACCGCCTGCTCGTGCAGTTGCGCATAGAGGCTTTCGCCCCGCGCGTCGATCGCCACCGTGGCCGGCCCGAGTTGCTCGACCTCGAGCGTGAGCAGCCGGAACTGCGAGATGTACTCGGTCCAGTGCTGCTCCACCACGGCGCGCAGCGCGCGCGACAGCAGGTTCAGGCCGCCGCCCGGAAACGACAGGTAGGCGCAGCCGGCCTCGCGCAGCGCGGCGGCGCTGGCCGCGTCCAGGCCGCCCTTGCCGCCCACCAGGCGCACTCCGAGCCCGCGGATCAGCGTGGGCATCCACGGGTTATAGCGCGTGCTGGTGCTCGGGTTCAGGTAGAGCGCGCGCGGCACGCTCCCCGCCCCTCCGGTTTCGTCCACGTAGGTGCTCAGGTGGAAGAACGCGCCGCCGGCGAGGTCCACCGGCAGCGGTTCGCCCGCCTCGATCATCCGCGCCAGCCGCTGGTGGGTGGGCAGCCCGATGCTGACGGTCACGCGCCCCGACAGCCGCACCATGTCGCCGAGATGCAGCGCGTCCACCTGCTCGCGTGCGAGCGGCAGGCTCAGGTCGTGGATCCGGCTCATGCCGTGCCCTCCAGGAATTCGACGCGGCCGTCGCCGTGAATGCGCGCGGCGGTGCGCCGGTTGATCCAGCAGTTGAAGCAGACGGCCACCGGCACGAAGCCGTGGCTCGCCGCGTAGTCGATGTGGACGGCCATCGCGGTGGTGTCGCCGCCGGTGCCCATCGGCCCGAAGCCCATCGCGTTGACGGCGTCGAGCAGGCGCCGCTCCATCCCGGCCAGCACCGGCTCGGGGTTGGTGCGCCCGAACGGCCGCAGCATCTGCTCCTTGGCGAGCCGCGCCGCGTAGTCGAAGGTGCCGCCGATGCCCACCCCGATCACGAGCGGCAGGCACGGCTGCGAGCCGGCGCGCAGCATGGTGTCGAGCACGAAGCGCTCGATCTGCTCGTGGCTCGGGTAGACGAACGCCTCGATCGCCTCCCAGCGCCCGGTGCCCATCGCCTTCGGCGAGCAGACCACGTCGACGTGGTCGGCCTCGTCGATCACGTCGAAGCTGACGATCGGCATGTCCTTGCCGGCATGGCCGCGTTCGTGCGTGAGCGGGTTCGTCACCATCTTCAGGATCGGCGGCGAGATGCGCGCGGCCAGCTCGGCGAAGCCGTCGCGGATCGCCGCGCGCACCGGCCCGTCGAAGCACACGCGCGTGCCGATCTTGATGCTGTAGGTGGGAATCCCGACGTCGCTGCAGACCAGCGAATCGTCGCGCCGCGCGCCGTCGGCGCTGTCGATCAGGATCCGCAGCGTGGTGCGGCCGGTGGGGTTCGATTCGCGCGCCTCGGCCCGTTCGAGGAACGCGCGCGTGTCGTCGGGGATCATCTTCAGCGAGCGCTCGTAGAGCTGCGCGGTCACGCGCTTCAGGATCGAACTGTCGAGTGTGGACATGTCGTGAGAATCATCGGTTGAGGATCGTGCCGGAGGGCGGCCACGATCGCGATTCCGCCAGGAGAAAACCCGGCCAAAAGAATTCGCCGCGCAATTGGCCGCGCGGCGACAATGCGTTGCACATCAACACGCGGAGCCAGGCATGAGCCAGACCCCCTCGCGGCAGGCGCCGCTTCCCACCACCGGCGGCGCGGCGCCGGCGCGCCGGATCGGCATCGTCGGCATCGGCGCGATCGGCGGCCATTTCGCGGCGCGGCTCGCGCTGGCCGGCCACCGCGTCTCGGCGCTCGCGCGCGGCGCGACGCTGCGCGCGCTCGCCGACACCGGCCTGCGCTACACGGGCGCCGGCGACGACGCCGAACGCGTGATCGCCATCGAGGCACACCAGCACGCCGAGGCGATGGGCGAACAGGACCTGCTCGTGATCGCGCTGAAATCGCAGGCGCTGCCGGGCCTGGCGGCCTCGCTCGCGGCTGGTCGGCCCTCACACCGTCGTGCTGCCGGTCGGCAACGGGCTGCCGTGGTGGTTCTGCCTGCCGGCCGGCGGCCCGCTCGCCGGGCTGCGGCTCGCCAGCGTGGACCCCGACGGCGCCATCGAACGCACGCTGCCGTTCGCGCAGGTGCTGGGCGGCAGCGTGATGGCCTCGTGCAGCTCGCCCGCGCCCGGCGTGGTACGGCACCACAGCGGCAACCGCATCACGATCGGCGAGCCGGCCGGCGGCGTCAGCGAGCGCGCGGCGGGCTGGGCGGCACTGTTGAGCGACGCGGGCCTGCAGACGGTCGCCAGCGACGACATCCGCCGCGACCTCTGGATCAAGCTGCTCGGCAACGCCTGCTCGAATCCGCTCAGCGTGCTGACGCAGGCCGGCACCGACCGCCTCGTCAACGACGCCGGCACGCTGGCCGTCTACGAGCGCCTGATGGGCGAATGCCTCGCGATCGGCCGCGCGGCCGGGCTCACGATCGAGATCGACATCGCCCAGCGGATCGCGCAGACACGCCAGCTCGGCGCCGTGAAGACCTCGATGCTGCAGGACCTCGAGGCGGGCCGCTCGCTCGAACTCGACGCGATCCTCGGCGCGCCGCTCGAATGCGCGGCGCGGCTCGGCATCGACGCGCCGTGGCTGCGCGCGATCGAGGCGCTGACGCGGCTGCGCGCGAACGCGGCGCCCTGACGGGCGGCCGGACGCGGCGGCGGTCGAGGCGGCGCACGCCTGCCCCGGGCCTTCCGCATTGCCCGTGCGGCGCGTTGCCGGGCGCGCCGCCCAGCTTGCGGCTGCCTCGCCGGCCGAGCGGCTCGCCGGACGCCTCCGGGCACCTTCCGCCGCCCCGCCAGCCCTCACCTGCGCGGCTCGCATCACCGGCCTGCGGCTCAGCCGCGCGCGTAGTCGGCGGCATTCGCGATCCAGCCCTTGCCGATGAAGTCCTCGCGCGGCGGCGAGAACACGTCGATCAGCAGATGCCGGCCCGCGCCCACGCCTTCGGTGGTGTGGATCAGTTGCACGGGGATCGCGATCATCGACGCGGCACCCGCGCGCAGGTGCTCGTCCTCGCGCCACTGGTTCGCGTCCGCGCCCCACTGCACGCGCAGGTGGTGGATGAACTCGCCCGCGATCGCCAGCGACCCCTGCTCGAAGTTCGTGTGGCTGTGCGGGCTCAGCTTCGTGCGGTCGCGCGCGTCCTGATACTCGACCCAGTTGATGCTGAGCGTGTCCGACTGCAACATCTTCAGGCGCGGCTTGTCGGCGGGCGGCACGATCTCGTCGATGCGGATCACCTGCAGCTCGCCGCCGCCGCGCGTGCGCCGGTAGCCGGCGTCGCCGGGCGCGATGCGCGCGTCGGGCGCGGCGTAGTCGCCGTCGTTGCAGGCCGCGCCGGGCGCGAGATCGGCCCGCGTGGAGGCGATCAGCACCGCGCGCCCGCCCGCGGCCGGGTGCACCGCCACCTCGCCCGCCGGCAGCACGCAGACGCTGCGGCCCGGCACCTCGCGCGCCTCGCCGTGCCCGATCCGCACCCGCGCGCCGGTTTCCTCGGGCAGCAGCAACAACAGCTCGTGTTCGCTCGCGGCGGCGAATTCCGGGCTGGCGGCGCCGTCGCCCCCCTCGCCCTCCAGCCACTGCACGAAGAAATTCTGGCCGCGCGCGATCGCGCCCGGGCCCAGGTCGTAGACGGCCGTGCGGCGCACGCCGGTTTCGGTTGCCATCGTCATGTCGTGATCCTCTCGATTTCCTTGATGTCAGTCGCGGCGCGGGCTCGGCCGGCCCAGCTCGGCGAGCCGCTCCACCACGCCGTAGCGGTTGCCGTCCAGGCGCGTGAGCGGCTCGGCGCGCACCGTGTCGAAGCGGCCGTCCTCGCCCACGAAGCGCGGGTCCAGATGCACGCCCACCACGCGGCCGAACACCACCTGGCTGGCCGTCTCGCCCGGCCCGGTGGGCTCGATCCCGACGATCCGCAGCAGCCGGCATTCCATGCAGGCCGGCGAGGCGGCCACGCGTGGCGGCCGCACCATCACGCTCGGCGCCTTGGCGAGGCCCGCCAGCTCGAACTCGTCGATGCCGTAGGGCGCGTCGATCGAGCTGTGGTTCATCGGCTCGCGCAAGTCCCAGCTGACGAGGTTCGTCACGAATTCGCCGGTCTCGCGCACGTTGGCGATGGTGTCCTTCTCGGCGCGGTCGGCCGGCGTGTTGCACGAGAACATCACCACCGGCGGCGCCGTCGAGACGAGGTTGAAGTGCGAGAACGGCGCGAGATTCACCTGCCCGCGGCCATTGACGGTGCTGATCCAGCCGATCGGCCGCGGCGCGACGATCGCGTTGAACAGCGTGCGCTTGAAGCCGGGCGTGGCGGCCGGATCGATGAACATGGCGGGCTCTCGCGCGGGGTCGGGGTTGTGCTCAGTCACGCGCGCCGCCCTTCACGAACACGCGCCTGCCGGTCTCATAGAGCACCGCGTGGCGCTCGGCGTCGGTCAGCAGCGTGGTGGCATCGAGCATGCGCCGCACCATGTCGAGGTAGGTGCCCGACGAGGTGCCGATGTCGGAGCCCCACATGATGCGGTCCGCGCCGAACAGGTCGACGGCGGCGCGCAGCACCTCGTGCGCGGGCGTGTCGGTCTCGCGGTAGATGTCGAGGTTGATCGAGGTGAACTTGAAGAAGAGGTTCGGCTCGGCCGCGAGCGGCGCGAAGCGCGCGTCGAAGCCGAAGTTGTCGTCGTCCACCTCGGGTTCGAGCATGTGGTCGAGCACCACGCGCAGCTTCGGGAAGCGCCGCGCCAGCTCGATGATGACCGGCACCGACGGCCCGCCGCCGCCCGCGGCCAGCACCTCGATGTCCATCACGATGCCGTGTTCGTTGGCCACCGCCCAGGTCTCGAGCGCGCGCGGCGAGTTCAGCCACGGCATGCTGCCGTCCGGCTCGCGCCCGCCGAACAGGCGCACGCCGGCCAGCCCGTGGCGCTCGATGTAGCCGCGCACCAGCCCGGGCGTGGCCGCGTCCTCGGCGTCGAGGATCACCACGGCCGAGAACGTGTCCGGATGCGTGTCCGACGAATCGAGGATGTAGCTGTTGTCGTAGCGGTAGATCATGCGCTTCTGCACGGCCACCGCCGCCTCCACGCCGGCCTCGGCCATCCACGGCAGCATCCGCGCCACGTCGGGCACCTCGTTGATCGGGTTCGGGCCGTGCTTGCCGCCCGGCAGGCCGATCACGCCGGGCAGGCGCGGCGGCGCGCCGGGCGAGCGCTTCATCGGGTTGCGCGGGTAGCGCGCCTGATCGTCGGCCACCAGGTGCGCGTGCGAGTCGAACAGCGTCACGCCGGAATGGGGCGGGCGGGCTTGGGTGGAATCCATCATGTCTCCAGTCGGAACGAAAGCGGGTGATTCGGTGAGGCGGTCATGCAGGTGATTCAGGCGATGCGGCGGCGCGGCTCGCGGGCCGCGACGCGTCAGAACAGATGGCGGATGCCGATCGTGAAGCCGGTCTGCGCGTCGCTCGCCGACGGCGTCGCGAAGGTCAGCGCGGCCACCGCGCGATGGCCGGTCGAATCGAAACCGGCGGCCGTCTCGTGCAGCAGCACGCAATACAGGTCGGTCCGTTTCGACAGCGCGTAGTCGGCGCCGAGGTTCCACTGCTGGTAGCTCGCGCCGCTCAGGCCCTGGTACGAACTCACGCGCGTGTAGGAATAGGCCACGCCGAGCAGCAGCGCGGGCGCGAGGCGGTACTTGAGGTTCGCCTCGGCGGTGTTGAAGCTGGCGGTCTTGCCGAGTTCATTGGCCGGCGTGACGAGGCCCGCCACCGGCGTGCCGCCGAGGTCGGTGAAGCGCGTGTTGGTGTAGATCAGCCCGGCCGTGAGCTTGCCGAACTCGTAGGAGGCGCCCGCGCCAAGCTCGCGCTGCGCGGCGGCACTCGCGTAGCCGCTGAAGATCGGGCTCGCGAAGTTGTTGCCGGTCGCGCTGCTGGTGGCGTTGTTGCCGAACAGCGCGAAGTTCGGATTCTTCACGTACAGGTAGGCCAGCGCGGCATGGAACGGCCCCTGCAGATAGTCGATGCCGGCCGAGATCATCTCGTTGCGCGTGACCTGCCCGGCCACGCCGCCGAGGCTGTAGGTTGCGCCCACCTGCACGCCGCGATAGCGCGGGCTCACGTACTTGATCGCGTTGTTGGCGCGCTCGGTGCCGTCCACGTCGTCGAGGCCGGCCGGGTGGTAGCCCCAGCCCGCGCCGCGCGCGGCCCAGTCGGTGCCGGACGCGAACGCGCCGAGATAGCTCGACAGCGTCAGGTACTGACGGCCCAGCGTGACGGTGCCGTAAGGCGTGCCAAGCCCGACGAAAGCCTGGCGGCCGAACAGCAGGCCGGCCTGCAGCGCGCCGGTGGTGGTGGTGAAGCCGTTCTCGAGCGTGAACACCGCCTTGTAGCCGCCGCCCAGTTCCTCGCTGCCGGTCAGGCCGAAGCGCGAGGCGCTCTCGTTGCCGCCGGCAATCGCGGACTGCGTCTTGCCGCCCGCGTTGCTGTTGTAGCGATAGCCGGCATCGACGATGCCGTACAGCGTCACGCTGCTCTGCGCGTGGGCCGTCGTCGTGCAGGCGATCGCGGCGGCGGCGATCAGCGACAGCGAAGTTTTCATGAGGTCTCCTCCGATGATTTGGCCCGTTCGTGGACGGGCGACGGATCGCCGAGCGGAGCGGCTCGTGGAATCGTCCACCCCGTCTCGACGCCTCGTATGGTTCCATGCGAGGTGCCGCGAACCCAAGCGCGTTTCCGGAACATTTCGCAGAGCGAAAAGTGCCGGGCGCGACAGGCCGCATGCAATTGGGGGACGATGCAACGGATTCCGCACCGCGAAATCCTCGGGATTCGCGCTGGAGGGCAAAATCGACGCGGCGTAGTATTGCCCGCCGTGGGCCTGCACGCAGTCAGGCATGACCCCGATAACACACAGCCGGCCGACGCGCGAGAATGCGCGGCCCGCCCGGCGGGACCGATGGAGGAGACATGGAAATCACCCTTGCCGCGACCGGGAGCGTCGCGGCCGCGAGCGACGAGCGCCTGATCCGGCGCGTCTGGTGGCGCATCATGCCGCTGATCCTGATCACCTATCTGGTATCGGTGATCGACAAGATGAACGTCAGCTTCGCGAAGCTGCAGATGGTGCATCAGATCGGCCTGACCGAGACCGCCTACGGGCTCGCGTCGTCGTTGTTCTTCATCGGCTATCTGATCTTCGAGATCCCGAGCGCGCTCGGCGTGCATCGTTTCGGCGCGCCGAAATGGATCTTCCGCATCGTGCTGAGCTGGGGCGTGGCCACCGTGCTGCTCGCCTGGATCTCGTCGGGCTCGATGTTCGCGGCGCTGCGCTTCCTGGTGGGCGCCGCCGAGGCCGGCCTCTATCCCGGCATCGTCTATTACCTGACGGTCTGGTTCCCGCGCCGCTACCAGGTGCGCGCGATCGCGCTGCTCACGCTCGGCAGCGCGCTCGGCAACATGCTCGGCTCGGCGTTCGGCGGCGCGCTGCTCTCGCTCGACGGCGTCATGCACCACGCCGGCTGGCAGTGGGTGTTCATCGTCACCGGCGTGCTGGCGCTGGTGCTCGCGCCGGTGGTACTGACCTGTCTGCCCCGCTCGATCGAGACCGCGCCATTCCTCGATGCCGCCGAGCGAGCGCGGCTCGCGCGCATGGTGGCCGACGAGGCGCCCGCCGCCCACCACGAGGGCAACGTCTGGGTCGTGCTGCGCGACCGCCGCGTGCAGGTGTTCTCGTTCGCCTACACGCTGATGCTGACCTCGCTGTACGGGCTCATCTACTGGCTGCCGACGGTGATCAAGGGCTTCGGCGTGTCGAGTTCGCTCAACGGGCTGTTGACGATGATCCCGTGGGCGCTCACGGCGGTGCTGCTGCTCACCGTGCCGCGCCTGCTCACGCGCGAGAGCCGCGTGCGCGTCGCGGCAGCGGCGATCGGCACGGTCGGCTGCCTCGCGTTCACCGCCAGCGTGCTGCTGAGCGATCCGGCCGCGCGCTACGCGGCGCTCGTGATCGGCACGCCCTGCACCTCGCTGCTGCTGCCGTGCTTCTGGTCGCTGCCGTCGAAATACTTCAGCGGCCGGCGCGCGGCGGCGAGCCTCGCCGCGATCAGCAGCATCGGCAACTTCGGCGGCTTCCTCGCGCAGAACGCGATGCCGTGGCTCGGCCGCGCGCTCGGCCACGCCGGCTACGCGATGCTGCTGCCGGCGCTGTGCCTGCTCTCGCTCGGCGCGGCCGCGTTCGCGATGGAGCTGGCGAGCCGGCGTGCGAGCGCCGCCGCCACCAACGACGGCGCCGCTTCGGCCTCCCGTCCGCAACAGCCACAACAGCCTCGCCAGCCGCGCTGATGGCGCCCTGCCCCGTTCAATCGAGATCCGACATGTCCGACACTTCTTCCCGCCGCATCGGCACCTTCGTCAAGACCGGCGCGCCGCAGATCGTCGAAATCCTCGGCGGCGCCGGCCTGCACTTCGTGGTGGTCGACGCCGAACACGCGCCGTTCGATCGCGGCACGCTCGACCTGCTCGTGATCGCCGCGCGCTCGGTCGGCCTGCCGCTGTTCGTGCGGATTCCCGACATGCAGCCGGCGACGATCCAGTCAGCGCTCGACCTCGGCGTGAGCGGCCTGCTGGTGCCGCACGTCGATTCGGCCGACGACGCGCGCCGGCTGGTGGCGCGCACGCGCTTTCTCGACGGCGAGCGCGGCTTCTCCAGCTCGCCTCGCTTCGCCGCCTACGGCGCGCTCGGCATGGCGGCCGCGGTGGCGGCCGGCAACGGCACCACCGTGATCTGCCAGATCGAGAGCCGCGCCGGTTGCGAGGCCGCGCGCGAGATCGCGGCCGTGGACGGCGTGGCCGGCCTGTTCGTCGGGCGCGCCGATCTCGCGCTGTCGTTCGGCCTCGCCGACGCGCGCGCGCCCGAGGTGATGGCCGCCACCGTCGCCGTGCTCGACATCGCCCGGCAGGCCGGCAAGATCCCCGGCGTCGCGCTCGGCGACGCGCGCGAATGCGGGGAGTTCGAACGGATGGGCGCGAACTGGTTCGTGATCGGCTCCGACCAGGCGCTGCTGCGCAAGGGCGCGCTGGCGATGATGGCGTGACGCGGCGCGAACCCGGCGCGCGTGGCGCCAATCCTGATGGCGCCGCGGGGGGCCGGACAGGAGCCAGCACCCGCGCGGCCCCCTCGCGTTCGCGCGCGGCAGCGGCGGCCGGGCGTGAATGCGATAATCCGCCCGATCGCCGGCCGGCGGCGCGCGCCGCGCCCGCGGCCGGCCCTTCTCGTGAAGATCCTGCGATGCCGGAACGCGATTCATCGATCCGCGCGGTCGAGCGGGCCATCGCCCTGCTGCGCGCGCTGAACCAGATGCCCGTCTCGACGCTCGACAGCCTGCATCAGTCGACGTCGCTGCCCAAGCCGACGCTGATCCGGCTGCTGCGCACCTTCGAGGAACTCGGGCTGGTGGCGCGCGGCGCGCGCCCCGGCGAATACCGGCTGCTCGACGGCGTGAACGCGCTCAACTCGGGCTATCACCACGTGCCGCGCGTGGTGGAGATCGCCGCGCCGCTGGTGCGCGCGCTGACCGAGGAGATCAAGTGGCCGATCGCGGTCGCGATGCTCGACGTGGACGCGCTGGTGGTGCGCTACAGCACCATTCCCTATTCGCCGCTGTCGCTGCTGCACTCGTCGATCAACATGCGGCTGAGCCTCGTCGCGCGCGCGATCGGCCGCGCCTATCTGGCGTTCTGCTCGGTCGACGAGCAGGAGATGCTGCTGGAGGTGGTGCGCCAGAGCCATCATCCCGAGGATGCGCTCGCGCACGACCGCGAGGCGGTGCGCGCGATGCTGGACGAGACGCGGCGGCGCGGCTACGCGCTGCGCGACGCGAAGGTGCGGCCCGTGTCGGGCACGCTCGCGGTGCCGGTGATGAAGAACGAGTTCGTGGTCGCCTCGATCGGGCTGACCTGGTTCTCGTCGGCGCTGACGGTCGACAAGGTGGTTGAACGTTATCTCGGCCGCCTGCTCGACGTGTCGCGGCGGATTTCGGAGCAGTTGTAGGGGGTGCAACCCATCCGCGTCAGCCGCCGCCGAGGAAGCGCAGCAGCCACAGCAGGAAATGGAACACCATCACGAGCAGTTCCCAAAGGCGCTCGAGCAGATCCCACAGGCCGGCTCGCCAGAGCCCGGCCATCGTGTCCGTCCACCATCCGTTCATCGGTTTTCCGTGGTGCGCCCGAAACGGGCGGGATCGCCATCTTCGCACGGCGCGGGGATGGCGCTCGGGTTGAACGGGGATGGGCCCGACGACGCGGTCGCGGGAGGAGTGCTTCGCGGATGGGCGCAGACGGGCGCTGTTCGACCCGAAGCCGACGGCCAGGCGTCAAGCCGGACACTGGCTATCCTTTCTCACGAGGCGGGACGGGATCCGGATTCACGATCTCGACCTAGTCGTCAAACTTCACCAGATCCTTGAAAATGAGCGGGCCCCAGCTGTTTCCGCGTGCCTGAACCAGCAACCCGCCTTCCGACAGGCCGCCAAGTTTGACTGGAGCAAATCCAAGTCTTTCGGCAAGCGCACCGACATCGGCAGCGGCGCCGTCGTCGTCGCTCGCCAGGAACACGACTCTCCTGCCCCGATGAACCGTCGGATCCCGGGCAAGGACCGCGGCGACCAGATGGTTAAACCCCTTGACCAGCCGTCCCTCCGCGAAGGCCTTCGCGACGAACCGGGACGATGGCTGCCCTTCCAGGGTTTCAGGGGGCACGCCGTAGGCATTGGTCGCGTCGACGATGGTCTTTCCCCGCCAGGAGGGCAGCGACTTCGCGACATCCGCGTGCGACTCGAAGCGGACCGCCAAAAAAACGATGTCCGCCTTGACGGCTTCCAGCAAGGTTTTGGGAACGATGGTGGGGCCGATCGCGGCCGCATCGGCGGCAAAGGTTGCAGGCTCGCGTGTGGTTGCAACGGACACTTCGATGCCGTTGCGCGCGAACGCCCTGGCCAGGGCCTTGCCGAGATTGCCGAAGCCGATGATTGCGTGATTCATGAGGATTCCTTTATTTCAATCGCACCCCGCGCCATTCCCGGGAATCGAATGGACCGACAGGGCGTGATTCGTCAGAGTTGCGCCAGGCCGCCGTCCACTGCGACTTCGCTCGCGGTCATGAAGCTGCTGTCCGGCGACGCGAGAAAGGCGGCCACCGCTCCAATTTCCGCCGGATCGGCCATGCGCTGGAGCGGCGTCATCGCCCCGTAGGCCTTCTGGCCTTCCTCGCCCAGCGCCTCCCTGGCAAGTTCGGTCGCCGTCGCCCCGGGCGACAGCACGTTGACGCGGATGCCGGTGCCCTTCAAGTCTTCGGCCCAGGTCCGCGCAAGGTTGCGCACTGCCGCTTTACTCGCGCTATAGGCCGTGAATCCCGGGGCGCCCGTGGTGCCGGCGCTCGAGCCGGTCAGGATGATCGAACCGCCGGGGCCCATCAGCGGAAGCGCCGCCTGGACCGTGAAGATCGTCCCCTTTACGTTGGTGTCGAAGGTGTCGTCAATGTGCTCGGCGGTGATCCTGCCGAGCGGAAGCGGGCTTCCCGACCCGGCGTTGGCGAAGACGACGTCAAGCGTTCCGCGCTCGGCTTTCACCGCCTCGTACAGTCGCCCAAGGTCAGCCAGGTCGGAGACCGAGCCCCTCACTGCGCGGGCGTTGGGCCCGAGCCTGGACACGGCGTCGTCGAGTGCGTCCTGCCGCCGGCCGAAGATGAAGACGAAGGCGCCTTCGTCGATGAAACGCTTTGCCGCGGCAAAGCCGATGCCGGTGGCACCGCCGGTGATCACCGCGGTCTTTCCGTTCAGTCTGGTCATTTCTTCAATCCTGAGTCGTGGTTGCGCCAGTATCCCGACCCGGTTACCTTTAAACAAGTATGCACTTTTTGGTAAGTACCTCGACATGACGACACCGCGCGAAATCTGCGATACCGGCTGCGGGCTTAACGCCACGCTCCGAATCATCTCCGGCAAGTGGAAACCGCTGGTCCTGTTTTTCCTGCGCGACGGCGCAAAACGCTACGGCGAACTCAAGCGCTTGATCCCTGGCGTCAGCGACAAGGTGCTGATCCAGCAATTGAAGGATCTGGAAGCCGATCGGGTCATGGCGAGGACGGACTACAAGGAAGTGCCGCCACGCGTGGACTACGCGCTGACTCCGCTCGGCCGCAGCCTGGCCGATGCCATCGTCCCGCTCTGCACCTGGGGAACGGAGAACGCGGAGGCAATGGCACGCATATTCGCGGACCGCGACGCCGCGTAAATGCATCTCGACATCTCGACCTGATCCCTTGCCGGGATTCATTGAGGGCCGAACGCTCGCATCGGCGAGCGTCGCGCTTTCCGACGGCCGGGCTCATACAAGTTCGCACTGCTGATCTGTTCACTGGACGCGGAACCTTCCGGCTACGCTTCCAACCTCGGAAACCGCATCCGGGTCGGGTTCCACTGATCTCCCCCCATCCTTCTATTCCGGGCCACCCCGGCGCGTCGCCTTTGGGACGCCCTTCTTTTTCACATCGCCGCCGGACCGGGTCGTCAGGATCGCGCTCGTAACGAGGTGAGCAAGATGATCCGCCCGCGGCGCGAACGAGGGCAGATCGGCAAGCCAGCCGAGCGCCGCCATCAAGCCGAACATGTCGTCCCCATTCATGTCGGCGCGTGCCGCCCCTTCGGCTTGAGCACGCAGCAACAGCCGCGCGCTCGCGGAATGCACCGCCGCGCATGAAGCGTAAAGCGCGGAGTCCGGGTTGGTATGCGCTGCCGCCATCAGGGCGACAACGCCCCGATAGCTTTGGGCAAACGTCATCCATTCGCGGAACCAGGACAGGATCGCTTCGCCAGGTGAACTGGATTTTTCGAGTTCCCCCGCCTTCCGCGTCAGCGCATCCAGATTCGTACATAGCAGCGCTTCCAACAAGGCTTCCCGCGACGGGAAGTGACGAAGCAGCGTCGCCAGTCCGACATTGGCCCGACGGGCGATATCGCGCATCGAGACATCGGCGCCATCCTCGAGAAGAACCTCACTCGCGATCGTGAGGATGTGACTGTAGTTTTTTTTCGCGTCGGCTCGCATGGGTATCTCTTGACATATGGATCAGTGATCCATATATTTGGATCACTGATCGACATAGTAGCTCAAACCATGTGACCCGGAACGTATGGCGCCGCCCGTCGAGGAGACGGCGCATGAGCAACATCAGCATCATTGGAGCCGGCGGCATGGCCGCAGCGATTGGCGGTCTTGCCGTCAAGGCCGGACACACCGTCGAGGTGACGAGTCGCGACGTCGGGAAGGCACGCACGCCGGAACACGCCTGCATGCCGTGGCCGGGCCTCATGACCCACTCCGTCGAACACGCCAGTTTCCCGCCCGGCGTCAGCCTGCCCGGCTGAACGCGGCACCAGCACTTCTTACACCACGGCAACCTGCAAGGAGCCGCAACATGCACGTTTTAGTCACTGGCGGGACCGGCCACTCCGGTCCGTACATCATCTCCGAACTGATCGCCGCCGGCCACGAGGTCACCGGCCTCGCCCGGTCGGACTCGGCCGCCGCGGCGGTGTCCGCGCTCGGCGCGAAGGTGCGCCGCGGCGGCCTGGAGGATCTCGACGGGCTCAAGGCGGCGGCGGCGGGCTCCGACGGCGTCATCCACGTCGCGCATCGGCAAGACCTGCTTCCGTCCGGCGGCATCGACGCCGTGGCCGCAGCCGAGCACCAGATCATGCTCGCATACGGCGAGGCACTAGAAGGGACCGGAAAGCCGCTGGTCGTGTCGGGCAGCATTGGATCGCCCGGATGGGACGGCTTGGGCCGGCCAGCCACCGAGGAGGATCCGCCCCTTCCCGGCGGCGATGCGTACAGGGGCACCCTGCGGGTTCGCAACATCGTGGAGACCACCGTGATCGGCCTCGCCGGGAAGGGTGTGCGATCGTCGATTGTGCGGATTCCGACCATCATGCACAGCACGACCGACAAAGCCGGCTTCCTCCCGCTGCTGATCGGGCTCGCGAAGCAGAAGGGCGTGACGGGCTATCCCGGAGACGGTGCGAACCGGTGGCCGGCCGTGCATGCCCGCGATCTCGCCGTCCTGTTCCGCCTGGCCCTGGAGAAGGGTCCGGCCGGCAGGAACTGGCACGCGATTGCCGACGATGGTATTCCGTTCCGCAAAATCGCCGAGGCCATTGGCAGCCGCCTGAACCTGCCTGCCGTATCCATTCCCGCGGACGTATTGATGTTGCCGGGATATTTCGGATTCCTCTCGAACCTGGTCACGCTGGACCTTCCGGCATCCAATGCCATCACCCGCCAGACCCTCGGCTGGAAACCCGCCAGGCCCGGCCTGCTCGCCGATTTGGACAACGGCCATTATTTTCCTGCCGGCTGAGTCGATCCGAGGCAGCGCATCGGGCCGCAACAGGCCCGGTGGCGAAACGAAGGGCAATACCCCGACTTGCGAGGAAACCACATATGAGCACGATCAGCATCATCGGAGCAGGCGGCATGGCCGCGGCGATCGCCGGCCGTATCGCCAGGGCCGGACACACCGTCGAGGTGGCCAGCCGCGACCCCGCCAGCGCGCAGGCGCTGGCCGACCAGTTCGCAGCCGGAGTGACCACCGGGACGTACGGCACCGCGCCGGCGGGCGACATCGTCATCCTTGCCGTGCCATACAGCGGTGCGGCGGCGGCGGTGGCCGATTACGGGGACGCGCTCGACGGCAAGGTGATCGTCGACATCACCAACCCGGCGGCCGCCGACCTGTCCGGCCTCGTTACCCCTCACGGCAGTTCCGGCGCGCAGGAAATAGCCAGGGGCCTCCCCGCCGGCGCGCATGTCGTGAAGGCGTTCAACACCCTTTTCGGCCACGTCCTTGCCAGGGGCGCACGCCTGGACGCGTTCATCGCCGCCGACGATCCGGCGGCCAAGGCGCGGGTGTCGACCTTCCTCGAGCATCTCGGACTGCGCCCGCTGGATGTGGGCGGGCTACACATGGCCGCCACGCTCGAGTCGCTCGGCCTGATGATGATCGGCCTGGCCAAAAACGGCGCCGGCACCTGGAACTTCGCGATGAAAGTCGATATCGGCTGAATCGGCGGCAGGTCGCCGCCATCCGGGTGGATCGGACTCGTCCCGACGTTGGGAAACGGAGAGATTTTGCTGAGCATCCCGGGCAACGTCCGGGTTGCGAAAGACGTTTTCGCGGCAATGGCTCGCGGCGACAGGCAGGGCCCGCTAGCGCCGTGTGCCGGAGATATCGCGTGGATCATGCCGGGCAAACCCTCCGAGTGGATCCGGTTCGCACGAATCGGTGGCCATTCCCGGTCGCTGCGCTCCCTTCCCCCAACCCCGACGAACCAAAAAAAATGCCTCGGCCCGGAGGGGTCCGGAGCCGAGGCCAACCGCGTTTCGATAACACTCTTTGGGGAAAGAGTGCGTTCCACTGTATGAATTTGCGCGCGCAGATGCAATTTCGGCGTCTTACCGGATCTTTCCGGCGCGCTGCCCCCCGCGGGGCGAGCCTTGCCGGGCGCCGCGTTCGCACCGTTACGGCGGTAACACGCAGCCGGCGCGCAAGCGCCCTCTCACCCCGGATCACGCACGCTCAGGCGCCGGCCGGCCCCACCCCGAACGCGTCCGCCACCGCGCGCACGGCGTTCGCGTAGAGCAGCACGTCCACGCCGACCGCCACGAACGTGCAGCCGAGCGCGAGGTAATGGCGCGCGAGCGCCGCGTCGCCGGTCAGCGTGCCGGCCGCCTTGCCCGAGCGCACGATGCGCGCGATCGCGTCGTCGATCGCGAACTGCACGTCGGCATGGCCGGGCTCGCCGCGATGCCCCATCGAGGCGGCCAGGTCCGCCGGCCCGATGAACACGCCGTCCACGCCGTCCACCGCGCAGATCGCCTCGAGATTGCCGAGCGCGGTCGCGCTTTCCGCCTGCACCAGCAGGCAGACTTCCTCGTCCGCGATGTCGAGATAGTCGGTGCGCAGGTTCCAGCGCGAGGCGCGCGCCACCGCGCTGCCCACGCCGCGCATGCCGCGCGGCGGATAACGGACCGCCGAGACCAGCCCGCGCGCCTGTTCGGCCGTCTCGACCATCGGCACCAGCAGCGTGCGCGCGCCGGCATCGAGCAGCTGCTTGATCAGCGCGGTGTTGCCCTCGACCGGGCGCACCACGGCCTCGGCGCGGTACGGCGCCACCGCCTGCAGCTGCGCCACGATGCTGCGCACGTCGTTCGGCGCGTGCTCGCCGTCGATCAGCAGCCAGTCGAAACCGCCCGTCGCGGTCACCTCGGCCAGGTACGGCTCGGCCATCGACACCCAGAAGCCGATCTGGCGCCGGCGCGCCGCGAGCGCGGCCTTGAAGCGGTTCAATCCATGGGGAGAGCTTGCGGTCATCTGTCGGTCCTCGTGGTGGAGTCGGTCTGAAGCCCCGGCACCGTGGCGATCGGCGCCCGCCCCCATGATCGCATCCGCACGCCAAACGCGGCACCGGACAGCACCGGGCGGGCCCCGGCTCGACACCCCGGCGGAGCTCACACGCCCCGCTTCGCCCCCCCCGCTTCGCCCGCGCTTCGCCGAGCGGTTTTTTGGCCTGTTTTTTAGCAATGGCAATTCCGGAAACGTTTTATTCGTCTGCCGAATCCCGCCCGTTTTCGGCCGCCGGCCGGGCCTCCGGACGCGTTTCGGCTCCGCCCCGAATCCCATGATTAGCCGTGCTTTTATGGCTCTATTCGAGCGATTCGATAGGCCCCTCTAGTACCCGCCTGCGTCTGCGTTCCGTCCCCCGAATGTCCGGAGGAAATCCCGGGCAAAACTCGATATTTAACAGTTAAGAAATGTTAAGGCCCGCCGTTACCCGGAGTAGCAGTCACTGCCGCGCGCGTCAGCGCGGCGCGAACAGGATACGAGCCGCTTTCCAGCAGGACGATGGCGGCGGACGCGACCGGGGTGTCGCGCCGCCTCGTCGGAAACCGGCCGCCCAGACCGCGGGCTTGCGGTTGCATTGTCAGGATCGAGAACATGAAAATCGAGCGTTTCCACTCCGCCAATCCGCGTGCGGGTCAGCTTCGTACCCTGGCCTCCGTCGTTTCGATGACGCTGGTCGCCTCCGTCATAGCCGGTTGCGGCGGCGGCGGCGGTGATTCGGGGTCCGCCGCGAGCCCGGCCGCCGGCACCAGCAGCGGCACCTCGACCTCGGGTACCTCCACCAGCACCTCGGGTACCTCCACCAGTTCCAGCCAGCTCTGCACCACCGCCCTCGCCACCGCGCAGGCCAACACCGCCAGCACCAGCACCAGCACGACCACCACCACCTCGAGCGGCAACAGCAACGCCACGCCGACCCCGGCCACGGTCGGCACGCTCGACGCGCCCGTCGATCACCTGATCGTGAAGCTCACGTCGGCCTCGTCCACCAGCCTCGCGAACGGCGCCCGCACGCTGGCCGCCAGCTCCGACACGACGCGCGTCGGCGACGTGATCAGCCGCGTGCTCACGCAGTGGAACGCGCAACGCCTGCAGGCCCGCGTGCTGGCCTCGACGGCCGCCGCCCCGGCGCTGCCGAGCTTCGACAACGTGCAGCTGGAACGCACCATGTCGGACGGCGCGGCGGTGGTCTCGCTCGGCAAGCGCGTGGCCTCGGCCGACGCGGCCACGCTCGCGCAGGCCTTCGCGGCCGACAGCGAGGTGGCCTACGCCGAGCCGGACCGGCGCCTGTTCGTCAGCACCACGCCGACCGACCCGGACTACTCGCAGCAGTGGAACGACTTCGACCCGACCGCGGGCGTGAACATGCCGGCCGCCTGGAACCTGACCACCGGCGCGTCGAACGTCGTCACCGCGGTGATCGACACCGGCTACCGCCCGCACGCCGACATCTCCGGCAACCTGCTGCCCGGCTACGACTTCATCACCGACGTGAACACCGGCAACAACGGCCACGGCCGCAGCTCCGACGCGACCGATCCGGGCGACTGGGTCACGCAGGCCGAGCTCAGCGATTCGTCGGGCCCGTTCTACAACTGCGCGAGCGCACCGAGCAACAGCACCTGGCACGGCACGGAAGTGGCCGGCCTGATCGGCGCGAGCGCCAACAACGGCATCGGCATCGCCGGCGCGAGCTGGTTCGGCAAGATCCTGCCGGTGCGCGCGCTCGGCAAGTGCGGCGGCACCACCAGCGACATCGCCGACGCGATGCGCTGGGCGGCCGGCATCTCGGTGGCGGGCGTGCCCGACAACACCACGCCGGCCAGGATCATCAACCTGAGCCTCGGCGGCAGCGGCCCGTGCGGCAGCACGTTCCAGTCGGCGATCAACGACGTGATCGCGCGCGGCGTGACGGTGGTGGTGGCGGCCGGCAACGACGGCCTCGCCAACGCGCAGGACCGCCCGGCGAACTGCACCGGCGTGATCGCGGTGGGCGCCACCGATTCCACCGCCAAGCGTGCCTGGTACAGCAACTTCAGCAGCGAGATCACGCTGAGCGCGCCGGGTTCGAACATCCTCTCGACCAGCAACACCGGCACCACCACGCCGGGCAGCGACACCTACGCGCTCAACAGCGGCACGAGCCTGGCCGCGCCGCAAGTGGCCGGCGTGGCCGCGCTGATGCTGTCGCTGAATCCGAGCCTGACGCCCGCGCAGATCGCGCAGAAGCTGGCCGCCACGGCGCGCCCGTCGCAGATCACGGCGTCGAGCACGTCGTCGTGTACGGCGATGGCCCCGGGTGCCGGCCTGATGGACGCCGGCGCGGCGGTTGCCTCCGCAACGAAATAAGCTTCCTCCCCTGGCCCGCTCCCCTCGGGCCTCACCACGGCTCGCCCGTTGCCGCTGTCGCGGCGGGCGGGCCGTCCTGCTTTCCGCGCTCCGTTTTCCGCTTCGCTGTTCCGCCTCGCGCGTGGCATTCGCCGCCTCGGGCGCCGCTTGCAGCCCGCTTGAAGCGCGCCTGAAGCCCGCTTGAACGCCGATCCGGGCGGTCCGTTGATGACATCCTTGTGACATCGCCGCGTTTGCCGCCCCCGTGAATTCTCGGGCCGCACGCACATCCGGCTTGTCATCGGTCTGCCATTTGCCGCCGATAAAGTCCGGCTTCGACCAGCAGAACAGACCTTCCCCACGCCTCCATGCCGAGCCCAGCGCGCGCGTCACACTCCGTCCATGCGATCACCAGCCGGGTGCTGACGACGAGCCTCGTCGTCAACCTGCTGCTGATGACCGCGCAGGCCGGCGCCGCCTACGCGACGCATTCGTCGGGGATCCTCGCCGACACGCTCCACGCGGCGATCGACCTGCTCGCCGACGCGCTGCTGCTGCTCGCCTGCCGGCTCGATGCGAAGCTGCCGCCCGAACAGCGGCCGACCTACGAGCCGCTCGCGCTGGTCGGGCTCGGCCTGCTGCTGCTCGCCACCGGCACGCAGATGATCTGGCAGGCCGCCACCCATCTCTACGCACCGCCCGACATCTCGCCCGACCTGATCTCGTTCGCCGTGCTCGGCATCGCGCTGGCCGGCAAGGAATCGCTGTCGCGCTGGATGCTCGGCCGCGCGCGCGCGATCGGCGGCGCCGCGCTGATCGAGGCGAGCGCGTGGCACATCCGCATCGACGCGATGACGCTGCTGCTCGCCACGCTGGCGCTGGCCGGCGCGCGCTTCGGCCTGCCGCACCTCGACCAGCTGGCCGCCACGCTGATCGGCGTGATGATCCTGCGCACCGGCTATGCGTTCGCGAAGCGCGGGCTTCAACTGCGTGCCGATCACGGCGGCTGGGCCAACCGGGCGACGCCGCCGCGCTGAGCGGCACCCTTCCCGCTCCCACGCCCGGATGCGACGCGCCGCGCGCCGTTCAGGCGTCGGCGGAATGCGGCGCCGTCACGACCGCGCGCACCGAGCCGCGCTCGACGAGCGGTCCGTCGAGCTTGATCGCATGGCGGCGCACCGGCACGCCGAGCGCGCGGTGCTGCGCCTCCTGCATCAGGATCTCCACCGCCCAGCGGCCCAGCTCGTAGTTCGGCAATACCACCGTGGTGAGCGGCGGATGCGTGTGGCGCGCGATTTCCTGGTCGTCGTAGCCGTGTATCGACACGTCGTCGGGCACGCGCAGGCCGAGCTGCTTGACCGCCTCGATCGCGCCGAGCGCCATCAGGTCGTTCGCGCAAAAGATCGCCGTGGGCGGGCGCGGCTCGCGCAGCAGCGACAGCGCCTGCTCGAAGCCGGCGCCGGAACTCCAGTCGCCCTCGCGCACCAGTTCGGGCGCGAACGCGATGCCGGCCGTGGCGAGCGCGGTGCGATAGCCGCGCAGACGGTCGTGTGCCGCGTCCTGCCACGGTTCGCCGTTGATGTAGCCGATCCGCCGGTGGCCCGCGCGCAGCAGGAAATCGGTGGCGGCCTGGCCGCCGCTGACCTCGGCGGGCACCACCGACGACAGCGGGCTGTCGGGCGCGTAGCAGTTCAGCAAGACGGCCGGCACGCCCAGCAGTTGCGGCGGCGGCACGACCTTGCGCGTGTAGACGGTGGCGTAGACCACGCCGCACAGGTTCGGCATCGCCAGCACCGCGTCGAGCACGCGGCGCTCGATGTCGAGGTTGCCGTGGGTCGAATACACGGCGAGCATCCTGCCGTTCGCATAGGCGCCGTCGCGCGCGCCGTCGATGCTGACCACCGGATGCGGGCTGGTGGAGATCTCGTCGGCGAGATAGACGATCAGGTCGCGCTCGTCGGCGCGGGGCGCCGCCGGTTCGCGCGGCAGGAAACGGTAGCCGAGCTGGTGGGCGACCTTCAGCACCCTCTCGCGCGTGGCATCCGAGAACTTCGTGCCGCTCGCGTGGTTCAGCACCAGCGAGACGGTGGATTGCGACACGCCGGCGAGCTTGGCGATGTCGGTCATCGTGGGGCGGCGTCGGGTCGGGCGTGTCACGGTGGCGATCGCGGCAGGAACGGAAAAAAGGCAGCGGACCGGCGGCCCCGCTGCCGGCAGTATCGCCGGCCGGGGGCGCGGGAAAAAATATATTAATGATATTAATTTCCTGAACGACTCACGGAGCGGCGGCGCGTGCGGCGGCTTCCCGAGCGTAACCCAACCGGCTCGGGCCAGGCAGCATGCGATGCGCACCGTCGAGTGCCGCAGCGTGGCGCGACGGCACCGCGCGGATGACGCGCAGCCCGATCCGGCTCGCATCGCGGGCCGCTCGGCCCCGTCCCGCCGGCGTTGCGCCGCATTTCTCGCGGCTCGCTCGCCTCGCGCCACTGGCCCGCCGACCCACTCCGACACCCGCCGGCCATCATCCCCGATCGCGCCGCCCCCACCGCTCGGCAGGCCGCCGCGCACGCTACGGGATTGCCCTAGCTCGTAAATTCGAGGCATGAAGCAATATTATTAGTAAGCAATATCACCAGCCTGTATGCCCAATATGATCGACGCGTCCGACCGGACATGGAGACGATGATGGCAAGCCGTGGCAAACGATAACGCGTCAAGGCGGCACCGGTCGGTGCCGCGTCCGCGCCGGCGCGCGACACGCGCCCACCCGATCTGATTTCGATACACGTCGTGGCCGGCGGCACGCCCGCCGGTCACGACGCCCAGCAGATGGCACGTCCAGGCCCGGGGGGGCCATGCGACGCGCGTGCCGATGTGCGGGACGGCCGTCCGCATTTCCTTGCCTTTCCCGAATCCGACGAATCCGCCCGGCATGGTGGCCGCCGCCACCGCCGCGCGGCCCTCGCGAACGCGCCGTGTCGGGCGTTCGCTGTTCGCCGGGCTCGCACGGCAAGGCGCGATGGACGGCGGCAACCCGGATGAAGCGAACCAGGTGGATGAAGGCGTTTCGTTTGCTTCGTCCCATTTAGTAAGCATTGCTAGGCAGTTTCGCCGTTGATTCATCAATCATATAGTTCGGAAAACTGATTATTTACATGACCGAAACAAAAGGAGCAGCTGGCTATGTGGAAACAAAATGAGCTGACCATGGCGCTGGCCGCCATGACGATGACCCTCGCCGCCTGCAACGGCGATTCGGGCAGCGCGGGATCGCAGTCGCTGCGAGAAACCACGCCGCAGAACACCGAGGCGACCACCGGCGGCGCGGCGACCGGCAGCGCCGCGGCCACGGCAGCAGCCCTGCCCTGCGACGCGCTCGCGGCGGCCGGCACCGCCTGTTCGGCCGCGCACAGCGTGACGCGCCTGCTGACGAAGCACTACACCGGGCCGCTGTTCCGCGTGTTGAACCTGACCACCAACGCGCGGACCAACATCTTCCCGTACACGGCCGGCTCCGGCGTGGCCGCGAACCTGGTCGGCACCACCAATCTCGACGCGATCAAGCAAGCCTGCGGCAGCGACGCGAGCGGCTGCGTGGTGGACGACATCTACGACCAGATCGATCTGGTCGCGCCTCTGCAGAGCGCCGGCCAGTTCGGCAACGTGGCCGCGACGCTGAACGTCGTCAACAACCAGGCGAAGACGCTGACCATCAACGCGACCGGGCAGACCGTGCCGGTAACGGGCGGCTTCGCGCAGCTGAGCCTGCCGAACGGCAACACCGTGACGGTACAGGTCCACCGCCCGTCGGTGAACTTCCCCGCCCTCGTCAACAATCCCACGCCCACCAACCAGGCGATCACGATCGGCAACGACCTGCCGTTCGCGGGCGACAAGTCGCCGTCGAGGATCCGCTTCGTGCCGGTGCCCGGCGGGCGCACCACGGTGGCGCTCGACATCGTGGCGCACCAGTCGTACCGCAACCGGATCGGCACGGTGAACCAGTCGATCGGCGACACCGAAATCGCCGAATACATGGTGGCCGGCACCAACCTGCCCGCGGGCTCCACCTCGGCCTGCTGCGGCACCTACGGCAACATGGAAGACAATTCGAGCGGCACGTTCCAGGGCTCCGGCACGGTGCCGCCGTCGGGCGCGTCGATCCCGGGCGACCCGGTGATGGTGGACGCCAACGGCGCCAAGGGGCAGATCGAAGGCATGATGTTCGGGCTCGCCTACGCCAGCGGCAACGCGGCCGTGTTCGGCTACGGCCCCGGCTACAAGAACGGCGGCCCGACCTACTCGGCCAACGACACCGGCGTGAACTGGCCCGGCGTCGATGCCGAGGCCGGCGTCTATCTTTATGGACCGAAGCAGCCGCTCACGGAAGGCTTCGTCACCGTGCTCGCGAAATACTCGCCGCAGACGCAGGCCAACCACTTCGCGGTGAAGGGCGGCGACGCCTCGCAGGCGGTGCTGACCTCGGTGTACTCGGGCGTGCCGCCCGAAGCGGTCGATTTCTTCGGCGACACCGGGCACCGCTTCCTGGGCCGCTGGGAAGGCGGCCTGTCGCTCGGCGAGGGCGGCGACGAATCGGATGCGCCGATCGAGTTCTACGAAGGCGCCATCATCACGAAGATGAGTTCCGACGCCGCCGACAACGCCGTGCAGGGCAGCATCCAGACCTTCTACGGCCCGCCCACCGACACCACGGCCGCCGCCTGCCAGGCCGGCAACCTCGCCACCCAGCCGCTCGCGCTCGCCAACACCTCGGCATGGCATCCGGGCGCGCAGGGTTCGGTGATCTCGCTGACCACGGATATCTCCGGCACCACCAACTACGCGGCCGTGATCGGCAACGCCAGCGGCAGCCCGTTCTCGGAAATCGACCAGTGGGTCAAGATCCAGGGCGGCCAGACCTACGTGTTCACGGACTACCTGCCGGCCAGCACCGGGCAAACGATCTTCCCGGCCTTCTCGGTGCAGACCGACGACGGCAACCAGACCGAGTTCGCGGGCGTGCTCAACACCAACAACGGCGTGATCGTGCCGGGTACGTGGGGCGCGGGCGGCTCGACGCTGTCGGCGAGCAAGGTCGGCAACTGGTGGAAGGTCAGCATGAAGTTCACGGCTCCGGCGGGCGCCTCGAACGCGCACCTCTTCCTCGATCCGCGCACCTCGAACGCGTCGGGCGCGCGCAGCACGCAGAGCACGAGCCTGAACCTGTCGGCGACGCATTACTGCCCGGGCCTGTCGATCGCCGGCAGCTAGAGACGGAGGTCCGTGCGTCGGGCGGTGTTGGACGATGTCGGCCCGCGCCGCCGGAGTCACGACGGCGCGGGCCACGCGGTCAGTACGGCCCGGCTTCCGGATGGCGTTCGCGCCACGCGGCGAGTTCGGCCTGGTGGCGTTCGAGCGCGTCGTCGTAGAGATCGAACACGCAGGGCGAGCAGCCGGACTGGCAGCAGTCCTCGAGTTCGGGCGGCACGGGCGGCAGCGGACGCGGATCGTCCTGGCCCGACGAGGATGCCGGCTCGTGGCCGGCGGCGGACTGGGAATGGGGCGGCTTGGGCACGGCTGGGTTCGGCGGGACGTCAAGTCAAGGCGGGCCGCCAGTATACGGCGCCCGGCGCGCACGCGCCGGGCGCGCCGCGTTCAGGCCGGCTCCGAAGCCGCCCGGCGCGGATCGAGATCGAGATTCGTCATCAGGCTGCGCACCGTGCGGATCACCTGCCCCGGCGTGATCATGCGCGAGCATTCGAACTGCCGGTCGGTGCCCGCATGGCGCGGACACCAGGCGAAATCGCGATGGTCGAACTCGATCGACGTATCGTTCCAGCAGCTGTTGCAGACGTGATGGTTGATCACGCGCCACGGCGTCTCGAACTCGTTGAGCGGATGCGTGAAGCCGCTGATCATCACCACCGGCTTGCCGAGCGCCCAGGCCAGCCACGACAGCCCGCTCGACAGCCCGATGAAGAAGTCGGCGTGCAGCAGCAGGCTCGCGCGCTGCTGCAGCGGCAGGTCGCCCGTGAAATCCTCGCTGCCGTACGGGATCAGATTCCACATCAGCTTGTCGCCGTGCGCCGGCTGCCGGTCGATGCAGAGCACACGGTAGCCGCTCGCCTTCAGGAACTTCACGAGCTCGTACCAGCCGGTCGGGTGGTTCCAGTACTTGCATTGCGACGACGACTGCGCCGCGATCACCACGTAGGGCTCGGCGATGGTGCGCGTCGTGTCGCGCACGGCGATCCGCGGCCGGCGCTCCACGGCCATCAGTCCGAGCAGGTACGGAATCGTCTTCTGCAGGCCGCTCACGCGGAAGTCGGTCGGCTGATGGGTGCGGTCGTCGCACGGGAAGAAGATGCCGAGGTAGTAGCTCGCGTAGCTGCGCGCGAGCAGTTTCGGCTCGTCGTCGGGCGGCACGTAGTCGAGTTCGGGGTAGGCGTCCTCGAACAGCGTCCAGAGCGCCGCGCCCATCGACACCGAGACCTCGCAGCCGTGCATGCGGCGAAATTCGTCCACATAGGGGAACCACGCCAGGATGTCGCCGAGCGTGCCCACCGGCAGGCGCATGTAGACGCGCTGGCCGCGCGCGTCGTAGTCGTGTTCGAACACCAGCTCGCCGTCGCGCAGCACCTCGATGCGGAACCGCACGAAATACTTCCTGGTGCTGCTGACGATGCCGTCGTCGACCGGTTCGTCGAACAGCACGACGTCGGCGTCGAGATCGAGCAGCCGCACGCGCCACGGCCCGGCCGGCACCTGCACGCGGCAGCCGTAGTTGAAGTCGTAGCGGATCCCGAGCGGGCCTTCGATCACCGGCGGACCGGGATCGACGATCGCGGCCGGCAGCGCGCCGGCGCCGTCGGCGGGGGCCGGCGCGGGGTTTGCATCGGGCGCGGGACGCACGGCCAACGCATGCGCGTCGGCGCCTGCCGGCGCGCCCTGCCCCGGCGCGGCGAGCCGGCCGGCCGGCACCGCCACCACCGGCATGCGCGGGTCGCCGGTCACGCCGGCCACCGACGTGGAGACGGCCGACATCGCCGCCTCGATCACCGACGCGGTCCGGCGCCGCGCCGCCAGCGACTCAGTCGACATAGCTGATCCCCACCGTCACGGCCCACGGCTGCGAATAGTCGTGGCCCTTGCCGTAGCCGAACGCGCCCCAGGCGCGCACGTGGCGCGTGAGCGACGCGCCCACGCCGAGGTCCGCGTTGATCCAGGTCTTCGGCAGCGTGGTGTCGAGCGCGGTGCCGCCGATCGTGTCGCCGAGCCCGGCGTTGAACACGTGCATCGCCTCGACGCCGACGTAGGGATCGAGCTTCAGGTCGCCGACCGCGAGCGAGGTGCCCACGCGCGCGCCCGCGCCGCCGAACACGAGCGACTTCGACTGCAGCATGACCGGCGTGCCGAGCGAGCTCTCGTAGGCGATCGCGCCGGCATGCTGCCAGGTCACCTCGAGCCGCGGCTCGGCCCACCAGCGCTGGCCGAGCCGCCAGCGCCTGCCGGCGTCGAGCGAGACCGCGAGGCCGGACTGCGCGTAGTCGCCGCTCGCCTGGTTGCCGGCCGTCGTCACGCCGAGCGACTGCTTGAAGCCGAGGTAGCGCACCACGGTGTCGGCGAACAGTCCCGAGGGCGTGTCGAAACCCGCGTAGGCGCCGATGTTCCAGGGCCGCGCGGTGCCGTTGCCGATCCCGTCGAAGCTCTCGCTGGCCTCGGCGTAGCCGCCCGTGGCGCCCACGTGCAGCGTGCCGGCGTGGGTGGCGATGCTCCAGTCGCGGCCGATCTGCGCGCCGTACAGCGTCAGCTCGGTGGCGGTGCCGCCCGGGCTCGTCTTCATGCGCTGGTCGTAGGCGCGCACCCAGAGCTGGCCGCCGCCGTCCGCGCCGTTGCGCAGGTCGCCGAGATACGAGAACGCGGTTTCGAGCTGCTGGTACCAGAGCAGCGGCGCGGTGGCCGCCGCGGCCTGCGCGACCGAGGCGATGTCGCTGGTCTGGCCGGTGTTGGCGAGGAAGTAATCGCCGTCGTCGTTCTGCAGCGCGAACTTGTAGGCGCCCACGTCGATGCCGTTGCCGCCCGCCAGCGAGAAGGTCGCGCCGGTGCCGGCCGCCTGCACGAGTTCGAGACGCGTGCCGGCCGCCGCGGCCGTGGTGCTCGCGTCATGCACCGCCAGCGTGTAGGCGCCGGTGCCCTGCTCGACCACCAGCCGGTCGGCCTGGCCCGCGCCGACGTTGGTGTTGAGCACGAACTGGCCGCTGCCCGAGAGCTGCGTGACCGTGACGGTCTTGAAGCCGCCCGTGCGCGGCGCCGCGAACTGCACGGTGCCGCCCTGCATCGCGAGCTGGTCGACGCTGAGCGCGGCGTTGCCGGTCAGCGCGTCGGCCGCGGCCTCGTCGATCGTCAGCGTGCCGGCCAGCGCCACGCCCGCGAGCGTCTGCGCCGCCACCGGGCCGGCCGCCGTCGCGCCGCCCACGTCCACCGTCAGCGTGCCGCCCGCCGCCACCGTGCTCTGCGCGGCCGAGCCGCCCAGCAGCACCGTCTGCGCGCCGCCGGCGTTGACCTGCGTGCCCTGCGCGAGGCCGCCGCCCGACACCAGCTGGGTGCCGCCGTTGACCACCGTCGCGGTGGCCGCGCCGCCCGTGAACACCACCTGCGAGCCGGCGCTGACCACCGTGCCCACCGCCGAGCCGCCGGCCGACACGTACTGCTTGCCGCCCGCCACCAGGCTGCCCGACACGAGGCCGCCCGAATAGACCCGCATCAGGCCGCCCGAGCCGACCACCGAGTCGATGCCGATGCCGCCGCGCGACACGCCGAAGCTGCCGCCCGACACCACCGTGGTACCGGTGGCGGTGCCGCCCGCCGAAACGTACTGCGTGCCGCCCGACGACACCACCGTGCTGACCGTCGAGCCGGCCGAGAACACCGTGAGCAGGCCGTCGTTGCCGACCGTGGTGCCGCTCGCCAGGCCGCCGCGCGAGACGATCTGTCGGCCGCCAGCGAGCAGCGTGTTGCTGGCCGCGCCGCCCGAGGAGATCGTCTGGGTGCCGCCCGACGACACGGTAGAGGCGACGGCACTGCCGCGCACCGTCTGCGTGCCGCCGTTGTTGATGGTGGTGCCGGTGACGGTCTGGCCGGCCGGGATGGTCGAGACGCAGGCCGCCGCGCCGGGCAGCGCCTGGTTATCGCAGCTCGCCGCCTGCACGGCCGGCGCGACCAGCGGCAGCGCGAGCGCGACCAGCGCGGCCGGGGCACGCGCCGCGCGCGCCACCGTCGCGCCGGGCACGGCGAGCCGGCAGGCCGACAAGTTCGGATGAGGTGATTTCATACGGTCTCCTGATTGTTCTGAATGATTTCCGGGCCGTGGCCCGGACTGCTTCCTTGCGCCTGCCCGCTTTCGCCTTGCCTGATCGCCCGGGTCGCCGGCACCGCCAGACGCGGGGCCGGCGACGGCATCCGCCGCCGCGGCCTCGTTCCGCCGCGGCCTCGTTCGTTACGCCGGCTCGCCGAACAGCGCCGCGATGCCGGCCGGCGAGCCGAACACCGCGTCGGCGTCGTGGCCCGCGCCGGGGATCCGGTGCGTCTCGTGCGTGCAGCCGGCCGGCGCGCGCGCCGCGATGTAGCGCGCATAGGCCAGCCCGCGTTCGAGCCGGTGCGCGCCCTGCGCCATCGCCGCGCACGACCGGTCGAGCGCCGGATGCTGTGGATCGCAGTCGCGTTCGCCGAGCAGCATCGTCACGTCGCGCTTCAGGTAGGCGCGCTCGAACGCGCCCGGCTCGGCCGCGGCCGGCTGCTCGCCGGCATAGGCCGGCAGCGCCTCGAGCCCATACTTCCAGGCGTTGAAGCCGGCGCAGCGCGCCGCGTCGTAGGCCGAGAAGCCGCCGTCGGCATCCGGGCGCAGCGTGTCGAAATACACATACGAGGACGGATTCGCGATCACGTAGCGCAGCGCCACGCCGCGTCCGGCCAGCGCCGCCTCGCCGCGCGCGAGCACGGCGTAGCGCTGCGCGACCTGGCCGCCGCCCGAGTGGCCGGCCACCACCACCTCGCGCAGCGCGGGAAACACGCGCGTGTCGGCCAGCCTGGCCAGCAGCGCGTCGAGCACCTCGAACGAGCTGACCGGCGCGGGCGCGAGCGCCTCGCCGCCGCCCATCCAGCCGGTCCAGTCCCAGGCCAGCGTCGAGGCCGGCAGGCGATGCGCCTCGACGTCGGCCTGCGCGAGGAACTGCGGCACCAGCAGCACCGTGTCCTCGGAGTTGCGGCCGGCCGCGGCGCGCGCGCGATGGGCGAACTTGAAATAGGCATCGGCGTTGCGCAGCCGGCCGTGCAGCAGGATCACGGCGGTGCGCACGCCCGGTTGCGACGCGTTCCACTCGCCGGTGGCGAACAGCGGCACGGTGCCGGTGCCGGCCGGCGTGGAGACGGTCAGGTGCTGCGGAGCGACGACGTCGACGGGCCGTTCGTTCGGCGCGCGTTCGTCGTGCGCGCCGTCGACGTTGGGGGGCACGGTGCTCAAGCGGGGGTCCTCGTGGTGGCCGGCGCCTCGATGCCGAGTTCGGGATGTCCGCGACGGGACAGCCCGACCAGCGCGAGCGAGACGAAGCCGGCAAAGATCAGATAGAACGCGGGAGTCAGGCTGCTGCCCGTCAGCGAGATCAGCCAGGTGACGGTGAACGGCGCCAGGCCGCCGAACAGCGTGACCGCGATGTTGTACGACAGCGCGACGCCGGACGAGCGGCTTTGCACCGGGAACAGCGTCGCGAGCATGCCGGGATGCGCGCCCGACATCGCCGCGAGGAATACCGTCGAGACCATCTGCGCGATGAACAGGCGCGAGGCCGACGGCTCCGTGACGACGAACAGGTAGAGCGGATAGGCGCAGATCATCCAGGCGATCGTGACCGGATAGAACAGCCGGTACGCGCCGAAGCGGTCGGCCAGGCGCCCCGACAGCGGGAACAGGAACAGGTTCAGCAGGCCCGAGAAGAACGCGCCGCGCAGCGCGACCTGCAGCGGCAGGTGCAGCTGGCGCTCGACGTAGACGGCGATGTACGAATGCCAGACGTAGTTGGTGGCCGCCCCCACCGCGATCACGCCCATCGCGCAGAGCGCGGCGCGGCCGTTGTCGCGGAAGAACGCGGCGAGCGGCAGCTTCGGGCGCCTGCCCGGCTGCTCGCGGCTCAGCTGCTGGAACTCGGGCGACTCGGCCACCTTGTGGCGGATGTAGAAGCCGAGCGGGCCGGCCAGCGCGCCGCACAGGAACGGCACGCGCCAGCCCCACGCCACCAGCGCGTCGTGCGAGAGCCGCGTGGTGAGCAGGTAGCCCGCGCCCGACGAGAGCAGCAGCGCGAACGACTGCGCCGTCATGTTGAAGCTGCCGTAGAACATCTTGCGGCCCGGCGGCGCGTACTCGACCAGCATCGCCGAGGCGGTCGCGAACTGGCCGCCCACCGAGAGCCCCTGCAGCACGCGTGCGAGGATCACCAGCGCGGGTGCCGCGTAGCCGATCCGCGCGTAGCCGGGCGTGAGGCCCATCAGCAGCGTGCTGGCCGCCATCGAGATGATCAGCAGCGACAGCGCGCGGCTGCGGCCCGCGCGATCGGCATAGACGCCCAGCAGGATGCCGCCGATCGGCCGCACCACGAAGCCGATCGCGAACGTCGCCAGCGTGAGCAGCAGCGAGACCAGCGCGTTGCCGGACGGGAAGAACACCTGCGCGATGATCTTCGAGAAATAGCCGTAGATCAGGAAATCGAACCATTCCAGGCCGTTGCCGAGCACCGAGGCGAAGATCGCGCGGCGCACCATCGACGGCGACAGGCGTGCCGGGGCCGGCATCGCGTCCGGTGCCGGCGCTTGCGTGGCGCGGCTCATGATCCGCACCCCGGGGTGTCGTAGATCGCGTGGAGCGCGCAGGCCGAGGTCAGCATCTTCGCGCCGCTGTGGCCGATGCCGGGCACCACGTGCAGGCTCTGGTTCAGCCCCTGCGGATGGCGCGCGCGCAGGTAGCCGAAATACGCCTCGGCGCGCGCCAGCCGCTGCGGGCCCTGCGCTTCGGCCGGGCAGCTCTGGTCGAGCGCCTTCTGCTGCGGATCGTCGTCGTCGCCGCCCACCAGGTAGGTCACGCGGCGCGCCGCGTAGGCGGCCTCGAGCTGCGCCGCGGAGCGGTCGGCCAGATACGGCGGGCGCCTGGCCATGCCGTATTTCCAGTCGTCGAAGCCGGGGCACGCGGCCGCGTCGAACGCGGCCGGCTGGCCGTCCGCGCCGGGGCGCTCGGCGTCGAAATACGCATACGACGACGGGCTCGACACCACGTAGCGCAGCGCGATGCCCTCGCCGGACAGCGCGGCCGTCTCGCGCGCGGCCACCGCGTAGCGCTGCACCACCTGGCCGCCGCCCGAATGGCCGGCGAACACCACCGTCTTCAGGTTCGGAAAGCGCTGGCGATCGGCGAGCCGCGCGACGATCGCGTCGAGCACCGCGTAGGAACTGACGGGCACCGGGCCCACCGCGTCGTCGCCGGCCATCCAGCCGTTCGCATCCCAGCGCAGCAGGTCGGGCGACGCATCGCGGCCGGCCAGGTCGAGCGTGGCGAGGAACTGCGGCGCGATCAGCAGCGTGCCGGCCTGGTCGGCCGCCGCGGCGCCCTGCTCGCCCGCCGCGGCGCGGGCGGCTTCCGCGCTCTTGAAATAGCGGTCCGCGTTGCGCAGCTTGCCGTGAATCACGATCACCGCGCGCGTCACGTCGGGCGCCGGCTGGTTCCAGTCGCGCGACAGATAGAGCGGAAACTGCGCGGCGCCGGCCGGCGTGTCGATCCGCATGCGCGTCGCGGCGATCCGCGCCACTGGCCGCAGATGCGGGTTGTACACGTGCGGCGCGCTGGCCGCGTCGGCGGCCTGGGCAGCGGGGCCGCCGGCCAGCGCGAGCGCCAGCGCGCAAGCCGCGCCGGCGCCGCGCAACCCGCGCGGAAAGGACGATTCGAAAGGCATTCGGACTGCTCCTGGTGGGCCGTCGCCGCACGGCGCGCGGCTTCGACCCGACGTCAAACGGGTAAGGCGCTCAGAACCGGTGGAACATGCCAATCGTCACCCCGGTCTGGTTCGGACCGAACGCGGTTTCGTCGGTGGTGCCGACCGGCGTGAAGCTGCCGTTGTTGCCGCGCGTAGCCTGCGCGTAGGCCACCGTCGCATAGAGCGAGGTGCGCTTGGACAGCGCGTATTGCGTGCTCAGCACCCCCATCCAGGTGTTCGACTCGCCCGGCGTCTTGTCCTGGTCGTAGTAGTAGGCGGCCGTCACCTTCAGGTTGCGCATCACCGGGTAGCGGATGCCCGCGAACCACAGCGCCTGCGCCGACGACGGCGTCTTCACGCTCGACGGATCGGTCAGGAAGTGTTCGTAGCCCGCCATCAGCTGGCCGCGGCCCACGTCCTGGCGGAACGCCAGCGAGATGTTGCGCGACTTCGTGAAGTTGCCGGCGGTGTTGATCGCGCCGTTGCGGTAATCGTAGGCGAGACCGACGCCGAACGTGCCGCCGTCGTAGTCGAGGCCGCCGCCGTAGGCCGCGCTGCTCTGGAACGAGGCCGGATCGCCGCCGAAGCTGTAGCCTGCGATCGCAGTGACGCCACCGAAGCGGCCCACGTACTTCACCATGTTGCTGTTGCGCGCGCGGAACGAGAACGAATCGGACGAGCCGGTGGTCGGGAACCACGTGTATTGCGGCGAGAACGACATCGGGTCGTAGCGCAGCATCACGTCGTACATCGGCGTGTACTGCAGGCCGAACGACAGCGAGCCGAACGTGCGGTTCGACAGGCCGACGGCCGAGGTGCGGTTGAACAGCGTGCCCGCCGTGGCCTGGGTGCCGTCGTTGGTGTTGAAGCCGGACTCGAGCACGAACCAGGCCGAATTGCCGCCGCCGAGGTCTTCCGAGCCGCGCACGCCGAACCGCGAGTTGTGGATGCCGCCGGAATTCTCGCGCACCAGCGCGCCGCCCGTGGTGCTCGCGTGGGTCAGGTATTCGACGTTCGCGTCGATCACGCCGTACAGCATCACCGAGCTGCCGCCGCCTCCGCCGCCCGTCGCCAGTTGCAGCGCTTCGTCGATTTCATCCTGCTGCGCGTAAGCGGACGCGCATCCGGCAAGCAGCACGGCGGCTGCGGCATGGTGCTTTTTCACAACGAGTCTCCTGAACATTGTTGTCGTGCGGCGCCGGGTTCCGTTTCCCGGAAACCCTTGCCACCTATGGGCTGACGGGTCAGGCGCAATCCTAGGGAGTCCCGAACCAGATGTAAAATATCAATTTTCTAGTAGTGCCATATTTGTAAAATATGGGACATGTTTACGCCCGCCCGGAGCCTCCCAGCATGGAATTGCGACACCTGCGGTACTTCCTCGCCGTCGCCGAGGAAGGCCAGTTCACCCGCGCCGCCGAGCGGCTGGCGATGCAGCAGCCGCCGCTGTCGCAGCAGATCCGGCTGCTGGAGGAGGAAATCGGTTTCGACCTGTTCGTGCGCCAGCCGCGCGGCGTGGAGCTGACGCCGGCCGGCCGCGCGTTCGCGCAGAACGCCGGGCTGGTGCTCGACACGCTGCAGCAGGGCATCGCGCACGCGCGGCGGATCGCGCGCGGCGAACTCGGCGCGATCGCGGTCGGGCTGACCAGCTCGGCCGGCTTCCACCCGCTGACCACCGACGCGATCCGCGCGTTTCGCGCGGCCAACCCCGGCATCGAGATCTCGCTGTCGGAGCGCAACGCGGCCGAGCTGATCGAGGGGCTGTCGAACGGGCAGCTGCAGGTGGCGTTCCTGAGAAAACCGGTGGATACGCCGTCAGGGGTGGCGTTCGAGCAGATGCTCGACGAGCCGATGGTGGTGGTGCTGCCGGTCGGGCACCGGCTGCTGGAGGGGATGGGCGACGCGCCGCCGGCGATCTCGCTGAAGGCGCTCGAACACGAGGAGTTCATCCTCGTGCGCCGGCCCGGCGCGCCCGGCATGTACGCCGATTTCCTCGCCGCGTGCCGGCGCCAGGGGTTCGTGCCGCATGTCGCGCGCGAGGTGCCGCGCATGCTGACCGGCATCCACATGGTGGCGGCCGGCCTCGGCGTGACGCTCGTGCCGGCCTCGATGCGCCGCTACGATCACCGCAGCGCGGTGTTCTGCCCGCTCACGGACGGCGCCGGCTTCTCGGCGCCGCTGCATCTCGCGTATCCGGTCGAGATGCGCGATCCGGCGGCGGCGCGGTTCGTGGCGTTCGTGCTGGCCCAGCGCGGCGCGTTGGGCAGCCCGGCCTCCGACTGACGCGGGCGCCCTTGGCCGGGGTGCGCTCACGCGATCGACGAAGGGCCTCGATCCAGGCAAGGTCCAACGGCGTGAACTAGGCGTCGATGGCCACGGCGCCGCCGGGCGCCCCGCCTTCCTGCCATGCCTGCTCGATCGCCCGCAGCGCGCCCGTCACGATCGACTGGTTCAGCGCCGCGGCCAGTCCCGCATCGCGATCCGCATACGCTTCGCAGAGGCGCTGATGATCGGTGCAGGACCGCTGCATGCGGCCCGGCAAGGCCGTGCTGAAACGGCGCAGCCGGTTGATGCGCAGGCGCATCGAGTCGAGCACTTCGCGAAAGATCCGATTGCCGCAGACCTGCAGTTCCTCGTCCCGGAACGCGACGTTGGCCCAGAAATATCCGTCCACGTCGCCGCGCGCGGCGGCCTCGGCGAGCCGGCCATGCGCGGCCCACAGGCGCGCGATGTCGTGCCCGGTGGCGCGCTCGACGATCGCACCGGACACCTGCGCATACAGCACCGCCCGCAGCTGGTACAACTCGCGCACGTCCTGCAGCTCGATGCCCGACACGCGCGGCCGCCGCCTCGGCGCCCAGTCCACCAACCCCTCGCGACTCAGCACGAACAACGCTTCACGCACCGGCGTGCGGCTCACCTGGAAGCGCCTGGCCAGCTCGACCGAATTCAGGTCGGCACCGGACGGCAGCCGCCCCTCGATGATGCCGCGCGCGATCCAGTCGATGATTTCCGTCACACGCGACGATTCTCCGTCGGCATCGGACGCCAATGTGTCGACACTTTTTCTCATTTGCTTCCAGGCAATCTCTGATAATGTGCAGTTTACGCGGTAAATTTTAATTCTTATCGGAATTCTTATACCGCGACCCACAAAACTGTCGACAGTTAAAAGATCGGGGGACAATCTGCCCCGCATCGTATCCAGGAGACGCGCCATGTCCGATCGCCACCGGCCGCAGCGGCGGCGGATTGTTCAGTCCGCCGCCGCGCGGTCGCTCGACGGTACGCGCCCAAGCGAGCCTGCCGCCCGATCCCGCGCCGCACGGCGCTGCCCGCACGACTCGAACGGCCCGAGACACTGAAAGACCTGCGCGAACCGCGACCCCTGATTGCCGTATGACCTTCCCGCATCTCATGTCGAGGAGACGAACCGATGCCGATGCTTGACCGTCGCAACTTCCTCAAGACGGGCGCCGCCGGCGCCCTGGCCTCCGCCACCGGCGGAACCGCGTTCGCGCAAAGCCGCCCCGCCGAATCAACGGCTTCGACGGCTCCGGCGCCCGAGGCGCCGATTCCAGCCGCAACGGCCGCGCCGGCCGCCGCCAATCCGCCGCGCGTCACGCGGATGCTCGCCGAATTCATCCAGCGCACGAGCTACCGCGATCTGCCAGCGGCGGCGCGCCGCGAAGGCGTGCGGACCTTCATGAACTGGGTCGGCGTGGCGGTCGGCGGTTCGCGCGACGCAACCGTGGAGCGCGCCGTGGCCGCGCTCGCGCCGTTCTCGGGGCCGCCGCAGGCGAACCTGCTGGGGCGCACCGAGCGCTTCGACATCATGAACGCGGCGTTCGTCAACGGCGTCAGCAGCCATATCTTCGACTACGACGACACGCACCTGAAGACAATCATCCACCCGGCCGGGCCGGTGGCCTCCGCGATCCTCGCCTATGCCCAATATCGACCGGTGTCGGGCGCGGATTTCCTCAATGCGCTGGTGTTGGGCATCGAGACCGAATTGCGGATCGGCAACGCCGTCTACCCCAATCACTACGACGTGGGCTGGCACATCACCGGCACCTGCGGCGTGTTCGGCTCGGCGGCGGCGATGGCCAGATTGATGGGCCTGAGCGTGCAGCAGACGGTCTGGGCACTGGGCCTGGCGGCCTCGCAGCCGGTCGGCCTGCGCGAATCGTTCGGCTCGATGAACAAGAGCTTCAATCCCGGCCGGGCCGCCGCGAACGGCATGTTCGCCGCGATCCTCGCCAGCCGCGACTACACCAGCTCGGACGGCATGATCGAAGCCAAACGCGGCTGGGCCAATGCGATCAGCACCAAGCAGGACTACCGCGAGATCACCGAAGGCCTCGGCACCCACTACGAATCGACGCTGAACACCTACAAGCCGTTTGCCTGCGGAATCGTGATCCATCCCGCGCTCGACGCGGCCATCCAGCTGCGCAACCAGAACCGCCTGAGCGCGGATCAGATCGAGCGCATCGATCTGCGCGTCCATCCTCTGGTGCTCGAGCTGACCGGCAAGAAAACACCGCGCACCGGCCTCGAGGGAAAGTTCAGCATCTATTACGCGGTCGCCATCGCGATCATCGACGGGGCGGCGGGGGAAAAGCAGTTCAGCGACGCGAAAGTGCGCGACCCGCGCGTGGTCGCATTGCGAGACAAGGTGGATGCGATCGTCGATCCGACGATCAGGCCCGAGCAGGTGGACATGACCATCACGCTCAAGGACGGCCGCAAGCTGCACATGTTCATCCGGCACGCGATCGGCAGCACCGAGGTGCCGATGAGCGATGCGCAACTGGAGAAGAAGTTCGCCGACCTGGCGGACGGCATCCTGCCCGCCGATCAGACTCGTGCGCTGATCGAGCGGTGCTGGCAGGTCGAACGACTCGACAGCGCGGCAGAGATCGTCACGTTGGCCGTGCCGCGCTGACGAAGGACCCGGCCGCGAAGGCCGGGCGGTGTTCGCGAGGTGGAAGTGCCTCGGGATGGCCGCGCCCGTTCCTCTCCCGGTCGGGCTCCCAAGGCACCGTGCGGGTGCTTGAGAAGACACGACCGGGGTGAAGGGAGGATAGCGTCAGCCCGCCATCGCCGCCCGGCCGGCCGGGCATGGCGCAGCCACCCCGCGCCATGCCCGGCGGCGCGGGCCGCGATTCACCGGTAGCCCGGATCGTCGTCCTCGGAGCGACGCGAACGCTGGCTGCGAGTCGAGCCGCCCGGCGTGTAGTACCTGGACTCGTCGGACTGCGACTCGAACGAGTAGAACGCCGTCGAGTCGGAATTTTGCGAACGGATCGACGGGTCGCGGTTCGGCCGCATGTGCGGCGGCAGCGGCGGCCCCTCGAAGCCCCCGCCCCCTCCGCGATTGAAGCGCTCACGCAACCGGTCGGCCGGAGGCTGAGGCGGCATCTGCGGCGGATACGGGGGGCCAAAGCCGCCACCGAATTGTCCCGGCGGCGGCGGTGCCAGGAACTGAGGCTGCGGGGCGAACGGGTTGTCGGAAAGGCCCCGGTCGTCGAAGCGCTCGTCACGCGGCGGCTGATAATCGCGTCGGATCGACGGCGGCCGGCTGACATACGGCGACGGCGCCAAACCCTGCACCGACGACGAGCGGCTACGCGTGCTTGGCACGCGCGTCGAGGGCGGCAAGGCCCGGGTCGAACTGCCGCCGCCCAGGCCGACGTTGCCGGTGAAGCCCGAGCGCGTGGAGCGATCATCGAGCGACAGCCGGTCCATCCCGAACGATTCGCCGCCGGACTCGCCCGACACGCGGATTCGCGGACGCCCGCTTTCCACGTCCTGCGTCGCGGCCGGCGGCTCCTGGTGAATGTGCAGGAACGCCGAATACAGCACGCCGAGCACGGCCGCGCCGAACAGGTTGCCGAGATTGTTCTGCGCCGTGGCGCTCAGGTTGGTGCGCGCGAGCGCCGAACCGACCACGGTGCTCAACATCGCATCGACGGTGCTGAGCGTCGCGCGCGACGGCGACGTCGTCGTGTAGGTCGACGCCAGCTGGCGGAGCGTCGGCACCGCGCCCGACAGCGTGAGCCGCAGCGACTGGCCCACCTCGCGGGAGGCGAACGAGTTATACGTCACGTCGTCGCCACTCTCGGCGGCGCCGTTGATGATGCCCCGCAGCAGGCCATTCAGGGCCTCCAGGGGCCTGCCGGCAGCCCCCGCGCCCGACGGCGACGCGAGGTAGGTCATCATCGCGCCCGCGATCGTCTGATTCGCGACATAGGCGCCCGCGCCCTTCATCGTGGTGGCGAGCCGCATGTCCGGATTGGCGTCCGGGTTGTCGAGCTTGATGAACTTCTGCCCGAGGTCGCGCATCGCGGCGTAGGTCAGGTAACCGATCAGCGCCGGCCCGAGGCTCGCCATGTCGCCGGTCGACACTGCCGCGGCGATCGCGCCGAAGCTCACCAGCGCGAGCGTCGCGCGCGAGATGTTGCTGGCGGTGGTCGCCTTGTCGCGATCGACATAGGCGCCGATGCCGAGCAGCAGCGGCGGAATCAGCGCGGCCGTCAGCGACAGGCCGAGCTGCTCGTGCTCGGTAAGCCGGTCCATCCGCGATGCGATGCCCTGGTCAAGATATTGCCGCAGCATGGTCGGCACCATCACCGTGGCGACGTTGCGCATGAGCGAGTTGGCCGTGGAATACGCGCCCCGGCGGAAGGTTCCACCGCCCTCGTTGTTCATGACCTGCAGCAGCATGCGCGTGACCGCGTTGCGACGTGCCGTGGTGGCGTCCGCTGCGTCCACGATGTCCGGGAGACGGGGCTGCAGGCCCCCCGGACGCGAATGCGGCGACCCGCTCGGCGAGCTGGCCGGCGAAGTCTCGCGGCTGGCGACCTCGATGATGCGCGCGGTGTCCTCGTCCATCCCGTAAGGGATCTCGCCGGTCTCGATGAACCGGTTGATCTGATCCGCCGCCCTGCGGGTGTCCGGATCGGCGCCGCGCATGGCGACCTCCGCCATCCAGTCGGCCATGGTGCTGGTTTCCTCTACCACCAGGTTCACGTTCGACGGCAGGCCGGTCTCCCGGTCGGGCGGTCCGAGCACCTCGTTCGGATGCACGCCGAGCAGATCGCTCAGCGCCAGGAACATGACGTTCTGGCGATCCACCTGGGTGCTCTCGCCAGCGAAACCGCTGCGCATGATGTCGGCGATCGGCCGCATCGGCGATCCCGACGGAGGCCGCGCGCCATGCGTTTCGAAGGCCAGCATCTCGTCGATCAGCGCCCGGGTATCGGCATCGACCTCGCCCTGGCCGAACAGATGGCTGTCGATCGCACCGGCCACCCGGCGATGGGCGTCGGGGGCCACCGCGGGCGGCCGCGGCGCGGATGGCGCCGCGCCGAGATCGATCATGGTTTCGGCGATGGCCTCGGTCCGGTCCGCGACCGCGCCTGCCGTCTCCTGTGGCATGAACCTGCGGGAACGCCGCATGATCTCCACCGCGACTGGATGCTGGGGCCGCGTACCGCCCATCCGATACGCCTCGACCTCGTCGAGGACCCGCCGATCATTGGACGACAGTTCGTTCCTGCGCAGGTGCCGGATATGCTGCGCCAGTTCCGCCGATGGCTCCGCGCTCGACGACGACCCGCCCGCGCGCGACGATCCCTCCGCCCGGTGGTGCTGCCTGGGAGGGGGCACCAGCGACGAATTGTGATGGCTGCGCTGACGAGGCTCGCCGCGGCTGCGGTCCGAGCGGTCCGCGCCATGACCGGATTGCTGGCCGAAATCCTCGGGCGCGTAACCGCCCCGAGTACTGCCGGACCCCTTGATGCCCTTCGGTGCCATGGTCTTCCTCGATGAATACGATAGGGAGCCCCGGTCGACGGGCCGGAGCGAATGACCACGACTCTAGGACTCGCACAAAAGGGCGGCGCCCGGTTTGCGAACCTCGAAGCTGAAAAACGAAGCCGGAAGGCGGCGCGAACGATAACAATATGCGCCTGTCGGCTGGCCGCGCGTTCGCTTCGACCCCGTCATGCCTCGCCCGGCCGGCCCGGCCTCGGGCAGGGGCTGCGGCTGCCCGCCGGCGCCGACGGATCGGCCTCGGGCGCGGTTTCAGGGCATGGCGGCCGGCGTCGAAGCCGGCCTCCGGACACGCCATCCGAGCGCCGCGCTCCGACCCGGCAGGCAGCCCCCACCTGATGCCCGCGCCCGGACCTCGCCGCTCACCCCTCGCGCCGCTTCGGCCGCGCGATCGCGAGCGCCCCGGCGATCCGCCCTTCTCCATCCCGGATCAGCGAGAACGCCACCTCCGCATAACGGCGCGTGCCGTCCTTGTGCGTCGCCGCGGTCAGCACGGCCTCGCCGTGATGTTTCGTGCGGCCCGTGCGCATCGCCTGCTCGAAGCCGCGCCAGTGCGCGGCGCGCAGATGCGGCGGGATCAGCAGGTCCAGGCTGCGGCCGAGCGCCTCGTCGGCGCGATAGCCGAGCAGCGCCTCGGCCGCGAGATTCCAGCGGATGATCGTGCCGCGCGCGTCCGAGGCGATCAGCGCATCGGGGGCCTGGTCGATCATGAACCCGTCCAGTGAAGACGTTTCCGTCATGTCCGCTCCTTGTCGGTGTGGGGGAAAGGCCGGCGCGGGCCGGTCGCGGCGCGCTCAGCGGTCCGGCATGCGGATCAGGTCGACCGTCACGAGCACCAGGATCAGCGCCGGCACGATCAGCGGCATCGCGATCCACGCCGAGACGATCGCCCCGGCCGCGGCCGACAGGCTGTAGGTCAACCAGGCCAGCCCCGGCAGCAGCACCTCGGCCAGCGCCGGGCGCGGCGCCTTCGCGTGCCGGCCGCCGAGATAGCGCCCGACGAAGGCATCGCAGAACTTCACGATGTTGTTGGTGACCACCAGCGTCTGCAGCGACACCGCGCCGAAGCGGCTGACCGTCTCGCCCTGCATGCCGAGCGCGAGCGCCAGCACCGGCAACTCGACCGGAACCCGCAGCGCCGGGTGGCCGCGCACGAAATCGGCCGCCACCAGCAGCGCCGCCATGATGCAGAGTTCGAGCGCGGGCCGCTTCAGGTGGCGCCGGATCAGGCTGGCCGCCAGACAGCCGACGAAGAACGCGCCGATCGCGAAGGCCAGCAGCGCGAAGCGCGCGCCCGCGCCCTGCGCGAGGCTCCAGCCGAGCTGCACGGTGTTGCCGGTCATGATGGCCGGATAGATGCCGCCGGCGTCGCGAAACCCGATCACCTCGACGAAGCCGCACACGGTGGTCAGCGCCACCACGCGCCGCACGTTGACGCGCAGCGGCGGCGCGGCGGGCGGCTCGCGGGCGGATTCGCTCGCCATCGCCCGCTCCACGCTCACCAGGCCGGCTTGCGCGTCGCGAACTCGCTGCGCAAGGCCTCGCCGTGCTGGTCGAGCGACGGCGCACCGGGGCGCACCGCCGGATCGTCGTAGCCGCCGAGCTTGAGCGGATTGCCGGGCATCCGGATGCCGCCCGCCTCGATCAGCATGTTGCGCGCGGCCGTCTGCGGCAGCGCCGCCGCCTCGGCGATGTCCAGCAGCGGCCCCACCGGCACGCCGGCCTCGTGGATCACGCGCAACCAGTGGGCCGCGTCCCGCTCGCGCAGGCTCGTCTCGAGTTCGCGCCGCAGCGCGTCGGCGTGCTCCATGCGCTCGTGGTTGCCGGCGAAGCGCGGATCGGCGGCCAGCCCGGGCCGGCCGAGCGCTTCGCACAGCTTCAGGAACAGCGCGTCGTTGCCGGCGCAGATCACGAGCGGGCGGTCGCGCGCCTCGTAGATGTCGAACGGGGCCATGTAGGGATGGCGGTTGCCGATCCGGCCCGGCGCACGGCCGGTCGCCACGTAGGACATGAAGCCGTGTTCGAGGAACGCGAGCGTCGCGTCGAACATCGCCACGTCGACGTGCGTGCCGCGGCCCGTGCGCTCGCGGTCGTAGAGCGCGCTGGCGATGCCGCTGAACAGGTAGAGGCCGCCGCACAGGTCCGACAGCGAGGTGCCGACGCGCGTGGGCGGCCCGTCGGGAAAGCCGGTCGCGTCGACGATGCCGCTCATCGCCTGCACGATGGTGTCGTAGGCCGGATAGGTGGCCATCGGCCCGGTCTGGCCGAAGCCCGACGACGAGGCGTAGACCAGCCGCGGGTTCAGCGCCGACAGCGTCTCGTAGGAAAAGCCGAGCCGCTGCATGGTGCCCGGCCGGAAGTTCTCGGCCAGCACGTCGGCGCGGCGCACCATGTTCAGGAAGATGGTGCGGTCGGCTTCGTCCTTGAGATCGAGCACGACGCTTTCCTTGCCGCGATTGACGAAGCTGAAGTAGAGCGACTGGTCCTGCACGAACGGGCCGTAGAGGCGCGTGTCATCACCGTGGCCGGGCTGCTCCACCTTGATCACGCGCGCGCCGAGATCGGCCAGGATGCTGGTGCCGAACGGGCCGTTGAGCACGTGCGTGAGATCGATCACGAGCAGGTTGGAAAACGGGCCGGCGCGACGGCCGGTGTTGTCGGATGGGAATGTCATCGGGTCGTTCCATCGGAATGGGAACCGCCGCGGCGCGAGCGCGCCGCAACGTGGGGCGCCGCCGCGCGGCCGACAGCACGCGCCGCGCGACGGCGCGGCTTCACTTCGCCGCCGCCAGCGCGCTGCGCGGGTTGAGGTTCTTCAGGTGGCCGCTTTCCGTGCCGGCATGCGGATCGATCACGCAGTCGATCAGCGCCGGCGTGCCGGCGGCCAGCGCCGCGCTCAGCGCCGCGGCCAGCTCGGCCGGACGCTCGACGCGGTAGCCGGTGCCGCCGAACGCCTCGATCAGCCGGTCGTGGCGCGCCGCGCCCATCAGCACGGTCGGCCCGGGGTCGGTGCCGCCGCCGCGATTCACGTCGTCGCCGTGATAGATGCCGCCGTTGTTGAAGACCACGATCACCACCGGCAGCCGATACCGGCAGAGGGTCTCGATCTCCATGCCGCTGAAGCCGAACGCGCTGTCGCCTTCGAGCGCCACCACGGGCTGGCCGCTCGTGACGGCGGCGCCGATCGCGTAGCCCATGCCGATCCCCATCACGCCCCAGGTGCCGGCGTCGAGCCGCCGGCGCGGCTGCCGCATGTCGATGATGTTGCGGGCGAAGTCGAGCGTGTTCGCGCCTTCGTTGACGAGATGGACCTCGTCGTGCGCGGCGAGCACGTCGCGCACCGCGCGCAGCGCGCTCTGGAACGTCATCGGGCTCGGATCGGCCTGCAGTGTCTGCGCCATGCGCGTCTCGTTGCGGCGCCGGCGTTCGGCGATCGCCTCGATCCAGTCGCGCGGCGCCTGCACCGGCGTGGCGGCGAGCCCGGCGTGCAGCGCCGCCATCGCGGAGCCGATGTCGGCGGCCAGCGGCGCGTCGATCGCGCGGTTGCTGTCGAACTCGGCGGGCTCGATGTCGATCTGGATGAAGCGCGCGTCCTGCGCCCACTGCGGCGCGCGGCCGTGCCCCAGCAGCCAGTTCAGCCGCGCGCCCACCAGCATCACGACGTCGGCCTGCCCCAGCGCGAGCGAGCGCGCCGCGGCGGCCGACTGCGGATGGTCGTCGGGCAGCAGGCCCTTGGCCATCGACATCGGCAGATAGGGAATGCCGGTGGCTTCGAGGAACGCGCGGATCCCGCCTTCGGCGCGCGCGTAGGCGGCACCCTTGCCGAGGATCACGAGCGGGCGCCGCGCCTCGGCCAGCAGCGCGAGCGCTCGGCTCACCGCTTGCGGCTGCGGCGCGCGCGCCGGGGCCGCGTCGACCACCGTGACGAGCGAGCGCGCCGCCGCCGGCGCGTCGAGCGTCGCGGCCAGCGCGGCGGCCGTCAGGTCGAGATAGACGCCGCCGGGGCGCCCCGACACCGCCGCGCGAATCGCACGCGCGAGCCCGATGCCGATGTCCTCGGGCCGGTTGACGCGGAATGCTGCTTTCGCGAACGGCCGCGCCGCGCTGAGCTGGTCGAGTTCCTCGTAGTCGCCCTGCTGCAGGTCGACGATGGCACGATCGCTCGAGCCGCTGATCTGGATCATCGGGAAGCCGTTGGTGGTGGCGTTGGCCAGCGCCACGAGCCCGTTCAGGAAGCCCGGCGCCGAGACGGTCAGGCACACGCCCGGCCACTGCCGCAGATAGCCCGAGATGGCCGCCGCGTGGCCGGCCGACTGCTCGTGGCGAAACCCGAGATAGCGGATGCCCTCGGCCTGGGCGAGCCGCGCGAGATCGGTGATGGGAATGCCGGCGACGCCGTAGATCGTGTCGAGGCCGTTCAGCTTCAGCGCCTGCACGACCAGATGAAAGCCGTCCGTCGTGGCCGGCTGGGTGGAAATGTCCGCCATGTCCTGCTCCGATGCGGTGGGTCGGCGCCGTGGCGCCGATGCAGTCAGATATCCGTCAAGTACCGGCTTGATGCCGGCCGGGCCGGTCAGATGACCTTCTTCTCGCGCAACGCATCGATCTGCTGTTTCGAATAGCCGAGCGCGGCGAGGATCTCGTCGTTGTGCTCGCCCAGCAGCGGCGCGCCGGCGATCTTCGGCGTGAACCCGGAGAACTTGATCGGACTGCCGACCGTCAGGTACTTGCCGCGCTTCTTCTGCTCGACCTCGACCACGGTGCCGCTCGCGCGCAGCGAGGCGTCGTTGGCGATTTCCTTCATCGTCAGCACCGGCGCGCACGGCACGTCGAACCCGCTCAGGTAATCGACCGCCTCGAACTTGGTCTTGTCGGCCAGCACCTTCTCGATCTCGGCGAAGATCTCGAAGATCACCGACTGCCGCGCCTTGGCCGTGTTGTAGGCCGGATCGTCCTTCCATTCCGGCTTGCCGATCGCGTCGCAGGTCGCCGGCCAGTTCTGCTCCTGGATCGTGAAATAGATGTAGGCGTTCGGATCGCTCTGCCAGCCCTTGCACTTGAGGATCCAGCCGGGCTGGCCGCCGCCGCCCGCGTTGCCGCCGCGCGGCACCACGTCGGTGAACGTGCCGTGCGGGTACTGCGGATATTCCTCGAGGTAGCCCACGCGCTCCAGCCGCTGCTGGTCGCGCAGCTTCACGCGGCACAGGTTCAGCACGCTGTCCTGCATCGAGATCGTCACGCGCTGCCCGCGGCCCGTCTTCTCCCGGCCGATCAGCGCGGTGAGCAGGCCGATCAGCAGGTGCATGCCGGTATTGCTGTCGCCGAGCGCGGCCGCGCTGATGGTGGGCGGGCCGTCCCAGAAGCCGGTGGTGGAGGCCGCGCCGCCCGCGCATTGCGCGACGTTCTCGTAGGCCTTGATGTGGGCGTAGGGCGAATCGTCGTCGAAGCCCTTGATCGAACCGAAGATCAGGCGCGGGTTCAACGCCTGCAGATGCTCCCAGGTGAAGCCCATGTGGTCGAGCGCGCCAGGGTGGAAGTTCTCGACCAGGATGTCGGCCTCGCGGACCAGCTGCTCCATGATCGCCTTGCCCTCGGGCGTCTTCGTGTTCAATTCCAGCGAACGCTTGTTGCTGTTGAGCATCGTGAAGTAGAGCGCGTCCAGATCGGGAATGTCGCGCAGCTGGTTGCGCGTGACGTCACCCACGCCGGGCCGTTCGACCTTGATCACGTCGGCGCCGTACCACGCCATCATCTGGGTGCAGGCCGGGCCCGATTGAACGCCGGTGAAGTCGATGACCTTGATGCCGCTGAGCGGGAGTTCCATGATGCGAACCTCGGAAAAGGGTGGACACAATCAAAATTAGGCGCCCTCAAAAGACGGCCAGTATTGATCGGCGTCAATTGCCTTTTCGGCTTGAATCCCCTGCTTCCGCGTGCCGCCGTCCGCGCCCGCGGCGGCGTTTCGGGTACGATTTACGTCATCGATACGGCATCCTTACGATTCATCGAACGACATCCGGCACGTCCTTCCCGAGCCCGCCGGGTGCCATGCGCATCACGCGCGGCACCCGGCGCCGACGCCGACGCCGGCGTCACGCCGGTCGCCCGCCCGACGCCGACTGCCCCGCCTTGCCGTCAGTCGTTGGCGCCGAACAGCGCCTCGCACAGCGCCATGCCCTCCTGCGTCAGCACCGCGTGCCCGATGCCGTCGTCGCCGAGTTCGGTGGCCGTGAGGCCGGCCGCGTCGAGTTGCGTGAGCGTGCGTCGCAGCGTGCTCATCGGCACCTGCGAGCGCTTGCTCAGCTTCGCGAGCGACCAGGCGCGGCCCGGCGTTTCGGTCAGCGCGTCGCGCAACTGCCGCAGCACCGCGGCGATGGTCGGGTCGAGCCCGCCAGCGTCGTTGGCGGCGTCGCCGGCCGGGCCGTCGTAGTCGTGCCGCGCGTCGGGCCTGCCATCATGCGGTCGGTTCGTCATCGTGTCCCTCCTGGTTCGTCGGTCGTTTGCGCGGCTTCGGGCCGCCCTTGCCCTGGTCCTTGCCCTGCCCGTCCTGCCCGCCGGCGCGGGCGGTCCCGCCCCCCTCGCCGCCCACCGCGCCGCGGTCCGAGGCGAACGCCACCAGCCGCCCGAGCCGGCGCACCGCGTCCTCGATCTGCGGCGACCACGGATAGCTGTAGTTGAGCCGGATGCAGTGCCGGTAGTTGCCGGTGGTCGAGAACATGTGCCCCGGCCCGATGGTGATCCGCTCGGCCAGCGCGAGCCGGTACAGCGCGATCGCATCGCAGGCGGGCGGCAGTTCCACCCACAGCACGTAGCCACCCGCCGGCTGCGAGATTCGCGTGCCGTCGGGAAAGAAGCGCCGAACCATGGCCGCCATCAGGTTGGCCTGCTGCGCGAAGGTCTTGCGGATCCGCCGCAGGTGGTGGTCGTAGCCGTCGTGGCCGAGGTATTCGGCGATCGCGAGCTGGTCGAGCGCGGGCGTGCCGAGCGTGTTCAGGAACTTGAGCTTCTCGACCTGGTCGCGGTAGCGGCCCGGCATCGCCCAGCCGATCCGGTAGGCCGGCGACAGGCTCTTCGAGAACGACGCGCAGTGCAGCACCAGCCCGCGCCGGTCGAACGACTTCAGCGCGCTCGGGCGCACCTCGCCGTAATAGAGCTCGTGGTAGACATCGTTCTCGATGGCCGGCACGTCGTGGCGTTCGAGCAGCGCGACCAGCGCGGCCTTGCGCGCGTCGCTCATGCGAAAGCCGAGCGGGTTCTGGAAGTTCGGCATCACCATGCAGGCGGCGATCGGCTCGCGTTCGAGGATCCGCGCCAGCGCGTCGAGGTCGATGCCGTCCACCGGATGCGTGGCCACCTCGATCGCGCGCATGCCGAGCCGCTCGATCGCGTGCAGCATCGCGTAGAAGGTCGGCGATTCCACCGCGATCGTGTCGCCGGGCCGCGCCACCGCCTGCAGGCACAGGTTGATCGCCTCGGTCGCGCCGATCGTCACGACGATCTCGTTCGGATCGACGGCGATGCCGCGCTCGCCGTAGCGCCGCGCGATCTGCCGGATCAGCTCGGGGTTGCCGGGCGGCAGGTCGTCCACCACGCCCCAGCGCGTGCGCCCGCGCGCGATCGCGTGCATGTGGCGCGCGATCCGCTGCGACGGGAACAGCGCCGAGTCGGGATACGGCGAGCCGAGCGGCACCGCGTCGTCGCGCGCGATGCTGCGCAGCGTGGACAGCACCAGCCGGCTCACGTCCACCGTGGACGACACCGCGATCGGCGTGCTCGCGTTCAGCGCCGGCTCGCCGCCGGCGGCCTCGCGCGCGCGCACGAAGTAGCCCGACTGAGGCCGGCTCTCGATCGCGCCGCGGCTCTCCAGCACGAGGTAGGCGCGCACCACGGTGGTGATGCTGAGGTCGTGCTGGCGCGCCGCCTGCCGCACCGACGGCACGCGCTCGCCGGGGCGGTAGACGCCGCGCCGGATCATCTCGTCGATCTCGTCGGCCAGCTTTTCGTAGCGCGTCATGCGGCGCCTTTCAGGGAGGGGGAAAGCACAGTTGAGGGGCGTCAGGCGTTCTGGAAACGGAACTGTACTCTTTTTGCGATAGATCAGGTGTGTACCCATGAGGCATGACGCCGCGGGTACGCTTTGTCCATCGTCGCCAGAGGCGGCCCCGTAACGGCTTCAGCCATGAAGAAGAAAGCTCCGATTCCGCGCATCGAACCCTATCACCACGCCGCCGCCGGTTGGGGCGCGGTCAAGCAGGTGGCGATCAACCTGATCAAGGAACGCGTGGCGGGCGGCAACTACCGCACGCTGTTCAAGCAGAACCAGCCCGACGGCTTCGACTGTCCGGGCTGCGCCTGGCCGGACCGCCAGCACGCGTCCACCTTCGAATTCTGCGAGAACGGCGTGAAGGCGGTGGCCGCCGAGGCCACCTCGAAGCGCGTCACGCCCGAATTCTTCGCCGCGAACGCCGTCACCGCGCTGCTCGACCAGTCCGATTACGAGCTGGAGCAGCACGGCCGCCTGACCGATCCGATGGTCTACGACGCCGCCAGCGACCGCTACGTGCCGATCGCCTGGGACGATGCGTTCACGCTGATCGCGCGCCACCTGAACGCGCTCGACGATCCGAACCACGCGGCGTTCTACACCTCGGGGCGCGCCAGCAACGAGGCCGCGTTCCTCTACCAGCTGCTGGTGCGCCGCTTCGGCACCAACAACTTCCCCGACTGCTCGAACATGTGCCACGAGGCTACCAGCCGCGGGCTGCCGGCCACGGTCGGGGTCGGCAAGGGCACGGTGACGCTCGACGATTTCGAGCACGCCGACCTGCTGATGATCTTCGGCCAGAACCCGGCCACCAACCACCCGCGCATGCTCGGCGAGCTGCGTGAATGCGCGAAGCGCGGCGCGAAGATCGTCTCGATCAACCCGCTCAAGGAGCGCGGCCTCGAACGCTTCTCCGATCCGCAGAGCCCGGTCGAGATGCTGACCATGGGCAGCACCAGGATCGCCACCACCTTCGTGCAGCCGACCATCGGCGGCGATTTCGCGCTGATCAAGGGCGTCGCCAAGCGCGTGCTCGAGTTCGACGACGCGGCCGTGCTGGCCAGCGAGCCGCGCGTGCTCGACGTGGCCTTCATCGACGAGCACGGCGCCGGTTTCGACGCGTTCGCCGCCGACCTGCGGGCCGAGAGCTGGGCCGCGCTGACCGCCGAGAGCGGCGTGTCCCACGAGCAGATCGATTCGCTCGCGCGGCTTTATGCGTCGAGCGAGCGCGTGATCGCCACCTGGGGCATGGGCATCACGCAGCACAAGCATTCGGTCCAGACCGTCCACATGCTGTCGAACCTGATGCTGATGCGCGGCAACATCGGCCGCGAGGGCGCGGGCCTGTGCCCGGTGCGCGGCCACTCGAACGTGCAGGGCAACCGCACGGTCGGCATCGAGGAAAAACCGGACATGGCGTTCCTCGACCGGCTCGGCCAGGTCTACGGCTTCGAGCCGCCGCGCCATCACGGCTACGACGTGGTGGAGACCATCGAGGCGATGCTGGAAGGCCGCGTGAAGGTGTTCATCGGCCTGGGCGGCAACTTCGCGATGGCCACGCCCGACACGCCGCGTACCTGGGACGGCCTGCGCCGCTGCGCGCTGACGGTCCACATCACCACCAAGCTGAACCGCAGCCACCTGATCCACGGCACCGACGCGCTGATCCTGCCCACCCTCGGGCGCACCGAGATCGACCTGCAGAACGGCGTCTCGCAGGGCGTGACGGTGGAGGATTCGATGAGCATGGTCCACGTCTCCTACGGGATGAACAAGCCGGCCTCGCCGAACCTGCTGTCGGAGACGGCGATCGTCGCGCGCATGGCGATGGCGCTGTTCGGCCCCGACGACACGGTGGACTGGCACGGCTACATGAACGACTACGCGCGCGTGCGCGACGCGATCGAGGCCACCTTCCCCGGCTTCGAGCACTACAACGAGCGGATCGCGCAGCCGGGCGGCTTCCACCTGCGGGTGGCCTCGCGCGAGCGCGACTGGATCACGCCGAACCGCAAGGCGAACTTCATCACCCACGCGCTGCCGACCGACTCGCCGATCCACCGCGCCCGCGCGCAGCACGGCGAGAAGCTGCTGACGCTGATGACGACCCGCTCGCACGACCAGTACAACACCACCATCTACGCGCTCGACGACCGCTACCGCGGCGTGTTCGGCCAGCGCCGCGTGGTGTTCGCGAACCGGGACGACCTCGCGATGCTCGGCTTCCAGGCCGGCGACTGGGTCGACCTGGAAACGGTCTGGCACGACGGCATCGAGCGTCGCGCCGACGGCTTCCTGCTGGTCGAGTACGACATCCCGCGCGGCTGCATCGGCGCCTATTACCCGGAAACGAATCCGCTGGTGCCGCTCGACAGCACGGCCGACATCGCGAACACGCCGACCTCGAAGTCGATCCCGGTGCTGATGCACCGCTCGGCGGCCGGCGCCACGCGCGCGGCGGCCTGACGAAGGGCGACGGCGGCGCTTGCAAGTGCCGCTTTACCGCCCCGCATTCACCGCCCCGATTTCACCGCCCGGCTTCATCGCCCCGCCGCGCGAGCCACCACGCGCGCAACGCGATCCCCGCGCCGGCCCGCTCGCCATGGTTGCCCGTTCCAGGTTCTGGTAGGGTTGCCGGCCTCACCCGTCGTACCGGAGTTGCCGCCATGATCATCCGTCCGCGCGAACACTGGTTCCGGATGCTGTTCGTCTGGAACGGCTCGGTGCTGCAATCGATCCTGCCGCAGCTCGCGGTGATGACGGTGATCAGCCTGCTGGCGCTGCTGACCGACGGCCGCATCTTCGGCACCAAGGTGCCGCTGAATCCCACGCCGTTCACGCTGGCCGGCCTCGCGCTGGCGATCTTCGCGGCGTTCCGCAACAACGCCAGCTACGACCGCTACTGGGAGGCGCGCAAGCTCTGGGGCGGCGTGCTGACCGCCACGCGCGCGCTGGTCTCGCAGGCGCTCGCCTACGACGGCACGCCGGCCGGCCGCGACTGCGCGCGCACCACCATCGCGTTCGTCTACGCGATGAAGCACCAGTTGCGCGGCAGCGATCCGGCCGGGGATCTCGCCCGCCATCTCGACGCGGCGGCCCAGGCACGCTGCGCCGCCGCGCGCTTCGTGCCGGTGACGATACTGCAGCTGCTGCGCGAGCGCCTGGCCGCGCGCCGCCGCGACGGCGCGCTCACCGACACGCAGCTCTGGATGCTCGACGCGCAGTTGAACGAACTCGGCGCGAAGCTGGCCGGCTGCGAGCGGATCGCCTCCACGCCGATCCCGTTCCCGTACCACGTGCTGCTGCACCGGACCATCTACTGCTACTGCGTGATGCTGCCGTTCGGCCTCGTCGATTCGATCGGCTTCGCCACGCCGTTCGTGTCCGTGTTCGTGTCATACACGCTGATCGCGCTCGACACCATCGCCGGCCACATCGCCGACCCGTTCGGCACCGGCCCGCACCACCTCGCGCTCGACACGCTCACGCGCCAGATCGAACGCTCGCTCTGCGAACTCGCCGGCGAGCCGCTGCCCGGGGAAATCCCGGCCGACGCGCGCTATCACGCCTCGTGAAGCCGCAATCGCCCCGGCATCGCATTTCGACCCGGTGAAAGTCGGGTAAAGACCCGAGTAAAAACGCATTGCCCGCCGATTTGATAACCGCTATCGTCTGCCGGCATCGCCGAAAACACATCGACGCGATGGCAGCTGCACGAGCGTAACGGCGCCTGCCGGCCGCCCCGATGCCGGATCCTTCGAAGCTCGGGGTGAATCAATGGGCCAGGACGTACTTCGATACACGATGGCAGGGCTCGCCGTCACGAACCTGCCGGCCGCCCTTGAATGCCGGCACGCCATCCCGACCTCCCTCCACCCCTTGCCATCCGCATCGACATGAACGAAGACATGATCCTGGAACGCCTCCGGCAGTTCGAAGAAAACCTGAGCCAGGGCGATCGCGCGCTGCACGAGAACCAGCGGAAACAGGACGAACTGAAACGCACGCTGCTGCGCATCCAGGGCGCGATCGAGGTGCTGAAGGGAATCAGGGAAGGCGAGGCCGACATGGCCGCGGTGGCCGAGCGGATCCGCACGTTCGAGGAAGAGCTGCCGCGCGGCGAGGAACAGTTGCGCAAGCTCGAAAAGAGCCGGCAGGAGATCGCCAACACGATGACGCGGATCGAAGGCGCGGTCGCGGTGCTGAAGGAGATGCTCGAGGAGCACCGCCAGCAGGCCGCACCGGGGCCGCAGGATGGTCCTGCCTGAGGCTGTCCGAGCCGGCCGGCTTGGCCGCCGGGGGCCTTGCGTTCGCGCGTCCCGCCATGCGGCGCGGGCCACCCGGCTCTCCCGCCCTACCTCGCTTCGCATTCGCGCTACGCCGGATCGCGTTCGCGGCCCCGTCGCGCGGCACTGCTCCGATAATCGTCGATCACGGCCGCCCCGCGCCCGCGCGCCGTGCCAGACCGAATCCGAAGGAGCCCCGGCCATGAACGGCATGCCCTGCCCCGCGCCCGTCCGCCTGCCGCACGAGCCGATCCATCTCGACGACGTGCTCGACGCCGCCGCGCGCGCCGACTGGATCGGCCACGTGATGCGGATGCGCGCGCACTGGCGGCAGCGCCATCCGCTCGTGCCGTTCTTCACGCTGGGGCTGGCCGCCTATCTCGACTGCAGCGCGGGCGGCACCGACCTCTATCGCGACGCCGATGTGCGCCACGCCAGCAACGCGCTGCTGGCCGGCACGTTCCGGCCGCTGCTCGACACCGTGGCCGACGCGCTCGCCGGCTGCCTCGGCGCGCCCGCCGTGCTCGCCGACGACGCCGCGCTGCCCGGCTTCCACATCTACCTGCCGCATCCGGCGTTCGGCGGCCCGGTCGCGCAGATCCATCGCGACCTGCAGTTCCGCGACGTCTATCCCGCGTTCGAGCCCGAGCCGGGCAAGCTCGTGAGCTTCACGCTGTCGCTATCGACGCCGCCCGGCAGCGGCCTCAACCAGTGGGCCGGCGACGCCGAACGACCCGAGTTCTTCGCCTATCGCGACGGCGCGCTGGTGGTGCATGACGGGCTCGTCACGCATCAGGCCGTGCTCGCCTGCAACGGCGCGATCGAACGGATCACGCTGCAGGGCCACGGCGTGCGGCGCGACGACGGCGCGTTCGTGCTCTACTGGTAGTACGCGCCGGGACGGCCCGACCGGCGCCGCCGGCCGCTTCGCTCGGCGCAACGCCACCCGTCATTTTTCCGTCACGCGCGCGCCGGGATGAGAGAATCGTGGATTCCCCGATTCGACGGAGCCCGCATGAAGCGCCTGCTGTCCACGCTCGCCGTCACCGCCGCGCTCGCGGCGCTGGCGCCCGCCGTTCCCGCCACCGCCGCGACGCCGGCCGGCATCTTCGTGATCGCCACGCAGATCGGCGAGTTCTCGACGCTCGACCCGGCCGAGATCTACGAACAGGTGCCGTCCGAGTACGTCGCGAACACCTACGAGCGGCTGGTGCGCGTCGATCTGCACGACCCGACGAAGTTCGAAGGCCGGATCGCGCAGTCGTGGAGCGTCGCCGCCGACGGCCTCACCTACACGTTCAAGCTGAAGCCCGGCCTCAAGTTCCATTCCGGCAACCCGGTCACGGCCGACGACGTCGCCTGGTCGCTGCAGCGCACGGTGCTGCTCGGCAAGGGGCCGGCCGGCGTGCTGGCCGATCTCGGCCTGACCAAGGACAACGTGCGGGAGAAGGTGCGCGCCGTGGATGCCGCCACCGTGACGCTGCAGACCGACCGCAAGACCGCGCCGAGCTTCGTGCTGAACGTGCTCGGCACCGGCCCCGCCTCGATCGCCGATCGCAAGCTGCTCGACGGCCACGCGCGCGACGGCGACTTCGGCAACGCCTGGCTGAAGACCCACGACGCCGGCAGCGGCCCGTACCAGCTGGTCAAGTGGACGCCGAACGAAAGCCTCGTGCTGCAGCGCTTCGACGGCTATCCCACGCCCTATCCGATGAAGCGCGTCGTGCTGCGCCACGTGCCCGAGGCGTCGGCGCAGCGGCTGCTGCTGGAAAACGGCGACGCCGACGCGGCGCGCAACCTGAGCCCCGACAGCCTCGCCGCGCTCGCCAGGGACGGCAGGATCCACGTCGCCACCACGCCGGTGGCGGCGCTGATGTACCTGAGCCTCAACACGAAGAATCCGAACCTGGCCCGGCCCGAGGTGCAGCAGGCCATGAAGTGGCTGGTGGACTACGACGGCATCCAGCGCAACATCATCTCGGCCACCTACCAGGTGCATGAGACCTTCCTGCCCGACGGCTTCCTCGGCGCGCTCGACCGCAATCCGTACCACCGCGACGTGGCCAAGGCCCGCGCGCTGCTGGCCAAGGCGGGCCTCGCGAACGGCTTCGACGTGACGATGGACATGCCGAACGATTACCCCTACGTCGAGATCGCGCAGGCGCTGCAGGCGAACTTCGCGCAGGCCGGCATCCGCGTGAAGCTGCTGCCCGGCGACGCGAAGCAGGCGATCGGCAAGTACCGCGCGCGGCAGCACGACATCTTCATCGGCGAGTGGTCGCCCGACTACATGGACCCGAACAGCAACGCGCGCGGCTTCGCCTGGAATCCCGACAATTCCGACGCCTCGCCCACCAAGATGCTGGCCTGGCGCAACGGCTGGAACATTCCCGAGCTGACGAAGCAGACCGACGCGGCGCTCGTCGAGCCGTCGCCGGCCAAGCGCGCGAAGCTGTATCAGGCGCTGCAGCAGTCGGTGCTCGACCACTCGCCGTTCGTGATCATGTTCGAGAAGGTCGCGCAGGTCGCCACGCGGCCCGGCGTGACGGGGCCGGAAGTCGGCCCGATCAACGACCTGACCTCGTATCGCAGCCTGAAGAAGTGAGGTGACGGCCGGCCGTCAACGTGAGAATCCCACCGGCACCGCCGTGTAGCGCGTGCGCGGCGGCCGGCCCGGTGGCGGGCAATCCGGGTCCTGCGCCGAGCTGCATACGTAGTGCTGCTCGAACACGAGCCATGGCTGCTGGCCGACGATGGCTCCCGTCGAGGCATTGACGTCGCCGCTGTTCTGAATCGCCGCGACATCCACCAGCGACGGATAGTTGTTGCCGGTCCAGCCGGTAGCCGGCGCGGTATTGAAGATCGACACGCCGAAGCTCACCGGCTGCGACCAGTGGATGAAGTCGCCCGACAGCGCATAGACGATCATCGCGGGCGCGTTGCTCGCGCTGCTGGCCGGCGCCGCACCGATCTCGATGAACTTGCCGAAATAGGTGCTGTAGCCGACGTAGAACGGAAACACGCCGCCAAGGCCGTTCGCGTCGGCGCAATCGGCACCGTTCGGCGTGTCGGCCGTATAGGTGGCGCCGTCCCAGCCCTTCCACGACGACGGATCGGTGGGGTCGGCGGTGCGGATCGGGCAGCGCCGGTCGGTGCCCGAGGGCAGGTTGTCGACCGCGAGCGCATAGCGGAAACCGTCGCTGTTCAGCAGGATGTTGGTGTTGGTGAAATAGCCCATCGGCCGGCCGAAATTCGGCGCATACGCGAACGACGGACGCGCCGCGACCTGCCGGGGCGGCGTGTCGCCGTGGATCAGCGAGAACGACGCCTGGCCGGCGGGCAGCGTCGCGACGGAGAGCGACGCGTAGGTGCAGTCGAGCGCGTTGATCGGCGTGCCAGCGGGCTGGCCGAGGCTGCAACCCGGCGTGGACGGAATCATGAAATTCGCGTCGGGATACTGGCCGCCGTAGTACTCGTCATGCACCAGCGCATAGACGTTGCCGGCCGTGTCCCTGGTGAAGCCGGCCAGCCATTGGTTGCCGAGAAAATCACCGCTCACGGGGTCCTGGCTGCTCGTCAGCACCGGCGCGCAGCTCACGTGGAACGGCTGGACCTCCGAACCCACCGCGTTCATCTGCCCGCTCACCAGGTAGTTGGTATCCTTACCGTCGTCGGAGAGCACCGCGAACTTCATCGTCACGCCGTTGCCGTCCGGCGACGCAAAGGCGAGGGGGTAGAGCGGCGTGTCGATCAGCGGCGCGCAGGCGGCGCCGGCATCGTTGACCGTGTCGTAGACCACCAGCGGCGTGCCGGTCGCCACCGTGCCGGGAGGAATCGCGGCCTGCGTGTTGACGGGGATCCGCGGCACCGTGCCGGCCGAAATCTGCGTACCGCCGCTGGCGATGATGCCGTAGGCATAGACCGCGCTGCCGGCCAGATACTGGTTCGACGCGAGCGTGATCGCAAAGCGGTAGCTGGCCCCCGTCGTGCCGCACCGGGACGCGATCGAGGGCTCGCTCGGCTGGCTCGCGGCGAAGCGGCCGACGAACCAGCCCGATGCGCCGGCCTGGGCCGAATACGGTTGATTCAGATAGAGATCGACCGAAATCGAAGCCGGATTGCCCACCTGGCACGCCCAGCCCATGAGCACCGGATTGCCGGCGGCATCGGACTGGAAGCCGTCGATGTTGCCGATGACCTGACCGGCGGCCATCGCGGCGGCCGGCAACAGCCATCCGAGCAGCCCCACCAGCAGGCAGGCGATCCATTTCTTCATGGCGAACCCGTCCAAATCGATAGATATTGACGAACCGGCGCATCCAGCCGCCGCGGGAAATATCTTCACTCCGTAAACACGTACTGGCCGCCCGCCTTGCGCGGGCCGATGAACGCGAAATCGGGAAACAGCCGGCTGCGCACGAACCAGACGTAGGCGAAGATCACGATCGAGACGCCGAGCGCCACGGCCGCGCCGCCCGGATCGACGGCGAATTCGCGCAGCTGCCGCGCCCACTGCGCGATCGTGACGAGCAGGAACGCGTTGTAGGCGCCCGCGTTGTGGGTGGCGAAGCCCCACAGGAACAGGCCGGCCATCACCACCACCACGCCGCCGACGATGCTTCCCTCCACGGGCGAGCGGGTCACGCCGAGATAGGCGCCGGTCAGCAGGCCGATGATCAGCTGCAGGCAAGCGACCGCGATCACGATCCTGACGTGGATCCGGTTCTGTTCGTAACGGCGCGGATCGAGATGCGAGGCGATCAGGAACGCCAGCGCGCGATCCTTGACGCCCTGTCCCGACAGCGCGCGGAACACCTCGCTCTTGGTCTCGCCGGCCGCGAGCCGTCCGCGCACCTTCGCCCTCGCTTCCTTCCTGTCCATCGTGCCTGCCCCCTTGCCTGTCGATGTCGGTCCGGCTCCGCCGCCTCCGCCAGCCTGCCTGGCTTCGCCGCGCGGTGCCGCGCCGCGCAAGCATGCCGAATTTTGACGGACTTAGATAGCCGCCGATTGTCTGCTTTAATACGGCACGCCCGTGACAAGCGACGATGCGCGTGCCGCGCTCCGCCGTCGCGGGCGATCCCGCCACCCCCTGCCGATTCGCCACCGATGGAGTGCGCATGAAGCCCTGGAGACCCCCGCTCGCCGCCGCCTTCGCAGCGCTCGCCACCACCGGCTGCCTGGCGCTGGCCGCGCTGCCCGCCGGCCGCGCGCTCGCCGCCACGCCGAAGGACATCTTCGTGATGGCCACGCTGCTCGACGAATTCTCGACGCTCGACCCGGCCGAGATCTACGAGCTGATGCCCGAGGAATACGTGGCCAACGTCTACGACCGGCTGGTGCGCGTGAACCTCGCCGACCCGTCGAAGTTCGACGGCGACGTGGCGCAGTCGTGGAGCGTGAGCGCCGACGGCACGCGCTTCACGTTCCGCCTGCGCGACGGCCTGAAGTTCCACTCGGGCAACCCGCTCACGGCCGACGACGTGGTCTGGTCGATCCGGCGCGCGGTGCTGCTCGACAAGGGGCCGGCCGCGGTGCTGGCCGGCATCGGGCTGACGAAGGCCAACGTCGCGCAGAACGTGACGAAGGCCGGCGAGCACGAGGTCACGATCCGCACCGACCGCCGCTACGCCAGCACCTTCGTGCTGAACGTGCTCGGCGCCTGGCCCGCCTCGATCGTCGACAGCAAGCTGCTGCTCTCGCACCAGCAGGGCGACGACTACGGCAACGGCTGGCTCAAGACCCACGAGGCCGGCTCGGGCGGCTACCGGCTCGTCAAGTGGACCGCCGGCGACAGCCTCGTGCTGCAGCGCGACGACGGCTACCGGCTGCCGCTCGCGATCCGCCGGATCGTGCTGCGCCACGTGCCCGAGGCCGCCACCCAGCGGCTGATGCTGGAGAACGGCGACGTCGACGCCGCGCGCGACCTGAGCCCCGACGACCTGGCCGCCGTGGTGAAGAACGGCAAGGCGAAGGTCGCGGCCTCGCCGCAGGCCACGCTGCTCTACCTCGGCCTGAACACCCGGAACCCGACGCTGGCCAAAACCGAGGTGCAGGAGGCGCTGAAGTGGCTGGTCGATTACGCGGGCATCCAGCAGCACGTGGTGAAGACCACCTACGCCGTCCACCAGACCTTCCTGCCCGAAGGATTCCTTGGCACGCTGAACGCGAACCCGTACCATCTCGACGTGGCCCGGGCGAAGGCGCTGCTCGCGAAGGCCGGCGTGCCGAACGGTTTCGCCGTGACGATGGACGTGCGCAACGATTATCCGTACACCGACATCGCGCAGGCGATCCAGGCGAATTTCGCGCTGGCCGGCGTGAAGCTCACGCTGATCCCCGGCGACAACAAGCAGACGCTCGCGAAGTACCGCGCGCGGCAGCACGACATCTACATCGGCGAATGGTCGGCGGACTACATCGACCCGCACAGCAACGCGCAGGGCTTCGCCTGGAACCCGGACAACTCGGACGGCTCCAGCTACAGGATGCTCGCCTGGCGCAACGCCTGGAACATCCCGGCGCTGACGCAGCAGACCGACGCGGCGCTGGTGGAGCCGTCCACGGCCGAGCGCGCGAAGCGCTACCAGGCGATGCAGAAGGCGCTGCTGGCGAACTCGCCGTTCGTGATCCTGTTCGAGAAGGTCGCGCAGGTGGCGACCGCGCCCGGCGTGAGCGGCCTCGAGGTCGGCCCGATCAACGATCTCGTGTCGTACCGCAAGCTGAAGAAGTGACAATGCGCCGATCCTGACGTCGCGGCCCCGATCGCCGCCGCCCCGTTCGAACCCGTCCCGACCCGGAGACCGCCGCCCCGATGCCGTCCCCCGCTTCATCACCCGATTCACGGCCCGATTCACGTTCCGCCGCCGGGCCCGCTTCCGTTTCGCGGCTCGACGCGCCGCGCACGCTGCCGGCGCGCCGGCCGCTCGTGCGCCGGCTGCTGCGCCTCGCGCGCTGGCTGCTGACGCTGGCCGTCACGTTCGCCGGGCTGCTCGCGCTGACCTTCGTGATCGGCCGCAAGGTGCCGATCGATCCGGTGCTGGCGGTGCTCGGCGATCGCGCCTCGGCCGCCGCCTACGCGGCCGAACGCGCGGCGCTCGGCCTCGACCGGTCGCTCGCCGAACAGTTCCTGATCTACGTGCGCGCCGTGCTGCACGGCGACCTCGGCATCTCGCTGCTGACCGCCAACCCGGTGCGCGACGACATCCTGCGCGTGTTCCCCGCCACGCTCGAACTGGCCACGCTCGCCACGCTGATCGGGATCGGCGTCGGCGTGCCGCTCGGCGTGGCCGCCGCGGTGCGCCACAACGGGCCGGTCGATCACCTCGCCCGCTTCGTCGGCCTGATCGGCAGCTCGGTGCCGGTGTTCTGGCTCGGCCTGATGGGGCTGCTGCTGTTCTACGCGAAGCTGCACTGGGTGGGCGGCCCGGGCCGCATCGACGCGGCCTACGACGGCATGGTGGACGCCCGCACCGGCAGCCTGCTGATCGACGCGGCGCTGGCCGGCGAGTGGGACGTGTTCCGCAACGCGCTCTCGCACGTCGCGCTGCCGGCCGCGATCCTCGGCTACTACTCGGTGGCCTACCTGAGCCGCATGACGCGCTCGTTCATGCTCGACCAGCTGAGCCAGGAATACATCGTGACCGCGCGCGCCAAGGGCGTGCCGGAGCGCCTCGTGATCTGGCGCCACGCGTTCGGCAACATCGCCGTGCCGCTGCTGACGGTGATCGCGCTGACCTACAGCAACCTGCTCGAAGGCTCGGTGCTGACCGAGATCGTGTTCGCGTGGCCCGGCATCGGCTCGTACCTGACGGGCGCGCTGCTCAACGCCGACATGAACGCGGTGCTCGGCGCCACGCTCGTGATCGGCGCGATGTTCATCACGCTCAACCTGCTAACCGACGCGCTCTATCGCGTGTTCGATCCGCGCGCGCGATGAACGGCATGCGCACCCCGCCGCCCTCCTCGCTCTTCTCGCTCATGCCGCCCGTGCCGCCCTTGCCCTGCCCGAATCGCCGATGACCCAGCCCCCCGCCTCTCCCGGCTCCATCAAGCCGCCCGGCCGCCCCACGCGGCGCGCGTGGCTGCTCACCGATACGCCCGCCTCGCGCCTGCAGGCCTCGCTCGGCCTCGCCTGGCGCCGCTGGCGCCGTTTCGCGCGCAATCCGCTGAACCTGCTCGGCCTCGCGATCCTCGCCGCGCTGATCCTGGTGGCGCTGGCCGCGCCGCTGCTGATGCCTCACGACCCGCTCGCGCAGGTGCTGGGCGACCGGCTGCTGCCGCCCGGCACGCCCTCGCACTGGCTCGGCACCGACCAGCTCGGCCGCGACATCGGCTCGCGCCTGATCGGCGGCTCGCGCATCACGCTCGGCATCGCGATCCTGGTGGTGGCGATCGTGGTGCCGATCGGCGTGCTGATCGGCACCACCGCCGGCTACGCGGGCGGCTTCGTCGACAGCGTGCTGATGCGCCTGACCGACATCGCGCTGGCGTTCCCGAAGATCGTGCTGGCGCTCGCCTTCGCGGCCGCGCTCGGCCCCGGCGTGGTGAACGCCGTGGTGGCGATCTCGATCACCGCGTGGCCCGCCTACGCGCGCCTCGCGCGCGCCGAGACGATCCGCATCGCGCAGGCCGATTTCATCCACGCCGCGCGCCTGCAGGGCGCCTCGGGCTGGCGCATCCTGCGGCGCTACATCGTGCCGCTCTGCCTGTCGTCGGTGATCGTGCGCGCCACGCTCGACATGGCCGGCATCATCCTGACCGTGGCCGGGCTCGGCTTCCTCGGCCTCGGCGCGCAGCCGCCGAGCCCCGAATGGGGCTTCATGGTGGCCTCGGGCCGCGGCGTGCTGCTCGACGCGTGGTGGGTGGCGACGCTGCCCGGCATCGCGATCCTGCTCGTGAGCCTCGCCTTCAACCTGCTCGGCGACGGGCTGCGCGACGTGCTCGACCCGCGCCATGGAGCCTGAGATGAACGCACCGCCACGCACCACGCCGCCGCCGGGCGAGGCGGCACCGCTGGTCGAGATCGACGGCCTGCGGATCGGCTTTCGCGGCCACGACGGCACGCTCATCGACGCCGTGCGCGACCTCTCGCTCACGCTCGCGCCGGGCGAGCGGCTCGGCATCGTCGGCGAATCGGGCTCGGGCAAATCGCTGACCGGCCGCGCGCTGCTCGGGCTGCTGCCGCAGGCCGCGCAATGGAGCGCGCGCGGGCTGCGTTTCGCCGGCCGCGACCTGCTGGCGATGCGCGCCGGCGAGCGGCGGCGTCTGTGCGGCGCCGAGATCGCGATGATCCTGCAGGACCCGAAGTATTCGCTGAACCCGGTGATGACGGTGGCGCGCCAGATGGCCGAGGCGTTCCGGCTGCGCGAGCCGGGCCTGCGCGGCCGCGCGCTGCGCGGGCGGATCGTCGAGGCGCTCGCGGCGGTCGGCATCGACGCGCCCGCGCGCGTGGCCGACGCCTATCCGCACGAGCTGTCGGGCGGCATGGGCCAGCGCGTGATGATCGCGATGATGGTGTCCACCGGGCCGCGCCTGCTGATCGCCGACGAGCCCACCTCGGCGCTCGACGTGGCCGTGTCGCTGCAGGTGCTGGCCGTGCTCGACGCGATGATCGCGCGCCACGGCACCGGGCTGATCCTGATCAGCCACGACCTGCCGCTCGTGATGTCGTTCTGCGACCGCGTGGCCGTGATGGTGGCGGGCCGCGTGGTGGAGACCTGCGCGGCGCGCGACCTGGTTCACGCGCGACATCCGTACACGCGCGCGCTGCTCGGCGCGAGCCCGCCGCTCGTCGCGCCGCCCGACGAACTGCCGGTGGTCGCGTTCGATCCGGCCTGGCTCGGGGAGGCGTCATGACGGCCCGCTCCGAGCCGGCCCGCGAGGCCGCGCGCGCCGCCATGCCCGACGATGCCGCCGACATCGGGACCGCCGCCGCGCCGATGATCGACGTGCGTGCCGTGTCGGTGCGCTTCGCGACGCGCGCGGGCCACGTGGACGCGGTGCGCGAGGCCAGCTTCGCGGTGGCGCGCGGCGCCGCGTTCGGGCTGGTCGGCGAATCGGGTTCCGGCAAATCGACGCTGCTGCGCGCGCTGACCGGCCTCGTGCCGGCGGCGGCCGGCACGCTCGCGATCGACGGCCGGCCCGTGCGGGGCAAGCTCGACCGCGCGTTCCGTCGCGACGTGCAGATGGTGTTCCAGGATCCCTACGCGTCGCTGCATCCGCGCTTCACCGTGGACGAAACGCTGCGCGAGCCGCTCGCGATCCACGGCATCGCCGGCGCCGACACGCGCATCCCGCGCGCGCTGGCCGAGGTCGGGCTCGACGCCGCGTTCCGGTTCCGCTACCCGCACCAGCTCTCGGGCGGCCAGCGGCAGCGCGTGGCGATCGCGCGCGCGCTGATCGTCGAGCCGCGCGTGCTGCTGCTCGACGAGCCGACCTCGGCGCTCGACGTGTCGGTGCAGGCCGGCATCCTGAACCTGCTGAGCCGCCTGCATCGCGAGCGCGGGCTGACGATGCTGCTGGTCAGCCATCATCTCGCCGTGGTCGGCTTCCTCTGCGAGCGGCTCGCCGTGATGCGGCACGGCGGCATCGTCGAGCAGCTCGCGATCGAGGACCTGCGCGCCGCGCGCGTGACGAGCGACTACACGCGCGCGCTGCTGGCGGCCACGGGCGGCTACCGGCGCGGCGAAGCCGCGGGTGGCGACGGCGGCCTGGCATCGGCGTGAGTCCAGGCCGGACGCGCCCGGCCGCCGAGCCTGGGCAGGCACGGGTGCTGCTGCCGAACTGTGCGCGCGTCGGCCGGTCCATGCGAATGTATTTCACCCGTTTCGATCCAACCCGCAAGGAGCGCTCATGATTCATCTCCTCGAAACCCTGGTGGTCGGTCTCGTCGTCGGCCTGCTCGCGCGCGCGCTGAAACCCGGCGACGACGGCATGGGCATCGTGATGACGATCGTGCTCGGCATCGCCGGCTCGGTGGTGGCCGGCTACGTGGGCCGCATGGCCGGCTGGTACCAGCCGGGCCAGGGGGCGGGCTGGGTCGCCTCGATCATCGGCGCGATCGTGCTGCTCGTGATCGTCGGCGCGGTGCGCAAGCGCGGCACCTGAGCCCGGTCCGCTGCCGTCGCCTGACGGCGGCGGCGTTCGTCTTCTCCCGTATCCGTGCCGGATTTTCCGGCGTGGCTCGCCGGTTCTCCCTGCCGACATCGCATTCGCAGCACCCGCGAGCAGATTCGTCGATTTGTTCAAGTTCCGCCTGCCTCGACTCGATAGACTCGCCTCAAGCAATCCAGTCCGCCCATTCCGGATTCACCGAGGTGATCTCATGTATGTCTGCAAGAATGCCCCGTTTTGCACGTATACCAGCGCCTCTCCGGGTGAGTGCCCGTTCTGTCATACGCCGTTGGTAGCGCAGGCTCAACCGGCGGCCCAGGCGGCGGCGCAACCCGCAGCCCAGGCGTCGCCGCCGGCGGCGGCGGTCGTTCCAGCCCTGGCTGTCCAGGGGCTTGCCGGCCCGGTGGCCGATGGTTATCCGGCGGTCATCGGCGGCCGCGAAACCTGGACGGTCAGTTCTCCGAACACGCCCGGGGCCAATATCACCGGGCTGTCGTTCGACGTCACGCCCGCCGGCGCCATCGTCGGCAATTACACGGCGACCGATACCGCCGGCGCGGTCACGCCGTTCGCCGCGGGTGCCGGCCAGGCCACGTTTTATTGGGCGACGTCGGGTGCGGTGACGATCGTCGTGACCGCCGACGTCAACGGGCAAGCGGCCACCACCACGATCGCCGTGACCGTGGCGAGCCCCGCGCTCGCGCACTATTCCGCCCAAACCGGCGTCAGCCAGATCCTGGCGCCGTTGCGCGTTCCAGGCGATCCGGCGAGCAGCGTTTGCACGCTTTCATTCGGCAATACGGCACTGCAAAGACCCGGCATTGCCGCGACCGCCACCGTCAACCTGCCGGCCGGCTTTGCCTGGCAGGGAAAGCTGTGCATGACCCAGACCTTCCGGGTCAATCGTCCCGGCACGGCGGCGGATGGCGCGGCCCTTCCCGATGGCGTCTCGCCGGGCGAAGTCGTCGATCGGGAATTCATCTACCCGTTCGAGTGCGATGGCGAGGAATGCGACGGGCCGTTCGACACGGCGGCCGGCGCCGCAACCCATACCCTGACCACCGACGATACGCCTTCGAGTCTGCTGGGCGGCAGCGGGCCGATGTTGGTCAAGCAAAGCGTCCGTATCGACGAAACCTACCATCTGTACGTGATGTTCAAGCCGACCGGCGGGGTTTGGGTGGCGCTCGGTGAAATCGCCTGGCGCTGGCAGGCATCGGCCACCTATACAGGTGGCGCCGGCCAGCTGTTCGCGCTGGTCATCGGCGCCCAGTCGTCCGAAAACACGGCGCTGGCAGCCAGCGCGGTATTCCCGCGCATGCCGCTCTGGACGGGAAACGCCGACGACTACCTCGACGAGACGGAGTAATCCGTAGGCATGGACGGCCTCGCCGGCGCCCGGCGGTCCGCCTGATTGCCGGATTGCCGGATTGCCGGCATGGTGACCGCCGCACGACCTCTGCCATCACGACCGATTCATGCGCGCTGCGCCGCTCGTGGCAGCCGCGGGCCCGCTGATCGGCGGGGCCGGCCGGCCCGTTCAATCGCGATGCGCGGCGAGCCACGCGCCGAACACGCCGAGCTTCGGCTGCGCCGCGTTGCGCGCCGGGCAGACGAACGCGTAGCGCGCGCCGGTGGCCAGTACCGCGTCGAACGGCCGTGCCAGGCGCCGCGCGGCCACGTCCTCGGCCACCAGCGTCACGTCGCCGATCGCCACGCCGAAGCCCTGCATCGCCGCGTTGGTCGCCAGGTCGAGCGTGTCGAAGCTCGGCCCGCGCGCCGCGTCGACGCCGTCGATGCCCGCGTGGGCGAGCCATTGCCGCCAGTCGCGATGGTCGCGCGTGGGGTGCAGCAGCGTGTGGCGCGCCAGATCGGCACCCGAGGCAAGCGGCCGGTCCGCCAGCAGCTCCGGCGCGCACACGGGCGTGAGCCGCTCGTCGAACAGCGGCACCGTGTAGATCTCCGGGCCGCCCGCGCCGCCGTAGACGATCGCCGCGTCGAACGGCTCGGTCGCGAAATCGACGTCGTGCCGCCAGGCGGTGGTCATCTGCACGTGCAGGTCGGGATGCTCGGCCTGGAACTGCATGACCTTCGGCAGGATCCAGCGCATCACGCAGGTGGGCACCTTCAGCGCGAGATCGGTGCGCTCGCGCGTGAGGCGCCGCGAGACCTCGTCGATGCGCGCGAAACTGTCGGCCACCACGGGCAGCAGTTGCTCGCCCTCCGGCGTCAGCGCGAGCCCCTTCGCGCGCCGCACGAACAGCGGGAAGCCGTAGTGCGCCTCGAGCGACTGGATCTGCCGGCTGACCGCGCCCTGCGTGAGGCACAGCGCGTCGGCCGCGCGCGTGAAGTTCAGATGGCGCGCGACCGTGACGAATACGTGCAGGGCGTTGAGCGGCGGCAGACGATGCATGGCGACGAGGTGCGGAGCGCGGGAGAACGGGAAGCGAAGGCGCCGGCGGGATACTGATGCGGATGCGGACGCCGGCGTGTCAGGCGTCACGATAAGCGATCCGAAAACATAAGGCGAGCCGCCGCCGGAGCGGGGTTCGCGCCAGCGGCCGGACCAGCGGCGGGCGGCCAGCGGCCAGCGGCCAGCGGCGGGCAGCGGGCAGCGGGCGGCGGGCGGGCGGAATCCGGGCTAGCCGTCACCCGGGCGACGGAACGCGGCCGGAACGTACTCCGGAAGCGCCCGCGCCATGTCCCTGCCGTCCGCGCCATCGCCCGGAACCAGGCCGCCTCAGCCGAACGCCGCCGTCACGATCCGCGCGGCCGAGGCGATCGCGGCGTTGTCGTACTCCGCGTCCTTGCGATCGCGCGTGGTGTACACCACCAGCACGATCGGCGCGCGCCGCGGCGGATAGATCACGGCGACGTCGTTCGCGCTGCCGTAGTCGCCGCTGCCGGTCTTGTCGGCCACGCGCCAGCCGGCCGGCACGCCCGCGCGAATCCGCGCGTCGCCGGTCGTATTGCCGAGCATCCAGCTGATCAGCCGGGCGCGACCGGACGCGTCGAGCGCGTCGCCGAGCGTGACGCGCCGCAGCGTATCGAGCATCGCGGCGGGCGTGGTGGTGTCGCGCTCGTCGCCGGGCACCGCGTCGTTCAGTTCGGTTTCGATGCGATCGAGCCGGAACCGGCGGTCGCCGATCGAACGCGCGTAGGCGGTCACCGCGGCCGGGCCGCCCACCATCCGGATCAGCAGGTTCGCGGCCGAGTTGTCGCTGTACTGCAACGCGGCGGCGCAGAGCCCCGCGACGCTCATGCCGGTATCCACATGCTTTTCACTGACCGGCGAATAGCGCACCAGATCCTGCGCGCGATAGCGGATCACGCTCGACAGCAGGCGCGGATCGCCGGCCGCGCGCGTCAGCACGGCCGAGACGAGGATCGTCTTGAACGTGCTGCAGAACGCGAAGCGCTCGTCGGCGCGATGCAGCAGGCGCGCGCCGCTGCCGGTATCGAGCGCGGCCACGCCGATGCGTCCGTCGGTGAACGACCCGTCGAGCGCCGCGAGCTGCCGGCGGCCCGCCTCGACGGCGGGCGGGCCGCCACGCGGCGACGCGCAGGCGGCCAGCACGGGGGCCGACGCGGCGGCGAGCAACAGGGAGCGGCGAAGCGGGGAATGGGCCATGGCGGATCGGGAAGGAGCGAGGTCGGGAATCGACAGACAGCATCACTGCGCCGGGCGGACGATGTCAAGCCGGGGGCACGCCGCGGCGCGGATTGGTCAAGCGCCGCGGACCCACGCGATGAACCCGTGCGCCGAGCCAGGCCGGCGCCCGGGCCCGCGCCATCCGGCACGCCATCGCGTCGGGTGCGGATCGGTCAAACGCCACGAACCCGCGCCGCGCACTCACGCGCACTCACGCGCCGAACCGGGCCGGCACCCAGGCTCGCGTCGCCCGCCAGGCCGTCGCGTCGAGCACGCTCCCGCACGCCTTCCGCATCAGCCCTGCCGCGCCGGCAGGTAATCGACCGGATCGACGGGCTTGCCGTCGCGACGCACCTCGAACCAGACGGCCGCGTCGCGCGCTCGGTCCGGCGCGCCCGCCTCGGCGATCGGTTCGCCCTGCCGGACGATGTCGCCCGTCTTCACGAGCAGGCGGTCGCTGCGTGCGTAGGCGGTGAGGAAATCGGCGCTGTGCTGGACGATCACGAGCGAACCGTAGTCGTTGAGGCCGGTGCCCGCGTACATCACGCGGCCGTCGGCAGCCGCGCGCACCGGCTCGCCCGAGCGCACGGCGATCTCGATGCCGCGGTTGCGGCCGGGCTGGAAATCGGCGACCACGGGGCCGTCGGCGGGCCACGCGAGCGCGACGCGCTGCGCATGGCGGCGCGTCGCGCGCACGATCTGCTGCGCGTTGCTCGCGCCCGGGCCGGCCGTGGGCAGCGCCGTCGGCCCGCCGCCCGGCGGCATGGCGGCCGTGGCACCCGCCAGCGTATCGCCCGGCGGCAGCGGCTGCCTGTCGGTGGCGCAGCCGGCCGTCAGGCAGGCGGCCGCGAGCACGGCGCACCAGGCGGGGCCGCGCGATCCTCGTGATGCGATGTCGTCGTTGTCGTTCATGTCCGATTCGGGTGTCTGCGCACAGGCCGCCAAGCTTCTCAAAATTGGCCGCGCGCACCTGTAACCGGATGCAAGCAACGATGACAAAAACTCCGCGCCGGCGCGCCGCCTACCCGCGAGACGCCGCGGCCAGCAAGCGGTATCGTTGCGACAGCCGGTCTCCCCACGTCCGGCATCGAGGAGCCCGCCATGGACCACGCCACGTTCGTCGCCGCGCTCGCCCGCGAAGGCTTCGCCGCGCCCGCTGCCGTCAGGCGCGAGCCCGGCACGCTGGCCGGGCTCGCGCGGCCGTTCGGGGCGAAGGCGCCGATCGTCGCCGGCGGGATCACGCCGCGCGTGGCCGGCGCCACCGTCTACCGCCCGGGCGACGTGTTTCACCTGCCGTCGGACACGCCGCACCTCGAGTTCCGCGGGCCGGACGGCGTCGACTATCCGGTCGGCCGCAAGCAGACGCGGCGCATTCAGTCGAGCCGCTCATTCAAGTCGCCCAGCCAAACCGCTCAAGCAGCGTCGTCCATGCCAGCGCGAGGCCGACGCACAGGAACACGACATGCAGCGCGAGCCTGAACGACAGGGACCAGCCGGGATCGTCCCGCATTGCCGCCTCCTGGTGCGTGATTGACGGATGCCGTGGCCGCCGCGCTCGCGCGGCGAACCGTTCGGCCCCGGCACCCATCATGCGCGGCCGCGTGCGCGGCCACCATCCGGAACCGGCGAATCCGGCCTCAGGCAATCCCTGAGACGCGCCGCGCGCGCGGCTGCTACATTGCCGGCCACGCCGCCCGTCGCCATTCACGCCTTCACGCCGCCACGGAACCGATCATGCGATTCGACCTCACCGACCTGCGCCTCTTCCTGAACGTCTGCCACGCCGGCAGCATCACGGCCGGCGCCGAACGCACCCACATCACGCTGCAATCGGCGAGCGAGCGAATCCGCGGCATGGAGGACACGCTCGGCGTGCCGCTGCTGCATCGCACGAAAACCGGCACGCAGCCGACCGACGCGGGCCGCTCGCTCGAACATCACGCGCGTGTCGTGCTGCAGCAGATCGAGCAGATGCACGGCGAGCTGCAGCAGTTCGGCGACGGGCTGCGCGCGCGCATCCGCCTGCTCTGCAACACCGCCTCGCTCAGCGAATACCTGCCCGACGCGCTGGCCGAGTATCTGCCGCGACATCCGGGCATCTCGATCAGCCTCGAGGAGCGTTCGAGCGGGGAGATCGTCCACGCGATCCGCGCGCGCGCCGCCGAGGTGGGCATCGTCGCCGATTCGGTCGGGCTCGACGGCCTCGAACAGCTGCCGTTTCGCGAGGACTGGCTGCTGGTGGTGGCCGCGGCGACCGATCCGCTGGCCGCGCGCGCCTCGGTGTCGTTCGGCGAGATCGTCGGCGCCGAGTTCGTCGGCCTGACCGACGGCAGCGCGCTGCACGCGCATCTGGCAGAACAGGCCAGGGCGTTCGGCAAGCGCCTCGCCTATCGCGCGCAGCTGCGCAGCTTCGATGCGATCTGCCGCGTGATCGAGAGCGGCGTGGGGATCGGTGTGGTGTCGCGGCACGCGGCGCATCGCGCGCTGGCCACCATGCGCCTCGCCACCGTGGAGCTGACCGACGCCTGGGCGCACCGGCGGCTCGTGCTGTGCGCGCGCGATTTCTCGGCACTGCCGAAGTACACGCGTGACTTCGTGGCGTTCCTGACCGAGGGCGCGCCGCGCAATCCCTAGGCGCGCGCCGGGCCGACGCCGCGAGGCGCGGCTGTTCCAGCGTTTTCGCCGGGCTCTGTGCATCGACAGCGCGCGAACGGCGCCCGAAAATGGCCCCGTTCCGTCACCTTTGCCCGCCATGACCTTCTATCCGGCTTTTCGCGCCGCGGCCTGCCACGTCGCGCCCTGCTACTTCGACACGCCCCGCACCATCGACAAGGCCTGCGCGCTGATCGCCGAGGCGGCCGCGCACGGCGCCGCGCTGGTGGCGTTCCCCGAGGCCTTCGTCAGCGCGTTCCCGGTCTGGTCCGGCGTCTATGCGCCGGTGGACGTCCACGAGTTCTTCCACCGGCTCGCGTCGAGCGCGATCGCGGTGCCCGGCCCCGAGGTGCGCCGCCTGCAGGAGGCCGCGCGGCGCCACGGCGTGATCATCTCGATCGGCATCAACGAGGGGACGCCGGTGAGCCCCGGCTGCGTCTGGGACACCAACCTGCTGATCGGCCAGGACGGCCGGCTGCTGAACCGCCATCGCAAGCTCGTGCCGACCTACTGGGAGAAGCTGACCTGGGCGAACGGCGACGGCAGCGGCCTGCGCGTGGTGGACACGCCGATCGGCCGCATCGGCGCGCTGGTCTGCGGCGAGAACACCAATTCGCTGGCGCGCTTCGCGCTGCTCGCGCAGGGCGAGAACGTCCACGTCTCGTCGTTCTCGCCGCGCTGGCCGACCCACCCGCCCGGCGAGGGCGGCTACGACCTGGAGGCCGCGATCCGGCTGCGCGCCGGTGCCCATGCGTTCGAGGGCAAGCTGTTCAACATCGTCGCCTCGGGCTTCCTGCCGCCCGAGGCGATCGACCTGATCGCGCGCGACGACGCGCGCGCGCGGCGCCTGCTGGAGGAATCGCCGAAGAGCGTGTCGATGATCTTCGGCCCGGACGGCCGCGTGATCAGCGACGTGCTGCGCGACGACGAAGGCATCGTCTACGCCGACATCGATCTCGCCCGCTGCGTGGTGCCGAAGCAGTTCCAGGACGTGGTCGGCTATTACAATCGCTTCGACGTGTTCGAGCTGCGCGTGAACCGCCGCGCGCTCACGCCGGCCCGCTTCAGCGACGGCCACGACAGCAGCGCCGACGATCCGCTCTACGCACCGTTCGACGCCGGCGCCGAAGCGTTCGGCCCTCCTGGCATTTCTGGCCTCCCCGAGACCCGCTGAGCATTCCGACGAGCCCCCGATGATCGATCTCTACAGCGATACGCAGACGCGCCCCACCGCCGCGATGCGCGCGGCCATGGCGGCCGCGCCCGTCGGCGACGAACAGGCCGGCGACGATCCCACCACCGAGGCGCTCTGCGCGCGCACGGCCGCGCTGCTCGGCTACGAGGCCGCCGTGTTCATGCCGTCCGGCACCATGTGCAACCTGGTCGCCACGCTGGTCCATACGCGCCGCGGCGATGAGCTGATCGCCGACGCCGGCGCGCACATCTGCGCGACCGAGGGCGCCGGCGCCGCAGCCATCGCCGGCGTGGCGATCGCGCCGCTCGCCACGCGCGACGGCATCTTCACGGCCGAGCAATGCCGCGCCGCGATTCGCGCGCCGTCGCGCACCGCGCCGCGCTCGGCGATGGTATCGATCGAGCAGACCACCAACTTCAGCGGCGGCGCGGTCTGGCCGCTCGACACGCTGCGAGCCGTGCGCGACGTGGCGCGCGAGGCCGGCCTGATCGCCCACATCGACGGCGCGCGCCTGCTCAACGCCACGGCGGCCACCGGCATCGCGCCGGCCGACTACACGCTCGGCTGGGACAGCGCCTGGCTCGACTTCAGCAAGGGTCTCGGCTGCCCGGTGGGCGCCGTGCTGGCCGGCAGCGCCGCGTTCGTGCGCGACGCGTGGACCTGGAAATACCGGCTCGGCGGCGCGATGCGCCAGTCGGGCGTGCTGGCCGCCGCCGCGCTGCATGCGCTCGACCATCACGTGGAGCGGCTCGCCGACGATCACGCGAACGCGGCGCTGATCGCCGCGCGGCTCGCGCCAAGCCCGCACTTCCTGCTCGAAACCGACCCGCCGCAGACCAACATCGTGCTGTTCGGCGTGCGGCAGCTGCGCCTCGACGCGCCGGCGTTCGCCGCGCGGGCGCTGGCGCGCGGCGTGCGCGTGCGGGCGCTCGATGCCGTGCGAATCCGCGTGACGACGCATCTCGACGTGACGCGCGAGGGCTGCGAGCACGCGGCGGCCGTGCTCGTCGATCTCGCGCGGGAGTGGGCCGCATGAGCGCCGTCGACGCCGCGCTGTTCCTGGTCGACGTGTTCACGCGGCAGGCGCTGCGCGGCAACCCCGTCGCCGTGGTGGTGCCTTACCGGCCGGAGCGCGGCGGCAGATTTTCCTTCGTCTCGCACGTGCCGGCGTCGGGCACCGCTATCGACCGGCCGGCCCGATGGATCGGCGTGCCAGGGTAGACGTTGAAGTCGGGCAGCACGCTCCCGTCGACCTTCACCCCGCTCACCCGATAGCGCACGTTTCCCGTCGCGGTGAATCGCGCCCCGGTCGCGTCGCACTCGACCGAGATTTTCTCTCGCGGCTTCGCCGGCAATTGGCGTACCAGAACGCTGAAGCCGAGCTTCACGACGACACCGCCCGCGATCTCGCGGCGTTCGCCGCCCAGCAGCCTCACCTCCGGCTTGACGCGCAGGCGGTAGTCCGTTTCCCGGTCGACCGGAGCCAGCGGCTTCAGCGACACGCTCTTGCTCTGCCCCGGCGCCAGCGTCAAATGGAATGGATAGGCATAAAGCGCGGGATGCTCGGTATCGCCGATCGACTGCAGGCGTTCCTCTTCGAGCGGGACGCCGGGATTCAGCAAACGCGACAGCGAAATGCTGACGTACTCCACGTCGTGGCCGCGGTTGACGATCTTCACCGGCTTGCCGCTCTGCTCCACCTCCACCACTTTCGGAAGCACGTCGATCGCCGCCTGCGCCGGTTTCGCAACCCCGCAGCAGGCTGCGATCAGGACGGCCCACGCGGCAGCGGGCCTCGCGTTCACACCATCTCTGGACATGTCCACCTCGGCTTCGGGATCGACCTTCGCTCTCGTCCGTTCACCGCGACACGGCCGTACAATGAATGACTTTGCGAGGCGGCTTCATGATTTCGGCATGTCGATCACCGGTTCGAAAATCATCGACAGCACGCCGCTATACGTCCCCCCGACCTCCTCCAACGTCCCCTCCGGCGGATAAGCCGCCACATCGAGCTCGTAGTACCCGACGGAATCCACGCCTTGCGTCGACGGCATCGGGTTCCGGAACTGTGTGTTGCTTCCCACCGCAAGCAGTTTCGGCGTCTCGCCTTCGTTGCCAAGCTTGACGGCGGGATTCCGGAACACCAGCGACGGCTTCGATTGATGCGCGATCACCAATGGCGAATCGAGCCGGACCTGGAACATGCCGGTGGTGGACACAACCTTCAGCCGCGCCTGCACCTCATACGGCGTGGTCCAGCCGCCCAGTTGCATCATCTTGAGTCCGTTGTCGAACCAGCCGCCCTGGTCGTCGGTCACGATCAGGTTGTTCGTGTGGACGACCCGGGCCGTGATCTTGCTGGTGTTCTTGCCGACCACCACGATGTTCTGCGCGGATGCCAGCGTCGAAACCAGTATCCAGACAAGCACGCAAAGAAACTTCACCATGATTCACCTCGAATCGATCATCGCGGACACCCGGCCGCGCGCCCGCGACGAACATCAATCGCCGGCCTTTCCGGCTCCGCCGGGCATTTGATACACCACGACGCCGTACCCCACGTTGATGAACAGCGGCGACGTGATGGGCCGGCCCCCCTCGCCATGCACCTCGACGCGCTCGCGAGGCCGAAACGTCAGGCGCCAGACTTGCGGCCGCGCGGGAACATCGAGCACCGTCAAGGTCATCCGGTATTTCTGTCCCGGCGACAGCACGAGGCGCCCGGGCTGCACCAGCAACGCCGGATGCCGGGTTTCCCCGATCGGGACCCGCTGCTCCGGCGTGGCGCCGGGATTGGTGACCAGTTGTTGCTCCATGGACAGGAACAACGGCGTATCGCCGGTGTTTTCGACCCACAGCTCCGGGGTCGGCTCGCCCGGCTTCATCACCAGCTCCGTGCGGGACAGCTTCAGGACGCCCGCGCCCCAGCCGTTCGCGCAATGAAACGCCGCGACCACCAGCCAGACCGCCCGCTGCCGGCGAACGCTCACGGGCATGCCAGCTTCATCGATTTGCCGTCGATGTCGAGCGACATGCGCTTCGTCGCGAAGTGTTGCGGCGTGCCCGGGAACACCGCGATCGTCTCCGCCGAGCTGGCGCCGTCCTGGACGACGTGCGTGAACACCTCGCGCACGTTGCCGGTGTTTTCCAGCGTCATGCCGCCGCCTTCGCAGCGATGCGTCCATCCGTGACGCTGCATGCCCGGCGGCGGCATGTGCCTGACCAGCACGCCGTAACCGATCGCGACGGCCAGCGGCACGGTGATCTTGTTCGCGGGCGCCGCATCGACTTTCAGCGACCGCACCGGCACGATGTACAGGCGATACAGTTCCTCCTGTTTCGGCACGAACAGCGACTTGAGCACGATGTCCCGCATCTGGCCCGGCCCGAGCGTCAGCTTGTCGGGGCTCGCGATGATCCCGGGATGCTCGAGGTCGCCGAGCGCCACCTTGTTCTCCGGAACCAGCCCCGGATTGGTCACCTTCAGCACGGAAATCTTCAGATACAACGGCCCGTCGCCCATGTTCTTCGCCGAGACCTGCTGATCGTGCGAGTGGTAGACCTTGGTGGTGGCCGGCATCACCATCAGCTGGCCTTCAGCCCGCGCAGCCGCGGCCACGCCCATCAGCACGCCGGCCAGCGCGCAACCCTTCAATAGCTTGTTCATTCACCTGCCTTTGCATTCACGATCGGTTGGTACCTTTCACAACGGAAATAGCTGCCCTGCGCCTTCTTGAGATCACATCGATATTGCTCGCCGCCGTCAGTTTCGATCGTGATGTTCGACAACACCTTCTTGCTGACGATCGAGAACAGGCCGTTCCGGTAGACCCGGTCCTCCGTCTCGACGATCCTTCCGCTGAGCGGCTTGCCGGCCGCATCGGTGAGAAAACCGCTGTAGATCATGTTGATGTCGACCTTGGCCTTCGCCGAATAGACTTGCCCCGGATGCGCCCGCACGATGTTGGCGGGGACTTCGATGTTCATGTCGAGATCGTGGCTGTTGCTGAACACGCGCGCAAACGACACGTCGGCATAGGCGTTCAACGGCACCGCGTATCGGCTGTTGCCCGCCACCGGGCTGCCCTCGACGTTGAAGCCGTAATGCATGTCGCCAATCTTCGGTGTGCTCAGCAGCATGGCGGTGCCGCTCGGGCTGTAGCGCCCGAGCGCGATGCCGGCCTTGCTGGCCGCCACCGTGCCGCGATAGTTGAAATCGACGTTGGTGGCCGCGCGCGTGTTGCCCACGTTCAGCGACACGTCGCCGCGCGTGCCGGAGCGGTTGCCGTAAACGTTGATGCCATAGTCGTTGCCGGTGCGGTTGGCATTGAAGCCCACCGTCGACGTGCCGAAGTTGTCCTGGAAGTCCTTCCTCACATCTGCATTGAGCTGGGTCTGCCCGCTCGAATGCGCCGCGCCGAAGCTTCCCTGCACCCTGTCAAGCGTGACGGTCATGTTGAAATACACGCCGTAGCCGTTGCCGCCGCGCTGGAAGCCGCCCTTCTGCAGCCCGAGCGCGAACGTCGCCCACAACCCGTTGGGGCGGTAGTTCCAGCGCACTTCGGCCTGGTGGGATCGGCCGAAATTGGACTGTTGATAGTTGTAGCTGAACGTGGCCTTGCGAATCACGCGGCTGTACGACAGCGCCGTGCTCGGCTGCCCGTGGTAGAAGCGCGAGACGTTGGTATTCTGATAACGGCTCATGGTCAGGCTGCCGAAGCGGTCGTGCGACACCGATACGTTCGCGTAGCCGCCGAAACTGCGTTCGCCGCTCAGGACGCCCAGCGTCGGCGCGATGTCGAAACCGGCGATCCGCGTGGGGCGTGTCATGTTGATTTCCGCCGCCCACCTGCCGCTCTGCCCGACCAGGATCGAGCTGTTCAGATAGAACTGCTTCAGGTTGCGGCTCATGGCGCCTTCGACCAGATAGCCGCCGGTGTACATGTCCTTGCCGGCCGTCACGTGCCACGCGTTGCCGCTGTTCGGGCCGCCGAAGTTGAGATTGTTGATCTCGTGGATTTCACGGCTGACGATATTGCCGTTGCGGTCGACGAGCCGCACTTCGATCGAGTAATAGCCGCCGGGCAGATCGGCGTAACTGATCTGGTTGCGCCCGATGGCGGCCGGCCGCTTCAGGACCAGCCGGCCGTCGCGGTAGAACTCGTAGTTGCCGTCCGCGTTCGCATAGAGGATCAGCGAGCCGGCCTTGTCGTTGACGTCGAGATGCGACTGGCTGCCGAACGTCACGAACTGGTCGAAGCTCGGCGAAATCAGCGTGCTGACGGCGTTCGACGAATAGTCGAGGCTGCTCTGGCGCCCCGCCCGGATATAGGTGCTCGCGAAGTTCTTCTGCAGGTAGTACGACGACAGCCCACGGTTGCTGCTGCTGTACTGGCGCGAGTGCGTTTCGTTCACGTACCAGCTCAGGAAACCGAAGCTTTGCGACGGCATTCCGACCCATGTGCCGCCGGTGACGTTGAAGGCGCGATAGCCATCGGTGGCGGCCCGCAGATCCACCGTCTGGTTGTTGACGAGGCCGAAGCCGGTGGGCGGCGCGATGTAATCGTTGCGCGCGTCGCGAACGGCGATCGACCGGGCCAGCTTGTCGACGGTCACGTGATAGTTCGCGATCGTCACGTCGCAGCCTTTGCGGCACTGCTTGTAGTTCAGGTGCGAGAATACCTGCTTGAGAGCGCCGATGTCCTCGCGGGAAATGCCGTTTTCCAGATAGGCCTTTTCGTCAAACGTCAGCATGCCGCGCGTCTGCGAATAGCTGACGAGCCCCGGCAGCGTCCTGCCGTTGAAGGTCGAGACATAACTCGCGCTGTCGTCGAGTTCGGCGGCGCTGAATCCCTCCGGCACGCCATAGGAGACTTTCAAGCCTCTCGTGACCGTGGCCGCAGCGTCACCCTCGTCCGCCCGCATCGAAGACTTCGCAGCGGATTCCGATTCGGCACGAAAGGTAGCGGGATAAGCGTGCGCCGAAGCTGCTGTTCCGGATTCCGGTTCATCGGCCGATGCGGGCGCCGGGTCGGATGCGCGCTCTGGCAGCGCGTGCGGTTCGGCGGCCTGGCCGAACTGCGCGAGGGCGCCGGTGTCCGGCTTCGCCGCGTCGGGGCGAGCCATATCCACGGAGGCAGGCGTCGCTTCATCGATCGCTCCGCTTTCGTGCAGCGTTTGTGTCCCGTCGTGAAGGTGCAAGCCGGGATCGGCAAGCTCGCTGTCCGGTGCGCGCGTCTTGGCGACGGCAGGGCGACCCTCTTCCGGCAACACCGGCTTCGCCTTCTCCACCGGGTCGTTTTCATGCGACGTTTCCGGTACGGGTTCGGGCGAGCGCGAATCGGGATCGGCGAGCTGACCACGCCGTGCGCCAGCGTCCGCACCCACCCCCGCCCCGGCCCCGGCGATCTCGATGAGCCGGGAAGGTTCTGCCGAGCCGGATCTCGCCTGCCTGTCCAACTCGATTCCTCGAGTCGGTAACGACCTCGCGTCGCGCACATCCGAATCGCGATCCACAAGTTGCGCGTCCCGAACCTGCGGCACGACGGTTTCAGCGACGACACGACGGCGGCCGCTCATCGAGCGAAAGCCGTCGACCGCATCGGGCAGTCCCGCCGTCGCTTCGCCGGCGCCGTCCCGGGCCTTCCCGGCTGGGCGTGACACCGCGTAAGCTCCCCGTGAATCGCGAATGGACATTGGCCGCGCGCCGTCATGGGTCATCAAGCGGCAGTTTTTGACACCCGGGTAACACCCTTCCCGATCCCGCCGATAGTCGGGCCGATGGCCATCGCGGCCGGATCTCGCGACCTCGTCGGCCGCCGCTCCGTCGTCCCGGACCGGCACCTTTCCGGCAACGGCCCCGTCGCTCCGGCGAACCGGAGCCGCCGGTTCACGATGCATGCCATCGTCTCGCGCCAGCGGATCGCCCGCGCGGCCTGCCGGCTCCGCCGCGTCCGACTTCGGCGACCTGTCGGTCGAAACGTCCGCGATGGCCGCGGCTGGCGCCTCGTCCGGCGCCTCTCCGTCAGCAAACGGCGACGCGTCCGAACGTGCGAGCCGATCTCCCGGCGCGGGCACGGCCTCGCTCCGCTGCACCGGCGGCTCGCCGTGCGGATGCACTGCCACCTTGATCGGCTCGCGCCGGGAACCATCGAGGCCTGGCGGCAAAGGCGCCTTGTCCACCCGCTCGTTGCCGTTCGTCGCGCGAGGCTCCCCCGGCGAGGCACGTGACGCCAGCGCGCGTTTCCTGACGGCACCGGTACTCTTGTGCAACGCGACGTAGTCGCCACGGGCATCACGAATGAAGATCGACCGCGCCCCCTTGTCGACCACCATGCGAAAGCTTTTCACCTCCAGATGGCAACCATCGCGACAACGCTTGTAGTCGAGCTGCGAGACGATCTGCTTCAGCATCTCGACATCGCTCGCCGGGATGCCGCTATCTAGATAGTCATCCTCATCAATGAGCAGCCCGTTTTTGCCGGCGTCGTAGCCGACGTGTCCCGGAAGCGTCCTGCCGTTGTATGTCGCGACGTAGCGTGCGCTGCCCTTCCCGTGCGCCGCGGCGACTCGCGCCAGGAGCGGCTGCGTGATGCCCCGCCTGTCGGCCAGCCGGGAAACCGGAAGTCCGACACCGGGATTCGGTGCCGAACGCTGTGAGCCCGTTTCCGGATCGGCGACGCCAATGAACGACGCAACGGATGATATTGGCGAGTCGTGGCCGACAGCGTGCGCGGACGAACGCCGTGCGTCTCGCTGCAGCGGCACCGCCGGTTCATCCTGATGCCCGATCGGCCCCGCGGAGGGCGTGGTCAGGATCCCGGCGTGCAGCCGGCCACGATCCGTGGCGGGAAGAACGTCGCCGCTGGAGACGGCGTGCCGTGCCAGCCATGGCGTACCGATCGCGCGCGAACTCCGGTGCAACGCCAGATAGTCGCCGTGCGGATCGCGGATGAATATCGAGCGGGCACCCCTGTCGGCCACCACGCGGTAGCTTTTCACCTCCAGATGACAGCCTTTGCGGCAGCGCCGGTAATCCAGATGCGAAATGATGCGCTTCAGCTTCCTGACATCGTCGCTCGACATGTCGCTTTCGAGGTAGCCGGACTCATCGAATGCAAAGCCTCCCCGCGCGACGGAATACCCGATCAGGCCGGGCAGTATTTTCCCGTTGAAGGTTGCAATGTAGTTCGCGCCGTCGATCAGTTCCACCGAATCGCCCGACTGCTGCACGCCACGCATGACTTTCGGTGCGGCAACGGTGTGCGACGACCAAAATATGAATGCGCCTAGCCACAGCTTGCTGAAGCGAACGGAGGGTTTATCGATGAGCACGCTGCTGGTTGAGTCAAAGAGTTTCTGCGACCGACGCGACGGGCGCACCATATGGGCAAGGAAACTCCATGACCATGGAGTTTCCTTGCCTAGTTTTTAATAGTTATGCCTTTCAACTCAGGAAGTGGGACCGGCGGAGGCTACCGGTTCGAACATCATGACGAGATCGCCGCTGTAGCTGCCGTTGGTGCTGACGTCCCCGGTCTGCTTCGGCGCATCGACGTTGATCTTCAGATCGTGGATTTCGTCGTAGCCGCCGTTGCCAGCCACGGTTTGCGTGATCTTCTGCTGGGCGCCGAATTTCACTTCCAGGTCGCCGACGTTGCTCGACAGCGTGACCACGGCGTTCTGCATTTCATAATTGCCGTCCGACATCTTCAGCGGCTGGGCCAGCGAGATGTTGAAGTCCTTGCTCTTGGTCCAGACGCGAACCGGCAGTGACCGACTGAATTTTTGCTGCTTGTAGTCGCTCGGATTCAGTTCTTCCGTGTCATACCAGGTCGAGCCGTCGGGCTTCGACACGAAAATCGCGTCGTTGATCTGTGCCGTCAGCGTGATCTTCTTCGAAATCGGATCTGCGTTTGCCGTATGCGCCATTCCGTAGAATGTCACGGCCACGCCAAGTGCCGTCACCAGCTTGGTGATTTTCATCGTATTCCCCTTTTTAACAAAAAATAATAATCGGCTCTCTCGAGCCAGCCCATGGAATGGATTTTCAAAACGCGAATCAAATCATCATCACCCTCTCGTCAACACGAAATTAACGGAGCGCGTCGGTCGCACCAACATTCTTCGTTAATATCATGCCCCGCCCGCGCCGCGGGGCGGCAGGGAGCCATACTGAATGAATGGATATGACTGATTTCGCAGCGGCCGCAGCGAATCAGATTTTTATGGAGACACGCGGCTCGGACGAGTGGCTTGATGCCAAGTCGACGAATCGAGTGGCAGCACCCGGAGCCGGGAAGAAAGTTGATGAAGGGAATCGAGAGAAAGCAACATCAAAATCACCTCACAGTGTTTCTGCCGACAGCGTTATCTTTCAATTAGAAAGTTTTGCCCGATTGAGCTCTACGTCCTTTGATCCACCTCATATGAATATCGATTGTTCGCCGCACTTTATTGACGCAGATATCGATCAGCTGGCATTCAACCCCTCACATTCACCCGCGCATTGCCCATCGTTCCATTTTCAATTAAATGAAATGGAATGATGTTGAAATTGAATTGTCAGAATTTACGGACGAAATACTAACTGTTTCTTATCTTTGCACAATCGAAATACTACGAAATACGTTTCGTTTTGACTGGTTGGGCTTTCGGCCGTGATGCGCTCCACATCACATATGAGTCACCCGCGCTGCACGACCACCTCGATCGTTCGCGCGGACGGCTCGACTAACGAGCCGCGTCGCCGATCCATTCGCCGAGCCGGGTCAGCGCGACGCGACGGCGCTCGTCGAGCGGGTAGCCGCAATTGAGCCGCAGATGGTCGTCGTAGTCGCGATCGGGAGAGAACAGCGTGCCCGGCGCCACCGCGATGCCTTGCGCGTAGGCACGCCGCGCGAGTGCGTCGGCCGAGACGCCCGGCGGCAGGCCCATCCACAGCAGATAGCCGCCGTCCGGCTCGCGCAGCGACGTGCCGGGCGGCACGCAGCCGCGCAGGTGGGCGAGCGTCTCGTCCACCTGCGCGCGGCATCGGCTCCGCAGACGTCGCAGATGGTGCCGGTAGCCGCCGCCGTGCAGGAACTGCCCGACGGCTTCCTGGATGACCAGCGGCTGCCCGATGCTCATGGTGCGCTTCAGCTCGACGAGCGCGCGATGATGCCGGCCGCCGCTGACCCAGCCGAGCCGCAACCCCGGCGCGAGCGTCTTCGACAGCGAACTGCACAGCAGCACGTTGCCCGAGCGGTCATACGATTTCGCGGCGCGCTGCACCGCATCGACGTGCAGGTCGCTGAAGGTCGCGTCCTCGATCAGCGGAATCGCCAGTGCATCGAGCCGCTCGACCAGCGCCGCGCGCGTCGCGTCGCCGAGGCTCGCGCCGCTCGGGTTGCTGACGGCCGTCGCCAGCAGGCACGCGCCGATCCGGTGCTCGCGCGCGAGCCGTTCGATCTCGTCGATGGCCGCCGCCTCGCGGTCCTGGAAACGCACCGGCAGCGGCCGCATGCCGAGTTGCGCGAGCGTCGACAGATAGCCGTAATAGGCGGGCGACTCGACGATCACCGCCTCGCCGGGCTTCGCCACGGTCTGCAGGCAGAGGCCGAATGCCTCGACGCAGCCGTTCGTGACGAGCACTTCGTCGGGCGCGAGATGGCAGTTCCAGTTGGCGGCGTGCGACGCGATGCTCTCGCGCAGCCGCGGCGCGCCGGGCGAGAACGACACGGCGGCCAGCAGCCCGCTGTGGCGGCGCGCCGTCGAGGCGATCGCCCGCGCGAGCGCCTCGACGGGAAACAGCGCGTCGCCGCACAGCGCGGTGCCGAACGACACGACGTCGGGCCGACCTTCCATGCTCGTCAAGGCATCGGGGTCGAGCGGGCCGGGCGTGAGGCCGGCGGCCGGCCCGGCGGCATCCATGGCGGATTTGCGAGGAGTCTGCCGGCTCGCCGGGCCGCGCACGAAATAGCCCTTCTTCGGACGGCTCTCGATCAGGCGGCGGTCTTCCAGCGTGCGATAGGCGGCCAGTACCGTGGTCACGCTGACGGCGTGGCTGCGGCCCAGTTCACGCACAGAAGGCAGGCGCTGCCCCGGTGCCCAGAGCCCCTGCCCGATCTCGTCCGACAGGCGCTCGGCCAGCATCAGATGCAAAACGTTCGACTGAAAACCCATGGATCGCGGCCCGGCCACCGGGCGGCGTCTCGCCGGCCGGAAATGAAATCGCTCGCGACACGCGAGCGCGGCTCAAGGATGCGGGCTTTTCGGCGGCGCGGCAAGGACGGCTGGCGGGAACGCATCGCCGGGACGATTCACCGGGTCGCTCCGCCAGGACGCACGGCCGTCACGCCCCGGAGCGAACACCGGAATCACTGTCGCTCAGCCCTGCGTCGATCCCACGGCCATGTAGAGCCCGAGCGCGACGAGACCGGCGAAGAACACGCGCCGGAACGTGGATTCGCCCACCACCTTGCGCAGCACCGTCCCGCCCGCCATCCCGACCAGCGCCGGCACGAGCGCGAGCGCCGACATCCCGACGTCGACCGGCTGCCATCCCGACGTCAATGCAAGCTGCGCGGCGAGCGCGAGCGTCGAGACCGTGAACGACAGGCCGAGCGCCTGCACGAGCTGCTCCTTGTCGAGGCGCAGCGCCTGCAGATACGGCACGGCCGGGATCACGAACACGCCGGTGGCGGCGGTCACGGCGCCCGTCAGGTAGCCGACCAGCGGCGACAGCCAGCGCTCCCGGCGCCCCGGTGCGGGCAGGCGCGCGGCGGCCAGGCCCCAGGCGCCGTACAGCGCGACCACGGCGCCGAGCGCGACGCGCGTCCAGGGCGCCGCGTGGACCAGCGACGGCAGGCCGCCCGCGAAGGTGCCGACGACGATCCCGGTCAGCAGCGCCCACAGCCGTCGCGCGAGCGCGCCAAACGCCGGGCCGCGCACCAGCTGCCAGACGTTGGTGACGAGCGAAGGCACGACCAGCAGGCTCGCGGCGGCGGCCGGCGGCATCGCCAGCGTCAGCAGCCCCATTGCGATGGTGGGCAGCCCGAGCCCGACCATGCCCTTCACGACGCCGGCCAGCGCGAACACCACGACGACGATGGCCGCCGTCGAGCCAGACGAATCCATGACGAAATTCCGGTAAGAGAAGTGGAAACGGGAACCGCGGCGATGGTGCCGGCCGGTGCGGCTTCGCGCCATCTGGCTTTACCTGAGTCCGACTCAGGCGGGCCGGCCGGGCCTCGCTCCTGTGGACGGGGTGGCCGCCGCGCAGCGGCGTCGACGGTATTGGTTTGGCTAGACCGTTAGTTGCTTATTGCTCGAAAAAGCGCGTCGAGCGAATGCGGGCGCACGCGCCTTCAGGCGAAACGAAATCGGGAAAAAGCGGCCGGCATGCCCGCCCCGGCCGCGCGGGCCGGGGGGATCCCGCCGCGCGGATCAGAACTTGTGCCGGATCGCGGCGCGCACCGAGAACTGGCTCGACGTGGCGGACGGCCCGTCGGTGCCGACCAGATAACCGCCGTCGACGACGCTGCCGGCATGGTCGCCGCCCACGCGCTGCCAGGCACCCTGCAGGTAGACGTCGGTCTGCTTGGAGAGGCTGTAGTCGGCCATCAGCCCGATCGTGTGGTAATGCGGCTTCGCCCCGCCGTCGGCGGTATCGAACGTGCCGCTCGTGTAGGTGTATTGCGCGCCCATGAAAAACGCCGGCGTGAGCTGGTACTTGCCGTTGACCTCGAAGTTGTCGAACCGGGTGGCCGTCAGGCCGAGCCCGGACAGCGTGCTGGCCGGCAGGTAGACGGTGGCCACCGGGTTCTTCAGGTCGGTCTTCGTATAGACGAAGCCGACGGTCGCGCCGCCGAACGTGTAGTTCACGCCGCCGCCGAAGGTCCGCATCCGGTCGGCGACGAAGTTCGTGTCGCCGGCGGCGGCCGCGCCGTCGGCGGTGCGGCCCGGGTTGTCGGCCTCGAGGTAGGCCGCGCCCACCTGCAGGCCGCCGAACGCGTACTGCGCGCCGGCGCTGTACTCGCGGTTGTTCGCGAAGCCGGTGCCGTTGCTGAAGCTGTACGCGCCGCCGAACGTGAGCCCGCCGAAATCGGGGCTCGCATACTTGACGCTGTTGTTGGCGCGCGCGGTGTTGTCGACGTTGTCGTTGTCGAACGGATGCGACATCAGCATGCCGCCCCAGCTGCCGGCGGCCGTCAGCGGCGCGAGATAGTCGACCACCGAGTCGTATTGCCGGCCCAGCGTCAGCGCGCCGTACTGCGCGTGCGTGAGCCCGACGAATGCCTGGCGCCCGAACAGCCGGCCGCCGTTGGAAAGGCTGCCGTTGTTGACGTCGAAACCGCTTTCCAGCGTGAAGATCGCCTTCAGCCCGCCGCCCAGGTCTTCGGCACCGCGCAGGCCCCAGCTGCTGCGCTGCGCATAGCCGCTCGCGAGCGCGTAGACGCTGTGGTTGGTCCCGTTGACGCCGACGTTGCTGGTGTAGTTGAAGCCTTCGTCGATCACGCCGTACAGCGTGACGCTGGTCTGTGCGAAGACGGGCGCCGCCATCGCCATGGCGACGGCGGCGGGCAGCAGGTGCTTGTTCATCGTCGACAGTCTCCGAACCGGAAAACTGGCACCGCGCGGCGGACCGCTCGGCGCGGCTCCGTCCGTCGGACCTCGAAAATCGGGAAATCGGGCGGCCGGCCACGACGCGATCGGCGAGAGGCGATCGGCAATGCGGCGGCGCCATCAATGATCGGGAAGTGTGTCACGGTGCGATGGCGCCGTCCATGTCGTTCGAACGGCCGGTCGGGGCCGTTGCGTATTGCCAACTTGCCATGCACCGAATTGGGCGCCGTCAAGCCGGCAACACGTCACGGCCCGCGCGGCCGGCTTGCCGCGGCCAGGCAGGTGCCGGCCGCGTGCCGCCGGGGTGGCCGGGGTGGCCGGGGTGGCCGGGGTGGCCGGGGTGGCCGGGGTGGCCGGGTGGCCGGGTGGCCGGGTGGTTGACCGCCGCACCGACGGCTGCGTTCGCGCGACGCATCGACGCCCCGGCACCGGCCCCGGCACCGGCATGGTGGCGGCCGGCCACCATGCCGCCGGCTGCCGCGACCGCCGGCGACCGCCGCGCCTTGCCGTCCAATCGCCGCCCGATCATCGATCACCGCCCAACCCGCTCCCGATCGCCGTCTGAACGTTGCCCGACCGCGGCCTGATCATCGCTCCGGCACGGCTTCCGCGCACCGCCGCGCACGCGCGCCCGGCCCATGCCACCGCCACACCACCGCCCGATCTGCAGACGCCGCCCCGGCGGTGGCACAATCACGTCCGTTTCCGCTCCCCGCCACCCGCTTCATGCCGATTTTTCCGCCGCGCCGCGCCGCCGTCGCGCTCCGCTTCGCTCGTCCGTCGCGCGCCGCCCGGCGCCGCCCCGCATGAGCACGCCGCCGGCCAGCCGGCCCGGCCGGTTCGCCGAGCTCGACTTCTTTCGCGGGCTGGTGCTGCTCGTGATCATGGTCGACCATATCGGCGGCAGCATCCTGTCGCGCGTGACGCTGCACGCCTACGCGCTCTGCGACGCGGCCGAGGTGTTCGTGTTCCTCGGCGGCTTCGCCACCGCGATCGCCTACAACTCGCTGGCCGAACGGCAGACGGAAGCGGTCGCGCGGCAGCGCTTCATCCGCCGCGCGTTCGAGATCTACCGCGCGTTCCTGATCACGGCCGGGCTGATGCTGCTGATCACGGCGGTGCTCGGCGCGCTCGCGATCGACGGCCCGAACATGCCGACCAACGACCTCGAAGGGCTCATGCACCGCCCGTTCGCGGCGCTGCGCGACATCCTGCTGTTCCGCCGCCAGCCTTATCTGGCCTCGGTGCTGCCGATGTACGCGTTCTTCGCGGCGCTGGTGCCGCTGGCGCTGCCGCTCGCGCGCGACAAGCCGTGGCTGCTGCTGGCCGTCAGCCTGCTGGCCTGGCTGTCGGCGCGACGCATCGCCGGCTACCTGCCGGCCGTGGACGGCATGCCGTGGGATTTCAACCCGTTCGCGTGGCAGTTCCTGTTCGTGCTCGGGGCGCTGTCGCGCTGCCAGCCGGTCTACGCGTCGCTGTCGCGGCAGCCGCGCGGCGTGGTGGTGACGGCGCTGGCGGTGGCCGTGGTCGCGGCGGGCGCCTATTACCGGCTGCGCATCGAGCCGTTCCCGACCGATCCGGCGATCAAGCAGAACCTCGGCCCGCTGCGGCTCGTCAATTTCCTCGCGATCGCCTGGCTCGCGGCCAAGCTGGTCCACCTCGGCTGGATGCACAAGGTGGCGAGCATGCTGCCGTGGATCGGCACGATCGGCCGCCAGGGGCTGCTCTGCTTCGTGGCGGGCACGGCGATCTCGCTGTCGGTGGACTCGGTGCTCTACTGGGAGACCGACGGCTACCTCGACGTGCCGCTCGGCCTGACCGCCGATGCCGTCGCGATCGGCCTGCTCTATCTGGTCGCGAAGCTCTACGGCCCGCTCGCCGCGCGGCTGCCGTTCCTCGGCTCGCGGCACTGAGCGGCGGCGGCGATGGCTTTCATGCGCATTCCTTTCCCGCGTCGCGGCGCGGCGCGCCGCACGCCCGGGCCCGAGCGCGCGCGCGTCGCGGCGGCGCCGACGCCCGAGGCGCGGGGCGGCGGTTCCGACATCGCGCGGCGAGCCGCCCGGGCTCGCCGCGCCGCGCTGCTGCGTGCCGTGCGTCGCCGGATCCTGATCGCGCGCGCCGGCGCCGGGACGTGGCGCGCCTTGCGGCCCACGCCGGCCACCGCGTCACGCGTGCTCATCGTGCTGATCGCCCTCGCCGCGCTGCGCCCCGCGCCGGCGCACGCCAACGCCGCCGGCAACGCACCCGCGCCGCGCGCGGCCACGCGCCTCGGCGCGCTCGCGCCGCCCGGCAGCAGCATCGTCACGCGCACGTTCCGCTCGGCGACGCTGCAACGCGACTGGTCGTACACGGTCTATCTGCCGCCCGGCTATCGCGACGACGGGCCACGCCATCCGGTGCTGTACCTGCTGCACGGCAACGCCGCCAACGCGAACGACTGGATCACGCAGGGCCGCCTGCAACTGACCGCCGACGCGCTGATCGCGCGGCACGAAATCGCACCGGTGGTGATCGTCATGCCGCAGGCCGGCACCGACTGGTACGTCGATCGCAAGGAACCGATGCAGACGGCGTTCCTCGAGGATCTGCTGCCCGACGTCGAGGCCCATTACGCGGTATCGAACCAGCGCGCGGGCCGTACGATCGGCGGCGTGTCGATGGGCGGCTACGGCGCGCTGCGCTTCGCGCTGATGGCGCCGGACCGGTTCTGCGGCGCGCTGCTGCTGAGCCCGGCGATCTACGCCGACGAGCCGCCGCCGGGCTCGGCCGCGCGCTATGTGGGCGTGTTCGGCGACCACCGGTTCGACCCGCAGGTCTGGCACGCGCTGAACTATCCGCCGTTGCTGCGCGACTATCTCGCGCAAGCGTGGCGCGTGCCGGTATTCATCGCGGCCGGCGACGACGATCTGTCGATCCAGGCCGAATCGAGCACGCTCTACACCAGCCTGCGGCGCGCGAGAAGCCCGGCCGAGCTGCGCATCGTCGACGGCGGCCACACCTGGGACGTCTGGCGCCGGTTGCTGGCGCCGGCGCTCGGCTACGCGCTCGACTGCGTGAAGTAAGCAACGCTCGAGGCGGCGGGCGGTCCCGGACCGCGCGGCTCGTGCTGCCGGATGCCGCCGCCTCCCCCCGATTCGCCGGACGCCCATTCGCTTCCCGCCGCCCCGGCAAGCCGCGCCGAAAAACCGGGTAGGATCGCGGGCCGCACACGGCCGGCGCAACCGGCGCGGCGGCGACAACACCGGCGGCATCGGCGTTTCGAAAGATGAGCCGGAACCTTGCGGACGCCCGCGCGGTCGATTACGGATACCCTTCGCCGCCGCCACCGCGCCCGCGTGGCCCGGTGCGCTGCGTCCGTCCTGTCCGTTTCATCCGTTTCGATAGCAAGTCAATGAATGCATCCTGGTTTTCGCCGCTCGTCGGCTGTCTGATCCTGCTGGCCGTGTCGTGCGCGATCGGCGGTGCCGTGCGCTTCCTGCTGTTCCGCGTGGTCGCGAAGTTCGCGCAGCGCTCGCCGACGCGCTTCGACGACGTACTGTTCCAGTTCGGCGCGTTCAAGTGGCTGTCGCGGCTGGTGCCGTTCGTGGTGTTCCAGCTCGGCTTGCGCACCATCCCGAACCTCCCCGAATCGGCCGCGCAGCTGGTCGACAAGCTGCTGTTCGCGATCGTCGTGTTCCTCGTCACGATGCTGGTCAGCGCGGTGCTGTCCGCCGTCGAGCACCTGCACCGCACCACCCGCACGCGGCCGACGCTCTCGCTCAAGGGCGCCATGCAGCTCGTCAAGCTCGCGATGTTCATCACCGCCACGCTGGTGGTGATCGGCACCGTCACCGGCAAGCAGATCGGGCTGCTGCTGTCGGGGATCGGCGCGATGTCGGCGGTGCTGATGCTGATCTTCAAGGACACCATCCTCGGCCTCGTGGCCGGCGTGCAGCTCTCGTCGAACGACATGCTGCGGATCGGCGACTGGATCACGATGCCGAGCGCGGGCGCCGACGGCGACGTGATCGACATCACGCTGAACACCGTCAAGGTGTCGAACTTCGACCGCACCATCATCACGATTCCGACCTGGAAGCTGATCACCGAGAGCTACCAGAACTGGCGCGGCATGACCGAATCGGGCGGCCGGCGCATCAAGCGCTCGCTGTTCGTCGACGCGACCAGCGTGCGCTTCCTCGCGCACGAGGAAATCGAGCGGCTCGAACGCTTCATGCTGTTGAAGACCTATCTGGAAGGCAAGCTCGACACGCTCGCCGAATGGAACGACTCGCTCGGCGCCGACGGCGAATGGATGGGCAACCGCCGGCAGCTGACCAACCTCGGCACGTTCCGCGCCTATTGCGACAACTACCTGCAGCGGCACCCGCGCATCCATCGCGGCATGACCTGCATGGCACGCCAGCTGCCGCCCACGGCCGAGGGCATTCCGCTGGAACTCTACTGCTTCACCGACACCACCACCTGGCTCGACTACGAGTCGATCCAGGGCGACATCTTCGATCACCTGCTGGCCGTGCTGCCCGAGTTCGGGCTGCGCGTCTACCAGCATCCTTCCGGGTTCGACCTGCGCGGCATGGTGGAGGCCGGCGTGGCACGGCCGAAGCCGGCCGCGCGCGATGCCGAGACGGCCATGCCGGCATGAGCGTTTCCGGTTGTATCCGCAACGAGTTATGGCGCCGCACGGGCCTCGCCGATCGCGGCCCGGCGCCGGCCCGCGCGAACGCGGCCGTCAACCCGCGACGCGCGGCTTCAGGAACGGCGCGAGCAGCGCCATCGCCACGCCCACGCCGACCAGGCACGCCATCGGCAGATCGAAACTGCCGGTGCGGTCACGCAGGATGCCGACCGCGAACGGCCCGCACGCGGCGATCAGATAGCCCACCAGAAGCACGAACGCGTTCCAGCTGTTCGCTTCGTCGGCGCCGTGCGTGTTGTCGAGCGGCAGCGTCATGCCGAGCGTGAAGCCGCCCGCGAGGCCGGCGGCGGCCAGCGCCACCCACAGCAGCGGCCAGTCCGCGGGCAGCCACGCGATGCCGGCCAGCCCGGCCGTGGTCAACGCCGCGCAGAGCAGCAGCCAGCCGCGCCGGTCGTGCTTGCGGCTCAGCGCGCCGATGAGCGGGTTCGCGACAGTGAACACGGCCATGAACGCGGCCAGCACGAGGCCGGCATGTTCGGCGGACAGGCCGCGCTCGCGACAGGCGGGCGACAGCCACGACAGCAGCGCGTAGAACAGCAGGTTGTCGCAGGCGAAATAGAGCGCGACGAGCCACGCTTTCGGATTCCGGAACGGCAGCCGAGGCGCGCGCGCGGCGCTGGCCGGCTTCGCGTCGCGGCCGTCCGGGCGCGCCGCCAGCCGCGCCCCGGCGATCGCGACGATGCCGAGCACGCCCCAGATGCCGACCCCGGCGCGCCAGCTGCCCGCGTGGGCCGCGACGAAGCCGGTGGCCGCCGCCGCGATCGTGCTGCCAAACGACAGCGCCGTGGCGTAGAGGCCCATCAACATCGCCGCGCGGGTCGGAAATTTCGCCTTGATCAGGCCGCCGAACAGCGCGCCGGAGATCGCGATGCCGGCGCCGACGCCCACCGTCGTCGCCAGCAGCACGGACGTGTCCGGCGCGAACGCCCGCGCCACGCTGGCGATCGACAGCAGCACCAGCGCGGCCAGCAGCACCGCGTTGCGGCCGAAGCGGCGCGCGAGCCATGGCGTGGGCAGCGCGAGCAGGCCCATCAGCAGGTCGGGAATCGCCGTCAGCAGCGAGGCGGTGGCGTGCGAAACGCCGAATTCGTGCTGGATCGCGGGCAGCACCGGGCCGATCGAGACGATCCCGGGCCGCAGGTTGATCGCCACCAGCACGATCGCGACGATCAGGCTCCATTCGCCCCGCCGGCCGCCGGACGCACCCGTTTCGGCGGCCTTGACTGGCGGCGCGATCGCGGCGCCGCCCGCCTCGCGGGTGGTGGGGTAATGCGTCGTGGGAGGATCGCCGCGCATGTCGTTTCCGTTCGATGAAAATTTCGAGATAAATCGTTGCGACGATGGCAGCGAAGCCATCGTCGCGGAATCCGGCGTCCGTCGTCGCCGGACGCACCGGATCAGCCGGATCGCGATCCGGGTGCCGGCCATTTATCGCCTGCTCCGAATCGATCGTTTCGTCATCCTGATCATTGGCATGCGTGCATCGGAGCCCATCCGCGAGCGATGCCGGTGGCATTGCCTCATGAGCGTCCAAGCACCTCCGCCGACCGAGGAGGCGCCCATTTTAACCAGATCAAGTAACTTTTCAATATTTATTTTACTGGTTACACATCCGGTAATCGAGCCGACCCGGCTCGCCGCCCTCAACCCACCTCATGAATGCACTTCAACGCCTTCTGCGTGATCCGCGTCTCGTGCGGATAGCCGAACGCGTTGTTGACGTAGCGGATGCCGTCGATCGACACGTCGCGATTGACGTGGCTGTGGCCGTACACGTGGATGTCGGAGTCGACACGCCGGATCAACGCCTCGATCCGGCTGCTGCCGAGCACCGGATAGAGCATGCGGCGTGCTTGCGGGATGTAGTCGGGCATCAGGTCGATGCGCGGCAGGAAGTGCGAGAACGTGATGGTGAGCGCGCCGGCGCGCGGCGCGACCGGCTCGTTGCTGCCGATGAAGTGCTCGGTGATGTGCCCGGCGGACCATCCGGCGGGCCAGCGGCAGGCGTGGAAATCCATCCACGCGTCGGTCAGCTCGGGGCCGGGCAGGCCGAACGATCCGTCGTACCAGCCGAACAGCGGCACGATCGAGACGCCGCCCACCACGCCGGCGCGCATCGTCGCGCCGCAGTTCTCGACGATGCGCGCGACCTGCTCGAACTTGTCGAGCGACGTCATGGCCGGTGCGTCGCGGATCACCCAGAGATCGTGGTTGCCCGGCACGAAGAACACCTGGCGAAACCGGCTCGCGAACGCGTCGAGGCACTGTTCGAGCCGGCCGGCCAGGTCGGACACGTCGCCGGCCAGGATCAGCACGTCGTCGCGATAGTCGTCGCGCGACAGCGACGCGACCCACTCCGCGTTGCCGTCGAAATCGACGTGGATGTCCGATAACGCAAAGATCCGCATCAAGCCACCATCCTCCGCTGCCCGCCGGCCGCCGCGCGGCCGTCCGCATTCGCTCACGATCGCGCGGCACGCCGCCTGCCGGTGCCGGCCGGCCATCGTGCCGCGTCCCGTCGAGACGGTATCACGGCGCCGCTGAACGCGTGCGCGCCCGAACCGGACCGCCGCCGGGCTGCGCCGGCGGCGCATTTCGTCATCGCAGCTGGTCCGGTCGTCACCGCTCGCCGTCCGCCCGGCCGCTCCCCGTCGCGCCGGAAGCGCGGCAGGCTTCCGGGCAACCACCACCGGATTCGTCACCTTTGCCCCCCCGGGCCCGTCGTGCATCCGCGCTCGTGCCCACCCAAGCTCGCGGCACGAGCCGGCCCGGTCTGCGACAATCCTCGATGGTGCCGGCCCTGCCCGGCGCCACCGATCCACCCTGGAGTGACGATGCGAATTCTGATAGTAGGCGCCGGCGCCGTCGGCGGGTATTTCGGCGGGCGGCTCGCGAACGCGGGCCGCGACGTCTCGTTTCTGGTGCGCCCCGCCCGCGCCGCGCAACTGCATGCGGACGGGCTGGTGATCCGCAGCCCGCACGGCGACCTGACGCTGGCCGACGTGAAGACCGTGGACGCCGCCGCGATCGACGGCCACTACGACCTGATCGTGCTGAGCTGCAAGGCCTACGGCCTCGACGGCGCGATCGCCTCGTTCGCGCCGGCGGTCGGCCCGGACACGCGGATCCTGCCGCTGCTCAACGGCATGCGCCACATCGACGTGCTGACCCGGCAGTTCGGCGAGGCGCGCGTGCTGGGCGGCCAGTGCGTGATCGCGGCGACGCTGAACGAACGCCACGAGATCGCGCACCTGAACGAACTGCACGCGATCACGTTCGGCGCGCTCGCGGGCGGCCCCGACGCACGCGTGACGGCAATCCTCGGCGAGCTGTCGGGCGCCGGCTTCGAGGTGCAGGCCGACGAGGCGATCCGCCAGCGGATGTGGGACAAGTGGGTGTTCCTCGCCACGCTCGCCTGCAGCACCACGCTCTGCCGCGCCTCGCTCGGCGAGATCCTCGCCGCGCCGGACGGCAAGCGGCTGATCGGCTCGATCTTCGACGAATGCCTGTCGATCGCGCGCCACAACGGCTTCGCGGCCGGCGCGGCCACCATCGAACGCGCCACCGCGATGCTCTACGCGCCCGGTTCGCCGATGACGGCCTCGATGCTGCGCGACATGCTCAACGGCGCGCCGATCGAGGCCGCGCACGTGGTGGGCGACCTGATCTCGCGCGGCGGGCTCGAACAGCACGACGCCACCACGCTGTCGCTGCTGCGCGTGGCCTACGCGAATCTCTGCGCCTACGAGGCGCGGCGCGCGCAAGCCTGACGCGACCGGGTAGCCGGGCGGGCGGGCGCATCCGGGCCGCCCGCCCGGCGCTTGCCCCGCTGCCCCGCTACCCCGCTACCCCGCTTCGCGCCGCTCGCGCGACGCACGCGAACCGCCCGCCTCGCCACTACCCGGCACGCGCGCCGTCCTTCGATTGATCCGACGAGGGACGTTCCCCGGCAGGCTCGAGCCTTGCGCCGTGATTTCCGGCATCCGCCACGATCGCCGCCGTCCGCCCGCTGCCCGGCACCGCTTCCCCCATCACGCCACCCGCTCCCGGCGCGTCCTAGCGATCACTCCCCATTCCCGATGCCGGCACCGCTATCGAGGAAATCGATATTTTTCATTGCCAGATACGAATGAGAATAATTATCATTATCAAAACTCACTGCGGCGTGCCGCTATTCTTCCGATTGCAGCCGGACCCCGACCGATGCCCGACCCGCTAATGCCCTCCCTGCCCTCGCCCGTGCGCCCCCTTCGCCCGCCCACGCCATGGACCCGCTACGCCGGGGCCGGCGCGCTGGTCGCGGTCGGCTACATGGATCCGGGCAACTGGGCCACCGCGCTGGCGGGCGGCGCGCAGTTCGGCTATCAGTTGCTCAGCGTGGTCGCGCTCGCGAGCGTGATCGCCGTGCTGCTGCAATGGGTGGCCGCGCGGGTCGGCGTGGTGACCGGGCGCGATCTGGCCGAGCTGTGCCGGGAACGGCTCTCGCCGCGCGCCACGCTCGCGCTCTGGCTCGCCACCGAGGCCGCGATCATCGCCTGCGACGTGGCCGAGGTGGTGGGCTGCGCGGTGGCCTTGCAGATGCTGCTGCACGTGCCGCTGCTGGCCGGCGTGCTGATCTCGGCGGTCGGCACCTTCGCGATGCTCGCGCTGCAGCGGCGCGGCCACCGCACGCTCGAGGCCTGCGTCGCCGCGCTGATCCTGTTCGTCGCGCTGTGCTTCGTGGCCGAGGTCGCGCTCGCGCGGCCCGACTGGGCCGCCGCGCTCGGCGGCTTCGTGCCGTCCACCGAGCTGGTCCGCAACGCCGGCATGGTCTGGCTCGCGGCCGGCATCGTCGGCGCCACGGTGATGCCGCACAACCTCTACCTGCACTCGGCGCTCGTCAAGCGCCACGCGCCGCCGGCCGGCGGCGGCCATGACGCGCGCGACGGCGCCGCCGGCCACCGCGAGCGCGACGCCGAGATCGCCGACACGATGCGCGGCGTCGGTTTCGACACGTTCGGCTCGCTCGGTTTCGCGTTCGTCGTCAACGCGGCGCTGCTGATCGTGGCCGCCGCCGTGTTCCATGCGAGCGGCCACACCAGCGTGGACGATCTGGCCGACGCGCACCGGCTGCTCGCGCCGCTGGTCGGCAGCGGCTGGGCGAGCCTGCTGTTCGCCGCGGCGCTGCTCGCCTGCGGGCTCAACTCCACCGTGACCGGCACGCTCGCCGGGCAGATCGTGATGGAGGGCTTCCTGAAGCTGCGCATCTCGCCCACGCGGCGCGCGATCCTCACGCGCGCGCTCGCGATCGGGCCGGCGCTGGTGGCCGTGGCCGCGTTCGGCGATCACGGCTCGGCGCAGCTGCTGGTGGCGAGCCAGGTCGTGCTGAGCCTGCAGCTGCCGCTGGCCGTGATCCCGCTGGTGCGCTTCGCGGCCGATCCTGATCTGATGGGCCGCTGGCGGATACGCGGCTGGGTCCACGCGGCGACCTGGGCCTGCACCGCATTGATCCTCGTGCTCAACGTCGCGCTGCTCTGGCAGCTCTGGAGCCACTGAGCCCGGCGCTTTCCACCGCTTGCTTCCACCTCGGCCTGCCCGGCAGGCGACGGCGTGCGCGGCATGGGCGCTGCAATGGCGTTCAAGACCGGCGGCGCGGCGCGCCGAATAATGGCGTCCTCTTCAGACGGTTCCGGAGGACCCAAGCATGACCCAGGAAGTTTTCCCGCTCGCCGCGGCCCAACCCGCCCTGCTGGCGGAACGCTGCGTGATCGTCGTCGACGGCCGGCTGCCGCCGGGCCGCGCGGCCAACGCCGCCGCCGTGCTGGCGCTGACCGTCGGGCAGCGCCAGCCGGCGCTGGTCGGCGCGCCGCTCGTCGATGCCTCGGGCCTCGTGCATCCGGGGCTGATCCCGATCGGCATCACGGTGCTGGCGGCCGAGGCCGACGCGTTGAGCGCGATCCGCGACAAGGCCGCCGCAGCCGGCTGCGACGTCGTCGATTTTCCCGTGCAGGGCCAGCAGACCACCGACTACGCGGCGTTCGGCGCCGCCGTTGCCGAGGTCGCGACGGCCGATCTGCGCTACGTCGGCATCGCGCTGGTGGGCGCGCGCAAGGCGATCGGCAAGCTGGTCGCGAACCTGGGCCTGCTCAAATAAGGAAGGCTGACGCCGGCGCGCCGAAGCCGTCGGCGTCACCTGCACTCAGCCGCGCGGCGCCCGCCCGAGCGCCGCGTCGCGGAACACGCCCGGTGTGACGCCCATCATGCGCCGGAACGAACGCGTCAGATGCGCCTGATCGGCGAAGCCGGCGGTGGCCGCGACCTCGCTCAGCGGCCGCCCGAGCCGGATCAGCGCGATCGCCGAGCGCACCCGCGCCTGCCGCTGGTAGGCATGCGGGCTCATGCCGAGATGGCGCTCGAACGCGCGAAACAGCCGAAACATCGGCAGTCCCGCCGCGCCCGCGATCTCGTCGAGATGCACCTGCTGGTCGAGCCGGTGGTCGAGGAACTCGCGCGCGAGACGCACGGCACGCGGCGCGGCGCCCGCCGCGCGCGGCGCGACCGGCTCGTGGACGTGCCGTTCGAACAGCCGCTCGACGAAGCGCAGGTAATGTTCCTCGCGCGCCAGCACGTCGCCGCCCTGGGTCTCCGAATCGTGATGCACGCGTCGCAGCAGCGCGCTGAGCCGCGCATCGTCGATGATCGGCCCGCGCAGCACCGCGCCGCGCGCCCGGCCGCCGGCCTCGTCCGAGAGCAGCGAACGCAGGTGCTCGGTGCGCACGTACACGGTGCGCTGGCGCCAGCCGGCCTGGTCCACCGGCCAGCCGGCGTGCGGCTCGTCGGCGTCGATCGCGTAGAGGTCGCCCTGCTTCGCGACGAACTCGCTGCCGCGCATCCGGATCCGGATCGCGCCCGAGGTGATCAGCGCGAAGCAGGCCGTGTCGTGCGTATGGACGTCGTAGGAGAAATCGTGAAAGTCGCCGAGCAGCAACTCGGCGGCCAGCTCGGGCGCGCGCCAGATGCGGACCTCGGTCCGCGGGGCGGCACGCCGCGGCGCGCGGTCGGTTCGATCGGTCATGCGGGGGCGGCCGTGAGGCGGGAATCGCAACGGTGCCAATTTACCATCGCGCGCGTGCGGATTCACGGCGCGGCCGGGCCTTCGCACGGCGCACGGGAAATGCTCGCGGCGGCCATGACCTGGCGCGAGGCGCGCTGCGCCGGCCAGCCGTGGCGGCCTTGCGCGAGCGAGGGCGTCGCCGGGGCGGGCCTGCGTGGCGACACCGATGGCAGGCCGGCGCGCCGCCGCGCGCGTAGACTCGCCTCATCCGTCCGACAAGGAGACCCGGCGATGCGCGACACCGATCCGTCGAAGGCCTACCGGATGCTCGAATCCGGCCCGGTGGTGCTGGTCGTCACGCACGACGGCGAGCGCCCGAACGTGATGACGATGGGCTTCATGATGGTGATGCGCCACGCCCCGCCGCTGATCGGCGCGATCATCGGCCCGTGGGACCACAGCCACGCGGCGCTGCGCGACACCGGCGAATGCGTGATCGCGGTGCCGGGCGCCGACTGGGCCGGCGCGCTGGTGGACATCGGCAACTGCAGCGGCGCCGATCTCGACAAGTTCGAACGCTTCGGGCTCGCCACCGCGCCGTCGAAGCGCGTGCGCGCGCCGCGCCTCGCCGACTGCCTCTACAACCTCGAATGCGTGGTCGAGGACGATTCGCTCGCCGAACGCCACGACCTGTTCGTGCTGCGGGCGGTGGCGGCCGGCGTCAACGACGCGCGCGACGAGCGCCGCGTGCTGCACCATCGCGGCGACGGCACGTTCACCGCCGACGGCGAGATCTTCGACCTGCGCGAACGCATGCATCGGTGGAAGTCGTTCCAGGTCGATATCTGAGCCTGGCGCCCGGCTCCGACGAGCGATGCGCGCGATAGTCCCGCCGCTCGAATCGATAGCTGAAATGATCGGTTCGCCGCAGCAGTCGAACCCGGTAACGTAGCGGATTCCCTTTCCCCGATCATCCGGAATCCGCCTCATGTCCCGACTGTCGCGCCGCGCGTTCTCCCGTTCCCTGCTGGCACTGGCGCTGTCCGCCGCCGGCCCGCTCGCGCGCGCGCAGCAGCCGGCCGCCGGCGTGCTGCGGATCGGCTACCAGAAATCGTCGACGCTGATCACGCTGCTGAAGGCGCGCGGCACGCTGGACCAGGCGCTCGCGCCGCTGCGCACGCGCGTGGAATGGCACGAGTTCGCGAGCGGTCTGCCGCTCACCGAGGCGCTCAACGTGGGCGCCGTCGATTTCAGCGCCGACGTGGCCGACACGGTGCCGGTGTTCGCGCAGGCCGCGCACGCGCGTTTCGTCTACGTCGCGCAGGAAGCGCCGTCGCCCGCCGCGCAGGCGATCCTCGTCAAGCGCGGCGGCGGCATCGACACGCTGGCCGCGCTGAAGGGCAAGGACATCGCCACCACCAAGGCGGCCGGCAGCCACTACCTGCTGCTCGCCGCGCTGGCCCGCGCGGGGCTCGCGCCGGCCGACGTGTCGGTCCACTACCTGACGCCGGCCGACGGCCGCGCCGCGTTCGAGCGCGGCAGCGTGGGCGCGTGGATCACCTGGGATCCCTACGTCGCCTCGGTGGACCGCCGCCCCGACGTGAAGGTGCTGGCCGACGGCACCGGCCTTGCCTCGTATCAGCGCTATTACCTCGCGTCGAGCGACTATGCCGCCGCGCATCCGGCGGTGCTGCAAGTGCTGTTCGACGAACTGACGCGCGCGGGCGAGTGGCTGCGCGCCCATCCGGCCGACGCGGCCGCGCTGCTCGCGCCGATCTGGGGCCTCGACGCGGCGACCATCGAGCGCGCCAACGCGCGGCGCAGCTACGCGGTGCGCGCCGTCACGGCCGACCACTTCGGCGAGCAGCAACAGATCGCCGACGCGTTCCTGAAGGCCGGCCTGCTGCCGGCGCGCGTCGACACGCGGCAGGCGCAGCGCTGGGACTTCGCGGCGAAGCGCGCGGAGCCGGCCGGCGCCTGACGGGCAGCGCGCGAAGCAGCACGAGCGGGCGCCGGTGGATGACGCGGGCCGGCTTCATCCGTCCCGCGCATCGGACGCCGGCCTCATCTTGTTGCATCCGCAACGAAGCCGGCACCCACCCGCAGCCCGTGCCTCAGCGCGCCGTCCAGCGCGCCTGCGTCACGTCGAGCCTGCCCGGAATCAGCTTCAGCGCGGTGAACGCGTCGGCGATCTGCTGCTGGTAGGCGAACGTCGCGTCGGTGACCGGCTCCACCTGATAGGTGGCGCGGCCGAGCGCCAGCTCCAGCGTCGGCGCGTCGAGCCCGACCAGCGGCGAGAGTTGCGCGGCCACCTCGGGTACGTGATCGCGCGCCCAGACGTCGGTCGCGTCGATCTCGGCCAGCACCGCGCGCACGATCTCGGGCCGCGCCGTCGCGAACGGCCGGCTCGCGAGGTAATACTGCGTGTTGCGGACCAGCCCCTCGCCGCTGGCCAGCGTGCGCGCGCCGGTCTGGCGCTCGACCGCCGCCAGATACGGATCCCAGATCACCCAGGCGTCGATCGCGTGCTGCTCGAACGCGGCGCGCCCGTCGGCCGGCGCCAGATAGACGGGCTCGATGTCGCGATAGTCGAGCCTGGCCGCCTGCAGCGCCTTCACCAGCAGGTAGTGGACGTTGGAGCCGCGATTGAGCGCGACCTTCTTGCCGCGCAGGCCGGCCACGCCGCGAATCGGCGAATCGTGCAGGACCACGATCGCCTCGCCCTTCGGCGCGGGCGGCTCGGCGCCGATGTAGACGAAATCCACCTTGCCGGCCTGCGCGAAGATCGGCGGCGTCTCGCCGACGGTGCCGACGTCCACGGCGCCGGCCGCGAGCCCCTCGAGCAGCTGCGGGCCGCCCGGGAATTCGATCCAGCGCACGCTCACGCCAAGCGGCGCGAGCCGCTTCTCGAGCGTGCCGCGTGCCTTCAGCACGACGAAATTGCCGTATTTCTGGTAGCCGATCCGCAGCGTGGCGGCATCGCCAGCGGCGAACGCGCTACCGCTCGCGGCCAGCGCGCCGAGTCCGGCGAGCCCCGCCGGCCGCGCGAGCGCGAGCGTCGCGGCGGCGCCCGCCGCCTTCAGCCAGTCGCGCCGGGTCGTGCCGTCGGCCGCGGCGCGCGGTTCGTCGGTCGTGGAAATCATGGTGGAGGTCGGGAGCCCGCGTCGCATCGTTGCCTGGTGTCCGTGTTCGGTTCGTCGGAACGTCCATGCCGTACCGCTCGACCGGTCACGGACGCCGGCGGACGATCGCGATCGTCCGCCCGGAGCGCCGATGGTAATCAAACCCGCGCGCGGGCCAAATCCCGATTGCTGCAATGCTTATCGGCACGACGCGACTCGGCTCGATCCGGCATGACAGCGGCGGCGCGCGTCATGTCGTGGAGGAGGCCGGACGCAGACCGAGACGGAAGCGGGAGCGCGCGCGAACCGTCAAGCCGGGCGCGCGCAAAGGCAGCGAGTCGATGAAAACCAGCGGTCCGGCAAGGCCTGCGCCGCCCGTCCGGAGCCGAAGCCGCCGGCGGCGCAGCCGGCCCTCAGGCGATCGTCAGCGTCACCGGCGGCAGGCCGCCGATCTGCCCGACGGCCACGCCGCTGCCCGCCACGTTCACGAGGCCGACATAGCTGCCGCAGGTGACGAGCTGGTCGGGCGTGATCGCGATGCCGCGCTCGACCGTGGCGTGATTGACGAGCCAGCTCAGCAGGCGGCGCGGATCGCCGGCCGGGTTCGCCGGGGTGCCCGAGAACAGCGGCTGGCCGTTGAACGTGAACGACAGCTCGGGCGTGACGAATTGCAGATCGGCGCGATACGGCACGAACTCGCCGGCCGCGAGCGCGCCGTGGTTCTGCAGGTCCGCCAGCTGCAGCAGGCGATCGACGGCGGGAAACCCGGCGAAGCGGCTCGCCACCACCTCGATGGTGGCGCCGACCTCGGCGATCGCCGCCTCGACCTCGGCGTCGGGATAGGCGCGATCGGTCGGCTCGAAGCGGCGGCCGAAGCGGAACGCGAACTCGAGTTCGAGCCCGAACGGCCGGCGCGCGTCGGCCGTGTAGACCCCCGTGTCGTCGAGCGAGACGCCGTGCCTCGGCAGCGGTGCGCCCTGGCGCGGGCCGTCGGGCGTCTTCGCGCCGACCTTCCAGCCGCCGATCGTGTCGTCGAGCGCCGCGACGATCTCGTGCTGCGCGTCGTAGGCCGCGCCCGCGTCGCGCGGCAGGACGGCGTCGGGCAGCGTGTCGATCTGCGTGTGGCTCGTGAAGGCCTGCGCGAGCAGACGGCCAAGGGAGAGGGATTCGTTCATCGCGTTCAGTGGATCGGGAGTCGAGGGCGCATCGGGCCAAGGCGGCGAGCGGCGAGCGGCGCGGGCGCCCTGCCCGCTGCCGCCAGTGCCACATGCTACCGGCGAATCGCCGCGCGCGCCCGTTCGCGAGCGGGCCGGCCCGCGCGCCGGCGCCGCGTGCCGGAACCCGGGACCCGGGCCCCGGAACTCAGAACCGGTAGCCGAGCGACGCGAACGTCGTCCACTCGGTGCGGCGCTCCGTGACCGGGCTGTTCGCCGCGAAGCGCTGCAGCCGCCCGAGCGTCGAGTTGACGGTGCCGACCCAGTGGCGCGAGAAGTCGTGCGTCATGTAGAAGTTCAGGTGGACGTCGCGGATGCCGGCGCCGGTGCCGTATTGCGGCAGCCCCGAGGCGGCGCTCTCCGACGGCGAGATGCCGAACAGCGTGCGCGTGTAGGCACCGTTGGCCCAGGTCAGGCCCGGGCCGACCGAGAACAGCCAGCCCTTCAGCGGCAGCGAGGCGTAGAGATCGGCGCTGGCCGTGGTGCCCTGCCCGTACCCGACCACGTCGCGATAGACGGCCAGCGCCCCGGTGAACGCCCACACCGTGTAGTCGGCGAACAGCTTCAGCTTCGGGCCGTCGTGGACGTCGGGCAGGCCGCGCAGCCGGCTGTCGTCCTTCGCGTCGCGCGACTGGAAATCGAAGCTGATCGCCGCGCCGAGGTGGTAGGTATCGTTGCCGAGCACGTTCCAGCCGAGCACGTCCGGGCCCTGCGAGAAGAACGTGTCGCGGTAGGAGATGTCGAGCGCCGGGAACGGATAGGCCTTCAGGTGCCGCGAGCCCGGATACTGCGGGGCGACGTAGACGCCCGGGCCGACCGTGATCTTCCACGGCGACGCGGCGGTGCCGGCACCGGCGCTGCCGTCCGCCGCGCCGCCCGTGTCGGCGTGCGCGGCCGAGGCAAGCAACATCGCGGCGAGCGGCGCCGCCGTCTTCCAGAGGGGCATGGGCTTCCTTTATTTGCTTTTGCGGGCCACCGCCGCGAGCTGGCGCAGCCGCCGCGCGAGCGCCTTCGACACCACGGGCGGGTTCGCCCCGCTGTCGGCGCCGTGCGTGATCTCGCTTTCGCGGAGGAACAGCGCGGTCTCGCGCGCGACGATTTCCCGTTCGTTGTCCGAGGTGATCATGTGATAGGAGTCGTCGAGCCAGATGGTGCGCAGGAAGCTCGCGCCGATCCGCTCGATGATGAAATTCGGGTTGCGCGGGCTCGAGGTCTCGTCGTCGATCGCGTGGATCACGAGCGTGTCGTTCTCGATCCGGCCGAGCCCCTGGCGCGCCAGGCGCGCGAGCCGGTTGGCCTGATGCAGCGCCGGCAGCGAGATTTCCGACGGGCCGACCTCGCTGAACGCGTCGCGCTCCATCGCGCGCGCGATCTTGGCGCGCAGCGCCTCGTTGCGCAGGCCGAACGGCTCGGCCTCGCGGTACCGATAGCGGTGCCGCAGCGGCGTGTAGTAGGCCAGGTCGAGGATGAAGCGATACCACGGGATCGCCCAGCCGTTGTAGGTCAGCGTCAGCGACAGCAGCGCCAGCGCCTGCGCGCGCGGGCGCTCCTGGATCAGCCGCAGCGCGAGCGCCCCGCCGATCGACAGCCCGCACACCGAGACGCGCTCGTAGCGCGCCGCGAGCGCATCGAACTCGCGCACCGCGCCCTCGATCCAGCGCTCCATCGGCTGCTCGGCCGAGCCCGCGCTGTAGCCGTCGAGCACCGGCGCGCAAACCGTGAAGCCTTCCTCGTGCAGGTAGCGCGCCAGGTAGCGCAACTCGAGCGGCGAGCTGGACAGCCCGTGCAGCAGCAGCACGGCGTGGCCGTCGCCCTCGCCGAAGATCGGCGCGGCGGCCGAGGCGCGGGCCGGGCGGCTCGCGGCACCGGCGGTCGTGAGGTCGAGGGTCGCCATCTCAGCCTTGCTCCTCCGCTCGCAGCACGAGGAAATCGCCCGCGTGCGTGGTGAATCGATCGCATTGGCACTGCGTGAGGCGGAACTCGCCGCCGCTGTCGTCCGAGCGCGCGCGCACGCGCTGGCTGCCCGCCGACAGCGTGTGCGCGATGCGCTGGATGTCGTCGGGATGGACCTGCGCGTAGCGCGGGCCGGGCGCGACCTCGCCGCCGAACGGCAGCGGCGCGTCGACGCTCTGGCCGACCTGCGCGCGCTGCGCCGCGTCGCGTTCGAGCGCCTTGATCAGAATCAGCTGGGACTGGTGCTGGGCGAGGTGGCGCAGGAGGCGATGCGTTTCGTCCACGGCGCGGCGCGCGAGCAGGCGGTCGTTGTCCTGGCGCAGCAGCATCTCGTAGCGCGACTGCGCGACCGAGGTGACCAGTTGCGCGCGAAACTGGGCGCGGCGCAGCCGCTCCACCAGCGTGATCACGAGCAGCGTGACGAGCGGATACGAAACCAGCAGGACGATGTCGCCGCGATCGACCGTCAGGAATTCGTCGAGCGAGGCGTAAGGCGGCACGAACAGGAAGTCGGCGATCGGCAGGCCGGTAAACATCACCATCAGGGCCGGCGCGAGCCCCAGATAGTATTCGACCAGCACCGCCGCGATCGCGAACGCGGTGCCGGGCATGATCGGGCCGAGCAGCGGATGCAACGCGAGCCGCACGGCGATCGCGAGCACCAGCGCGCCGGCCGCATATGCCCAGCGCAGCATGCCCGCCGGAGCCCAAAGGCTCGCATTTCGAACTTTCATGTTTACCGGATATTTCAAAAAACGGTGAATGGTACCGAGTTTCGAACGCGGCGTGGCGAGCGCGACACGATGTTTTTCAACTTGGGGCGGCGTGGGGCCGGCTGGCAGCGGTGGCTCCCGTCGCGCGGTCGGGGAACCGGGCGGCGTGGCGCCCTGGCACCGACGTCGCCGGTCTCGCCGGCAAGCCTCGCAAGCACGGGACGTGCCGCGCGGGCGCGCCGGCCTCGCGCCGAAGCGGGTTCGGTTGCCTACCTGCGGTACCGCCGATTGCCGTCGCTGCTGCCCTGTCGCCATTTCCAGTCGATTCACGAATCCAGTCCGGGGCCGGACGGCGATGCATTGCCTCGCATCACCGCGCCATCCGCGAACTCATACGCGAGAAAAATTAGCGCAGAGACAGGCAACGGCCCGGCATCATGGCGGGAAAACTCGTCGGCCTCGGCAAAACCAGGCAGTCACCGAAGTCAAATGGCCCGGCGACCTGCTGAAAACCCTTATCGTCGATCCGGTGAAGGCCAATCCGCTTGATTGACGGCCGATTACCAGACCGGCAGCGGCAACCGAAAATAATCCGGCGGGCCATCCCGCCCGAATCAACGAGAAAACGACCCATGCAAGCCTCGCTTCTCCCGCCGAAGGCTAACCATCACGGCAATCTGCTCTGGAATACCGGCGAGCACGCCGGTCTCGCCACGGAAATCGACGACGCCTGCCGGCAATTGACGGCACTCGGCTATTGGGCAAGCGCCTTTCCGGACGGCGACGGCGTGGTCTTTGCCGTGCCGGCCGGCACCAGCGACGCGGACATGCTCGAGCATTTCCGCGCCGCCTTTACCTGGCTGGATATTTCACTGAAGACCGGATCGAACACGCATGCCGAACTGGCCGAACTCGATGGCGATCGCATGATCCCCTGCACGTTCGCGGTCCCGCTCGACAAGATTTTCATCGAAGCGCCGTTCAACATCGCCGATTACCGGTTTTTCCCGCGTCGCTCGAGCGACGAAGCCGCCGACCAAGAGCGCGTCGACGAATTCGATCGGGAATACGTCGAGTTCGAACTCACGGTATCGAACCAGGAGCTGCTGCAAACCGCGGTGTCGATCGATGCGGAAAATCGGCTGATCAATCGCGTCCTCAATCACGCCGAAACGGCGCTCGACGTGATTCGCACCACCTGCAGCCGCTTCGACCGGATCGAGTACACGCCGAATCCGGCCGGACAATGCACGGACGGCGTGTATCGCATTCATGTGGAGCCGCACGGCACCACGTATTTCAAGCCGCAGATCCTGTCGGGAATCAGCCGGCCGATTTCCGCCAACAACAACTGGCTCGGGCCTGAAGTCGACGTGCCGTTTTCGCCCGAATTGCCGGTGTTGGCGGCGATGCTGGCCGGCACGATCGCCGGGCCGCTGATCGACGCGTCGTTTATCGCGATCCGGGCCTGCCGATATGCGTTTTACGCGATCGCTCCGGAGGCGCAGTTTCTCTCGCTGGTATTCGCGCTCGACGGCCTGATCAGCCCCGATCCGAAATGGCGCGGCTGGAAGCACCGGACCTTCGTGGCCGCCGCGATCAGCCAGTGCAACGCCAGGCGATTCAAGGCCACGCTGACCGATTACGACGCGCTCTACGCCGATGTCAGAAATCCGCTCGTGCATGACGCGAAGCATTTCGAGGACCTGTCGAGCAGTCCGGAGGCATCGAGCCAGAAAATCTATGAAGCCATCAAGGACGTCGTCGATTTCATCGGCAGGGAATCGTTCACCGATCGCCCGGCCTTCAACGCGAGGATCATCGCGTTCCTGCAGGACGAGGCCGTCAAGGCGCAATACACGGAGGTAATCGACACGGTGTCGGCGGCCCGGGGGAAGCATCCGGAAATCCCGAAATGGTGAGCGCCGCCCTGCCTCACATGCCGTCCACCGGCGTCACGTCCGGCCCGAACACCACGCAGCCGAACGCGAAGCGACCCGGCTCGCCCACCAGCGCGCCGGCGAAGCGGGCCGACGGCAGCCGGTGCGCGCCCGGCAGATACAGGCTCCCCGGCTCGCTCAGCGCATCGGCCTGCTGCTTCGACAGCGGCATCGCCCAGCGCAGGTAGCCGGCATGGAACAGGGCCGCGTGACCGTCCTCGGCGTTGCCCTCGATGTCGAGCCCCGCCGGCACCGCCGCCGGCAGCGGCGCGAGCCGGCGTGCGGCCGCGAACGCGCCGATCTCGCCCGCCGTCTCGGCATAGACGGTGAGGTCGGTATCGGTGGCCGCGTCCCCGCTCTGCTGCCTGGCCAGATGGATCAGCGTCACCGGGCTGCCCTCGATCGTCACGGGGCGCGGAAACCGCACGCGCATTTCCTCCCAGGCGTCGGACGGCGCGTCGTGCCGGTCGTCGAGCAGCACGCCGCCGTCATGCGCGTAGCCGGTGAACGACACGCCCGCCGCGCGCCATGCCGCCCGCTCGGCCGGACCCGGCGCCCGCGCGCCCGGCGCGCAGGCCAGCAGCGCCTGGAAGCGCGCCGCGGCCGGTTCCACGCCATCGGCGCCGGCGCTGGCGGCCGTCGGCGCCGCCGCCAGCGTGACGGTGGCGGCCAGCGCCGAGCCCCACGCCGCGGCGCGGCGTAACGCGGCCGGCGCCGGAAAGACGGCCCGTCGGGCGGCATGGAAAGGGAACCAACGGCGCGTGGACTTCATCGTTGCAGCGTGGCGCTGCGCTCCTTCGGAAGGCGCCGCCCTTCGATGGGGGCGGCGCAGATGACTGGCCCTGAATCATGCCGACAAGCGGCGGGCTTGCCAAGCATCGCGGAAGTCGGCCCGGCGCGCGTCCGGCGGCGCGGCGGACGCCTCGCGCGGGCGTCCGTGGCGGCCCGGGGACGGCGGCGCGCCACGGCCTGCGCGATCGACGTCGGTGCGCGGGTGTCCGTTTCGTTTCCGACGCGTTCGCCCCGCTCCACCCGCCCGGCGTATCCAAGCCTTGCAACGAGGCAAGCGGGCGCCCGGGACGATCCCCTCGCCCGCTTGCCTTACAGCATGCTGCGCGGCCGTTTCATGGTGCCGTCGACGAACCGGCGCGCACGAAACGCGCCCAGTTCGAGCGACGGCGCGCCGGTATCGACCAGTTCCGCGAGCAGCCGCCCGACGATCGGCCCCATCGCGAAGCCGTGCCCGCAGAAGCCGGTCGCGATCGCGAGCCCGCGCACCGCGTCGGGCGCGTCGATCACCGGAATCCCGTCGGGCAGCACGTCGATCAGCCCGGCCCAGCTCTCGACGGCCTGCGCCGCCGCGAGCGCCGGGAAGATCTTCCTGAGCCGCGCCAGCGCGCGCGGCCCCTGCGCGGGATTGGGGCGCGGCTGCGGCTCGCGCGGCTCGATCGCGTCGAGGCCGCCCGCGAGGCGCCGCGCGAGGTCGCGGGGCAGCGCGCCGTTCAGGTGAATCCGGAATTTCTCGCGATGCTTCCAGAATTCGGGCATGAACATCGACAGCCCGCGCAGGTGGCCGAGCGTCAGGTCGACGTCGACGGTCATGTCGTCGGCGAGGTTGATGGCGCCGTCGGCGCGCTGGCGAATGCCGAGTCCGTGGCCCCAGATGGTCGCCGCCGACACGGCCGGCAGCGCGTTGGTGCGGATGCAGGTGCCGCGCACGGTTTGCTGCGGCAGGCGGATGCCCACGCCGTCGAGCAGCCGGAAGCTGGCCGCGCCGGCCGCGCAGATCACGCGCGAGGTCTTCACGAGGCCGCGCTCGGTCACGACGCCCGTCACCGCGCCGCCGGCCGTCTCGATCGCGCTCACGCCGCAGCCGTCGAAGAAGCGCGCGCCGCGCTCGATCGCGCGCGCGGCGAACGCGGGCGCCACGCGCCGCGGCTCGGCCTGCCCGTCGGTGGCGGTGTAGAGGCCGCCGAGTACGGGCGCGGCGAGCCCCGTCACGTGGCGCCCGACCTCGGCGGGCGCGAGCGCGCGCGTGTCGAGCCCGTGCTCGCGCGCCACGCCGAGCCAGTCCTGGAACGAGGCCCAGTCCTCGTCGTGATCGGCCAGATAAAGGCAGCCGCCCTGGCGCCATTCGAGATCGGCGCCAAGTTCGGCCTCGAGCCCCTCCCAGATCCGCATGCCGGCCATCATCAACGGCACCTCGGCCGCCTCGCGCCCCTGCTGCCGCACGAAGCCCCAGGCGCGCGTGGACTGCTGGCCGGCCACCCGCGACTTGTCGAACACCACGGCCCGGATCCCGCGCAGGGCGAGATAGTAGGCCGCCGCGCAGCCCATGATGCCGGCGCCGGCGATCACGACGTCGGCCTCGGTCGGGAACGGTTCGTCCGCGCGGGAAAACGCGCGGTACAACGGATAGGTGGTGGTCATGCGAAGCGTCTGGCAGTCTGGAAGGCGGTGGTGGCGAGGTGGCGGGATGCCGCCTCGGCGATCGCGCCATTCTACCGGCCGCCCGCCCCGCCGGTGGCGCTCGGCCGGCGGCGCGCGAACACAAAAATGCACGAAACAGTCGCGCGCCGCCCCCGCGCTAGCCCCACTGGCGCGGCTACGATCGCTCGTCTATGTTATGGAGACGAGGGCCGCCCCGGCGGCCGTCGCCGGTTCAACGGCATCGCGCCACCACTCGACGCAGGCACCATGGAACACCGAGCGCCACGCCATCTCGCCGCCCGCGGGCCGACCGCCGCGCCCGCATGTTTTGAACGCCCCGTCCATCGGGGCTCGCGCGTTGGCGCGCGCGACACATCGCAATGTTTCGTTACAGCTTTCCCATTCGCCAGTGTAAATGTCGACAGAGCGATTTCTGAATTGCGGTAAAGTTAACGTTTGCGTGCGTGGCCGGTCGGCTCGCTCTACCCCTCAGCGGCCCTGTCCGACATGAACCCAACGTCGTAAAGCGACACCCTCTCGACCCGATCGCATTCGCAAGCATGACCAATGAAGCAGTGACCACGGACTCCCTGGCCGTCGCCGAACGCGTGCGCGAGCTGATGAGCCGCAATGGCATCGGGAAACGGCAACAGACCACCGAACTGTGCCGGATTCTCGATCTGAGCTTTTCCCAGGGCCACCGCAAATTACGCGGCAGCAGCCCCTGGACCCTCTCCCAGATCCGCAAGGTCGCCGAAGCCTATGGCGAACCCGCCGCGCAGCTGTTCGGCGCGCAGTCGCTCGACCCCGGCATGGTGGGGGCGAGCGCGCACGACGCGATCCTGTTCGCCGGCGTCGCCGAGATTCCCTGCACGGTCTGGATCGGCGCGCAGCTCGAACCGGGCGCGCGCCCCGAGTTCGTCGCCTACGAGAACCAGGGCCGCTGGCGCGTGCTGCGCCAGAGCGGCGTGCTCTACCAGAACGCCTACGACGTCCACAAGATCGAGATCTATCCGCGCCGCGTCGAGAACGACCGGCTGCTGGTGGCGGTGGTCGACAGCGATCTCGGCACCGCCGAGCTGGTCTGCCGCTACCTCGACGAGCAGGGCTTCGCGACCGTGCATTTCGACAAGCTGCCGGCCTTCATCGACGCGCTGCAAAACCAGGCGTTCGACGCGGTGCTGACCGAATGGCTGTTCGAGGAGCGGCCGGCCACGCCGGTGATCCGCGCCGTGCGCGCCTCCGACAACCCCGGCGCGCCGATCTTCGTGCTCACGGGCGCGCTGCTCTCGGGCCACGTCAGCGAGGCCGAGATCAGCGACGTGATGCGCACCTTCGACGTGGTCTGCTACGAGAAGCCGGCGCGCCTCGCGCTGCTCTGCGCCGATCTGGCCAAGCGGCTCGCGCGGCACTGAACCGGCGGCCCGCGCGGTGCTGACCCGGCGCCTCGCGGCCCGGCGTTGACCGTGGCGGCGCAAGCGCGCCGCACCCGCTCCTTGCGCACCGCCCGGGCCGGCGCTGCCGCGGCACGCGGGAAGCGTTCCGGCGGCGGCCCGCGCCTGCGACATCACGTGTCGCGACCCGGGGTGCGTGCGTACAATAGCCGACGCCTCCACCTCCGAGTCCCTTCATGGCCCGCATCATCCCCGACGACTGGAAGAGCGTCGCCGCCACCGGCGCGGCGCAGCGCGAGCGCGACACGCTGACGATGCTCGAAGCCGCGCTGCCCGATGCCTACACGATCTATCACGGCGTCCACTGGACGCGCCCCGACCACCATTTCTCGGTGTTCGGCGAGGCCGATTTCGTGGTGGTGAGCCCGTCGGGGCGCGTGCTGCTGGTCGAGCAGAAGGCGGGCTTCCTGCGCGAGACGCCGAAGGGGCTCGCCAAGGTCTACATGAAGACCGAGCGCAACGTCGCGATCCAGCTCGCGCACATGCAGGAGACGCTGCACCGGCGCCTGACGGCCGCGTTCGGCGCGGGCGAGTACGGCGTGGACGCGCTGCTCTACTGCCCCGACCACACCGTCACGAACCCGGCGATCGCGGGGCTGCCGCCCGAGCGCATCGTCGACGCGACGCGCCGCAACCAGCTGGCCGCCGTGATCGAGGCCGCGCTGCCGGCCGACGAGCCGCCGTTCGCGAGCGCCGCGAAGATCCACCACTTCCTCGCCGACGAGCTCTCGCTCGCGCCGGACACCAGCGCGCTGGTCGGCCAGGCCGACACGCTCGTCACGCGGCTGTCGGCCGGCCTCGCCACCTGGGCGCGCCGGCTCGAGTTCGCGCCGTTCCGGCTGCGGGTGATCGCCACCGCCGGCTCGGGCAAGACCCAGCTCGCGGTGCGCGTGATGCGCGACGCGGTTGCCGCCGGCCGGCGCGTGCTCTACGTCTGCTTCAACCGCCCGCTGGCCGACTCGATCAAGCGGCTGGCCCCGGAAGGCGCGACCATCGCCAACTACCACCAGTTCTGCGACGCGGTGCTGCGCGATACCGGCCACACGCCCGACTTCGCCGAGCCCGACGCGTTCACGCGGCTCGCGGCGCGCTTCGCGGCTACCCCGGTGCCCGAGCGCTGGCGCTTCGACGTGCTGATCGTCGACGAAGGGCAGGACTTCCAGCCCGACTGGGCCGCCGCGCTCGAACGGCTGCTGACGCCGGACGGCGCCTGGTGGTGGCTGGAAGATCCGCTGCAGGCGCTCTACGCGCGCGACGACGTGCCGTTCGACGGCTGGGTCACGCTGCGCGAGCTGACCAACTACCGCAGCCCGCGCGACGTGCTGCACTACCTGCGCCGCGTGGTGGGCGAGCTGGAGCCGCTCGCGGCCGAACTGAAATCGGGCAGCCCGCTCGACGGCTCGGAGCTGAGCTTCAACGTCTACGACGACGGCGACGCGACCGGCGAGGCCTGCATCGATGCCACCAAGCGCGCGATCACGCAGGCGCTGTCGCTGGGTTTTCGCAAGCAGGACATCGCCGTGCTGTCCTATCGCGGCCGCGAAAGCTCGGTGTTCACGCCGCTCGACCAGCTCGGCCCGCACCGCGTGCGCCGCTTCACCGGCAAGTACGACCTGTTCGGCACGCCCGAGTACCAGGAAGGCGAGGTGCTGCTCGATTCGATCTATCGTTTCAAGGGGCAGGCCGCGCCCTGCGTGATCCTGACCGAGGTCGATTTCGAGACGTTCGACGCGCGCGCGGCGCGCAAGCTGTTCGTCGGCGCCACGCGCGCGACCATGAAGCTGATCGTGGTGGCCTCGCAGCGCGCCGCCGCGCGGATTGCGCCGGGCGACTGACGCGCCGGGCGACGTGGGCCCAAACGACAAGGGGCGCGATAGATCGCGCCCCTTGCGTTTTCCGGACCGTCGCGGCCCGCGCGGGCCCCAGGCCGGTCCTGCCACTCGGGCCGCTCAGGCCACGTGGAACGCGCGCACCGCCTCGCGCAGCCCGTCGGCCTGCTCCTCGAGCGCGGCGGCCGCGGCCGCGGCCTGCTCGACGAGCGCCGCGTTCTGCTGCGAGACCTCGTCCATCTGCGCGACCGCGCGGCTGACCTGCTCGATGCCGTCGCGCTGCTCGTCGGAGGCGGCCGCGATCGCGGCCATGCTGTCGTTGACCCGCGTGATCGCATCGCGGATCTCGTTCATGGTGTTGCCGGCCGAACCGACCAGCCGCGAGCCGGCCGCGACGCGCTCCACCGATTCGCCGATCAGCGCGCGGATCTCCTTGGCGGCGCTGGCCGAACGCTGCGCGAGCGTGCGCACCTCGCCGGCCACCACCGCGAAGCCGCGGCCCTGCTCGCCGGCGCGCGCCGCCTCCACGGCCGCGTTCAGCGCCAGGATGTTGGTCTGGAACGCGATGCCCTCGATGGTGCCGATGATGTCGGCCACGCGCTGCGAACTGCGATCGATGTCGTTCATGGTGCCGATCACCTCGCCCACCACCGAGGCGCCCTGCGAGGCGATGCGCGTGGCGTCGTCGGCCGATTCGCGCGCGTCGCGCGCATGGTCGGCGTTCTGGCGCACCGTGGTGGTCAGCTGCGCCATGCTGGCCGCGGTCTGCTCCAGCGCGGCCGCCTGTTCCTCGGTGCGCTGCGAGAGATCGGTGTTGCCGGCCGAGATCTGGCGCGTGGCGGTGGCGATCGATTCGGAGCCGTGCGCGACGCGCCGGACCGTCTCCGAGAGATTGCGCTGCATGCGCGTGACGCCGCTCACGAGTTCGGCCATCTCGTCGCGCGAGGTCCATTGCAGCTCGCGCGTGAGATCGCCGTCGGAGAGCCGGCGGAAGTGTTCGAGCAGGTGCGAGAGCGGGGCCGTGATCGCGTAGTGCAGCCCGATCGCGCAGCCGAGGCAGGCGCCGAGGCCGATCACGATGGTTGCCAGCGCAACCAGGCGCAGCGTCGAGAAGCGCTGCTGCGCGCGCTGGTACTGCTGGCGGCCGTTGTCGAGGGCGAACGTGTCGAGATCGTTGGTGGCCTTGGACAGCGCCACCGACAGCGACGGCGAGACCGTCATCATCAGGCGGTCGGCCTCGTCGGCGTGGCTGCCGCGCAGCGCGTCGATCATCGGCTGGATGGCCTGCGAGATGAACGCGCCGCGCGCGCCGGCGACCGCGTCGACGAACGGCTGCTCGCCTTCCTGGCGCGGCAGCGCGATGTAGTCCTTCCAGGCCTTGTCGGAAATCGACAGGTACGACTCGGCCTTGTCGACCACCGACTGCAGGTCCGGGCGGTCCGGATGCAGGATGGCGCGATCGAGCGTGGTGCGCACGATCGTCAGGTTCAGGTTCGCCGAGGCCAGCGCCATCTTGGCGGCGAGCCGGGACGTATAGGCGTCCTTCAGCGCGTCGTTCGAGCCCTGCATGCCGAACAGGCCGATCAGGCCGGTCACGCAGAGCAGGGCGGCGGCCAGGGCCAGCGTCGAATAAAGGCGAGTACGGATCGAGAAACGGGAAAACAAAGCGTTCATGGCTGACCGGTCGACGGGATTCAATGGCGCTCGCGCGCACGACTTTTGCTGTCGATAATTACGGTTCCGAACTGGGAAACTTGAGTATTTCGGATCGGGGAATCACCCCGATTCGGGCGGTTTCGTCCAGATTCTTGATCTTGCGCAGGCTTATGGCCAAGGTTGGCATCCGGTGCCCGGGTCCGCCGCGTGGTTCGGGCGCCCTCCATCACGGCCAGGCCCCTCGTGCCGGGCCGCCCGCCGCGAGGCCGGCGCGAGATGACGACATGAGCGGCCACCCGAAGCAACCGTCCGAAGCGCGCGACGACGGCGCGCACACACGCTAAAATCCGCGCATGCCGACATCGACCCCGCCCTCTCCCGCCGATGCGTCGCCCGACGGCGCAGCCTCCAACGAGTACACCGTCGACGAGCTCGCGCGCGTGACCGACACGACCGTGCGCAACGTCCGCGCCTACCAGGATCGCGGCTTGCTCACGCCGCCGCGCAAGCGCGGCCGCGTCGGCATCTACGACGACACGCACGTGGCGCGGCTCAAGGTGATCAACCACCTGCTCGCGCGCGGCTACACGCTCGCCAACATCCAGGACCTGATCAAGGCGATCGACGACGGCCACGACCTGCGCTCGATCCTCGGCCTCGAGAACGCGATCGGCGGGCGCTGGTCGCACGAGCGGCCGAAAACCTATTCGCTGGCCGACCTGGTGACGATGTTCGGCCCGCAGACGCCGTCCTCGCTCGCGCGCGTGACCGAACTCGGGCTGCTGGAGCGGCGCGGGCTGTCGTTCGTGGCGAAGACGCCGGGCCTGATCGAAGCCGCCGCCGCGATGGCGCGCGAGGGCATCCCGGTGCGCGAGCTGGTGGACGCGATCATGATCGCGCGGCCCCACTTCGACGCCATCGCGCGCGTGCTGGTGGACCTCGTGGTGCGCCGCCTGGACCGCTACGACGAAGGCTCGCTGCCGCCCGTCACCGAGGTGCCGGCGCTGGTCGAGGCGATCTGGCGCGTGCGGCCGCTGTCGGCCACCTTCGTCGAGGGCGAGATGAACCGCGCGCTCGAGGCCGCCTCGGGCGACTACCTCGGCGGGCGCGTGGCGACCATCCTCGACAAGCAGCTGAGCGGCGCCGCGCGCGACGAAGCCGACAAGGCCGGCAAGCCGGGCGCGACGCCGGCCGACGGCGCGCGCGAGACCGCCGGGGCGGCGCACGGCAAGCGCGAAAAACCTTAGAAAAACCTTAGTCAGGCCGCCGTCATATTGATTTCGGCAATGCTTGGTTGGGCCGGGCGGATGCCCATGCGACGATTTTTCGACTGCGGCGGCATGGTTCGGCATGCCGCCGCTCCCGTCGAATCTCGCCGCATGCCGGCGACCGCTCCGGAGATCGCCCGATGCCCAGCACTGCCCGCTTCGTCCGCTTCATCGCTTCCGCCCGCTTCCTGCCGCCCTCCCGCTCCGCCCGTCCGTCCGCTCCCGCCCGCCCCGCGTCCAGGCTGACCGCCCGGCTCGCCGCGCTGCTCGCCGCCGCCGCGCTGTCGGCCGGCTTCGCCGGCAGCGCCGCCGCGCAGGGCGCCGGCCACGTGCTGCGGATCGGCTACCAGAAGGCCGGCCTGCTCGCGGTGGTGAAGGCGCAGGGCGCGCTCGAGACGCGGCTCGCGGCCCTCGGCTACACGGTGAAATGGTTCGAATTCCCGGCCGGCCCGCAACTGCTCGAGGCGTTGAACGCCAACAGCATCGACTTCGGCTACACCGGCGCGCCGCCGCCCGTGTTCGCGCAGGCGGGCGGCGTGCGCTTCGTCTACGTCGGCGCCGAGCCGCCCGCGCCGCACAACGAGGCGATCTTCGTGAAGGCGGGCTCGCCGATTCGCGACGTGGCCGGCCTGCGCGGCAAGAAAGTGGCGCTGCAGAAGGGCTCCAGCTCGAACTACCTGCTGCTCGCCGCGCTGAACAAGGCCGGGCTGCGCTACGGCGACATCCAGCCCGTCTACCTCGCGCCCGCCGACGCGCGCGCCGCGTTCGAGAGCGGCGACGTGGACGCCTGGGTGGTCTGGGATCCGTACTACGCGGCCGCGCAGAGCGCGCTGAAGGTGCGCACGCTGTCCGACTACACGGGGCTCGTCGCTTCGTACAACTTCTATGAGGCGACGCGCGACTTCGCCGGCGCGCATGCCGACATCGTCGCGGCCGTGCTGCGCCAGCTCCGCGAGACGGGCCGGTGGGTCAACGCGCATCCGGCCGACACGGCCGCGATCATCGCGCCGAAGGTGGGCCTCGACACGGCGCTCGTCGAGGCGTGGTTCAGGCGCGTGCCGTTCGGCGCGGTACCGGTGGACGAGCGCATCGTCGCCTCGCAGCAGGCCGTGGCCGACGCGTTCTACGGCGTGAAGCTGATTCCGGCCAAACTCGACGTGGCCGCCGCGGTCTGGCGCGATCCGGCCGTGCAGGCGGCGCTCGCGTCGAAGTGAGGGCCGGCGGCACGCCGCCGGTATCGAGAAAAAAGCGGACGCCGGGCCGCCCGCCCCGGCTCGCTCCCGGGCGCCCGGTCAGGGCGGCGGGAAGCCGACGCGCGGCACCGGCAAGCCGGGGGCGACGAGGTCGATGAAGTCGATGAGGCCGGCGCTCTCGCGCCGACGCGCGGCGGTGGCGTCCCGGGCGGCGTCCATCAGTGCGGCAGCCCCGTCTGGCCTCCCGCTCCCGCCTTGTCGTGCGTCGCGTACCGGTCGATCATCGACGCGCTCGCGCGATCGAGCCCGAACAGCTCGACCTGCACGCCACGGCGGCGGAACTTGTTGACGATGCGGTCGAGCGCGTCGATCGCGGTGATGTCCCAGAAGTGCGCATGCGACACGTCGAGCCGCACGCGCGCGACCGGCTCGTGAAAATCGAACTGCGCGACGAACGCCTCCGACGACGCGAAGAACACCTGCCCGCGCACCGTGTAGCGCCGCTCGCCAGCGGCCGCGTCGAGCGTGCCGTCGACCGCCAGCACGCGCCGCACCTTCGAGGCGAAGAACAGCGCCGAGAGCAGCACGCCGACGAACACGCCGATCGCCAGGTTGCCGGTGGCCACCACGATCGCCACGGTGGCCAGCATCACCACCGACGAGCTGGCCGGATGCGTGCGCAGGTTCGCGATCGACTTCCAGCTGAAGGTGCTGATCGACACCATCACCATCACCGCGACCAGCGCCACCATCGGGATCTGCCGCACCCAAGGCCCGAGGAACACCACCAGCACCAGCAGGAACGCGCCGGCCACGAACGTCGACAGGCGCCCGCGCCCGCCCGACTTCATGTTGATCACGGTCTGGCCGATCATCGCGCAGCCCGGCATGCCGCCCAGCAGGCCCGCGGCGATGTTCGCGCAGCCCTGGCCGCGGCATTCGCGATTCTTGTCGCTCGGCGTGTCGGTGTAGTCGTCGACGATGGCGGCCGTCATCAGCGATTCGAGCAGCCCCACCACCGCGATGCCGATCGAGTACGGCAGCACGATGCGCAGCGTGTCGAACGTGAGCGGCACGTGCGGGATCGCGAACCCGGGCAGCGCGTCGGGGAACGCGCCCATGTCGCCGACGGTGCGCAGCGGCAGGTGGCAGGCCAGCGCCAGCGCGGTCAGCACGACGATGCAGGCGAGCGGCGACGGCACCGCGCGCGTCACGCGCGGCAGCAGGTAGATGATCGCGAGGCCGAGCGCGAGCAGGCCGTAGACGGTGACCGGCACGCCGCGCAGCTGCGGCAGCTGGGCGAGGAAGATCAGGATCGCGAGCGCGTTGACGAAGCCCGTCATCACCGAGCGCGACACGAAGCGCATCAGCTCGCCGAGCCGCAGCAGGCCGGCGCCGATCTGCAGCACGCCGGCCAGCATGCCGGCGGCGAGCACGTACTGCACGCCGTGGTCGCGCACCAGCGAGGTGAGCAGCAGTGCGACCGCGCCGGTGGCGGCCGAGATCATGCCGGGCCGGCCGCCTGCGATCGCGGAAACGACGGCGATCACGGAGGCGGCGTAGAGGCCGACTTTCGGGTCGACGCCGGCGATGATCGAGAAGGCGAGCGCTTCGGGAATCAGCGCGAGGGCGACGACGATGCCGGCGAGCAGATCGCCGCGAGGGTTGCCAAACCACTCGTGGCGTAGGGTACGGGCATGCATGGCGGGTTCCAGGGTGGAGCGTTGGGGGCGGTGCCGCGCGGCGTCGGGGCTCGCGCGGCCGGCCCGGCCTTCGGGCGCGGACGGCATCCGGTGCCGCCGGCGCGCGGCACCCGGCAAGCGGATGCGTGGACGCCGGCAGGCGTTCGTGTGAGAGCACGGCTGGACGGGACGGCGCCGGGCGTGCCGCGCAAGGCGGACGGCACGGGCGACATCGGTCCGCGAACCCCCGATCGGTCGGGCGAATGAACAGACGACGGAGGGGAGTTCGCGAGCGATTACATGGGTAGCGGGGTCGTAGCGGGGTCGTAGCGGGGTCGATTCGGACGGACAGGACGACGCGCACGGCCGGCGCGCCGGCAAGCTGCGGGCGGGCGGCGGGAACGGGTGCTGCGGTGCGGCATTCTAACCGCATCGCCGGAGCTCGGGCAAACCCGGGCGAGACGGCCGGCGGGGAAGCGGCTCGGGGGGCGGGTGAAAGCATCGCACGCAGGCGTGCCGCACTGCCCCGATCGCCTTGGCGGGCCCGGACCGATGCGCGGAGCCAGGCTGCACCGGCCGATCCGGCGGCCCGAACGGCCGTCGCGGACACGGCAGGCTGAACTGCCTGGGCAGGCTGACTGCCTGAGCAGGCCCGACGGTCCAGGCTGTCCTCACGATCCGGAAATCCGGGCCACCGGAGCGGCCCCGTCGGCCCAAGCCGCCTGCGCCGCCCCGACGGCCCAAGCCGCCCAGCCGGCTCAGCGGGCCCGCGCCGCCTCAGCCGCCGATCGCGTGCCGCACGATGCCGTCGAGATCGTCGGCGAGCCGCGCCGCGCCCTCGCCCGGCTGGCCGATGCCGAACTCGTGGCGCACCGCCCCGCCGTCGATCAGATAAAGGCTCCAGGTGGTATCGGCGGCCGATTTCGAGCGCAGCGTGTGGGTCGAGATCCAGATCGCGTCGGCGTCCGAGCGGATGCCGGAGAGCTCGCCCGTGCTCAGCGGCCCGTCGTTGCGTGCAAGCGCGCGCAGCGCGAAGCGGCCCCGCGCGTCCTGCGAGGCGGCCGTGACGATGCGCGAAACGCGCCGCGCGTCGTAATCGACCACGATCCAGATCGCCTGCGGCGTCATGAACCCGCCGCGCACCAGCATCAGCCCGTGGGCCGGCGGCGTGATCGCGCCGAGCAGGAAATCGATCGCGCAGTCCTGGCAGACGTAGCCGCGCGGCAGCAGCTGCGCGCCCGTCATGCCGGCCGGGATCGGCGGCGAAGGCGGCGGCGGCAGCTCGCGCGGCGCGCCGCCGGCGCAGGCCGACAGCAGCGCGGCGGCGGCCAGCGCCGGCACGAGCAGGCCCGGAAGTCGGAATGAACGCCGGCGCGGGGCGGGAGACGGAACGGGATGCAAGCGTGCGCTCCTTCGGTGGATCGGAAATGAAACGGCGCAAGCGGCGCGAGCGGAACAGCCGGCGACGGATACGGACACGGATACGCGACGCGCGACATCATCGCATCGGCATGCGGCCCCGGCAATCGTGAAAGCCACGCGCAAACCCATTCCAAACATCATGAAAGCCTCGCCATGCCGCCACGCCGATTGCCGGGGTTTCACAAAAAGCGGAATCCGCCGGAATCAGGCGGTACCGAATAAAAAATATAAAAAATCGTTCTGTTTTTTTGATACCACGACCGGCTGTTTTGAATGCCATTTTTATTTTCGGCGTTCTAAGATGCGACCCGTTGCCAATTCAGTGAATCGCGCCGGATTGCCGCGCCAAGGCCGCCCTGCAAGCCTGTCGCCGGTCCGACGGCAATTGACGAAAACGCTGCGCCGAGTGGCGAATGATTCGCGCTTTCGTCCATTTTCCGAATGCCGGCGCGCGCCTCTCCCGGCGCAATGTGAAACCCGCATTACGCGCCGCATGGCGCGGCCGGCCGATTCCGGAACCGTCATCGTCCAACTGGAGCCTTTTCGATGAAACCCACCCTGATCAGCGCCGCGCTCGTCGGCGCGCTCGCCGCCTCGGCATCCGTCCATGCGCAAAGCAGCGTCACGCTCTACGGCCTGATCGACACCGGCCTCGTCTACACCAACAACCAGCTCGGCCACAGCAACTGGCAGGAGAACAGCAGCTCCACGCAGAACACCGTGTTCGGCCTGAAGGGCAGCGAGGATCTGGGCGGCGGCCTGCACGCGGTGTTCAAGCTGGAACAGGGTTTCCTGCTCAACAACGGCGCGCAGGCGTTCTCGGGCGACGGCTTCGGCTCGCAGGCGTGGGTCGGGCTGCAAAGCGACCAGGCCGGCACGCTCACGCTGGGCCGCCAGTTCGACGTGTTGAACGATCTGGTCGGCCCGCTCACGGCGGAACTGAACACCTGGGGCGGCAGCATCGCCGCGCATCCGTTCGAGAACGACAACCTGGCCGCGAACTCGGTGGTGGTGAACAACACCGTGAAGTACGCGAGCCCGACCTGGCGCGGCCTGACCTTCGAAACCATGTACGGCTTCAGCAACAAGGCCGGCAGCTTCGCCGACAACCGCGCCTACGGCTTCGCGCTGTCGTATGCGCAGGGCCCCGTCAACCTCGCGGCCGGCTACCTGCAGTTCGCCAACGCCGGCAGCGGCGCCGGCGCGATCACGGCCAGCGACGCGAGCGCGAATTTCGTCGCGCGGCGCCAGCGGATCTGGTCGCTCGGCGGCAACTACACGTTCGGCGCGGCCACCGTCGGGCTGGTCTGGAGCCACACGCAGATCGACGACGCCACCGGCGTGTTCTCGTTCGGCACCGGCACCTATCTCGGCGCCGGCGACAGCTCGGCGGGCGGCCTGAACGGCACGCTGCGGCTCGACAACTACGAGGTCAACGCGAAGTACGCGCTGACCAGCGCGCTCAGCGTGTCGGGTGCCTACACCTACACGCGCGGCGCCTACGACGGCGCGTCGCCGGGCTGGAACACCGCGATGCTGCAGACCGACTACGCGCTCAGCAAGCGCACCGACGTCTATCTGGAAGGCGTCTACCAGAACGTCCACGGCGCGCCGGCGGGCTCGGTGCTCTCGCACGCGATGATCAACACGCTCTCGCCGTCGTCCACCGACACGCAGGTGGCCGTCACGGTGGGCCTGCGCCACACGTTCTAAGCCGGCACAGCGGCGGCGGCGGCGGGCGCGGCGCGGCTCATTCGGCGCGCCCGCCGCGCCATGCCGCCCGCTGCAGAACGGTGCGGTAGCCGTCGGGATCGACGTAGGTGCGCCCCTGCGCGTCCCAGTACGGGTTGAACGACGCGACGCGCGCGAAGCCGGCCGCCTCGAAGCGCGCGCAGGCGGCGGCCCAGTCGGCCGCGTCGGGCAGGTAGAAGACGATCAGGTCGTCGACGGTCGGCGCCGGCGCGACCGGATGCGCGCGGCAGACCGTGAATTCGAAGTGGTAGTCGAGCCCGTCGCGGCCGAGCATCACGCCGTCGAAGCCGGCATGGGCCGCGAAGCGGCCGACGACGTCGAGCGCGAGCGCCTCGCGATACATCCGCGCCGCCCGTTCGAGATCGCCCACGGGCCGGGCCACGCGCATGAGGGTTCGCATCGGATCTGCCTCGTGTCGGAGATGAAACGCCGATGATAAGCGCGGATCGCGCGCGGCGCCGTGGCGTGGGGCAGTTCCGTCGGCATGGGGCTCGGCCGGCGAGCGCGGTGGATCAGGCCGCCGGCGCGCGGTATTCGTCGCGCAGCAGGGCGTATTGAACGAGATCGCGAAACTCGCCGTTCCAGTAGCCGGCCTGCCGCTGATAGCCTTCGCGCGCGAACCCGAGCGCGGCCAGGATCCGCAGCGAGGCGTCGTTCTCGGGGTGGACGCGCGCCTCGACGCGGTTCAGTCCCATCGTGTCGAAGCCATGCTCGAGCACGGCGCCCAGCGCCTCGCGCATGAAGCCCTGCCCGCGCGCGCCGCGCGCGAGTTCATAGCCGATCGTGCAGCTGCGCCATGCGCGGCTCCAGCGAAACAGCCCGCAGGTGCCGATCAGCGCGCCGTCGATGCGGCGCTCGATGCCCCAGCGCACGCCGGTGCCGGCGATGCGCCACGCCGTGAACGTATCGATCAGCCGCGCCGCCTGCCCCGGCGCCGTCATCGGCTCGGAGCCGTACCAGCGCATCGCCTCCGCGTCGCCGTGGATCGCGTAGAGCGCCGCCGCGTCGGCCGGCGCCAGCTCGCGCAATACGAGCCGCCGCGTCTGCAGGCGGGGAAAGGAGTCGAGCGGAGTCATCGTGGATCGGGGGCCGCGAACGGCGTGGACAAGGGATCGGCCGGATGCGAGATCCTCGCACGGCGGCCGCGGGCAAGGCCAGCCCCGATCGTACCCGGCCTTGATGACGGTCGCGCTTTTGCGGCGGAATCGGATCCCGGCCGGACGCCGAAGCCTGGCCGACGCCTGCGCGACGACTCCGGAATGCCGACACCCGAACGCCGAAGCCCGCACGCCGACTACTGGATACCGGCTCGCGAACAGTGAAGCCCGGCCTCCGGCTCCCCGATGCCGGCTCCCGGCCGCGCCGCCCCGCGGCGGTGCATGCCGGCATCCTTACCGACCGGATCAGTCCGCGTTCGAACCCGGGAAGTCGACGATCTCCACCCAGTTCGCGCCCTTGCCCACCGGCGTCTCGCCGAGCGCCGTCAGCGCGCCGGTGGCCCGATCGATCCGGTAGGTGCGCAGGGCGGTGGACAGCTGCCCGACCGCGAGCAGGTAGCGGCCCGACGGATCGATCGCGAAGCCGCGCGGCTGCTTCTCGGTCGGCACCGTGCCGATCCGCGTCAGGTGCCCGTTGCCCTGGTCGACGCGATAGATGCCGAGCGTGCTGGAGGTGCGCTCCGACACGTAGAGGAACCGGCCGTCCGGCGTCAGGTGCAGGTCGGCGCCCCACGGCGTCTGCGCGCCGAAGCCGGCCGGCAGGATCGACACGGTCTGGACCGGCCGGGCGCGATCGTGGTCGCGATCGAACGCGAGCACGTGCAGCTTGCCGTCGAGTTCGTCGATCAGGTAGACGAAGCGGCCGTCCGGCGCGAACCGGAAGTGGCGCGGCCCCGAGTGCGGCGGCAGCGCGTAGCCGGGCGTCGCGTCGGGCGTCAGCCGGCCGGTGGCCGCGTCGAAGCCGAGCCGCAGCCAGGCGTCGGCGCCGAGCACCGAGGCGAACGCCACGCGATTGTCGGGCGTGGTCAGGATCGCGTGCGCCTTCGGGCCGGTCGGAATGGTCTGCTGCACCGGCCCCGCCACGCCGTCCGCGCCGATCGAATTCACGGCGAGCAGGTTGCCGTCGTAGGACGCCGAGAGCAGGTAGCGGCCGGTGGCGTCGGTCGAGATGAACGGCATGCTGTTCGCGAGCGGCGCGCTGCCGAGCTGCGTGAGGCGTCCGTCGAGCGGATTCGGCGCGAAGCTGAGCACGCGGTACGGCTGCGAACGGATGCCCGCGTAGAGGCGTCGATGGTCGGGCGACAGCGCCATCGGCATCACCGTGCCGCCCACGTCCACCGTCTCGACCGGCGTCACCGCGCCCGAGCCGGTATCGAGCCGCAGCACCGAGATGTCGTGGCTGTCGGCGTTCGACACGTAGGCGTAAGTGGCCGCATGGGCGGCCGCGACCATGGCCAGCGTGCTGGCCAGGGAAATCGCCGCGACCAGCACGCGCGGCGCGCGTCGGTTCTTCATCGTGGTTCTCCTCCTCTATCTCAACTGTCGTCAGACAACTAAATTACGCAGAACACCCTGTTTCTTCATGACATGGCGGGCATGCATTCCGTACCGTGATGGCGGTTTGTAATTTGTGTCAAGCGACATCGTACCTCTTGAAGGAACGCGACACAACGCTCCACGACCCGAATCCCGGTCCGGCCGCCATCATGCCGCCGCGAACAGGCGGTGCCTCGGATCACCCATGGCCCGGTGACGACGCCGCGCCTCCGGGCCACCGACTCAGGCCGCTTCGACGAACACCGGCGAACCTGCAATGGTCTCGCCAATCATTCAGTCATGCGAATCAAACCGCTTTCCCGGTATCGATGCACGCACAACCATTTCCCCGCGACACCGCCATGTTCGGTTGCCATGCCCGCATCACGACGGCCGGCCAACCTGCCCCGCCCGTCACGTCGGCACGCATTGGCAACGCGCCGAAAGATTGTGTCCGCACCATGCCGCAGCGCAGCGGCGCCTGCTCTGCAACATGTTGCAGAGCGTAAAACCATCGACCGATGCGACGCGTTTGCGCTACATTCGCAAGCTAAGGCACGCCGCCACCGAAACCGATGCCCACCATCACGAGGAAATCATGCGTGTTAACCGATCCCATGCGCGCCCCGCGGCGCTCGTCGCCGGCTCGCTGCTGACCCTGACGCTCGCCATCGGCGCCCACGCGCAAGGCAGCGCGCCCGCGGCCCCCGCCGGCGTGCAGTCGACGCAACCCGTATTGCCGGTGATCGCAACGATCGCCCCGATCTTCAACCAGCTCGTCTACTTCCGCCTGCCCACGCGCTTCGTGTCGATTTACGAAGGCACGCATGCCGACGACTACGCGCACGAATGGGTGCTGCCCGGCGAAACCAATGCGAACTGGACGCAGATGATCACGCTCACGGGCGCGCAGAACGTCATCGCCAAGCACCCGGAAGCGAACGCGAAGAGCTATGCGACCAGCATCGCGGCCGGCTTCCAGCGCGCCTGCCCGCAGAGCTTCGCGGCCAAGGGCATCTTCGACGGCAAGCTCAACGGCAGCGATGCGTTCTCGATGGTCGTCAGCTGCGGCAACGCCGCCGCCAGCGCGGGCCACAGCGAGACCACGGCGATCACCGTCGTGAAGGGCGCCAAGGACCTGTACACGCTGCAATGGGCGCAGCGCGGCCCGCAGGCCACCAAGCCCACCACCATCGACGCCGAGATGTGGCTGCAGCGGATCCGCAACCTGATGCCGCTGAAGGTCTGCCCGATCGTGGCCGGCGAAAAGGCGCCGTACCCGAGCTGCAGCGCGAACGTGTCCTGAACCCGGCGGATACCACGCAGGCAGCCCGCCGCCGCCCGTAGCGCGCCCTCCGCGCGCTACGCTTCCTGCGCCGCCGCGCGCTCGCTCGCGCGCCGCCGCAGGATCGCGATGAATTCGTCGACGGCCGGCGGCAGCGGCTCGTTCTTGCGCGTGATCGCGCTGTAGTGGCTCATGCTGCGGCGCACCGGGATCGGCAGGCAGGCGAGCACGCCGTCGTCGAGCGACTTGCGCACCACCGCCATCGGCTGCAGCGAGATCATGTCGGTCGACTGCAGTAGCTCCAGCGTCGAGAAGATCGACGGCGTCTCCACCATGCCGACCGGCGCGACCCGTCCCGCGCTCGCGAAGGTTTCCTCGAACAGCTGGCGAATCGCCGTGGCGGGCGGATAGAGAATCCACGGCCACTGGCCCAGATCGGCCATGTCCACGCGGCGCGCGCCCAGCAGCGGATGGTGGCGCCCCACCACGAAGCAGACCGGCTCGTCCGACAGGGCAATCGCATCGAAGATCGCATGATGGCGCGGCTCGGTGAGCCGGCCGATCATCAGGTCGAGCTGCTTTTGCTCCAGCCACGCCGTGAGCTGATCGCTGCTCTGCTCGACCAGCTTGATCACGAGCCGCGGACGCCGGCCGTGGATCTCGCGGATCGCCGCGATCACGAGCTGCGCGGCCGAGGCCGAAATCGCCCCCACCGTCAGGTGCCCGTAGCCGCCGCCCTGCTGCGTGACGAACTCGCCGGCGAACCTGCCGAGATCGGCCATGGTGGTGTTCGCGTAGCGGATCGCGAGCAGGCCCAGGTCGGTCGGCCGCATCTCGCGCGGCAGCCGCTCGAACAGCCGCGCGCCCAGCATCGTTTCGATATCGCCGAGGATCTTGGTGGCGGCCGGCTGCGTCATGTGCATCTGCTCGGCCGCCGCGCGCAGGTTGCGCGTGCGGCCGAGCAGTTCGAGCAGCTGCAGGTGGCGAAAGCGCAGCTTCGACGGCAGCGTGGCGGGCAGCAGCAGGGTTTGTCGGGACATGAGGGTAAACCTGAATTCGGCGATAACCGGATGGAATCGAGTCTAGCAATTCTTCGATTGGACGTTTATCGATGGCAACCATACAGTGCAGCGATGCGGGGCCCATCCCCCCTTCCCCGATCCGAACGAGACCTCCCATGAAGCCCGACACCGCTCCCCCGGCCTCCGGCGCATCCGTGTCCCCCGCCCTGCCCGGCGTGCTCACGCTGCACCCCGACGACGACGTGTCGATCGCGCGCCATCAGCTGGTTGCGGGCGCAACCATCGACGGCGGGCTGGCGGTGCGCGGGCTGGTGCCGGCCGGCCACAAGATCGCGCGGCGTGCGGTGGCGGCCGGCGCGCCGGTGCGGCGCTACGGGCAGATCATCGGCTTCGCCTCGCGCGCGATCGAGCCTGGCGAGCACGTCCACACCCACAACCTGTCGATGGGCAGCTTCGAGCGTGACGGCGCGATCGGCGTCGACGCGAAACCGACCGCGCCCGGCACCGGACGCGCCACGTTCGACGGCATCGTGCGAGCCGACGGCCGCGTCGCGACGCGCAACTACATCGGCATCCTGACCTCGGTGAACTGTTCGGCCACCGCCGCGCGCGCGATCGCCGACCGCTTCCGCCGCGACGTGCATCCCGAGGCGCTGGCCGACTATCCGAACGTAGACGGCGTGGTGGCGCTGACCCACGGCCTGGGCTGCGCGACCTCCACCGACGGCGAGGCGATCACGCTGCTGCGCCGCACGCTCGGCGGCTACGCGCGACACGCGAACTTCGCGGCGGTGCTGGTCGTCGGGCTCGGCTGCGAGACCAACCAGATCGATGCGCTGATGCGCGACCAGTCGATCGAGCGCGGCGCAACGCTCGAGACCATGACGATCCAGGCCAACGGCGGCACCGCCGCCACCGTCGCGGCCGGGGTGGCCGCCGTCAAGGCCATGCTGCCGGCCGCCAACGCGGCGCGGCGCGAGCCGGTGGACGCCCGGCACCTCACCGTCGGCCTGCAATGCGGCGGCTCGGACGGCTATTCGGGGATCACCGCGAACCCGGCGCTCGGCGCGGCCGTCGACCGCCTCGTCATGCACGGCGGCACCGCGATCCTGTCGGAGACACCCGAGATCTATGGCGCCGAGCACCTGCTCACGCGCCGAGCCGTGTCGGCCGAGATCGGCGAAAAGCTGCTCGCGCGCATCCGCTGGTGGGAGGACCATTGCCGGCGCATGAACGCCGACCTCAACAACAACCCCTCGGCCGGCAACAAGGCCGGCGGCCTCACCACGATCCTCGAGAAATCGCTCGGCGCGGTCGCCAAGGCCGGCACCACCAACCTCGTCGACGTCTATCTCTACGCCGAGCCGGTGCGCGCGGCGGGCCTCGTGTTCATGGACACGCCCGGCTACGATCCGGTGTCGGCCACCGGCCAGGTGGCGGGCGGCGCGAACCTGCTCTGCTTCACCACCGGGCGCGGCTCGGCCTACGGCTGCGCGCCGGCGCCGTCGCTGAAGCTCGGCACCAACACCGCGTTGTGGCGGCGCCAGGCCGAGGACATCGACATCAACTGCGGCACCATCCTCGACGGCGAGACGAGCATCGACGAACTCGGCCAGCGGATCTTCGAGCGCATGCTCGCCACCGCCTCGGGCGCGCCCACCCAAAGCGAGCTGCACGGCTACGGGCAGAACGAATTCGTGCCCTGGCACATCGGCGCGACGCTGTGACGAACGGCGCGCCGCGCGCCCGGCCGGCGCTTGCCGTTTCGCGCCGAGCCGCGTGCAAGCCATCCTCGCAACCTGTCCTCGCAACCCGTCTTCACAACCCGTCCCCACGACCCATCCCGACGATTCCATGACCCCCGACGCCCGTTACTCCGCCACCGAGTTGCAAGACTTCGCCCGCGCGCTGCTCGGCGCCGCCGGCCTCGACGCCCGACATACGGGCGCCGTCGCCGACACGCTCGTCGACGGCGACCTGATGGGCCACGACACGCACGGCCTCGCGCTGCTCGCGCCCTACGTCGGCGAACTCGAGCGCGGCACCATGGCCCGCAGCGGCGAGCCCGAGGTGCTGTCCGACCGCGGCGCGAGCCTGCTGTGGGACGGCCACCGGCTGCCCGGCCCGTCGCTGGTGCGAAGCGGCATCGACACGCTCGCCGTGCGCGCGCGGCAGTACGGCAGCGCCACGCTCGTGATCCGCCGCAGCCATCACATCGCCTGTCTCGCGAGCTACCTGGAGCGCGCCACCGCCGAGGGCTTCCTGATCGTGCTCGGCAGCTCGGACCCGGCCGCGAAGAGCGTCGCGCCGTTCGGCGGCACGCGCGCCGTGTTCACGCCGAACCCGATCGCGGCCGGCATCCCGACCTCGGGTACGCCGTTCCTGATCGACATCTCCGCGTCGCTGGTGACGAATGGCATGAGCTCGCGCCTGCACAAGGCCGGGCAGCAGTTCGAGGAAGCCTGCCTGATCGACGCCGACGGCAACCCGAGCCGCGACCCGGCCGTGCTCTCGACCGAGCCGCCCGGCACGATCCTGCCGCTCGGCGGCCTGCCGTTCGGGCACAAGGGCTTCGGACTGGCGCTGATGATCGAGGCGCTCACGGGCGGGCTGGGCGGCCACGGCCGCGCCGATCCGCCGGACGGCTGGGGCGCGACGGTGTACCTGACGCTGCACGATCCGTCCGCGTTCGGCGGCGAGGCCGGGTTCCGCCGGCAGATGGACTGGCTCGCCGAGGCCTGCCGCAACAACCCGCCGCGCGACGGCTTCAGCGAAGTGCGGATGCCCGGCGACCGCGGGCTCGCGCGCAAGCGCGAGCAATTGCGCGACGGCGTGCGCCTGCATCCGGCGATCGCGCCGGCGCTCGCGGCCTGCGCGCGGCGTTACGGGCTGACGCCGCCGGCCGCGCGTAGCAAGTGACGTACACGACGCCCGGCGGCAAGCCGGGCGCATCGACCCGCATCGCCGCCGCGCGGGCGCGCCATGCGCCCGGCTACCCGCGGCCGGCGGCCCGACCCGGGCCGTCGCGAGGCTTCCGCCGCTGCCCCGCGCATTCGGCACACAAGAACTCGACGAACGCCTGCTGCACCGGCGTGCCGAGCCAGTCGGGCCGCTGCGTGTAACCCACCACGCGGCTCGCCTCGGGCGCCTCGAGTTCGAGCGCGGCCATCGCGCTGCCGGGATAGAGCTCGTCGATCTGCGAGCGCGGCAGCACGGTGATGCAGTCGCTCTCCACCAGCATCGCCATCATCATCGGCAGCGAACTCGTCTCCACCACCAGCGGCGGCTTGTCGGGCAGCCGCGCGAGCAGCGCGTCGATCACGGCGCGGCGCGGCACGTTGCGCTGCGGCACGACCCAGTCGAACGCGGCCAGATCGCGCGCGGCGATGGTCCGCTGCAGCGCCAGCCGGTGGCCCTTGCGCACGGCGATCACGTAGGGATCGGCGAACAGCTGGGTTTCCTGGACGTCGGCCGTGGCGCGCGGGGATGAACTACCGCTGGTGACGCGCACCATGCATTCGCGCCGCGTCCGGCGGACCGGACCGCTCGCGCCGGGCTCCGGCGCGAGCGACTTCACCATTCGGGAACATCGCGGGACACCGCGCGGCATCGCATGCGCCGCGCGCGGTACGACACCTCAGTTCGACGCCTGCGCCTCGCGCGGCGGCACCGGCTCGCCCACCAGCACCCAGTAGCCGATCATCGCGACCACCACCACCACGGCCCCGACGTAGAGCGCCGGCTTGAACGAGTGCGAGGCGGCCACGATGAAGCCCGTCACGACCGGCGCCAGCGCGCCGCCGAAGTAGCCGCCGAAGTTCTGCATCGCGCCGATCGAGGCCGTCGAGTTGGCCGGCGCGGCCACCGAGGCCATCGCCCAGGCCGCGCTCGACGAGATGTACATCAGCAGCATCGACACCGAGATGAACACCACCGCGAGCGTGGTGTTGTCGGTCAGCGCGGTCAGCGTCGTGAACACCGCGATGCCGAGCAGCGAGGCGACCATCGGATACTTGCGGCTGTTGATGGTCGAGACGCCGTGACGCGCGAGCACGTCGCAGATCCGCCCGCCCGAGAGGCTGCCGATCACGCCGAACACGTAGGGCACGGCGGCCACCCAGCCGGTGCGCGCGATCGTCAGGTGGTGCTCCATCTGCAGATAGGTGGGCAGCCACGCGTTGTAGAGCCAGAGCACGTAGATCGTGCCGAAGAAGCCGAGCAGCATGCCCCAGGTGGTGCGATAGCGCAGCAGGTGGCGCCAGTCGGCCCAGGTCGGGCGCGTGTTGGCGAGGCCGTCGGTGTCGTCGAGATAGGCGCGCTCGCGGTGGGTCAGCGTGACGTGGCGCGGGTCGCGGTGCAGCAGGTAGAACGCCACCGCCAGCACCAGCCCGGCCGCGCCCATCACCACGAACATCCAGCGCCAGCCCACGTTCAGCATCAGCACCGTGAGCAGCGGCGCGGAAATCGCCGTGCCGAGCGTCGAGGAACTGTTCCAGATGCCGGTGGCCGTGCCGCGCTCGTGCTTGGCGAACCAGTCGCGCACGATCCGCGCGCTGGTGGGGAACTGCGGCGCCTCGCCGACGCCGAGCACCATGCGCGCGGCGAAGAACGTCGAGAAGCCGTTGACGATGCCGCCGAAGGTCTGCGCGATCGACCAGAGCCCGAGGCTCGTGGCCAGCGTCAGGCGCGCGCCGAGCCGGTCGATCATCATGCCGGCCGGCAACTGCGCGAATGCGTAGGCCCACAGGAACGCCGACAGCAGCAGCCCCATCTGCGGCACCGAGAAACCGAGGTCGTGGCGGATCAGCGGCGTGGCGATCGACAGCGTGGCGCGATCGAGGTAGTTGACCACGCCGCTCATCAGCAGCAGCGTGAGCGCCGTGCGCTGGATGCGCCGGATGCGCGGCGAGGCGGCATCGCTCGCGAGCTCGGGCGCGGCATCGGCCGGCAGCGCGGCGGGGGTGGAAGGCTTCATCGGGTGTCTCCTGGCAGTCTCGTTCAGCTTATGGCCGCCCGGTGGGCCGGGCGGATTTTCTCGAACCTGGAAAGCAGCCGGCATCGCGGCGCCCGGGGCGTGACGCGGACGCCGGGCGCGGGCCGCCTCGCCCGCACGGTACCGGTTCCGACAACATACAAGCGCCGCGCGATGAAAATCCAATCAAATTTTACGGGGGAGCGATTCCATTTCTTTATCGCGCGTTAGGGGCTAACCCGTTGCGGGTCAGCCCTGACGACAAGGCCGCGAGCCGTATCGCCGGTGCCTTGCCGGCCTGCCGGTCACGCGCCCCGCAAGGCGGGAATATCGTTCCGTACTCGTGGTTTCTGCGATAGCCGGCCCGTGCCGGCTTGGCCTATTCCGCCACCATCGGCAGGGTTAACCGCGATTCGGCACCGAATAAAAATGGAATAACGTTCCGAAAACTTGTCAGACGTGCGATGAACGACCGCTCGCGCACCCACGCCCGAAACCTCAATCACCCCAGGAGACGATCCATGCTGTTTCAGAAACGCGGAAGTTTCGCGCTGCGCGCCGCGCTTGGCGCCACGCTGGCCTCGGTCAGCCTCGCCGTCAGCCTTGCCGCCGCCGCGGCCACGCCGTCGGGCGCCGACGCGGCCGTCGCGAAGGCGGTCGAACAGCTGCGCGTGGCGATGGTGGCCGGCGACGAGGCCACGCTGAAGAAGCTGACCGAGCCGCAGCTCAGCTACGGCCATTCGTCGGCCCATATCGAGGATCGCGCGGAATTCCTGAAGGATCTGGTCGGCACGCACGCGTTCAAGTCGGTCACGCAGTCCGACCAGACGATCCGCGTGGTCGGCGACAACGCGATCGTGCGCCACACGTTCGACTCGGAGAACAACCAGCCGGACGGCAAGGTCACGACCTCGCACATCGGCGTGTTGCAGGTCTGGAAGCATCACGCCGACGGCTGGCGCCTGCTCGCGCGGCAGGCCGTGCCGCTGCCGAAACCGTAAGCGGCGCGCCCGGACCGGAAAACCGCGGGCCAGGCCACGCCGCGTATTCGATCTCGTTCCTCGCCCGACCAGGACACCGGCACGAAAGCGCCCAGGCCGCGCTGCATCAACGGCGAGGACCGGCCCTCCCGATGCGTGGCCGGCCCGCCGCCTTCAGCGGCTGCCGTCAGCCGCGCCCGCCCATCGCGCGCGCGATCTTCTGGTCGGTCTTGTACTGGCTCAGCGCGTAGACGGACCAGATCGCGGCCGGAATCCAGCCGATCAGCGTGATCTGCAGCAGCAGGCAGATGATGCCCGCGAACGGGCGGCCGATCGTGAAGAACTGGAGCCACGGCAGGATGATGGCAAGAATGAGACGCATGGTCGGAGCCTCGCGGGTGGTGATGTCGTGGTATGGATCGCGCCGGGCAGGGAACAGGCCGGCGCGCCAGATTGTAGTGCAGTGCGATGACACCGGAAGCGGACGGCGGCAGGCGCGGCAGCGGGAGCGCCCGCCACCGCGCCCGATCCCGGCGGCGGCGTCAGGCCGCCACCGCGCCGTGCTGCTTGCGCGCCGCCGTGCCCGGCACCGGCACGGCCCTGCCCGGCACGCTCTCGAGCGCCGGCACCGACGCGAACAGCTCGGCCACCCAGTCCGCGAACACGCGCACCGTCATCGACAGATGGCGGTTGTGCGGATAGACGATCGAGATCGGCTTCGGCTTCGGATACACGCCCGGCAGCACCTCGACGAGCGAGCCGTCGAGCAGGTGCGGTATCACTGAAAACAGCGTCGGCTGGATCAGCCCGAAACCTTCCAGCGCGCAGGTCACGTAGGCATCCGAATCGTTGACGGTCACCACCGAGTTCATCCGCACCTCGTGCAGCTTGCCGTCGATCAGGAAGGTCCACGGCATCGGCCGGCCGCCGCTCGCATAGGCGAAATTCACGGCGCGGTGCTGCTCCAGCGCCTCGATCGTTTCGGGCTGGCCAAAGCGTGCCAGGTAGTCGGGCGAGGCGCAGCTGATGCGGTTCATCACGCCCACGCGCCGCGCCACCATCGACGAATCCTCGAGCGGCCCGACCCGGATCTCGCAGTCGAAGCCGTCGCGCACCAGGTCGACGGGCCGGTCCGAAAGCCCGAAATGCAGCTCGATGTCCGGATAGCGCTGATGGAACAGCGTCAATGCCGGCAGCACCACGCGCCGCCCGAGCAGCGACGGCATGTGGACGCGCAGCGTGCCGTGCGGCTTGCGGTTGCCGACCTGAAAGCTCGCGTCGGCCTCCGAGATCTCGGACATGATCCGGATGCAATGCTCGTAATACCCCGCGCCCTCGGGCGTCAGCGACAGCCGGCGCGTGGTGCGGTGCAGCAGCCGCACGCCGAGCAAGGCCTCGAGGTTCTGGATGATGGTCGTGACCGACGCGCGCGGCATCGACAGTGTCTCCGCGGCCCGCGTGAAGCTGTTGGCATCGACCACGCGCGTAAAAACCTGCATCGCCTGTAAACGGTCCATGACTTCCCCCTATTTCTGCTTTCGAACGACCAACGGAGCAGGATAGAGCCGCACGCCGTCGCGATTCAAGGCCAGCCGCGATTATTCGCGCGGCGCGATCAATCACGGCGCGGCGTCGGTGATCCGTTTGCTCGACGTTTGGTAACCGTATGGCATCCGTCGAGCGCTCCGTTGGACGCTCCGTTGGGTGGCCCGGTCTCGCGCGTTTTGGCGATCCCTTGCCTGGGCGACGGCACTCGGTGTTTTCACCGAGCCGCGCCCGGCGCCCCCTCCCTTTGCCGTGTCAGCCTCGACTGACGGGCGTTTGCGCCCGACGGCACGCATCCGCGCAGGCGTCCGGACCGGTTAGAGGCGATCGTCTATCCGGTTGCGATTTCCCCCGCCACCGACTATCGTTACATCACTCAATGTCACATTTAAAAATGAACCGGAACGGAGACATCGCATGACTGCTCGCCCCCTGCCCGCTTCCGACGGGCAACCCGAAGCCGTCGACGTCGCGATCATCGGCACCGGCTTCGCCGGCCTCGGCATGGCGATCCGGCTGCAACAGACCGGCCGCGAGAATTTCGCCGTGTTCGAGAAGGCCGCCACGGTGGGCGGCACCTGGCGCGACAACCACTATCCCGGCTGCGCCTGCGACGTGCAATCCCACGTCTATTCATTCTCGTTCGCGCCGAACCCGCGCTGGACGCGCATGTTCGCACCACAGCCGGAAATCCGCGCCTATCTGGAACACTGCGTCGAGCGCTTCGGCATCGCCCGCTACCTGCGCTTCGGTCACGAACTCGCCAGCGCCGAATACGACGAATCCGCCCACCGCTGGCAGCTGCGCTTCGCCAACGGCCGGCGCGTCTCGGCGCGCGTGCTGGTGTCGGGCATGGGCGGGCTGTCGCGGGCCGCGCTGCCGCGAATCGACGGCATCGAGTCGTTCGCGGGCCACGCGTTCCACTCGCAGCACTGGGACCACGCCTACGATCTGGCCGGCAAGCGCGTGGCCGTGATCGGCACCGGCGCGAGCGCGATCCAGTTCGTGCCGCAGATCGCGCCGCGCGTCGCGCAGCTGGCGCTGTTCCAGCGCACGCCGCCGTGGATCATGCCGAAGCCCGACCGCCAGCTGAGCCGCTTCGAGCAGTGGTTGTTCCGCGCGCTGCCATTCACGCAGAAGCTCGCGCGCACCAGCCGCTACTGGATGCTCGAATCGCGCGTGCTCGGCTTCGCGATCCATCCGGCGCTGATGAAGAACGTGCAGAAGCTCGCCGAGCGCCACATCCGCAAGCAGATCGCCGATCCGGCGCTGCGCGCGGCGGTCACGCCGAACTACACGCTCGGCTGCAAGCGCGTGCTGATCTCGAACGACTATTACCCGGCGCTCACGCGCGCGAACGTCGAGGTGGTGACCGACGCCATCGCGCGCATCGAGCCCGACGCCGTGGTCACCGCCGACGGCCGCCGCCACGCCGTGGACTGCCTGATTTACGGCACCGGCTTCCAGGTGGCCGACCCGTTCCCGCGCGGCGTGATCCGCGGGCGCGGCGGCGTCGACATCGTCGATACGTGGCGCGACGGCGCGCACGCCTATCTTGGCACCACGCTGCCCGGCTACCCGAACTTCTTCATGATCGTCGGCCCGAACACGGGGCTCGGCCACAACTCGATGGTGTTCATGATCGAGTCGCAGATCGAATACATCCTCGGCGCGCTCGATGCGATGGCGCGCGAGCGCGCCGAGGCGCTCGAGGTGCGCCCGCTGGTCGAGGCCGACTACAACCGGCGGCTGCAGCAGCGGCTCGGGCGCGCGATCTGGTCCACCGGCGGCTGCAAGAGCTGGTATCTCGACCCGCGCACCGGCAGGAACACCACGCTGTGGCCCGGCTTCACCTGGCGCTTCCGGCAGGCCACCGCGCACTTCTCGATCGCCGACTACCAGGCCTACGCGGCCGCGCGCCACGACGCGCAGCCGGTCGCCGGCATCGCCACCGGGCAGGCGGCCACGCCGGCCGCCGCCGACGACGCATCGGGCCAGCGCGCGCCGGCCGTCTGACAAGGAGAATGCCTCATGAAATCATTCCACGACAAGGTGGCAGCCATTACCGGCGCCGGTTCCGGCATGGGCCGCTCGCTGGCGCTGCAGCTCGCGCAGGCGGGCTGCCACGTCGCGCTCGCGGACCGCAACGGCGTGGGCCTCGCCGAGACCGAGCGGATCGTGCGTGCGCTCGCGCCAGCGGTGCGCGTGAGCACCTGCGTGCTCGACGTGGGCGACCGGGCGGCCATGCATCGCTGGGCCGACGACACCGCGCGCGAGTTCGGTCGCGTGAACCTGGTGTTCAACAACGCCGGCGTCGCGCTGTCGAGCACCATCGAGGGCATGGAGTACGCCGACCTCGAATGGATCATGAACATCAACTTCTGGGGCGTGGTCCACGGCACCAAGGCGTTCCTGCCGCATCTGAAGGCGTCCGGCGACGGCCACGTGATCAACACCTCGAGCATCTTCGGCATCTTCGCGCAGCCGGGCATGAGCGCCTACAACGCGACCAAGTACGCGGTGCGCGGCTTCACCGAATCGCTGCGCCAGGAACTCGACATGATGAAGTGCGGGGTGTCGGCCACCTGCGTCCACCCGGGCGGCATCAAGACCAACATCGCGCAGTCGAGCCGCATCTCGCAGAGCATGCTTGGCTTCATGGTGGACAGCGAGCAGCAGGGCAAGGACGACTTCGAGAAGTTCTTCATCACCACCGCCGACGAAGCCGCGCGCGTGATCCTGCACGGCGTGCGCAAGAACCGGCGCCGCGTGCTGATCGGGCGCGACGCGCGCGGGGCCGACTGGCTCGCGCGCACGCTGCCGGCCGCCTACCAGGCGCTGGTGGTGCTCGCCACCAAACGGGAACGGGCCAGGGCACGCCGCCGCGCCGCGCGCGGCGAACTCGCGCCCGCCTCGTCGACGTACCACAACGCAGGCAATCAGGGAGAACCGTCATGATGCCCGTCCGCCGTGACATCCGTTTCGCCATGCCCCCCGACCGCGCGTGCGACTGGCACGTGAAGGGGGTGCCGGTCACCCACTTCATGAACGCGCTGTCGCTGCTGTTCCCGGCCGGCGAGCGCTTCTTCATGGATTCGGTGCGCCACTACCGCGACCAGATCCACGATCCCGAACTGAAGAAGCAGGTGGCCGGCTTCATCGGCCAGGAGGCGATGCACACGCGCGAGCACATCGAGTACAACGACCTGCTGCAGGCCGCCGGCCTGCCCGCGCACAAGCTCGACAAGCGGCTGTGGATGATCCTCGGGCTGTTTCGCAAGACGCTGCCGCCCGCGATGCAGCTCGCCATCACGATCGCGCTCGAACACTACACGGCGATGCTCGCGAACCTGCTGCTCGAAGGGCACGAGACGCGCATCGACGGCTCGGTGGACGGCTACACGCAGATGTGGATGTGGCACGCGATGGAGGAGACCGAGCACAAGTCGGTGTCCTACGACGTGTGGCTGCGCGTGACGCGGCCCGGCCTCGGCCGCTACCTGCTGCGCACCGGCACGATGCTGCTGACCACCGCGATCTTCTGGACCATCGTGTTCGACTACCACGTGCGTCTGATGCTCGCGCACCGGCGCCGCCACGGCCGCTTCTCGGGCATGTGGGCGCTCGTCAAGTACCTGTACTCGCCGCGCGGCGGCGTATTCCCCGGCATCGCGCGCGAATGGTTCGGCTTCTTCCGCCCGGGCTTCCATCCGTGGGACTACGACAACCGCCGCTACCTCGGCGAACTCGACAGCCTGCTGGCCCGGATCGACGAGACCAACGCGCGCTACGCGGCCGAGGCCGCGCCGCGGCGCGTGCCGCTGCACGCGGCCCACGTCGCGCATCCGTGATGGATGCCGCGCTGGAGATCGCGACAGCGGCCGGCCGCGAGACGCTCACGGTGGACTCGGACGGCGTGCGGCTGGCCGTACACGTGAGCGGGCCGCGCGACGCGCCGCCCGTGATCCTCGTGCATGGCTACCCCGACTCCGCGCGCGTCTGGGACCGCATGCGCGAGACGCTCGAGAAACGCTACCGCGTGATCGCCTACGACGTGCGCGGCGCCGGCGGGTCGGACGCGCCGAAGCCGGTTTCGGCCTATCGCCTCGCGCAGCTCGAACGCGACCTCGGCGCCGTGGCGAGCGCGACCTGCGGGCGGCGGCCGTTCCATCTGGTCGGCCACGACTGGGGCTCGATCCAGAGCTGGGAGGCCGTGACCGATCCGGCGATGCGCGGGCGCATCCTGTCGTACACGTCGATCTCGGGGCCGTGCCTCGACCACGTGTTCCGCGCGCCGTTCAGCCTGGGGCAGTCGCTGAAGTCGTGGTACATCGCGTTCTTTCATCTGCCGCTGCTGCCGGCGCTGTTCTGGCGGCTCGGCGGCGCCGCGCTGTGGCCATGGTGGCTGCGCCGCACCGAGCGGATTCGCGTCGAACCGGATCCGCTGCAGCTGCGCAACGGCGTCAACGGCATCCGGCTCTACCGCGCCAATTTCATCGCCCGCGCGCGGCAGCCGCGCGAACGCTACGCGCAGGCGCCGGTGCAAATCCTGGTGCCGCTGCGCGACCGCTACGTCACGCCCGTGCTGACCGAGAACCTCGAACGCTGGCTCGGCGCGCATGAACGCGAGCTGATCGACGCGTCGCACTGGACCGTGCTGCGCGAGGCGGCGCTGATCGCGGAGCGCATCGACCGCTTCGCCTCGCGGTATGAGCCGTCGTTCGCGAGCCGGTCGACGGCCGCGAACGATCCGGGCGGCCCGCCGCTTTCGCCACGCGCCAGCGCTTGAGCGCGCGGCGCCCGCGCCTGGATGCGCGCGTGGCGGGGCTGTCGGTTTTGCCGTGTTCGATGGTGCCGTTTCCTGCCACGTCGTTCCGTTCGTTCCGTTATGAACGCGACGGCCACCACATGCCTTCCCTGCTCCGTGAATCGAGACCGGCGCGTGACGGCGAGCCCCAACGCCGCCGATTGACGGTATGCTCCGCGTGTCCGTTTCGTCACCGAATGCACAACCGCGATCGGTCGCCGTCAGCCCCTCGATGAGCCGCCCCGCATTCGCGATCCGGACCGCCACGAACCCACACCCTGCGCGGAGAGAGCAGACATGTCAGTGGAAAGTCCGATCGACTCGTTCACCTATCCCCTCGTGAGCGAGATCTTCGGCGAGGCGATCCGTACCGCGGAAACGCTTTCGCTGCCCGGCGAACTGGTGGCGCATTGCTGCCGCGATCCCGGCGAGCACTTTTCCGAAGCCACCCGCGACGCGATCTACGGCGCGCTGGTGCCCGTGACCACGCGCGCCTTCGGCGCGGACATGACGCCCTACTGGCGCTTCCGCAAGGACCAGGGCTATTTCGCCCGGCTGCGGGAGTTCACCGTCATCGAGGATGCGCGCGGGCAGATGGTGGGATGGACCGGCCACTCGGTGATTCGCGCCGACGCGTTCGTCACGCTCTACATCGATTCGACCGGCATGGTGCCGTCGCGCCAATCGGGCGGCGTGATGCGCCAGCTGCTGCGCACGCGGCTGCGTCTCGCCCGCGCCGGGTTGAAGGCGACCACGCCGCAGCTGTTCGCCACCGCGCGCAGCGAGAGCCCGATCTTCTACAAGCTGCTGAGGAAGGTGCTGGGCGGCGACCAGCTGTATCCGCAGGTCGGCGCGAGCGTGCCGGCCGGGATCCTCGAGTGCGGCCGGCAGCTGGCGGCCTGGCTCGGACAGGCGGAACTGCTCGAACCGGGCAGCCTGGTCCTGCGCAATGCCTATACGATGGTCGACGAGCTTTACGATGCACTGCCGTCCACCGGCGACGCCGATCTCGACCGCCTGTTCCGCGACAAGCTCGGGCCGCTCGATGCGTATCTGCTGGTCGGGCTGGTGTCGGATGCCATCGAGCGGGATTGATGCTTGGCGGGCCGGCGGTACCTTCCCGAGATGCCGTGAAGGCGTTCATGGCCCGTACCGCTGTCCCGCCGAGCGGATGCGTGGAGCGAGCACGCGAGCCATCGTGATCATTGACCGGCCGCGCGCACGATGCCTGTCTGCGGGTCGGGCCGATGTCGGACGCCATCGATCGGATTGACCCGTAGCGGCCGGCGATGCGTTCCTCAGATCCCGCGAAAGCGCGCATCGTGGCCGACACCCGAACTCCGGCCGAACGGATGCGCGTAGCAGGCGTGCGAGCCATCGAGGTCATTCGCGTGCGGCCGCGCACTCCCGACGCCGGCCGCCTGATCCGGCCGTGCCGCGAGCGCGACCCGTCCGCGTCTCGCCCCAGCGCCCCGCCATGATCCGCTCGCGCTCCGCAATGCATTCGCCTCGCCCCACGCGGCCCATGCCACGCGCACGCGCGTCGAACCGCAAATAACCGGTATCCGGCGCCGCTCATCCCGGCATGCCGGGCGATCCCTTATGCTCGCGGCACCTTTCCCTGCTCATGCCTGCCCGCGCCGACGATGCTCGCCCGCCGCCGTCTCCCCCCGTTCGCGCTGCCGCCCGAACTGCTCACGCTGCTGCGCGGCGTCGGGCAAGTCGTCCTGCAGGCGCACGCGGGTACGGGCGCCTGCGTGGTCGCCGCGCTGGCACTCGCGGACCCGGCACTTGCCTGTGCCGCGCTGGCCGGCACGGCGGCGGCCACGCTCGCCGCGCTGCTGACGAGCGCGCCGCGCGGGCAAGGCGCCGCCCCTTCAGCGCCCGCTCCGCGCGAAGCCATGCCCGATGCAGGCACCCATGCCACCGTACACGCCGGCCCCCGCTCCCCGACGCACGCGCGAATCGCCGTCGCAGGCACGGCCGCTCCCGCCACCGCCCAAGCCGGCCTGCAACGCGGCCTGCACGGCTACAGCGGCACGCTGGCCGCGCTCGCGGCCGTCGCGCTGATTCCCGACCGCTCGACCGCCTTCGCGATCGCGCTGATCGCGGCGAGCGTGGCCGGCGTGCTCTATCGCCCCGTTTCGCGCGCGCTCGCCCGCGTCGGCGGTGCCGCCTATTCGCTGCCGGCCGTGCTCGCCACGCTGCTCTGGCTGCCGCTCGTCGTGCCGGGCACGGCAAGCCTCGCCGCCGCGCCGTCGGACGCCCCCGCCACTCTCGCCGGTGCCGCGCTGGCCTCGTTCGCGCAGGCGGTGTTCGCCTCGGGCCGGCTGCCGGGCGCGGTGCTGCTGGCCGGGCTCGCGCTGGCCTCGCCGCGCGCGGCCGGCCTCGCCGTGGCCGGCGCGCTGCTCGCCTCGGTGCTGTTGATGGCGGGCGGCGCCCACGCCGGCGCCGCCGCCGGCGCCGCCGCCTGCGCGGCCGGCCTGCTCGGCTACAACGGCGCGCTGGCGGCCATCGCGCTCGCGCCAGCCGGCGCGCGTGCCGCGCTCGGGGCCGCCGCGCTCGCGGCAGCGCTGCATCTGCTCGCGCTGCATGCCGGCCTGCCGCCGCTCAGCGCTCCGTTCGCGCTCGCCGCCTGCCTCGTCTCAGCCGTGCGCCGCTCGCGCGCCCCGTCGCATGACGAGGGCGTTAACGGCAATGCCGATGACGCGGCCGGCGCGCGTCTCCCCGCTGCAAACGGAGCCACCCATGTCGTTCGTCCACCGCGCTGACCCACGCGCCGCCGCGCACCCGCCCTCGCCCGCCGAACAGCGCGCGCGCATCGATCTCGCGGCCGCCTATCGGCTGGTCGCGCTCGACGGCCTGGACGACCTGATCTACACGCATCTGTCCGTGGCCGTGCCCGGCGAACCGGGCCACTTCCTGATCAATCCGTTCGGACTCGCGTTCGAGGAAGTGTGCGCGTCGAATCTCGTCAAGATCGATCTGGCCGGCAACCGGATCGGCAGCGGCCCGCACGACGTCAACGCAACCGGCTTCGCGCTGCATGCGGCCGTCCACGCCGCGCGCGCCGACGCCGCCTGCGTGATCCACCTGCATGCAACGGCCGCCATCGCCGTCTCGATCCAGCCGGCCGGACTGCTGCCCGCCTCGCAACACGCGCTGCGCTTTCACGGCGACCTCGCCTGCCACGACTACGAGGCGCTCGCGTTCACGCCGGCCGAGGGCACGCGGCTGGTCGAACGGCTTGCCGGCAAGTCGGCCATGCTGCTGCGCAATCACGGCCTGCTGACGGTGGGCCGCACGGTCGCCGAAGCCTATGTGCGAATGGTCACGCTCGTGAAGGCCTGCGAGATCCAGCTGGCCGCGCTGGCGGGCGGCATCCAGCCGGTGCTGCCCGCCCCGGCCACCGCCGCGCGCGCGGCCGGGCAGCTGCGCGACGGCGGCGCGCTGGAAGGCGAACTCGAATGGCCCGCCCTGCTGCGCCGGCTCGATCGCCATGCGCGCGCCGGCGGGCCGTCGTATGCTGATTGACCGATTGGCCGATTGACCAGCTCGCGGTTGCGGTTGCGGTGACTGTGCTGGCTGTTGCTGTTGTCGTTTTGTCGTTTCCGATTTCGTTCAACCCGGGAGAACCGAGATGCCCACTTTTCACATCGACCTGTTCGAAGGCCGCACGCTCGAACAGAAACGCCGCTTCGTGGAGGCGATCACGCGCGTGACCTGCGAGACGCTCGACTGCCCGCCGTCGTCCGTCGACATCATCCTGCACGACGTGAAGCGCGAGAACTGGGCGACGGCCGGCAAGCTGTGGTCGGATCAGGACGCCGGCTGAGGCAGGCCGCGCGGCGCTCGGGCAAAGCCCACCCACCCTCGTTGCGCCGCCCCGATGAAAAACGCGCCGCGAATTCGCGGCGCGTTTCTTCCATGAGTACCCGGCCGGCGGTGCTCAACCCCAGCCGGCCATCATCGCGCCCATGCCGGCGAGCAGGCCGCCCATCAGCCGGTTCAGCGCGCGCACGCGCGTCGGCCGCCGCAACAGCCGGCTCAGCCGCTGCGAGAACAGCGCCATCGACGCAACCCCGCCCGCGAACAGCAGCGCGAACGTCACGGCCAGCAGCAGGTATTGCTGATTGACGCTCCAGTGCGCGTCGCTGCCGATGAACTGCGGGAAGAACGACGGGAAGAACAGCAGCGTCTTCGGGTTGAAGCCCGAAGTGGCGACGCCGCGCCAGAACAGGCCGCGCTGCGCAGCGCGCTCGTCGCGCAGGGACGGGAGCGCGGCGGCCTCGGCCGAGGCGTTCGGAGCGTTGGGTTGATTGGGTTCGTTCGCCTGCTCCGGCCCGACCAGCGCGCCGCCGCGCCACTGCCGATAGCCGAGCCAGACCAGATAGGCGGCGCCGACCCAGCGCAGCACGCCGAGCGCGCGCGCATCGACGTGCAGCAGCGAATTGAGGCACAGCGCCGTGAACACCAGCTGCAGCAGCACGGCCAGCGTGCCGCCCCACACGCAAGGCAGCGCGCGGCGCCAGCCGGCGCGCAGCGCATGGCTCATCGCGAGCAGGTTGACGGGACCGGGCGCATAGACGAGCACGAGCGCGGCGGCGACGAACGACAGATAGAGCTGGAACGACATGACGGGGCAGGACGGACGGGAAAAAAACGACGGCCGGCGCGGTGGCGCCGGCTTTTCGTGCGGACGGGGGCGGGTGGCCGGGATGCCCGTCTCGCCCGGCGCCGCGACTCGTGATCGCGGTGACGACGCGATGCGAATGGTTGCTCGCATCGTTCGTGCCGGGCTTCAAGGCATGGAGAAAATATACCTGCCGCGAGTCGGAAAAGGCTTTCTATTCTCCAGCCAATCTCATCAAGAACCAGAAGCTTCTTCAGATAAAATCACCATTTCCCGAACAAAATTCCGACCATCATGGTTAGCCGCGAACGCCCTCCCCGCCCACTCGACAATCAGGACCGCAAGATCCTGCGCGCGCTGCAGACCAACGCACGCCTGTCGAACGCCGAACTGGCCGAACAGGTCGGCATGTCGGCCACCGCCTGCTGGAACCGCACGCGCCAGCTCGAAACCGACGGCTACATCGACGGCTACGTCGCGCTCGTCAACCAGCGCATGCTCGGTTTCGCCGACATCGTGATCCTCGAGGTCACGCTCGACCGCCACGAGGACGACGCGCTCGCGCGCTTCGGCGCCGAACTGGCCGCGCTGCCCGAGGTGCTCGAGGCCTACCTCGTGTCGGGCGAATACGACTACTGGATCAAGGTGGCCGTCGACGGCACCGCCGGTTACGAACGCTTCCTGCGCGAGAAGCTCTACCGGATTTCGAGCATTCGCCACAGCCGGTCGATGTTCGCGCTGCGCTGCATGAAGGACGTGTCGTCGATGCAGGTGTAAGGGCCGGCGCGGCTGGCAGGCCTGCTCCTGGCGGTTACCGCTGCCGCTCGATCGCGGCCAGCGCGGCCACGCCAGGGCAGGCCGCCTCGACCGCGCCGGCGACGTAGCCGGGAAAGCTCGCCGACCATTCGCTCGCGATCCCCACCAGCCGGTCGCGCCACGGGCCGCGGTGCCGGGGCGGTCGGCCGCCGACGCCGTGGTCGGCACGCGCGCCCGGTCGCGAACGAACGAGACGCTCGGGGCCGCCACAAGTGGGCCGGACAGGCGCGTGAGCTGCTCGCGGCAGTGGTGGCGCCGCGTCCGCCGCCTCCGCCGCGTTGCGGGCTTGCGGCTTGCGGCTTGCGGCTTGCGGCTTGCGACTTGCGACTTGCGACTTGCGGCTTGCGGCTTGCGGCTTGCATTGCGGTTTGCGTTGCAAGTTGCGTCACGGTTCGCGCCGGGACCGGCTCAAGCCTGGCGGCCGGCCATCACGCCGCCGTCCACCGGCAGCACGGTGCCGGTGATCCACGACGCGTTCGGCGAGGCGAGGAACAGGATCGCCTCGGCGACGTCGGCCGGCTGGCCGTTGCGGCCGAGCGGATGGAACGCGTTGAAGCCGGGCAGCGTCGCCTTCACCTGCTCGTCCGACATGAACGTGTGGTAGACGGGCGTCTCGACCACGGCCGGCGCCACGGTGTTGATGCGGATGTTCGAGGCGGCCAGCTCGATCGCGAGGTTGCGCGTCAGCGCGTGGACGCCCGCATTGGCCGCCGAGTACGCGGCCGACGGCGTCGCGCCGATCGCCTGCAATGCCCACAGCGAGCCGGTCTGCACGATCGCGCCGCCGCCGCGCAGGCGCATCGCCCGGGCCGCCGCCTGCGCCATGAAGAACTTGCCCTTCAGGATCGTGTCGAGGAACCCGTCGTATTCGGCCTCGTCCACGTCGACGAACGGCTTCGGACGAAACACGCCGGCGTTGTTGACGAGGATGTCGACGCCGCCGAACGCCTGCGTGGCCAGCTCCACCAGCGCGGCACCCGTGGCCGGCTTCGCGATGTCGGCGGCGAGATGGCGCACGCGCTCGCCCGTCGCGTCGATCGCGGCCGCCGCCTGCTTCAGCTTGGCCTCGTCGCGCCCGCCGATCACGACGCTCGCCCCCGCCTGCACGAGCCGCGCCGCGACCTCACGGCCGATCCCCGAACCACCGCCGGTGACGATCGCCACCCTGGAAGAAAAACCATGCATGATTACTCCCGTCTGCTACGTTGGATGTCCCGCCCGCCGCGTGTTTCCTCGCGATTGGTTGGGTCGATGCAGCCATTGTTGGCCGCACGCCGCCGGCCCGCAAACGAGATAATGTGTGCCGCATTAAAACAAAAACTTTATCGATAGCGACCCGGCCGCCGTGGCCGGACCGCGCCGGAGCTGGCCGTGAAAACTCCCGTGTTCCTCAACGCGCTGCGCGCCCTCGAAGCGAGCGCGCGCCATCAGAGCTTCTCGGCCGCCGCGGCCGAACTGAACGTGACGCCGGCCGCGGTCGGCCAGCTGGTCCGATCGCTCGAGGACTGGCTAGGCGCGCCGCTGTTCCACCGCGGCACCAGCGGGCGCGCGCGGCTGGTGCCGACCGACACCGCCGAACGCGCGCTGCCCGACCTGCGCGCCGGCTTCGAGCGGCTGTCGCTGGGCCTGGGCCGGCTGCGAGAGGGCACCATCGCCGGCGCGCTGACCGTCGCCGTCAGCCCCGCGTTCGCCGCCAAGTGGCTGTTGCCGCGCATCGAGCGCTTCCACGCGCAGTGCCCCGAGACCGACGTGCGGCTCGACACCAACCTGAAACCGGTCGATTTCGTCATGCACGGCATCGACGTCGGCGTGCGCTACGGGCGCGGCAGCTGGGCCGGGCTCGTCGCCGAGAAGCTGATGGACGAATGGGTGTTCCCGGTCGCCTCGCCGGGCTGGCTCGCGAAGCACGGCGCGCTGGCATCGCCGCGCGAGCTGGCCGGCAAGCCGCTGATCCATGACCTGTCGATGGACACGCATGCCGGCTTCACGTCCTGGCAGGCATGGCTGGAGCAGGCCGGCGCCAGCGAGGTGGAAGCGCGGCGCGGGATGCAGGTGAACAACTCGGCGGCCGTGCTGCAGGCCGCGATCGACGGCCACGGCATCGCGCTCGCGCGCAGCGTGATGGCCGCCGACGACGTCGCCGCGGGCCGGCTCACGCCGCTGTTTCCAGCGATCCGCCATGCGTCGGCGCTCGCTTACTACGTGGTGTATCGCGCCGATCGCGCGACGCTGCCGAAACTCGTCACGTTCCGCGAATGGCTGATGCGGGAGGCGGCGCAGGGGGAATGAGGAAGTGGCGCCGCCGCGCTGGCGGGTGCCGCGGGGGATTTGGCCCGGGCTTGGCGCGGGACGGAAGACCGCGAATGCGGAAACGGCGCCGTGGCATGCGACGCCTCCGGATCAGGTCGATATGAGCGGAACGCGCCCGAAAGCGCCCGAAAGCACCATCAGCGCGGCGATTGCGCCTGCGCCAGCGCGTCGAGCGCCGCGTTGCGCGCCTGCACGCGCGCGAACAGGCCGCCGACCTCGAAGCCGTCGAGGTCGAGATCGAAGCGCTCGGTCAGGCAGGTGACCCACGCGGACGCGTCGGCGAGCCGTTCGGTGTGGGTGGCGACGCCGTCGGCGTCGCGCAGCGTCAGCTCGTCGTTGAGCAGCGTGGCGCGGCCGTCCGGCAGCACGCGGCTCACGATCAGGTCGTTGACGAACTTCGAATCGGGATGCGTGGAGGTGTACCAGTTGGCCACCTCGCAATCGACGCGCTCGGCGCGCTTCGTGCCGAACCGGTAGACGGTCTGCCAGCCTTTCGCCGTCCGGCATTCGAGGTCGAATTCCTCGGCCACCGGCGCCGGCGCGACGACGATCCGGTACTCGCCGTGCGGCGTGCGCTGCGCGAGGCCCGGGATGGCCGCGAGCGGCGCCGTCTGCGTGACCGTGCCGAACCCGACGTCCACGTACCAGACCTCGTCGTCGATCTCGACGCACAACAGCTTGTGCGTCTGCGGCGTGACGGTGTCGTGCGCCTGCTGCCAGCGCACGCGCGCGAGCAGCGGCGTGACGCGGAAGCCGATCTGCGCGAGCGCGGCACGGAACAGCCGGTTGTGCTCGAAGCAGTAGCCGCCGCGCCGCCGCGCGACCATCTTGGCGGCGATCGGCAGCAGATCGAGCTTCACCGGCGAGCCCGTCAGTGAATCGAGATTCTCGAACGCGATCGCCTGCGGATGCAGACGATGCAGTTGCCGCAGCACGTCGAGCGTCGGCTCGGGGGTGCCGCGATAGCCGATACGTTCGAGGTAGTGCGGAAGATCCAGATCGTCGTACATGCGGTGCGTGCCCGTGGAAGAGGAAGCCGGTTCGGCGGCTGGCGTTACCTTAGCATCACGCGGCGATCGGCGCAGGAATCCGACGGCGGCATCGGGGGCGGCGCGCGGTGGCATTTTTTCGCAAACGCGGCATGTAAATGTCATCGTTTCGCGTCGCGAGAACCGGCCCCGCGAACGCCGGACGGATCCCTCGCCGGCCCGTTCAGCGCGTGACGCGACGCAGCGCGGAAGTCGCCACGGGCGGCACGTCGATCCCATGCAGCGACGCATAGCGCACCGCGTCGCTGAGCGTCGAGGCGGCGGCGTCGATCTGGTCCGGCGCATGCCCGGCGATGCTCGACGAGGCGGCGTCGAGCGAAGCGGGAGCCGGCCCGCCCTGCCGCAGGCCCTCGAAACGCTGAAGGCCCTCGCCGAGCGAGGTCAGGCCGGTGCGGAACGCCTCGCGATCGAGCGGCGCGCCCGGGGTGGACGCGAATGCCTGCGATAGCGCGAGCGCGATCGACTGCTGCGCGCCGCCGATCCGCGAAAGCAGGGTGTTCGAGACACGCAAGGCGGCCGCGTCGTCGTCGCCGAGCGTGCCGGCCGCGTTGGCGGCCTGACCGGCCGCGCCCGTCAGGCCCATCGCGGCGGCCAGATCGGCCTGCCCCGCCAGCACGCGGCGATTCGCGTCGAGATAGGCGTGCCAGGCCGGCGAGGCGGCGGGTGCCGGTGACGAGGAAACCCGCGCGCCGGACAGCGTGCCGGCCACCGGAGCGGCGACCAACGCACCGGTCGCACCGCCGGACGTACCAGGCGGCGACAGCCGCACGGGCGCGACGGGCGCGACGGGCACGTATTGCGAAGCCTGCGACGGCGGCGCCTGCCGCGCCGACGCGTGCTGGGCGTGCGCGGCCGCGCTCGCGACGAGCCCGGCCGCAGCCATGAAGGCGGCACGGGCGTGGGCCTTCGCGGCCCGCGCGATCTTGTGGCGTTTCGTCTGCGTACTCATGGTCGGAAATTTTCCGCGCCGACGCGCGCCGGAAGCAACTGCCGATACATCTCGAAACGTATCGGCTGCCGGGCCGCGAGGCGTATCGCGCGAAACGGGCTCGCGCCGGCATCGCCCGTCATGCGGCACTCGGGCGGCGGGCGAGGCTCCCGGGTCGCCCGCCTATCGCCTCACCTTCGACCGCGGTACGCCGACAGGCATGCCGACGCCTGCCGTTGCTCTCCTTCGCTCACCGCAGCGCCCCGCCGCATCGCGACGGCGCCGCGACTGCACGTGCCGTGCCGGCTCAACCCGCGATCACGGGCGCCCGCTCGGCCACCCAGTCGCGCGCCTGCTGATACGCATGCGCGAGCTGCAGCACGCCGAAATCGTCGCGCGGCCGGCCGATCAGCTGGATGCCGGTCGGCAGCCCCGCCTCGTTGAAGCCGGCCGGCACGTTGATCACCGGGCAGCCGGCCAGCGTCCACGGCGTGACCGTCTCCATCCAGCGGTGGTAGGTGTCCATCTCGCGCCCCGCGATCGAGGCCGGCCAGCGCGCCTCGACGTCGAACGGGAACACCTGCGCCGTGGGCGCGGCAAGGAAATCGCAGCGCTCGAACATCGCCAGCACGGCCTGATACCACGCGGTACGCGCGACGCTTGCTTCGTACACCTGATCGGCCGTCATCGCCAGCAGCCCTTCCACCTCGAACACGGCCTCGGGCTTGAGCAGCGCGCGCCGGGCCGGGTCGCGATAGTGCGCGAGCAGGCTGCCGCCCGACATCAGGTGGCGATGCGCGAGCCAGATGCGCCAGATCCGCGCCGGGTCGAAGTCGGGCAAGGCCGCGTCGACGTCGCAGCCGAGCGCGCGCAGCGTGTCGAGCGCCCGCTCGCCGAGCGCGAGCACGCCGGGCTCGATGGCGAGATGGCCGCGCCAGTCGCCGACCCACGCGATGCGCTTGCCGCGCGGGTCCGCGTCGAGCGACTGCGTGAAACGGGCCGGATCGTCGGCGAACGAGAGCGGATCGCGTGGATCGTAGCCGGCCTGGATCGCGAGCAGCTGCGCGACGTCGACGACCGTGCGCCCCATCGGCCCTTCCACGCCGAACTGCTGGTAGAACACGTCCGGTGACGGCCAGCGCGGTACGCGCCCGGCCGACGGCCGGAAGCCGAACACGTTGCAGAACGCGGCCGGATTGCGCAGCGAGCCGCCGAAGTCGCTGCCGTCGGCCACCGGCAGCATGCGCGCGGCCAGCGCCGCGGCCGCGCCGCCGCTGCTGCCGCCGGCGCTCTTCGCCAGGTCGTAGGGGTTGCGCGTCGCGCCGTACACCTCGTTGAACGTATGCGAGCCGAGCCCGAACTCGGGCGTGTTGGTCTTGCCCACGAAGATCGCGCCGGCCGCGCGCATCCGCGCGACGCTGAGCGTGTCCTCGGCGGGATGGAAATCGCGGAAGATCGGCGAGCCCATGGTGGTGACGATGTCCTTCGTCATCGCGAGATCCTTGGGCGCCTGCGGGATGCCGTGCAGCCAGCCCTGCCATTCGCCGCGCGCGAGCGCCGCGTCCTTTTGCGCGGCCTCGTCGAGCAGCACGGCGCGCTCGCGCAGCGCAACGATCGCATTGACGCGGCCGTTCACCTGCTCGATCCGGTCGAGATAGGCGCGCATCGTCTCGACGCACGACACGGCCTTGCCGCGAATCGCGGCCGACAGCGCGTGGGCGGGCATCGCGACGATCGGATCGAGGCGCGCGGCAGTCCGGGAAGGAGACGAAGACGAGGAATCGTTGACGCTCATGCGGAACTCCAGGAACGAATGGGGCGGGCACCCGCGCCGAACGGCGTGGGTAACGCAGGTGGGCGCCAACGGCGCGGGCGCCGCTGGCGCGAAAGCGTGCCGCCCCCGGGGCGGGCGCCGGCCGGGGAGTCGGGCCGAAGCCGGCCGCGACGGCGCATGGCCATTATAGAAACGGGGCTTGTGCAAAGAATGCGCTGAATTGCCGTCATTTCATGAATTATTTTGCGCGATTCATTGCGATTCGCGCTGAATCATACGATGCGTGCGACATGAGCCAGCCCGCCGCCACGCGGCGGCTCGCCGCCGGATCGCACCGTTTATGCGCATAAACTTATATTTTTTTGATTTCTTTTACACGTTATGCAGGATGCACCGGCGGCGATCTTGATGCGATTTTGATGCCGGGCGCCGCAGTCTTTACGAAACCGAAACCGCGCTGCGCTTACGCTGCCGGCATCGCATTCCACAGGCCATGCCGCCATGCTGAAACTGCTCGTCCCCGTCGGTCACTCGCCCCGCGCGCTGGAAGCCGTGCGCCACGCCGCCTTCCTCTATCGCGAGCGCTGCGCCTCCGAAGTCGTGCTCGTCAACGTTCAGCCGCCGCTCGGCGGTTCGCGCGCCGATGCGTTCCACACCCATCGCGAACTCGACGAGATCGGCCATGCCGCCGCCGAACACGATCTGGCGGCGGCGATCATGATCCTGCGCGACGCAGGCGTGATGCATTCGATCACGATGAAGTTCGGCGCGACCGCCGACGTGATCGCGGCCTGCGCGCTCGAACACGGCTGCGACGAGATCGTCGTCACGGCGCCGCGCCGTAATCCGCTGCACGGACTCGCGCGCCTGCTCGGCCTCGGCCTGAACGACCGGCTGATGCGCCTGACGAAGCTGCCGGTGACGATGGTGCGCTGAACGCGCGGGCCCGCCATGCGCGGCCCTGGCGGGATGCGAAGAGAAGAAGCCCGGCGCGCCGGGCGGAGCCGCGCGCCGGATGGATCCGGCGGAAGGAAGGCATCGGCCAGCGCGCCGATGCGCGCGATGCGGGACCGATTGAACCGGCCGCGCTACCACGCTCGCGGCCGCAACGGCTGCAACAGCTGCAACGGCGAAACCGGCCACGCTGTCGATACCGGGCGCGCTGACCCTCGACAGCCGGCGCGACAACGACAAAACCATCATCGGCCTGACCAACGCACCCCGCTGGAAACGATTCCTCGCATCACGCGCCCGCGCTCGTCAAGGCCGCGGCCGCGCTCAGCGGTAGCGCTGCAGCTCCGGATCGGTGACCGGCTGCTCGGCCATGTTCAGGATGCCCGGCAGCGTGCTCAGCCGCGGCAGGCCGTTGAGGCCGAGCCACTTGCCGTCCTGGGTGCGGAACACCACGGTGGGCGTGCCGTCGAAGCCGAGATCCTTGAACATCGCGGCGTTCGCGTCGAGCTTCGCCTTCGCGTCGGCCGGCACCACCATCAGCGGCGGGATGCCACCCGATTCGTCCTTCTCCGAATACTTCGTCTCGAGCGTGTTGAGCAGCGCCACGCCGCCGTCGGGCGCCTTCAGCAGCGCGGCGGCCTTGCCGGCCGAATCAGGCTTCAGGAACGCGAGCGGAATCCAGTGGACCTGCAGGCCGGCCGCCTCGTAGGGCCGCAGCGCCTTCCACATCAGGTGGCAGTAGATGCAGTTCGGGTCCATGAACACGTAGAGCGTGGACTTGACCTGCGCCCCGCTCGCGCCCTCGACGATCGCCGGGGCGGCCTGCACGCGCAGCATCTGCGCGCCGGTCAGGGTGGGCGGCGGCGGCTCGGCCGCCTGGCTCGTCAGTCCGATCGTCAGGGCCGCGGCGGCCAGGGCGATGCTGATCCGTGTCTTCATGAAAACCTCGTCGTGATGCGATGGAAAACCGCGCGGGTCCGGCATGCGCCGTGCGCGGCGGCGTGGGGGCATTCTCGCCCGTTCGATCCGGGCGTGCGCGCCCGGGCCGGCTGGCCAACCCGTCCGCGCGACGATACCGGCCCGCGCGGGTCGGCCGGCTGACGATTCGATGACGGCGGCGTCAGGTTCGTCAAGTTCGTCAGGCGGCGCGGCGGGAGCCGGCAGCGGCGTGGAGATGGCCGGTCATGGCTTGTCGCGCGGCGTCACGAGGCGAAACGTCAGGTTGACGCGCTCGCCCTGCACGGCCGGCGCCTTCGCCACGCGGTGAACCCAGTCGCGCTGCGTCGCGCCGCGCATCACGAGCAGGCTGCCGTGCGTGAGCCGGTACGCCTGCACGACGCGCGTCGCCTCGTGCCGCAGATCGAACACGCGCGTCGCGCCGAGGCTGATCGAGGCGATCACCGGCGCGGCGCCCAGTTCGGGTTCGTCGTCGGTGTGCCAGCCCATGCCGTCGGCGCCCGTGCGGTAGCGATTCAGCAGCACGCTGTTGAATCGCGCGCGGCAGGTGGCCTGCGCGCGCTCGCGCAGTTCGGCCACCGCGGCCGACCACGGCGCCGGCTCGTTGCGGATGCCCGAATAGACGTAGACGGCATCGGGCTCGCCCTGCCACGCCGTGAGGCGCGGCAGCGGGATCGTGCCGCGCGGCGTGCGGATCGCGTCCTGCCGCCAGGCGACTTCCACGAGGACGCGCGCGAGCAGCGCATCGGCGTCGGCGGGCGGCAGCCAGTCGGGATACCAGTCGAGTTCGGGCGTGGGCCGGGGGTCGAACAAATCGTCCATGATCGGAAGGAATCGTCACATCCGGCTATCATCGCGGGATGGTGCCGCCGCCGCAAGGCCGCCGGGCCCGCGCCGCGCACCACATCCTGTTTTCCCGCAACCCGGGCCGCATGCCCGCCCGGGATCCCCGCGACCTCCGAGACCCGATACGCCGATGATGCTTTCCGATTCCGCCCTCGACCAACTGTTCCGCACCGCCCGCACGCACAACGCCTGGCTGCCGAAGCCGGTGGACGACGCGCTGCTGCGCCAGCTCGTCGAGTTGACCCTCTGGGGCCCGACCTCGGCGAACGCGAGCCCCGCGCGCTTCGTGTTCGTGAAGTCGCCCGAGGCCAAGGCGCGGCTCAAGCCGGCGCTCGCCGAGGGCAACCTCGAGAAAACCATGAGCGCGCCCGTCACCGTGATCATCGGCATGGACCTGGCGTTCCACGACCACCTGCCGAAGCTGTTCCCGCATGCCGACGCGCGCAGCTGGTTCGCCGGCAACGACGCCCTGATCGAGACGACCGCGTTCCGCAACGGCTCGCTGCAGGGCGCTTACCTGATCCTCGCCGCGCGCGCGCTCGGCCTCGACGCCGGCCCAATGTCGGGCTTCGACGCGGCCAAGGTGGAGGCCGAGTTCTTTACCGGCACGCAGATCAAGGCGAACTTCCTCGTCAACCTCGGCTACGGCGACGAGAAGGGCCTGTTCCCGCGCAGCCCGCGCTTTGCGTTCGACGAGGCCGCCCGCATCGAGTAAGCGGCGCGAAGGCGTGCGCGGTATCGTGCGGCGGCCGGCAAAAGGCGGTGAGGTGGTGCCGGCGAGAGTGTCGTCGACCATCGGCCGGACCGGCGTGACGATTGGCGCTGGCCGGGCCGCCGCCGAACGCGGGCATGGTCGCAGTCGCCGGGCCGGGCGGCGGCCGTCGTCGCTGCCGCCGTTTCGCGCCTCGCGGCGCGGTCCCGACACCACTTCAGATCGCGCTCGCGGCGCCACCCACGCGCCGCCGGCACCGCCGCGCCCAACCCGGCCCGACCATGCCCGCCGGTCCGGCCGGCCCCTGTCGTCGCGACGCCGCCGCGCCTGGCGCGCCGTCGTCGCTCCCTTTCCCGTTTCGCTTCCGCTGCCCCAACCATGCGACGCATTTCCGCTTTCCTGCTGCGGCTGATCACGTTCGGCGTGCTGTTCCACGTCTACGTCGGCCTGCGCCTGATTCCCGAATTCACCTCGCCCGCCGTGCGCGTCGTCGCCGTGCTGTGGCTCGTCGCGTCGTGCCTCGTGATCCCGCTCGGCATGCTCTCGCGCACCTTCGAGCGGCAGCCGCTCGGCGACCGCGTGGCCTGGATCGGCCTGCTGGAAATGGGCTTCTTCTCGTCGCTGCTGGTGCTCACGCTCGCGCGCGACGTGCTGCTCGTGGTGCTGCTGGGCATCGACGCGCTCGTGCCGCACGCGGTGCCGCTCGCCACCTGGCGCTCGGCGAGCGCCGTCGCGGTGCCGCTGCTCGCGTTCTCGGCCAGCGCGATCGGCTTCTTCAACGCGCGGCGGCTCGCGCGCGTGGTGGACGTGAACGTGCCGATCGACGGCCTGCCCGCCGCGCTCGACGGCTTCACGATCGTGCAGATCAGCGACGTGCATGTCGGCCCGACCATCAAGCGCGGCTACGTGGAGGCGATCGTCGACGCGGTGAACCGGCTCGATCCGGACCTGATCGCCGTGACGGGCGACCTGGTGGACGGCAGCGTGGCACGGCTCGCGGGCCACGCCGCGCCGCTCGGCGGCCTGCGCGCGCGGCACGGCGCGTTCATGGTGACCGGCAACCACGAGTACTACTCGGGCGCCGACGCCTGGGTCGCCGAATTCCGCCGCCTCGGCCTGACCGTGCTGATGAACGAGCACCGCACGCTCGCGCACGACGGCGCCCGCCTCGTGCTGGCCGGCGTGACCGATTATTCGGCCGGCGGCTTCGATCCCGCGCACCGCAGCGACCCGCGCGCGGCGCTGGCCGGCGCGCCGGCCGACGTGCCGCTGCGCGTGCTGCTCGCGCACCAGCCGCGCAGCGCGAACGCCGCCGCCGAGGCCGGCTTCACGCTGCAACTGTCGGGCCACACGCACGGCGGCCAGTTCTTCCCGTGGAATTTCTTCGTGCCGCTGCAGCAACCGTTCGTGGCCGGGCTCGCGCGCCTGCACGGGCTGTGGGTCTACACGAGCCGCGGCACCGGCTACTGGGGGCCGCCGAAGCGCTTCGGCGCGCCGTCGGAGATCACGCGCGTGCGGCTCGTGGCGGGAACGGCCGGCGCTTGATGCGCGCGGTGGCCGGATGCACGGCGACGGCCGACGTTCGATGTGGGCTCGCCAGGCCACGCCGCGCAGCCCGGCGGCACGGCACACGATATGCATGACGCGCAGCCCGTGCCGAGGTAACTCCGGCGTGATCGCCGCACGCTGCGCACGCGGCGCCCCTCCCGCGCGACGCCCGCCCCGCATGGTGCTTCGGGGCCGCGTCGCCAGCTCACGACGCGGCCATTCGCGCTCACGCGGCGACGGCGGCGGCGCGAATCACGCGAGCCCGACTCGGCACACGCCGTTCGCGCAACGGCCGCCCACTCGCGACGCGGCCCGCTCCCGCTCACCCCTCGCCGTGCCCCTCGCGCTCGCGCAGCGACGGCGGCAGCGCGAACCACACGAGCCCGGCGCAGATCAGGCTCAGCACGCCGATCATGTAGAGCGCCGGCGTGGTCGAGCCGGTCAGGTCGCGCACGCGGCCGACCATCACCGGACTGACAATCCCGCCCAGTTGTCCGAGCGTGTTGATCACCGCGATCCCGCCCGCCGCGCCGGCGCCCGTCACGAGCTTCGGCGGCAGTGCCCAGAACGCCGGGATCGACGCCACCACGCCCGCGCCCATCACCGCGAGCGCGATCACGAGCAGCGTGGTCTGTCGGTCGAAGAAGCCGGCCGCGAAGAAGCCGAGCGTGGCCATCATCAGCAGCGCGAACACGTACTTGCGGCGCTCGCCGCTGCGGTCCGACAGGCGCCCCACCACCACCATCGCGAGCGCGCCGGCGATGTACGGCACCGAGGTCAGCAGGCCGATCAGGGTGGGGTTGTGCGTGCCGGCCGTGCGGATCAGGTGCGGTGCCCAGAAGTTGAGCCCGTACGAGGCGATCTGGATCAGGAAATAGACGAGGCCGAGCATCAGGAAGCCGGGCGTCTTCAGCGCGCCGAGCAGCGAATGGCCGCCGGCCGGATGGCGGCCCTGCCGCGCGATCTGCGCGCCGAGCCAGGCCTTCTCGCCGGACGAGAGCCACGATGCGTCGTCGATGCGGTCCTTCAGCAGCATCAGTACCAGCAGCCCGAGCACGATGCAGGGCAGCCCGCCGAGCAGGAACAGCCAGTGCCAGCCGGGCATGCCGAGCGCGCCGTTCAGGTGGCCGAGCACGAGGCCCGCGGCCGGCGCGCCCACCAGCCCCGAGAACGCCGAGGCGAGGAACAGCAGCGAGGTGATGCGGCCGCGATGGCTCGGCGGGAACCACAGCGTCAGGTAATAGAGCACGCCCGGCGCGAAACCGGCCTCCATCGCGCCGATCGCGAAGCGCAGCCCGTAGAACTGCCATTCGGTGTGGACGAACACCATCGCGGCGGTGGCGATGCCCCACGAGATCATGATCCGCGCGATCCAGCGCCGCGCGCCCACGCGATACAGGAACAGGTTGCTCGGCACTTCGAACAGCACGTAGCCGATCACGAACAGGCTCGCGCCGAGCCCGTAGGCCGTGTCGGACAGGCCGAGGTCGCCCTGCAGCTGGAACTTCGCGAAGCTGATGTTGATGCGGTCGAAGAACGCGAACAGGTAGCAGATCATGATCAGCGGCATCAGCCGCCACGCCACCTTGCGAATCACCTGGATGCCGGTCTCGCCGCCCAGCTCGCGCTCCGGTGCGACTGCGCTGGAAATTGCCATGGTTTGTCTCCACGCCGGGCTGGCCCATGCCGCCCGGTCGAATTGATGAAGGGGTGCCGCCCGGATTCGCGATCCGGGTTTCGCGTTGGTTGCTGCTACTGCGCGTGCCGCCATCACTACCGTCGCTGCCGCTGCCCGCGCCGCCGTTGCGGATGAATCCTGCCGCTGTCCCTACCCGCTTCGCCGCGCGACGCCTCAGGCGATCCCGGCGACATGATCGGGCGCCGCGTGCAGGTCCGCGTTGCGTCCCGCCTTCGCGACCTGCCCCGGCACCTCGTGCCCGACCAGCGCCGGCAGCGTGCGCGACAGCGACAGCAGGCCCGCGAGATCGATCGTGTTCGGAATCCCCACCTCGTCGCAGAGATTGACGAGATCCTCGGTGCAGATGTTGCCCGACGCGCCGGGCGCGAACGGGCAGCCGCCGAGGCCGCCGAGCGAGGCGTCGAAGCGGCGCGCACCGGCCTCGTAAGCGGCCAGCACGTTGGCGAGGCCGAGCCCGCGCGTGTCGTGGAAATGCAGCGTCAGCGCCGCGGCCGGCACGCGTTCGAGCACGCGCGCGACGAGCCGCGCGACCTGGCGCGGATTTGCCATGCCGGTGGTGTCGGCGAGCGTGATGCCGCCGATGCCGAGTTCGCGATAGGCGCCGACGATGCCGAGCACGCGCGCCTCGTCGATGCGGCCTTCGAACGGACAGCCGAACGCGGTGGCAACGGTCGCGTTCAGCGACACGCGCTCGCCGCGCACGAGGCCGACGATATCGGCGAAGCCGGCCAGCGAGCGCTCGCAGCTCATCCGCAGGTTGGCGCGATTGTGCGTCTGGCTCGCCGACATCACGAGGTTCAGTTCGTCGGCCCGCGCGGCCAGCGCGAGTTCCGCCCCCTTCGCGTTCGGGATCAGCGCCACGTAGGTCACGCCGGGTACGCGGCGGATGCCGCGGAACACCGCGTCGCCGTCGCGCAGCGCGGGGATCGCCTTCGGCGAGACGAACGAGCCGGCCTCGATGCGCGTGAAGCCGAGCGTCGAGAGCGCGTCGATCAGCGCGATCTTGTCGGCCGTCTCCACCCATTTCGGCTCGATCTGCAGGCCGTCGCGCGGCGCGACTTCCTGCACCACCAACGTGTCGGCGGGCATGCCGCCGGGTATGTCGAGAAAGTGGCTCACCGGATCGCTCCCTGCGCGCGCAGTCGCGCGATCTCGTCGTCGCCGTAGCCGATGCCGGCCAGCACGCCGGCGGTGTGCTCGCCGAGCGCCGGCCCCTGCCATCGCACGCCGCCCGGCGTGTCGGAGAGCTTCGGCACGATGCCCGGCATGGTCACCGAGGTGCCGCCCGGCAGCGTGGCCGGGATCAGCATCTCGCGCGCGCGGTAGTGCGGATCGGCGACGATGTCGGCCACCGAGTAGATGCGGCCCGACGGCACCTCGGCCTGCTCGAGCGCGGCCAGCACGTCGTCGATCGCGTGATGCGAGGTCCAGGCGCCGATCGCCGCGTCGAGCATCGCGGTCTGCTTCACGCGGCCGTCGTTGTGCGCGAGCGCCGGATCGTCGGCCAGCTCGGGGCGGCCGATCACCTGCATGAGCCGGCGGAAGATCGGATCGCTGTTGCCGGCGATCACCACGAACGCGCCGTCCTCGGTGCGGTAGGTGTTGGACGGCGCGATGCCCGGCAGCGCGCCGCCGCTGCGCTCGCGCACGTGGCCGAGCAGGTCGTACTCGGGCACCAGGCTCTCCATCAGGTTGAACACGCTCTCGACCAGCGAGACGTCCACCACCTGCCCCTCGCCCTGCCCGGTCTTCACGCGCAGCAGCGACATCAGCGCGCCGATCACGCCGTGCAGCGAGGCCAGCGAATCGCCGAGGCTCACGCCCACGCGCGCCGGCGCGCCGTCGATCTCGCCCGTGGTGTAGCGGATCCCGCCCATCGCCTCGCCGATCGCGCCGAAGCCGGGGCGATCGCGATACGGGCCGCTCTGGCCGTAGCCCGAGATGCGCACCATCGTCAGTTTCGGATTCAGCGCGTGCAGCGCGTCCCAGCCGAGACCGAGCTTCTCCAGTGCGCCGGGGCGCAGGTTCTCGATCACCACGTCGGCTTCGGCCGCGAGGCGGCGCACCACGTCGGCGCCTTCGGCCGACTTCAGGTTCACGCAGACGGATTTCTTGTTGCGCGACTGCAGATACCACCAGAGCGAGGTGCCCTCGTGCAGCTTGCGCCACTTGCGCAGCGGGTCGCCCGTTTCGGGCGCCTCGATCTTGATGACCTCGGCGCCGAATTCGGCCATCAGGCGCGCGGCGAACGGCGCGGCGATCAGCGTGCCGATCTCGATCACGCGGATCCCTTGAAGCGGGCCACTCATGTTGCTGTCTCCGGATTGATTCGTTGATGGAGCACAGCGTAGGGTTGCCGCCCGGCGAACGTCCAACCGCATTTCGCCAACGAGCGTTCGCGAACCGCGAAGGCTCGGCGGGCGTGGGTGGGCGGCACGGCACGCGCCGTCGGCCGCCCCCGTCTACCGAATCGAATTACCGCGGCGCATCGTCGGACGCCGTGCCGGCCGCGGCGGCCTCGCGCGCCTCGATCGTGCGCAGGTGCTCGAACAGCAGCCGCCCGACCGGCGACAGCGAAGCCACGTCGCGCACCACCAGCACGAGCCGGCGCCGCGCCCAGCCGTCGTCGAGCGCGATCGCGGCGAGGCCGAGCGGGCGCCCCATCAGCTCGTAGACCTTCCTCGGCAGCACGCCCACGCCCATCCCGGCCTGCACCATCCGGCACACGGCGTCGAAGCCCGGCACGTGGATCCGCAGCCGCAGCGGCCGCCCGGCCTGGCGCGCGGCCAGATGCGTGCGCATGTTGATCGAGCTCGACACGTGCAGCCCGACGTGATCGCTGTCGAGCGTGGCCGCGAACGGCAGCCGCGCGTGCGCGGCGAGCGGATGATCGTCGCGCGCGACGATCACGAGCGTGTCGTGGCGATAGTGCTCGACGTGCAGGTCGCGCGCGTCGGCGTCTTCGGAACAGATGCCGATCTCGACCAGGCTGTCGTCCACCGCCTCGATCACGCCGCCGCTCGGCCGCTCCTCGAGGTCGAGCTTGACGCGCTCGTGCTCGGCCTGGAACGCGCGCAAGTCCTCGGGCAGGAACTCGACGATGCCCGACAGGTTCGACGACATCCGCACGTAGCCGCGCACGCCGCTCGCATAGCCGGCCAGCTCGGCGCCGATGTTCTCGATGTCGCGCATCACGCGGCGCGCGTGGTGCAGCAGCGTTTCGCCGGCCGGCGTCAGCGTCATGCCGCGCGCGTTGCGCTGGAACAGCGCCGCGCCCACCACCTGCTCCAGTTCGAGCAGGCGCTTGCTGGCCGCCGAGACCGCGATCGCCTCGCGTTCGGCCGCGCGCGTGAGCGTGCCTTCCTCGTGGACCGCGAGGAACAGTTGCAGCGTGGTCAGATCGAGACGCCGCAGGAGGGTCTTGAGCAGCATGGGGCGGTTCGGATTCCGATGCGGATGCGGGGTTCGTGCCGTGAGCGATGGCGTATTGTGCCGGCATTGCGGCGCGCGCGGGCGAGGTGGCGCCGGGGCGCCCGGGGATCGGCGCGGCCCGATCCGATACGAAGCGGCGTGCGCCGGCACGAAGCCTCGCGGGCCACGGCCGTGTGGTGGACGCCCGCGGACGTCCCGCCGCCGGCGAGCGGCATGCACTGGCGCCAGCGAGGCTCCACGGCCCGCGGCCGCAAACGGCAACGCCGCCGGGCAGCGGCAGCGCGCCTGTCGATCCGGTCCGGCGGCCGCACGGATCCAGTGCGGCGGCGGCCTGGTTTCGCCGACCGGAAGGCGCTCCGGGGCGCCCCGCTGCGTCGTTGACAGCCAGTCTGCGCTTGGACACAATCTCCACCAGCTGTTTTCGCGCAGCAGCGCGTGAGATCCATGCGCACGTTGCCTCCGCCGCCGGCCGAACCACCGCGCCGGCACGGTACGAAGCGGCCCGCCGGCCGCGGCGGCACGCCCGCCTCCCTCCGCGCGAACCGGGCCGCGCTCCCGACCTCAGGCCACCCCTGATGCCTCACCCCGGCCGGATACGCCGACCGGATCGCCATCCCCGAATACATAGGTATCCCAAGTGTCGTGTCTCGCCAGTTGCTCGCCCCGCCCCCGGAAACGACACCGGAACGACTCATGAGCCGTGAACACATTTCACATGCATTGCGGGATCTGCTGCCGCGGCTGTGGATTTTTTCGCTGCGGGTGGCCGGCAATCCCGGCGATGCCGAAGCCCTGCTGCGCCTCGCCTGTCCGCGCGTATTCGCGGCGCCGGCCCGGCTCGGGCCGCGCACCTCGCTGCCGGGCTGGTTCTTCTCGGTGGTCTGCCGCGTCTGGCTCGACCAGGCACGCAGCCAGACGCCGGCGCGCGGCCGGGCGCCGTCCGCCCCTGCCGCGTCGCGCGACCACGCGCCGGAGCATGCGGACGTGGTCGATGCCGTCACCTGCCTGGTGGGGCCGCCGCGGCTCGCGTTCATGCTGGTCACGCTCGAAGGTTTCTCGTATGCGGAAGCCGCGGAAATCCTCGGCGTGCCGGTGGATCGCGTGAAGCGCGACCTGTTGCAGGCGCGTCTGGCGATCGGCGCGTGCGTCTCCCACCCCGGCGCCGGCCCACGGCCCGGCTCCTGACGCCCCATCCTCCGGACACCCCGCCGGTATCGGCGAAGCCATTTGGCGGGGCCGCTGCGCCACCGCAACCGGCGCGGCGGCGGCAGGTCGGCGGCACGCACCGCCCCGCCGCCGGGCCTGCTAGAATCGCGGCGATCCATTTCCCCAAAGGCTTCTCCGTGGACAGTTGTCGCGACAGGCTCGCGCACCGCTGCGCCTGAACGTCCGCCGCCTGCCGGGGCCGGCCCGCGCCGTGCCCGCCGCCGCGTTCGTTCACGCGGCGTGCGCCCTCTGCATTTTCATATTCCGGTTGCCGGGTACGCGCTATCGTAGCGGATCGCGCGCCGCGCGCGCACCGGGTACGCGGCCACGATCGCGCGCCACGCGGCGCCCCTTGCCAGGCATCCCACAACCCATGACCGTCGAATTCCTCCTCCGCCTCCTGACCGCGTTCTGCTGCGGCGTCGCGATCGGCATCGAGCGCCAGATGCGCCAGCGCACCGCCGGCCTGCGCACCATCACGCTCGTCACCTGCGGCGCGTGCCTGTTCGTCACGCTCGGCGTGCTGACCGGCAACGGCGTGACCGGCGTCACGCAGATCGCCGCCTACGTGGTGTCGGGCGTCGGCTTCCTGGGCGGCGGCGTGATCATGCGCGAGAAAGGCGCGATCCAGGGCATCAACACGGCGGCCACGCTCTGGTGCTCGGCGGCGGTCGGCGTGCTGTCGGGCAGCGGCCACTATTTGCCGGCGCTGGCCGGCACCGCGGTCGTGCTGCTCGTCAACACGCTGCTGCGCTCGCTGAGCCACGCGATCAACGCCACGCCCGTGTCGAACGCCGACCTGGTGCGCGAATACCAGATCACCGTGATCTGCCTCGCCTCGGAGGAAGTCCACGTGCGCACGCTGCTGTCGAACTCGATGTACGCGAAACCGCTGTCATTCCAGAGCCTGACGAGCGAGGACGTCGAGGGCGACGCGCCGCCCGAGCGGATCAAGGTCACCGCCACGCTGAAGCTGCATCCGAAGGACCAGCCTAAGCTCGAGCAGATCGCGAGCCGGATGAGCATGGAGAAGAGCATCTCCAGCGTGAGCTGGACGGCGAAGGAAGCCGAGCCGCTGATGGAATGACAGGCCCATGAAAAACGCGCCGGCCGGGCCGTGAAGCCCGCGCCGGCGCGTCGTCGCCAACCGGATGAACCGGATCGAACCGGGCCGCCTACGGCGTCTGGATCAACCCCATGCCGATCGCCTTCACGACCGCCTGCACCTTGTTGGTCGCGCCGAGCTTGGCGAGGATGTTGTTGACGTGGAACGTCACGGTGCGCTCGGAGATGTTGAGCAGATCGCCGATCTCGCTGGCCGTGCGGCCTTCGCTGGTCCAGCTCAGCACCTCGCGTTCGCGCCTGGTCAGCGTGATGCTCGCGGCCGGCGACAGCTTCGGCACGAGGAACTTGCCCATCAGCGAATGCGAGAGATTGGCGAGCCAGTTGGCCTGCAGCGTCAGGCTGTTGATTTCGGCCGGCGTGAGGCGGTCCGAGCGCCGCGCGATGGTCAGCAATCCGAACACGCCGCGCGCGGCCCAGCTCGACTGCGCGACGCCCACCGACATGCCGAAGTCGCGCGCGTCGCGCCATAGCGAGGGCTCCTCCGCCGTGTCGACGTCGGGCCAGATGATCATGTTCGGGCTCGCGGCGCCGTCGCGCACGGTCGGATCGATCTCGATGTAGTTGCGCGCCTGATAGTGCGCCATCCAGCCCGGCGGATAGGTGTCGAAGATCTCGACCACGGGCTGCGATCCCGGCTGCGGTACGCGGATTCCATAACAGCAGTACTCGAAGCCGAGCCGCTTCGAGTACGCGGAAATCTGCTGAAAGAGCTGCTGCTCGTTTTCCGCCGCGTTGAACTGGTGGTAGGCATCCTGCCAGCGTAGTTCCATCATCTCTCCAACAGCTCCCACGCTGTCATTCTTGCTAGGTTACATCAGGCACACGGGCTTGATACATTGCCGCGCATGACTCCGCCCCTGCTTCATCCCTACTGCTCGCCGTCCCCGGACGGGTACGTGCGCCTGCCCCTGCACGCGTTCGCAGGGCTCGAACTCGTGCATATCGCTTCGGGGCTCGACCCCGGACTCGCCGACGAACTGCGCGGCGACGGCCTCGTTCCCGACCTTGCCGGCTTCACCGAATGGCAGCGCCCGGCCTCGCCCGGATTCGCACACCTGACCGTCGGCTGGGACTGGTATCTCGAACCCGACTCGGGCTGCTTCCGGATCGCCTGGGACGACGTGCGCAGCAACCTGATGGGCGTCGACCGCTTCGGCACCGACATCGGCATGCATGCCACCGCCAGCGCGCTCGCCTGCCGGCTCGCCACGCTCGACTGGGCGATCGCGGTGACCCGGGCGCTGGCGAGCGGCCCCCCGCCGCAACCGATCGTGGCCGACAAGCGCTGGTCGCACTGACTTCGCGCAGGCCTCCGCACTCGATCCGGCCCCCACTCATTAAACGGCGGCGGCGTTTAAGCAGACCGTGTCTTCGGCATTGTCGGTTCAACCGGCCCGGGATTGCAATCTCGTAATTGAATCACAGAGGTCGCGCAAACCTTTGCGTGCCGTTTTTGCCCTGTCAAGGTTGCTAGGAATCGGGACCGAATCCCTGTCAGGATTAACAGTTACCTGTCCTCGGGGCGCACGTTGTAATGCGCCCATTCCAAACGGAATTACCACGAGGACACCATGCAGACTTCCGTTCACGAGGCAGGCCGCCTTCCCTCCCATATCGCCGCCGATCTGGGCTCCTATCGTTACCGCGTGTTCGTCGAGCAGCTCGGCTGGAAGCTGCCGTCGGAAGACGAAAAATTCGAGCGCGATCAATATGATCGCGACGATACGGTGTACGTGCTGGGACGCGATGCGAACGGGGAAATTTGCGGCTGCGCGCGGCTGCTGCCGACCACCCGCCCCTACCTGTTGCAGGAAGTGTTCCCGCACCTGCTGGCCGAGGACAATCCGGCCCCGCGCTCGACCGACGTGTGGGAGCTGTCGCGCTTCGCCGCGACCCCCGAGGAAGGCGCCGAGGCGAGCAGCCTGGCGTGGTCGGTCCGGCCGATGCTGGCCGCGGCGGTGGAGTGCGCGGCACGGCGCGGGGCGCGCCAGCTGATCGGGGTCACGTTCTGCAGCATCGAGCGGCTGTTCCGCCGGATCGGCGTGCATGCCCACCGGGCTGGGGCACCGGAGTCGATCGACGGGCGCATGGTGGTGGCGTGCTGGATCGACATCGACGCGCAGACGCTGGCCGCGCTCGACCTCGACCCGGCGCTCTGCGCGTCGCAACCCGAGGCGGCCTGAGGTTGCACGGGCGGCGCCGGGCTGGCCACCCGCCGCGCTCGCGCCCGGTTCGCGACGTTCGTGATGCGATCAGCGCAGCGCCGGCAGCATCAGGTCGAGATTCTGCACGGCCGCGCCGGACGCGCCCTTGCCGAGATTGTCGAACACCGCGGTCAGCAGCACCTGGCCGTATTCGTCGTTGACGAACACGCCGAACTCGATGTCGTTGGTGCCGTTCAGCGCCTGCGGGTCCAGTTGCGCGATCTCGCGGCTCGCCGCGAGCGGCAGCATGCGCGCATGACGCGCCCCCTCGTAATGGTGCGCGAGGCACGCATGCAGCCGCGCGCCGTCGACGCCGGCCGGCAGCAGCCGCGTCTCGAGCGGCACGCTCAGCACGATGCCCTGCCGATACCCGCCATAGGCCGGCACGAACAGCGGCCGGTGCGCGAGCCCGGCATGCGCGCGGATCTCGGGCGGATGCTTGTGCGCGAGGCCGAGCCCGTAGAGGCGAAACGCCGGCGCCGCGCCGTCGGGCGCCTCGTGGGCCTCCACCGCCGCGCGGCCGCCGCCCGAATAACCGGACACCGCGTGGATCGCAACCGGATAGTCCGCCGGCAGCAACCCGTGCTCGATCAGCGGGCGCAACAGCCCGATCGCGCCGGTCGGGTAGCAGCCCGGATTGGTCACGCGGCGCGCGTCGGCGATCCGCGCCGGCTGTCCCTGCGTCATTTCCGGAAAGCCGTAGACCCAGGCCGGATCGGTGCGGTGCGCCGAACTGGCGTCGATCACGCGCACCGCGGGATTGCGGATGAAGCCGACCGCCTCGCGCGCGGCCGCGTCGGGCAGGCAGAGGATCGCGACGTCGCACGCGTTGATCGCCTCCGCGCGCCGCGCGGGGTCCTTGCGCTCGTCCGCGGCCAGCGTCGCGAGCCGCAGATCGGTCCGGCCGCGCAGCCGTTCGTGGATCTGCAGGCCGGTCGTGCCCTGATCGCCGTCAATGAATACGATGGGTTCGCTCATGTTCGTCACGCTCCGAGATATCGCCCGCCGTCCGATCGACGGGATGCGCGATCATCGCCCGCACGCTAAACTTATAAAAGTTGAATTTCATCAACATGAGCTTCATTTTTTCTGAACGAAAAAATTCCTCGATGCGCGAAATCAGTCTTGATCGCCTGCGCACGCTAATCGCGATCGCGGATCTCGGATCGTTCGCCGCCGCCGCACAATCGCTGCATCTGGCGCCACCCACCGTGAGCCTGCATGTCTCGGAACTCGAGGCACGGATCGGCGCACCCCTGCTGTCGCGCACGCGCGGCAACGTGCGGCCGTCGGCGATCGGCGAGGTGCTGATCGAGCGCGCGCGACGGCTGCTCGCCGACGTCGAGGCCACGCTCGACGACGTGGAGCGGCAGGTGCAGGGGCTGGCCGGACGGGTGCGGCTGGGCGCGTCCACCGGCGCGTTCGCGCATTTGCTGCCGCAGGTGCTCGCGCAGCTGCGCCGCGACCATCCCGACATCGACGTGCAGATCGCCGTGCTGACCTCGCGCGACACGCTCGAGCGGCTCACGCACGGCGCGCTCGACATCGGGCTGGTGGCGCTGCCGCAGGCCGCCGTGGCCGGGCTGACGATCGCGCCGTGGCGACGCGATCCGGTGGTGGCGTTCCTGCCCGCCGACTGGACCGTGCCGCCCAGCGTGAGCCCGGCCTGGCTCGCCGCGCGGCCGCTGATCCTCAACGACGCCACCACGCGCCTGTCGCGGCAGACCGCCGAATGGTTCGCGGCCGGCGGCCATCAGCCGGCGCCGCGCATCGAGCTGAACTACAACGACGCGATCAAGAGCCTGGTGGCGGCCGGCTACGGAGCGACGCTGCTGCCACACGAGGCCGGCGCGCCGCTGCCCGACGCGCGCATCGCGATGCGCCAGCTGCGCCCGGCGCTGTGGCGCGAACTCGGCATCGCACACCGTACCGGCGCGGCCGAGCTGGCGACGCGGCATGTGCTGGACGCGCTGTGGGCGCTGCGGGCGGATTGAGCGGCGGGACAGCGAGCGTTCGTCCCGTCCTGACGTTCGGCGCACACCTGCGACGATGTCGATCGACTGACGCGACTGGCATCCGTCCCGGCCGGCGCCGGCGAAGCGCCATGCCCGCGTGACTCGTCCGGAGCCCGGCACCGGCTCCGTCGCGCCTCGACGACCCACCACCCGGCCCGCGAGCCGCCGCGCCACGCACCAACCCGAACCATCCGCACCAATCCCGGTCGGCATGCCGCGCCAGTCGCGTGCATCGCCGGCGCCTCCGTTGATGCCTTGCCGCCGCGTCGCCTCGGCCGGCAAGGCCATCGCCGACACCCCGCACATGGCACGAGTCTTGATAGCTCTTCCCATAACTTGTACACAAGAGAGGATACGAGATGCGCGGCTGGACGATTTCGGATTGGCTCGCCGCTTACCGCGATGGCGCCCGGCCCGCCGAGCTGCTCGGCGCTCTGCTGGCCACGCTGCGCGACGACGACGCGGCCTGGATCTCGCGCGCGGCACCGGAGGTGCTGGCACAGCAGCTTCAACGCCTCGACGGCCTGCTGGCCGACGCGGGCGGCGACATCGGCCGCCTGCCGCTATACGGCGTGCCGTTCGCCGCCAAGGACAACATCGACGTCGCCGGCTTCGAGACCACGGCGGGCTGCCCGGCGTTCGCCTACCGGCCCGGCGCGCACGCCACGGTGGTCGAGCGGCTGATGGCGGCCGGCGCGATCGCGATCGGCAAGACCAACCTCGACCAGTTCGCGGCCGGCCTGGTCGGCGTGCGCTCGCCCTACGGCATCCCGCCCAACGCGTTCGATCCGGCATACGTTTCGGGAGGATCGAGCTCGGGCTCGGCCACGGTGGTGGCGCGCGGCCTCGTGCCGTTTTCGCTCGGCACCGATACGGCCGGCTCCGGCCGCGTGCCGGCCGGGCTCAACAACATCGTCGGCCTCAAGCCGACGCGCGGCGCGCTCAGCAACGCCGGCGTGGTCCCGGCCTGCCGCACGCTCGATTGCGTGTCGGTGTTCGCCACCACGGTGGACGACGCGCTGCGCGTGTACGACCTCACCGCGGCGCCCGACGTCCACGACGGCCTGTCGCGCACGGCGCCGGCCGACGCGCACGCCTGGCAGTTGCCGGCCGCGCCGCGCTTCGGGATTCCCGCCGAGCCGGAATTCTTCGGCGACGCGCTCGCCGAACGCGCCTTCCACGCGGCCATCGCGCGGCTGCGGGCGCGCGGCGCGACCTGCGTGCCGATCGATTTCTCGGTGTTCGACCGCGTCACGGCGCTGCTCTATCACGGCCCGTGGATCGCCGAACGCTACGCGGCGATCCGTGAATTCGCGAGGGACCACGAGGCGCAGATCCACGAGGTCGTGCGCGACATCATCTTCAAGGCGCGCGACTTCTCCGCCGCCGACGCGTTCGACGGCATCTACCGGCTCGCCGACCTGAAGCGCGAGGCCGGCGCGATGCTGGCGCAGTGCGACGCGCTGGTGGTGCCCACCGCCCCGACCCATTACCGGATCGCGGACCTGCTCGCCGATCCGGTCCAGCTCAACAGCAACCTCGGCAAGTACACCAACTTCGTCAACCTGCTCGACCTGAGCGCGATCTCGGTACCGGCCAACCTGCGCGAGGACGGCCTGCCGTCCGGCATCACGCTGATCGGCGACGCGTGGCGCGAGCGCGCGCTGGCCGGCTTCGCGCAGGCGTGGCACCAGGACACCGGCCTGACGCGGGGCGCCACCGGCCTGCCGATCGTCGCCGCCACCGCTGCCCCCCGGCCCGCCGCCGTGCCGGACACCGGCATGGTGCGCGTCGCGGTGGTGGGCGCGCACCTGCGCGGGATGCCGCTCAACCACGAGCTGACCTCGCGCCACGCGCGCTTCGTCGAGGCCACCACCACCTCGCCCGACTACCGCCTCTACGCGCTCGCCGGCACCACGCCGCCGAAGCCGGGCCTCGCGCGCTCGCGCAGCGGCGCCTCGATCAAGGTCGAACTCTGGGATCTGTCGATCGCCGGCTTCGGCAGCTTCGTCGCCGGGATTCCCACGCCGCTCGGCATCGGCACGCTGACGCTCGCGGACGGGCGCCAGGTGAAGGGCTTCATCTGCGAGCCGCACGCGCTCGCCGATGCCCGCGACATCACCGAGTTCGGCGGCTGGGCCAGCTATCTCGCCAGCCAGTCCGGCGCGCAAGCCGCGTCACGTTTCTGAGGCCGACGCATCATGTTCGATACCGTCCTGATCGCCAATCGCGGCGAAATCGCCTGCCGTATCGCACGCACGCTGAAGCGCATGGGCATCCGTTCCGTGGCGGTCCATTCCGACGCGGACCGCAACAGCCTGCACGTGAGCGCGGCCGACGTGGCGGTCCCGCTGGGCGGCGACACGGCCGCCGAGAGCTATCTGCGCATCGAGTCGATCCTCGCCGCGGCGAAGCAGACGGGCGCGCAGGCCATCATCCCCGGCTACGGCTTCCTGTCCGAGCACGCCGGCTTCGCGGCGCGCTGCGAGGCCGAGGGCATCGCGTTCATCGGCCCGACGCCGCGCCAGATCGAACAGTTCGGCCTGAAGCACGCGGCCCGCGAGCTGGCCGCGCAGGCGGGCTTGCCGCTCGCGCCCGGCTCGGGGCTGCTGGCCGACGCGCGCGGCGCTCGCGAGGCCGCGGCGGCCGTCGGCTACCCGGTGATGCTGAAAAGCACGGCGGGCGGCGGCGGCATCGGCCTGACCCGCTGCAACGACGAAGCGGAGCTGCTCGTCGCGTTCGACTCGGTACGGCAGCTCGGGCAGGCGTTCTTCGCGAACGGCGGCGTGTTCGTGGAGCGCTTCGTCGATCGCGCGCGGCACATCGAGGTGCAGATCTTCGGCGACGGCCGCGGCAAGGTGGTGGCGCTCGGCGAGCGCGACTGCTCGCTGCAGCGGCGCAACCAGAAGGTGGTCGAGGAAACCCCGGCCCCGAACCTGCCCGCGCGCGTGCGCGAGGCATTGCTGGCCGCGGCCGAAAACCTGGGCCGCTCGGTGGCCTACCGCTCGGCCGGCACGGTCGAGTTCATCTACGACGCCGCCCGGCAGGCGTTCTACTTCCTCGAGGTCAACGCGCGCCTGCAGGTCGAACACGCGATCACCGAGAGCGTCACCGGCATCGATCTGGTCGAATGGATGGTCCGCACCGCGGCGGGCGAGCCGCCCGCGCTCGATCACGCCGCCACGCCGCGAGGCGCCGCGATCGAGGTGAGGCTCTACGCGGAAAACCCGCTGCGCAACTTCGCGCCGAGCCCGGGCACGCTCACCGAAGTCTCGTTTCCGGACGACGTGCGCGTGGACGGCTGGGTCGAGACCGGCACCGAGGTCGGCCCCCATTACGATCCGATGCTCGCCAAGCTGATCGTGCATGGCGAGGACCGCGCCGCGGCGATTGCCGCGATGGCGCGCGCGCTCGACGCCACGCGCCTGTCGGGCATCGCCACCAATCTCGACTATCTGCGCAGGATCGTCGCCAGCGAGGGCTTTCGCGCAGGCGAGGTGTCGACGCGCCATCTGGACGCGTTCGACTACCGCCCCGCCGCGGTCGAGGTCCTCGAGGCGGGCACCTATACGACGATCCAGGACTATCCCGGCCGAACCGGCTACTGGGACGTCGGCGTGCCGCCGTCCGGGCCGATGGACGACTGGGCGTTCCGGCTCGCGAACCGCATCGTCGGCAATCCGGAGCATGCGGCCGGCATCGAAACCACCGTACACGGGCCGACCCTGAAATTCCACGGCGACGCGATCATCGCACTGACCGGCGCGCCGACGCCGGCCACGCTCGACGGGCTGCCGGTCGCGTTCTGGGCGCCCGTCACGGTGCGCGCGGGTCAGCTGCTGCGCATCGGCAAGGCCATCAGCGGCTGCCGCACCTATCTCGCGGTTCGCCACGGCTTCGACGTGCCGGTCTATCTGGGCAGCCGCGCCACCTTCGCGCTCGGGCAGTTCGGCGGCCACGCGGGCCGCACGCTGCGCCCCACGGACGTGCTGCCGATCGCCGATCCCGGCCTGCCGGCGACGGCGGATCTCGCCGCGATTCATGCGCCCCGCGCGCTGCCGGCCGAACACGTTCCCACCTACGGCGGCAGCTGGGAGATCGGCGTGCTGCACGGCCCGCACGGCGCGCCCGACTTCTTCACGGCCGAATCGATCGACACGTTCTTCGCCAGCGAGTGGGAGGTGCATTACAACTCGAACCGGCTCGGCATCCGGCTGAACGGGCCGAAGCCGCGCTGGACCCGCTCGGACGGCGGCGAGGCGGGCCTGCATCCGTCCAACATCCACGATTGCGAATACGCGATCGGCAGCATCAACTTCACGGGCGACATGCCGGTGATCCTCACGCGCGACGGCCCGAGCCTCGGCGGCTTCGTCTGCCCGGTCACGATCGCCAGGGCGGAACTGTGGAAAGTGGGCCAGGTGAAGCCCGGCGACCGCATCCGTTTCCGCGAGATGTCGTTCGACGAGGCGCTCGCGCTCGAGCAGCACCAGGACGCGATCGTGCGCAGCGGTGGCGACGAACCGGCGATCGCGCCGGCCATCGTGCCCGGCCTCGCCGGCGCGCGCGGCTCGCCGATCCTGTTCGAGGCCGCGGCCGGCGCCGAACGTCCCAAGACCGTGTTCCGCCAGGCCGGCGACAAGTACGTGCTCGTCGAGTACGGCGAGAACGTGCTCGACCTGAACCTGCGGTTCCGCGTGCATGCGCTGATGGAAGCGTTGCGGGCCGAGGCGCCGGCCGGCATTCACGAACTCGCGCCGGGCGTGCGCTCGCTGCAGGTGCGCTACGACAGCCGCGTGCTGGCGCAGCGCGAACTGGTGGCGATCCTGGCGCGGGCCGACGCCACGCTGCGCGACGTCGGTACGATGCGGGTGCGAAGCCGCATCGTTCATCTGCCGATGGCCTACGAGGATTCGGCCACGCTCGACGCGGTGGCGCGCTACCGGCAATCGGTACGCGACACGGCGCCCTGGCTGCCCAGCAATACCGGCTTCATCCAGCGCATCAACGGCCTCGACTCGGCCGACGCGCTGCGCGACAGCCTCTATCGCGCCAGCTACATGGTGCTCGGCCTCGGCGACGTCTATCTGGGCGCGCCGTGCGCCGTGCCGGTCGATCCGCGCGACCGCCTGCTGACCTCGAAATACAATCCGGCGCGCACCTATACCGCCGAAGGCACGGTCGGCATCGGCGGCGTCTACATGTGCGTCTACGGCATGGATTCGCCTGGCGGCTACCAGCTCGTGGGGCGCACGCTGCCGATCTGGAACAGGTTCCCGAAGAACCGCATGTTCACCGACGGCAAGCCGTGGCTGCTGCGCTTCTTCGACCAGATCCGCTTCTATCCCGTCACCGAGCGCGAACTCGACGCGCTGCGCGCCGATTTCCGCGAGGGCCGCGAGCCGGTGCGCATCGAGGAGGAAGTTTTCGATCTCGGCGCGTACAACGCGTTCCTGCAGCGCATCGAGCCGGAACTGCGGACGTTTCGCGCGGCGCAGCGGCAGGCGTTCGACGCCGAGCTCGCCCACTGGGCGCGCAGCGCCGAAGCCGCCGACGACGCGCCGGCCGCCGCCGGTCGCGAGGGCGGCCATGAGGCCGGCGCCGGCGCCGACACCGACGCCAGCGCCAATGCAATTCAGGCCGACATCAGCGGCAGCGTCTGGAAGCTGACGGCCGCGCCCGGCGATACGGTATCGGCCGGCGACACCTTGATGATCCTGGAGGCGATGAAGATGGAATTCCCGATCGTTGCGCCGCGCGACGGCACGATCAAGGACTTTCACTGCCGGCCGGGTATGATGGTCCACGCGGGTGCCCCGCTGGTATCGCTCGAGTAAACTTTTCCCTTCTGCAATCGCCCAGGAACCAGACATGGTGGACAACCGCGCGCCGGACGGACCGGCCAAGCACGCGAACAATCTGGCCGTGCAGATCTACACGCAGTTGAAGGCCGACATCTTCGACTTTCGCCTGCTGCCCGGCGACAAGTTCAGCGAAGGCGATATCGCGTCGCGCATGCAGGTGAGCCGCACGCCGGTTCGCCAGGCGCTGTTCTGGCTGCAGCGCGAGGGCTATGTCGACGTCTACTTCAAGAGCGGCTGGCAGGTTCGCGCGTTCGATTTCAAGTACTTCGAAGACCTCTACGAAATCCGCGTGATGATGGAGACCAACGCGATCGCGCGCATCGTCGACGAGGGACTGGTGGGCCAGCTCGATCCGCTGCGGGCGATCTGGTGCGTGTCGGCGCGCAAGCGCGAGCAGGACGGCGTGAAGGTCGCCGCGTTCGACGAAGGCTTCCATGCCGGCATCGTCGCCGCGGTCGGCAACCGCGAGCTGTCACGCATGCATGCCGACGTCACCGAGCGCATCCGCATCATCCGCCGGCTCGATTTCACCAAGGCGCCGCGAATCGCCGCCACCTACCAGGAACACGCGGCGATCCTCGACGCGATCACGGCCGGCGACGGCGCCGCCGCGCAGAAGATGATCCGCTCGCACATCGCCGAGAGCCAGGCGGAGGTGAAGCGCATCACGCTCTACATGATGCAGACGGCGCGCGAGCGCTACAACGCGAGAGAGGAAGCGTGACGCTCACCGCAAACGGGCGCGCCGCACCAATTTGAAGTAGGCGCGCACCGAAGCGGCATCGGAACGGGTCCCGGCGGCCCCGTTTATTTTTTTATTTCCGCGCCCGCGCTCGAATTTCCCTTCGTGGCACGAAAGCTGCTTCTTGCATCACGTCTTGTATCCAAGACCAGATACAACTTTCCACCACGAGGGACAATCCATGAAGAAGCGCGAGTTCTTGAAGGTCGCATCGGCAGTCGGGATGGCGGGGATGGCGGCCAGGGTGCCGTCGGCATTTGCCGAGGGCAGCGACAAAGGTCCGATCAAGGTCGGCATCCTGCATTCGCTGTCGGGCACCATGGCGATCTCCGAGACCTCGCTGAAGGACACCGCGCTGATGACCATCGCGCAGATCAACCAGGCCGGCGGCGTGATGGGGCGCAAGCTCGAACCCGTGGTGGTCGATCCCGCCTCGAACTGGCCGCTGTTCGCCGAGAAGGCCCGCGGCCTCCTCACCCAGGACAAGGTCGCCGTCGTGTTCGGCTGCTGGACCTCGGTGTCGCGCAAGTCCGTGCTGCCCGTGTTCGAGGAACTCAACGGCCTGCTGTTCTACCCCGTCCAGTACGAAGGCGAGGAAATGTCGCGCAACGTGTTCTACACCGGCGCCGCGCCGAACCAGCAGGCGATCCCCGCCACCGAATACCTGATGAGCGCCGAGGGCGGCGCCGCCAAGCGCTTCTTCCTGCTCGGCACCGACTACGTCTACCCCCGCACCACCAACAAGATCCTGCGCGCGTTCCTGAAGTCCAAGGGCGTGCAGGACGCCGACATCCAGGAGGTCTACACCCCCTTCGGCCACAGCGACTACCAGACCATCGTCTCGAACATCCGCACCTTCTCGCAGGGCGGCAAGACCTGCGTGATCTCCACCATCAACGGCGACTCCAACGTGCCGTTCTACAAGGAACTCGGCAACCAGGGCCTCAAGGCCACCGACGTGCCGGTGGTGGCGTTCTCGGTCGGCGAGGAGGAACTGCGCGGCATCGACACCAAGCCGCTGGTCGGCAACCTCGCCGCCTGGAACTACTTCATGTCGCTGCGCAACCCCGAGAACACCAGGTTCAAGGCGATGTTCGCGGACTGGGTGAAGAAGAACAACCTGCCCGGCGGCGCCAAGCGCGTCACCAACGACCCGATGGAGGCCACCTATGTCGGTATCCACATGTGGAAGCAGGCCGTCGAGAAAGCCAAAAGCGTTGACGTCGACAAGGTGCGCACGGCGATGGTCGGCCAGAAGTTCAACGCGCCGTCGGGCTTCGTGCTGGAGATGGACGGCAACCACCATCTGCACAAGCCGGTCATGATCGGCGAGATCCGCGCCGACGGGCAGTTCAACGTGGTCTGGCGCACCAAGACCACGATCCGCGCGCAGCCGTGGAGCCCGTACATCCCGGGTAACGCCGGCAAGCCCGACGTGGTCAGCTCGATCGGCGATTTCCTGCGCCGCCGCCGCGCCGCCGCGCTCGCGTAAAGCACCGCCCCCGGGACCGGCGGCGCGCTTCATGTCCATGCCGCGCGCCGCCGGTCCCGCGATGTCCTCGCTCGACGGATCCCTCCCATGACCCTGCGCTCCTTCACGCGCGTGCTGCTGGTTTGCGCGGCATGCGCCCTCGGCAGCCCCGCCGCCTTCGCGCTTCAGGCCGCCGACACGGCCGCGCTGGCCGGCGACGACTTCGACGCGAAACTCGCCGCCATCGATCACCTCGCCGCGGCCGGCGACGCGCCGTCGGTCGCGCTGCTGCACGCGCTCGCCGACGGCACCGCGCTCGCCACCGACAGCGGCGCGCTGCTGCTGCAGGCCGACGACGGCAGCACCCGCGACGCGCTCTCGGGCGCCGTGGTGCCGCCCGGCGACGCCCAGCCCGTCACGCTCAACAACCTGCTGCGCAGCAAGGTCGCCAGCGCGCTGTCCGGCCTCGACCTCGCCTCGCCCGATCTCGCCACGCGCACGGCCGCCGTCGATGCGCTGCTGAAGAATCCCGACGCCTCGGAAAAACCGCTGATCGACCGTGCCCGCGCGAAGGAAACCGACCCGACGCTCAAGCGCCGGCTCGACGCGCTGTGGGCGATCGCCGCGCTGCACGACGCCGATCCGGCCAGGCGCCTCGAGGCGGTGCAGCTGGTGGCCGCGCGCCACGACCTCGACATGATCGAGCAGCTGCGCCCGCTGGTGGCGAAGCAGGCCAACGGCGCCTACGCCGAACCCGACGCACGCGTGCGCGAGGCCGCCCGGCAGGGGCTCGACGCGCTGCATGCGCTGCAGGAGCGCGGCGAGATCGCCAGCACGCTGTTCGCGGGGCTCTCGCTTGGCAGCGTGCTGCTGCTCGCCGCGCTGGGCCTGGCCATCACCTACGGCCTGATCGGCGTGATCAACATGGCGCACGGCGAATTCCTGATGATCGGCGCCTACGCCACCTACGTGGTGCAGACGCTGTTCCAGCGCTACGCGCCGGGCGCCTTCGACTGGTATCCGCTGGTGGCCGTGCCGGCCTCGTTCGCGGCCGCGGCCCTGGTCGGCATCGTGCTCGAGCGCACCGTGCTGCGCCATCTCTACGGCCGCCCGCTCGAAACGCTGCTCGCCACCTTCGGCGTGAGCCTGATCCTGATCCAGGCCACCCGCATGATCTTCGGCGCGCAGAACGTGCAGGTGGCCAACCCCGCCTGGATGAGCGGCGGCGTGACGGTGATGCAGAACCTGATCCTGCCGTACAACCGGATCGTGATCCTCGCGTTCTCGCTCGCGGTGGTGGCCGTCGCCTGGGGCGTGCTGACCAGGACGCGGCTCGGCCTGTTCGTGCGCGCGGTCACGCAGAACCGCCGGATGGCCGCCTGCGTCGGCGTGAAAACGGCGCGCGTCGATTCCTACGCGTTCGCGTTCGGCGCCGGCATCGCCGGGCTCGGCGGCTGCGCGCTCTCGCAGATCGGCAACGTCGGGCCCGACCTCGGCCAGAACTACATCATCGATTCGTTCATGGCGGTGGTGCTCGGCGGCGTCGGCCAGATCGCCGGCACGGTGGTGGGCGGCTTCGGCCTGGGCCTCGTCAGCAAGGCGATCGAGCCGTTCTGGGGCGCCGTGCTCGCCAAGATCGCCGTGCTCGTGATGATCGTGCTGTTCATCCAGAAACGCCCGCAGGGCATGTTCGCCCTGAAGGGCCGCAGCGCGGAGGCTTGACGCGATGACCTCGATCACCTCTTCCTCCCTGACGCCGGCCACGGTGCCCACGCCCTCGCCCGCCGGCGCGCCCGGCTTCGCGCTCGGCCTGCCGCCGCGCGCGCCGCTGCTCTCGCGCCGCGCCTGGCTCGCGCTCGTCGCGCTGTGCCTCGCGATCGGCATCGGCGTGCCGCTCGCCGCGCTGGTCGCGCCCGAGACGAGCGCGTTCCACCTCTCGGCCTACGCGATGACGATCGCCGGCAAGTTCATGTGCTACGCGATCGGCGCGCTCGCGCTCGACCTCGTCTGGGGCTACTGCGGGATCCTCAGCCTCGGCCACGGCCTGTTCTTCGCGCTCGGCGGCTACGCGATCGGCATGTACCTGATGCGCGAGATCGGCCACGACGGCGTGTACGGCAGCAACCTGCCCGACTTCATGGTGTTCCTGAACTGGAAGCAGCTGCCGTGGTACTGGAGCGGCTCCGATCATCTGGGCGTCGCGCTCGCGCTGGTGGTGCTCGCGCCCGCCGCGGTCGCCTGGGTGTTCGGCTTCTTCACGTTCCGCTCGCGCGTGAAGGGCGTGTACCTGTCGATCATCACGCAGGCCATGACGTTCGCCGCGATGCTGCTGTTCTACCGCAACGAGACCGGCTTCGGCGGCAACAACGGCTTCACCGACTTCAAGCGCATCGCCGGCTTCGGCATCACCACGCCCGGCACGCGCACGGTGTTGCTGCTGCTGACGTTCGCCACGCTGGTGCTCGCGTTCGTCGCCGCGCGCGCGATCGTCACCTCGAAGCTCGGCCGCGTGGTGACCGCCGTGCGCGACGGCGAAACGCGCCTGATGTTTCTCGGCTACAGCCCGCTCGCCTACAAGCTGTTCGTGTGGACCGTGTCGGCCGTGCTGTGCGGCATCGCCGGCGCCCTCTACGTGCCGCAGGTCGGCATCATCAATCCCGGCGAGATGTCGCCCGGCAACTCGATCGAGATGGCGATCTGGGTGGCCGTGGGCGGGCGCGGCACGCTGATCGGGCCGATCCTCGGCGCGTTCGCCGTGAACGGCGCCAAGAGCTTCTTCACCGCCTACTTCGCCGAATACTGGCTGTTCTTCCTCGGCCTGATCTTCGTGCTGGTGCCGCTGCTGATGCCGCGCGGCATCGTCGGGCTGGTCGAGGCCCTGCTGAAACGCGGAGCGAGCCGATGAGCGACCACGACACGACCCTGACCGTGAGCGGCGTGGCCTCGATGGGGCGCGTGGTCGAGCCGGGCACGATCGACACCTCGCACGGCACGATCCTCTATCTGGAGGACATCGAGGTCAGCTTCGACGGCTTTCGCGCGCTCAGGAAGCTGTCGCTGGCGATCGACGCGGGCGAGCTGCGCTGCGTGATCGGCCCGAACGGCGCCGGCAAGACCACCATGATGGACGTGATCACCGGCAAGACCCGGCCCGACTCGGGCAAGGTGTTCCTCGGCCAGACCATCGACCTCGCGCGGATGAACGAGCCCGAAATCGCGCGCATCGGCATCGGCCGCAAGTTCCAGAAGCCGACCGTGTTCGAGGCGCACCCGGTGTGGGAGAACCTCGAACTGGCGATGAAGGCCGACAAGGGCTGGCTCGCCTCGCTGCGCGCGCGGCTCGATCGCGCGGCGCAGGCCCGCATCGAGGAAACGCTCGAACTGATCAAGCTCGAGGACAGCGCCTATCGGCTCGCGGGTGAACTCTCGCACGGCCAGAAGCAGCGGCTCGAGATCGGCATGCTGCTGATGCAGCAGCCCGCGCTGCTGCTGCTCGACGAACCGGCCGCCGGCATGACCGACCACGAGACGATGGAACTCGCGCAGTTGCTCAACACGCTGCGCGGCACCTGCTCGATGATGGTGGTGGAGCACGACATGGAGTTCGTCGCGGCGCTCGCGGGCGAGACCGGCCGCGTGACCGTGATGGCCGAAGGCGCGGTGCTCGCGCAAGGCACGCTCGATCAGGTCAAGCGCGACGAGGCCGTGATCGAGTCGTACCTCGGACGCTGAAGGACACACCATGCTGAAGATCGAATCGCTGAACCAGTACTACGGCGGCAGTCACATCCTGCGCGACGTGAACCTGAGCGCCGAGGCCGGCAAGCTGACCGTGCTGCTCGGGCGCAACGGCGTGGGCAAGACCACGCTGCTGCGCTGCCTGATGGGGGTGGTGGCGGCCAGGCGCGGCACCATCGCGTGGCAGGGCCGCGCGCTCGACGCGCTCGCGCCGCACGCACGCGTGGCCGCCGGCCTCGCCTACGTACCGCAGGGCCGCGATATCTTTCCGCGCCTGACGGTGGAGGAAAACCTGCTGGTGGGCGCGGCCAGCCGCAAGGCGCCGTCGAAGGTGCCGGAGCGGATCTACGAACTGTTTCCGGTGCTCAAGGACATGCGCGCGCGGCGCGGCGGCGACCTGTCGGGCGGCCAGCAGCAGCAGCTGGCGATCGGCCGCGCGCTGATGAGCGAGCCGCAGTTGCTGATCCTCGACGAGCCGACCGAGGGCATCCAGCCGTCGATCATCCAGGACATCGGCCGCACGCTGCGGCAGCTCGTTGACGAGACGGGGATGACGGTGCTGCTGGTGGAGCAGTACTACGATTTCGCGCGCTCGATCACCGACCATTACTGGGTGATGAGCCGCGGCGAGATCGTGGCGGGCGGCGCGGGCAGCGAGATGGAACAGAACGGCGTGCGCGAGTTGATCGCGGTGTGAGCCGATACGCGCCCCGCCCACGGCACGACGCCGAGGGCGGGGCGCGTCCCGCTCAATGGCCACGCACGGTGCCGAACAGGTTCACGATCGTGATCCCCACGATGATCATGGCGATCCCGCCGACCGAGGCGAGATTCGGCATCTGCTGATACCGGAACGCGGCGACGATCGTCACCAGCGTGATGCCGAGGCCCGACCACGCCGACGAGATCAGCGACATGGGCAGGCCCTTCTGCGCATTGGCGAGGCAGGTGATCGCCACCCCGTAGCCGATCACCACCAGCACGAGCGGCCAGGGCTTGGCGAAACCGTCGCTCTCCTTGAGCGCCAGGGTGGCCATGGCCTCGGCGACGATGCCGAGCACCAGGACGAAATACGCGGACATGACAGGACTCCGTTCGGTTGGCGGGTGAACGCTCAGCGGCTCACGTCGACGATCTCGTCGGCATAGAAGCCGTTGAACGGCGCCCGCACCGACACCGAATACGCCCCGACCGACTGGAACTCCAGCCAGTCGCCCTCGTTGACGTCGGCCGGCAGCGAGTACGGAAACGCGAGCCGGTCCATGCTGTCGCAAGTCGGGCCGAACAGCTGGAACGCGGCCTGTTCGCCGCCCTCGTACGGTTCGCCATGGCGCCATACGCGCAGCGGAAACTGCAGCCATTGTTGCGCGGACAACAATCCACCGAAGATCCCGGCGCCGCAGAACACGTCCGCGTCGCGCCGCAGCAGCACGCGCGCGAACAGGGACATGCCGCCGTACACGAGCCCGCGTCCCGCCTCGCAGATCAGGTCGAGCTGGCGCAGCGCCGGCGACGCCTCGATCCGCGTGTTGATCGACGCGAGCAGCGCCGCCGTATCGCTGCTGCTGTTCAGGTAGACGCCGGGGAAACCACCGCCGACGTCGAGGCTGCGCACGCGCGTGCCCACGCCGCCGACGATGCGCTCGGCGTCCTGCAGCGCCGTCAGATACGGCGCCGATTCGACGGCCTGCGAGCCGACATGGAACGACAGCCCGACGCCCCAGCGCGTCGAGGCGCCGATCGTCTCGACCAGCGCCGCCGCGTCGCCCACGGCCGCGCCGAACTTCCCGCGCAGGTCGAACACCGCTCCCGATTCGGATGGCGCGTAGCGGACGTACATCATGATGTCGGCATCGGACGACGGCAGCACGTCGCGCACCTTGCGCAGCTCGGTCTCGCTGTCCACCACGAACGCGCGCACGCCGTGGTTGCGATAGGCCACGTCGATCGCGTGGCGCGACTTGACGGGATTCATCAGGTATTGCGTCGCGCCGGGTATGGCCCGCGCGACCTGCGAGACTTCCTCGAGCGACGCGACGTCGAAGTGCGTGACGCCGCCGCGCGCGAGCGCGTCGAGCACCTCCGGCAGCGGATTCGCCTTGACCGCGTAGAGGACCCGGCCGGCGAACTGCTCGCCGAAGAGCCGGGCATTGCGGGTGATCCAGTCCCGATCGATCGTATAGAACGTATCGGGAGCATCCGTGCTGAAGTATTTTCCGAGATTCATCGCGCTGGCCCAGGAATTGGAATTGGAATGTTTTCATCAGCAAGCTTCATGCCATTTTCCAAATTCCCGCAAACCGCCATTGAATCAAATCCAATATGGAATTCTTGTACACATGATGGAATCCCAAGTTGGGTGCAAAAATGAATTGACTGCCAATAAAGCGTGCAATACCGCACATGCTTGGTGCCACGCTTCATGACATTACCATCCGTCAGAATCGGTAATTAGCGAATCCGGCGTGAATGACCGATGTCCGGCACGACCTCTCGAAACGATCCTTCAACCAGGCAAGAAGTTATCCTAACTACATGAATATTTAACAATTTGTGGCAATGCGCGGCCCGTATCGACGGGTCGCGCTCGCTGCCATGCGGCCTCTTCCGGCCCGGCATGCAAGGCTCCCCGCCTTTTCCTGGCACACGCTTTGCTCTCAATGATTTCGATTGCGACGGACGATGCCAGACACGATCCATCGCACCGGCTGAACCTTGAGAGATCGAAAATGAGCAAAAATAATTTTTGCCGTGCTTTTGGCCATTGCCCCGGCGCATTCCGGCCGTTCCTCGCTGCGCACCATCCTCCTCCGACATCCGCCTCGACCGAATAGCGCGTAGCCGCTGCGCATTCGTTCATATTGGCATTCAGCAATCCGGCCCGCGATTTCGCGTTTGGCCGCGGTTAATCTATTGACTCGACGAGATTCAGGTCATGGACTATTGCGCTTTTCATTCCGGGAATGCCGAGGCATTTCTCGATTCGCGAAACCTGTCATTCGCTTCATTGGAATCCGTCGCGAAACTGCAATACGACGACGTGAAATGCACGCTGGTCACCAGTTCGCCGGTGCATGGCGTGGCCAATGCCGCCAGTGACATCGACCTGATCTGCATTACCGCGGCCGACGATGATCGCGGCGCGATGGCCTCGCAGATCCATCACGACGGCCAGCACCTCGAAACCGTGGCGTTCGCGACCGGCGACGTCGAGACCGCGATGCGCGCGCTCGCCGATTACCGCGCGGCCGGCCCGCTCGACACCTTGCTGGCCTACCGGCGCTGGGACGCCACGCAGGCCGTGTCGCGCAAGTATCTGGAGCGGATCGTGAGCGGCGTGGCGACCGATCGCGGCGTGCCGTACCTGGGCTGGCACACGGCGCTCGGCGGCATGTGGGCGGTGGCCGCCTTCGATGCGTTCCGCCAGTCCGCCGGCTTCGCGCTGCTCGCGCTGCGCTGCGGCGAGACGCGCGGCGCCGGCGCCTACGCCGCCAACGCGCTGCTGCATCTGATGAACGCCATGCTGTCCCGGCGCGGCTGGACCGTATCGAACAAGAAGTGGACGCGGCTGCGCTGGCGCCGCGCGTCCGGCTCGCTGCTGGCCGGCGACGACGCCGCCGCCATCGAGGCCATCGACGCGCTGTGGCGCGACACGCTTCCGGCCTGCACGACCGGCCTTACCGAAGCCGACGCGGCGCGGCTCGTCGCGCTGGTCGAGCTTGCCGACGCCGATTTCGGCTTCGAGGAGGCCTACGCGACGCTGCGACCGAAGCTGCGCCAGCCGGAGCGCGCGCCGTTCCTCCCCGGCAGCCACGTGGTGTTGCGGCAGGACGGCCGCGCCGCCCTGCTGCCCGGCGTCGAGACGCCCGCGTCGCTGACGGCGCAGGCCCGCGATCTGGCCGCGGTGTCGCCCGAGCTGGCCCGACATCTGCTGGCGGGCGCGCGCGCCGGCGTGATCGGTTTTTCGCTGACGGACTCCCTTTCCTGAGTGGATCGCCATGACTGCCATGACTGCCATGCCCCCCGCCTCCCCGCCGATCCGCTGGTTTCCGAAACTGGCCGCCGGCCAGCTCCGCCCCGGCGCGACCCTCGCCGAAACGCTCGCCTCGGTCGCCTGGCTGCTGATGACCGAACTGCAGGCCTACATCGAAGACCTGGAAGGCGCCGCCGACACGCCCGATGTCGTTGACGTGCTGCGCATCAAGATCGCCGAGCTGCTGCTCGACATCGACTACCGCCTGTCCGGCGCCATCGCGCCGGACGAGCTGCACGGGTTCGCGCTGTGCGCCGAATACGGCCTCTCCGAAGTCGCGATGCTGCCGGGCGCCGAGGCCGTGCGCCGGCTCGGCGGCGGCGCAGCCCACGACGGCCACGACGCGGCGGCGCTGATCGACACGCTGCGCGCCGCGCTCGCGGCCTTCCCGGGCGAGCTGTTCAACCCGCTGCTGCCCGGTACGCAAGGCCAGGTACTGCGCACGCTGCGCGCCTGGGACAAGCTGTGCCGGCTCACCGGCCAGGACGCGTCGTTCCTCGCCCCGCTGATGAGGTCGCTATGAACGGCCACGCCGATCTGTCGCGCGCCGCCGCGCTCGCGCGCAAGACCTCGTTCACCGAGCGCTACGGCGCGCTGTTCGGCCGCGAGCAGGGACTGATGCTGCGCATGGCCGGCCTGACCGCGGCCGAGCACTCGGCCGACGGCGCCTGGATCACCGACGACACCGGGCGCCGCTGGCTCGATTTCGGCTCGTTCGGGCTGCATCTGCTCGGCCATCGCCACCCGGCCGTGGTCGAGGCGCTCGGCGCACAGCTCGGCCGGATCGGCCTGTCGAGCCGCATCCTCGCCAACGAGCAGGCGATCCGCGCTGGCGAGGCGCTGGTGGCCGGCGTGGGCCGCCCCGGCAACGGCGTGCTGTTCGCGAACAGCGGCTCGGAGGCGATCGAGGCCGCGCTGAAGCTCGCGCGCATGCAGACCGGCCGGCGCAGGATCCTCGCCCTCACCCATGCCTATCACGGCCGCACCGCCGGCGCGCTGGCGATCAGCTACGGCTATCGCGGCCACGAGGCGCTGATGCACGGCGAGGATGCCGTGTTCGTCGACGCGGGCGATCTCGACGCGGCCGAAGCCGCGCTCGCGAACGGCGACATCGCGGCCGCGATCTGCGAGCCGGTGCAGGGCGAAGGCGGCATCCGCCCGGTGGACGCCGGCTTCCTCGACGCGCTGGCGGCACTGTGCCGGCGCCACGACACGCTCGTGATCCACGACGAGATCCAGTCGGGCCTCGGCCGCGCCGGCGTGCTGTGCTGCGGCTCGCCGGCCGACATCGTGGTGTTCGGCAAGACGCTCGGCGGCGGCGTGTTCCCGGTGGCCGCGGCCGTCTACGACACGAGCCGGTTCGGCGCGCCGGCCCGTGACCCGGTGGTGCATGCCTCGTCGTATGCGGGCAGCGCGCTGGCCGGCGCCGTGGTCCAGGCCGTGCTGTCGGTGGTCGCAAACGACGCGTTCCTCGCCCGCGTCGAGCAGCTCGGCACGCTCGCGCTCGGGATCCTGCGCGAGCGGCTGGCCGCCTGCCCCGCCGTGGTCGAGATCCGCGGCCGCGGGCTGATGCTCGGCGTCGAATTCGACTCCAGCCGCCCGGTTGCGCAGACGCTGATCGAGGCGGCCCACCGCGACGTGCTGATCGCGTTCTGCCTGAGCGCGACCAACGTGCTGCGCGTGTATCCGAGCGCGCTCACCGCCCCCGACGAACTGGCGGCCGGCCTGCAGCGCTTTTGCGATGCCGTCGAGGCCGCCGTTCGCCTGACCCATTCCTGAAGGAGCGACCCATGCCCCAAGTTCTCAACAGCGTGTTCCTCGGCCGCTTCGAGCGCGCCGACGTGTGGCCGATCCTCGCCGATTTCGCGCGCTATCCCGACTTCATGCCGGACGTGCTCGAGGTCCAGGTGCCGCCCGCGGCCGGCGGCGAGATGCACAGCACCTGGCGCGTGCTGCTCAACGGCAGCGAACTGACCTGGACCGAGGCCGACCGGCTGGTCGAGCACGAACGGATCGAATTCCACCAGACCGACGGCGACCTCGAAACCTGGTACGGCGAGTGGGTGCTGGTCGAGCGCGACGACGGCCTGCACGTGGACCTGAGCGTCACGTTCGACATCGGCATCCCGTCGCTGGCCGACGTGCTGCATCCGATCGGCGAGCGCGCGATCCGCGCCAACAGCCAGCAGATGCTGGCCGGCATCCGCGACCGTCTCCACGCGCGGCACGCGGCGGCCCTCGATGCGCAGCGCTGAGATGGCAACGCTGATCGTGACGGGCGCGAGCGGCGCGCTCGGCCAACGCTTCGTGGCCGACTGGCTGCACGCGCACCCGGACGGCCGCGCGCTCGTGCTGGTCCGCTCCGCGGCCGCGGCGCGCGCCTGCGAGGCCGCCTGGCCACCGGCACGGCGCGGCGCGGTGCGCTTCGTGCAGGGCGACCTGCTCGACGCGGCCTCGATGCGCGAGGCCGCCGATTCGCTGGCACCGGTCGGGCGCGCGGTGGCGGTGCATCTGGCGGCGGACGTCGCCTGGCACAAGTCCTTCGACGAGATGCGCGAAATGAACGTGGAAGGCACGCTGCGCTTCGCCGGCTTCGTCGAGCGCGTCGCGCGCGAGCCCCACTTCGTCTACGTCTCGACCGCGTTCACGCGCCTGCACGACTGGGTCTATCGCAACGGCTACGAGGAAAGCAAGGCGGCCGGCGAACGGGCGCTGCGCGAGCGCTTCGAGGCGACCATGCCGATCTCGGCATTCAGTTGCAGCCTGGTGGTCGGCGACAGCGTCGACGGCGCGATCGGCCGCTTCCACGGCCTGTATCCGCTGATCCGCTTCATCGCCTCGCTGGCGCCGCCGTTCCTGGTCGGCAACCGCGACGGCCTGATGGACATCGTGCCGATCGACTGGGTGGCGAGCGAACTCGTGCAGCTGACGCTGCGCTGCGCGGCCGGCGCCGCGCCGTCCGACGTGGTCGCCGCGGCCGGCGACGCGCGGCTGTCCTACGAGCGGATCGTGCGGCTCATCGAGTCGCGCCTCGACCTCGCGCGCCGCGCCGCCGGCCTGCCCGCGCTCGCGCCGGTGCCGATCCTGCGCATGCGGCAGTGGGCGTTCCTCAAGCGCTCGCTCTCGACCTGGCGCCCCGAGGGCATTTCGACGGGCGACTTTCGCTACTTCGAGCGGCTGCTGCAGATCTACGGCGTCTATGCGGAGAGCGAGACGGTGCGCGCGCCGCTGAACACGACCCGCGCCGCGCCGGACGGCGAACGGTTCCTGCCGCTCGCCGTCGATTACTGGCTCGCGCACGCGCCCGACGCGCAGGCAGGCCTGAAACGCCAGCTCGCCGCCGGCGTGGCCTGAGCACGGCCGCCATGCATTCACGGGAGAATCCTCGATGAACCAGCCGTCCCCGGCATCCTCGCCGGACGCCGCAGCAGCAGCAGCCGCCGCCCGCCCCGCGCGGCGCGGCACGCTCGCGGCCGCTGGCGCGCATCTCGCCGCCGACCTGAAGGCGCTCGCGCCGCTGCACTGCGCGCGGCAGATCGCCTGGCAGTGGATCGTCACCGGCGCCGCGATCGCGATCGCCGAGCAGGCCGGCTCGATCCCCGTCACGGTGCTCGCGCTGATCGTCATCGCCACGCGCCAGCACGCGCTGCTGGTGCTGATGCACGACGCGTCGCACTACCTGCTGAGCCGCGACAAGCGCCGCAACGACCTGCTCGCCAGCCTGCTGCTGACGTTTCCGCTCACCATCAGCACCTCGCGCTACCGCGCGCATCACCTGGCCCATCACCGCCATCTGAACACGCCGGACGATCCCGACTACGCCGACGCGTTCGCGCCGCCCAGCCGCGCGCATCTGTGGCGCGCGCTGCTGCGCGACGTGACGGGCCTGTCCACGCTCCAGTCGCTGCGCAGCATGGACAGCTTCGGCGTGTTCGGCCTGTTCGGCCGGCACGACCGGACCAGCCGGATCGAGCGGCGCGGCTTCGTGGCATTCGCGGTGGCGGTGGCCGGCCTCGCCACGCTCGCCCACGCGTGGCTCGGCATCGTGCTGTACTGGCTCGCGCCGATGGTGTTCTTCCTGCCGCCGATCCTGCGCATCCGCAGCCTGTCGGAGCATGCCGGACTCGCCGCGCGGCCGGTGCAGAACGATGCGCGCAGCGTCGCGCCGGGGCCGCTCGAACGGATGCTGTTCGCGCCGTGCAACATCAACTGCCACTGGGAACACCATCTGTTCCCGCAGGTGCCCAGCTACCGGCTGCGCGCGCTGCAGGCACGGCTGGCCGCGCAGTTCCCCGACTCCGCCGCCGCGCGCCGCACGCACGGCTACCTGCTGGGCCGGGCATCGATGCTGGCGGAGCTGTACCCGGCGCCGCCCGTCGTCCGCCGTTTCCCCTGACACGGAGCGCGTCCCGCCATGATCCTGACCGGCCCCGAAATCCATCGCATGCTCGACACCGGAAGCCTGGTGATCGAGCCGTTCGACGCGCGCCATCTCGAAGTCAATTCGTATGGCTGCCATCTCGGCCCCACCCTGCTCGAATACCGCGATTCGCGCATCGATCCGCACGACCCGCTCGACGTGGTCGAGCACACGATCCCCGACGAGGGCTTCGTGCTGCAGCCGAACAGCTTCTATCTCGGCGCCACCGCCGAGCGGATCGGCGGCGTGGATTTCGCCAGCGAGCTGTACGCGAACCTCTCGACCGCGTTGTGCGGCATGTTCATTCAAACCAGCGCCCCGCTCGGCCATACCGGCGCGGTGATCTGCTGGACGCTCGAAATCGTCGTCACCCAGCCGGTGCGCGTCTATGCCGGCACCAAGGTCGCGAAGGTGTGCTTCTGGTCCAACCTGGGCGTGCCCACGCCCTACACGGGGCGCTATCGGGGTTCCGATAACGTCGTTGCATCGAAAATCATTCAGGATCGCAAATGATATTGACCGGTACCGAGATCGAACAGCGCGTGCAGGCGGGCGACATCGTCATCCATCCGTTCCTGCCGGACAACGTGAATCCCAACAGCTACAACTTCCGCCTGCACGAACGCATGAAGGTGTACGAGGACGGCGTGATCGACGTGCGCGAGGAGGCCCCGACGCGAGAGATCGTGATCGGCCCGCAGGGCTACGAGCTGGAGCCGCGCAAGCTGTACCTGGCCGCGACCGTCGAGACGATGGGCAGCACGCGCTTCGTGCCGACCTACGCGGCGCGCTCGTCGATCGCGCGGCTCGGCATGTTCATCAACCTGTCGGCGCCGCTCGGCGACATCGGCTTCGTCGGGCGCTGGACCATCCAGCTGTTCGCGCTGAACCGGATTCGCGTCTACGCCGGCATGAACATCGGGCAGATGATGTTCTGGCGCGTGCAGGGCGAGATCAAGCTCTACACGGGCAAGTACCAGGGCGCGACCGAGGCGTTCGCGTCGCGGATCTTCCTCGATTACCGGCAGGCCGCACCGGCCTCTCCGGTCTCGCCGGCCCCGGCGCCCGAACTCGAGCCCGACGAGGCGGCACACGTCGTACACGCCGCCACCGGCCTGCCGGCCTGAGCCGCGCCGGCGCCCCTTCACCTGATCCTGCCAGCCTCATGACCAGCAAATACGACACCTTGAACGCGCTCGGCCGGCACCTGCCGGTGCCCACCCTGACCGCGCTGTCCGACGCCGACTTCCGGATGCTCTGGCGCGACTACGACGAGCGCGCGGCCGCCATCGCGGAGCTGCTGCGCACCGTGCAGGTGACCGCGGCGGCGTTCCTCGACCAGCACATCGCGCGCATCGAGGCGCTCGCCGAACTCGATTGGAACGAGCACGCCGACCTCCACCTGCGGCGGCGCCTCGACGAGGCCGGGCTCGCGGGCGACGCGCGGCTCGCCGTGCGTTCCTCGGCCAGCGTGGAGGACGGCGCGCACCACAGCTTCGCCGGCATCTTCTCGACCCGGCTCGACGTGCGGGGCCTCGACGCGCTGAAGGCCGCGATCCTCGAGGTCTGGCGCTCGGGCGTCTCGCGCGCGGCGATCGTCGAGCGCGTGCGCGCCGGCAACGCCGGCATGCGGATCGGCATGACCGTGATCCTGCAGCGCATGGTCGAGGCGCGCGTGGCCGGCGTCGCGTTCAGCGCCGACCCCGTGACCGGGAAGCCGCAGACCTGGATCGAACTGGTCGAATCGCTCGGCGACGCGATGGTGTCCGGTGCCGAGAAGGGCCGCGCGGCCCGGCTCACAGAGGACGGCCAGCTTCACGCGGCCGGCCTCGAGGCGCACCACCCGCTGCTGCGCGACGTGGCCGCGCTCGCGCGCGCGGCGGCCGACGCGATCGGCGCGCCGGCCGACATCGAATGGGCCGCCGACGGCGAACGCCTGTGGCTGCTGCAGGCGCGCCCGATCACCACCGTGGCCGGCGCCGTCGACGCGGGGCCGTGCTTCGAGTGGGTGCCGCTCTACGCCTCCGACGACGACGCGCTGACCGGCTTCCGCCCGCTGCCCGCGTTCGCCCAGTATTTCCGCTCCAAGCGCAAGCCGCTCGCGGACTTCGCCGCGCTGCACGGCGTGCCGGCCGGCAACGCGATGCTGGTCCGCGCCAATCGCGCCGGCTTCGCGAGCGCGCGCGAGCGGCGCGACGCCTGGCTCGCGCGGTTCACGCTGCCCACCGTCGTGCTCGATTTCTCCGATGCCGTGCGCCAGCAGATCCTGCCGCGCGAGGCCCTGCCGGGGCGGCTCGACGAACTGCTCGGCGAATCGGCCAGCAACTTCGTGGTGCGGGAATTCGTGGCCGGCGACAGCGGCCTGATCACCCAGGCTTGCGAGGACGGTTCGGTGGTCTGCGAATGGTCGGCCGACGGGCTGCTCGCGATCAATCGCGGCATCGCCACCACCTCGACCGCCACGTTGTCGGGCGGCGCGACGCCCGGCGTCGACGACGCGCAGCGCCTGTTCGCCATCACCCACGAGGCGGTCGACCGGTTCGGTCCGATCCAGCTCGAATGGGTGCGCACGCAACGAGGCCTGCACCTGATCGACTTCTCGCCGCTCGCCACGCTCGCCGTCCTCGACGAGGACGACGAGCTGCGCATCATCTCCCCCGGTTTCGCCGCCGGCCTGCCGGTGGTGGTCGGCACCGACAGCCATCTGGAGGACGTCAGCGTGTCGGCCACGGTGTCCATCAACGCGATCCCCAGCGCCGAATCGCTCGGCCCGGCGCTGGCGCGGCTCGAAGCCGACCTGCGCAAGCATGGCGGACAGGCGATCGTCGTATCGCCGCGGCCCTACGCGGCGCTGGCCGCGCTGATCCCGCATGCGCGCGGCTTCGTGTTCGAGCAGGCCTCGATGCTGTGCCACCTGTCGATCCTGCTGCGCGAGCACGGCGTGCCGGCCGTCGAATCGGCCCGCCTCTACCACCTTGGCCTGTCGGGCGCGCGCGTGAGCTTCGCCGCCGCGCAGGCCGCCTGAGCGGAGCCGATCGCCATGACCACGCCCGCCGATCTCAGCCTGCTGCTGTTCGACGCGAACGCGCCCGTTTCCACGGCGCCGGCCGCGCTCGTCGCGATCGCCGAACTCGCCGCGCCGCTCGCGCGGCACGGCGACAACGGCCTGTTCATCCCGAGCGGCACGCTGCAGCTGCTGAGCCTCACGACCGCGAACCGCCGCGAAGTGGCGCAGCATCCCGCCGGGTTCGACTTCCAGATCTTCAACGCCGCCCAGCGGCGCCGCACGCAGGCCTCGCGCACGCGACTCGGCGAGTTGGACCCGGCGCTGGCCGGCGCGCTGCCATGCGTGGAATTCGCGCTGGTCCGGCGCGACGCGCAAGTCGGCGTGTACCGTTACATCCACGAGGGGGAGGCCGGCGCGCTGTTCCTGCACCTGCTCGACCTGCCGCCGTTCGACCCGCTGGCCTGGGCGCAGGCGAGCGCCGCCGCGCAACGCGCCGGCGAGGCCGCCGCGGCGGTTCGCGCGCTGCTCGGCGACGACTGCTGGTACACGCGCTGGCATCCGGAGATGGAACTCGAACGCAAGTTCACCTCGCGGCGCATCCCGGACATGTGGCGCCTGGCGACGGCGTTCCATGCCGCCGTCGGCGAGGGTCGCCTCGGCGATCTGGTGCTGGAGATCGACCGCGATTTCCAGACCATGGACTACGAATCGCACATCTTCGACGTGATCGGCGACCCGGCCGAAGCCGGCTACATCTCGTTCATCCCGCAGGCCGACGGCCTGATGGCGGTCAAGCGCAAATGGTTCGTCGAGAACGCCGAGCTGCGCCGCGAGGACTTCACCACCAACCAGGCGATCGCGTTCGCGTCGATCGGCGAGCACGCGCGCGCCATGACGCCGGCCACGGTGCGGCGCCTGCAGCCGTTCCGCCGGACCCGGATCGACGTGAACCTCGAATCGCTCGCCACCGGCAACGGCTTCGGCGTGTATTTCGACGTCTGCCTGAGCCTCGACGGGCGGGCCGGCTTCGCCCAGATCGAGGTCGAGTATTGCCGTAGCCGGACCTTCAAGCCGCTGCGCGAGATCGAGCGCGATTTCGAACGGATCTCCGGCGTGGTCGAGCAGTTCCTCGAACGACACGAGCCGGGCTTCCAGCACGACCTCTATTCGAAACTCGACTTCGCGCGCGAAGTGAGCGCGCTCGCCGCGTGAGCGCCCCGGGAGCCTCGACATGACGTTCATGACCGCCACCCCAGTCATCCTGCTGGGCAGCTGGAAGTTTCGCCACGACACGCCGTTCGACGACGGTGACCCGCCGCTGCTCGCGATCGAGCCCGGCGGCATGATGCACGGCGCGGCCACCTCGGTCGCCGACCTGCGCGGCGCCCGGCGCGTGCTGGCGCGCTGGCGCGGCAACGGAAACGCGGGGGACATCGAAGCCGCCGCGCCGCCCGAGGCAAGCCTCGATTGCCTCAACCTGCACGGGCAGCGCATCCCGCTCGCGATCGCCGTGCTGTCGGACGCGCGAGTCGAGATCACCCACCTGCTCACGCGCCTCGACACGCATCGCGCCACCTTCGTGCGCCCGCCTCACGCGATCGCGCAGCCGGCCGGCCGCGGCGCGCTTCCCGACGCTTTGCTGCGGGCCTTCCGCGCGAACCGGCTCGCCGTCAACAACTGGGAGTGCCGCTACGCCTTCAGCGACACCGTCTTCGAGGAGCGCTTCGAGTTCGCGGGCCTCGACGCGCCGCGCGCGCTCGGCGAGGCCTGGTACGGCGCGCTCGATTCGGGCCGCGCCGCGCCGTTCATCGCGCAGAGCGGCGACGAGTTCCGCCTGCTCGACCACGACGTCACCGCCTGCCGCGAGATCCCCGCCGGCGAGGTCTGGGTCGAGCACTGGAGCCGCAAGCGCAAGGAGGAATTCGAGCTGTCGCTCGCCCAGGTGTTCCGGGCCGCGCCCGATGCGCGGCAGCCCGCGAGCCGCGTCGAGGCGCGCATCGAGGCGCCGTTCGCGGAGTCGCTCGCGAGCGTCGTGGACCGGCCGCTGCAGGCGATCGGCGGCTACCGCCGCGTCGCGTTCTCCACCGAATGCGAGTCGACGCGCAGCGGGCATATCTTCAGCGTCGTGTTCGAGACCTGCGTGGCGAGCCACGCGAACGAGGCTGACCACGCGCCCCCCGCGCGCACCTCGCGCGGCAGCCTGCGCTTCCAGAAGACGCGCGGCGAAGCCGATCCCGCCACGATCGCCGACGAGCTCGCGGAGCTCTCCGCGATCGTGCATCGCTTCCTGCATTCCCGGCATCTCGTTGCCGAACCGGCCCGGCCGATGCTTGCGTTCCTGCAGGCCGCCGGCGCCGACCGATCCATCCCGTGAGGCCATCCATGCGAACCGTGCTGCTGTCCAACCAACGCTATACGCTCGAACTCTCGCCGCACCGCGCCGATCCGGCGCTGGTGACGCGGCTCACGCAATTCCTCGCGCCATACTTCAGCGAGCCCGCCCCGCACGGCGCGGCCGTGCCCGAGATCGACCTGCGGCTCGCGCTGCACGAGCCCGACGCCTTCGAGGCGGCGTGGATCACGCGCTGCACCACGCCCGCCACCATCCGCGAGACCACCGCGCCCGGCTTCACGCTGCGCGTGTTCCTCGCGCGCGAGGCGGGCGTCCTGCTCGCCTGGGATCCCGAGCTGCGGGTCGGCTACCGGATCGAGCCGGCACGCCGCCAGGTCGACTTCTACGGCGCCGCGAACGCGTTCATCCACCTGATCGAACTCGTGCGCTACTACGGCCTGCTGGTCGAGCAATGGAAGGGCACCGCCATCATGCATGCCTCCGCGGTGGCCACGCGCGCGGGCGAGATCGTCGCCATCGGCGGCGTGAAGGGCGCCGGCAAGACCACCACCATGCTCGACCTGGTGGCCTCCGGCGAGTATCTCTACTTCTCGGGCGACAAGCTCCTGCTCGACGTCGTGGACGGCCGCGTGCGCGCGCGCGGCTGGCCCGACTATCCGCACGTCGGCGTCGGCACGCTGCGCTCGCATCCCGAGCTCGCCGAACAGCTGGGGCTCGCCGCCGTCGCCGCCGATCCGGCCGTCGCCGATACCGACAAGCGCCTCTGCCCGCCCGAGGCGATGCGCCGGGCGCTCGCATCGAGCGACGCCGGCAGCGGCTGGCTCGGCTCGGTCTGCCTGCCCGAGGTGAGCGCGCCCGGGCCGTTCCGGATCGATGCGCTCGGGTCCGACCAGATCGCGCTCGCGCTGCGTGCCCCGGGCCTGTTCGAATGGCCGCATCGCTTCATCACCTCGACCTGGCACGGCCTGCCCGCCGCCGTGGCGAGCGTGGACTTCAGCGACACGATCCCCGCCGCGCTCGCCGGGGCACTCGCCGGCGTGCGCTGGGAGTCGCGTCTCGGCCTGCCGCGCCTGTCCGTCCTCAGCTAGCCCGGGAGAGCCACGATGTCGATCCAGTCAGGCCTTCGCATCGCGCTCGTCGCGCCGAGCGGCTCGGGCAAGAGCACGACCGCCGCCCTGCTCGGGCAGGCGTTCGAGGCAGCCGGCAGGCGCGTCGAGGTACTGAAGCTCGCCACGCCGCTTTACGCGCTGCAACGCGCGTTCTACGACGCCGCGTGCCGTGACGTCCACGACGGCGCCCAGGACCAGCGCCTGCTGGAGCAGATCGCCACCGAGCTGCGCCGCATCGACCGGCAGAGCCTCGTGAAGAACTTCGCGCGGCGCCTCGATCGCTGCGAGGCCGACATCGTCATCAACGACGATCTGCGCGACGATGCCACCGACTGGCCCTATCTGCGCCAGCAGGGGTTCGCGATCGTCAAGATCGCCACCTCGCCGGCGCTGCGCGCGATGCGGCTGCACGGCCGCCGCGACCTGTCGATCGTCGAGAACAGCCCGCTCGACCAGCAGATGAGCCGGATTCGCGCCGACTACGTCGTGCCCAACAACGGCACGCTCGCGGTGCTGCGCGGCCACGTCGACGCGCTCGCCGGCTGCCTGCTCGACACCGCCGCGCGGGCCGCCGCATGAGCGCGGCGCGCTCGCGGCTCGTGTGGCTGCTGATCGACGGGCTGTCGTGGCGGCTGGTCCGGATGCTGGCCGCGCGGCGGCCCGACTCGACCCTGACGCGCTGCCTGCTCGGCGGGCGCGCGATACCGTTGCAGCCGCTCTCGCCGAACTGCCAGACGCCGCCTTCGCTGTTCTCGATCTTCAGCGGCACCGACGTCGCCCGGCACGGCCTGACCGGCTACCTGCTGCCGGCGCCCGCGCCCGGCGATCCGCTCGCCGTCGCGGATGGATTCAGCGCATGGCCGCGCGAGATCCCGATGGTCTGGGACCGCTGGGCCGCCGGCTCGACGCGCTTCCGGCTGTGCGCCGTGCCGTTCGTGCAGCCCGGGCGGCTCGGCGCGGCGCTGGTGGGCCGCACCGACGTGTACGGCGGCAGCTTCTCGGTGGCGCCCGACACCGTGCGCGACGGCGGCCGCCTGTCGATTCCCGCGCTCGACATCGACCTGCGCGTCGAGGCCCGCGACGACGGCATCACGCTGCACGATCCGCGCTCGGCCGCGCCGCCCCGCCATCTGGCGATCAACCATGGCCTCGCGCTGCCGCTCGCCGCGCACGTACCGCACGGCAACGCGTTCCGGGCCATTGCACTGCACGCGATGCGGATCGACGGCGAGCCGACCCTGATCAGCTTCGGCTACCGCGCCATCGACGTGCAGGGCGCGCCGGCGGGATCGCGCGCGATGCAGGGCGGCGCCGCGTTCGCCACCGGCGATCCGGGCCGCCTCTACGGCAGCGGGCGGCTCGGCCGGCGCCTCGACGAAGGCGGCACCGGCGCGGCCGAGCACGCGCTCGTCGCGCTGATGCGCGTCGTGCATGACAGCTTCGCGGCCGACGTCGTCGCGGCCGTGCGCGCCGCCGATGCCGATTGCGTGATCGGCTACGATCCCGCCATCGATCTGCTCTCGCACCATCTGCTCAAGTACCTGGCGCCGTGCCGGCCCGACCAGCCGTGGGCGCCGCTCGGCGAGGCCCTGTTCGACATCGCGCTCGGCTGGATCGACGAGCTGATCGACGCCTGCCTCGCCGCCTCGCCCGAGCCGCTGCGCTGCATCGCGCATTCCGATCACGGCATGGCGCCCGTCCACCACGACCTGTTCCCGAACGCGTGGTTCGAGCAGGCCGGCGTGCTGATCCGCGACGACGCCGGCCAGCCCGACCTCGCGCGCTCCGCCGCGCTGCTCCACCCCGCCGAGAACGGCCTCGTGATGCTGCATCCCGGCCGCCTCGCGGCATGCGGCTTCGATCCCGGGACGCTGATCGAGGCATGGCGCGCCGCGCTGCCCGAATCGATGCGCGCCGGCTGGCATCATTTCGAAGGGCCGGCCGCCGTGTCCGGCGAGCCGCCCGGCATCGAGGGCTGGCTGATGCGATGCTACTGGCAGGCGCCCGCCGGCACGCGGCTGCGCTTCGCGCGCGCGATGCCTTTCGTGCAGCCGAGCCGCAAGGGCGGCGACCACGCCGTCTGGTCGCGCGATCCGTGGCTGCAAGGCATCCTCGTCGATGCCGGCGGCGAGCCGATCGGCCTTCCCGACCAGCCCGCGCTGAACCTGCCCGACATCGTTCCCCTCGTCTGCCGGGACGACATGCCGAGCCCCTGACAGACGCCGCTTCGATAAACGCAGCTCAGACAACGAAGGAATTCCGGCAATGATTGATACGCTTCTCTGTGACATCGACGGCACGCTGCTGCATCGCGGCGCGGCGCTGCCCGGCGCGGCCGCCGCCTTGCGGGCCGCGCGCGATGCCGGGCTCGGCATCCGCCTGCTCACCAACATCACCGCGAAGACGCCGCGCGAGCTTGCCGCGCAACTGGGCGAGGCCGGCATCGAGGTCGAGGCCGGCGAGATCCTGACCGCCACCACCGCCTGCGTCGGCCATCTGCTGGCCCAGCCCGGCAAGCGCTGCCACCTGATCGTTCCCGACAGCGCGCGGGCCGCGTTCGAGGCGGTCGCCATCGACGACGTGCAGCCCGACTTCGTCGTGATCGGCGACATCGGCGACGCGTTCGACTACGCGACGCTGAACCGGGCGTTCCGCATGCTGCGCGGCGGCGCCTCGCTGATCGCGCTGCAGAAGAACCTGTTCTGGTTCGACGTGGACGGCGAGCGGCTCGACTGCGGCGCGTTCGTGGTCGGGCTGGAGGCCGCCGCCGGGACGCAGGCCGTCGTGACCGGCAAGCCGTCGCGCGTGTTCTTCGAGGCCGCGCTGCGCGAACTCGGCGCCAGCGCGCAGCGCGCCGTCGTGATCGGCGACGATATCGCCACCGACATGGCCGGCGCGCGCGCGATCGGTGCCCACGCGCTGCACGTGAGGACCGGCAAGCATCGCCCCGAGTGGCTCGACCAGCATGCCGGGTCGATCGACAGCGTGCTCGACAGCATCGCCGATTTGCCCGCGTGGCTCGATCGATCCGGCGCGCGTCGCGTTTGAACCCGCCTCCCTGTCCTGTCCGTCACGGAACCCGTAAATGACGATCATTGCGCAAATCTCCGATGTTCATGTCCGGCCCGAGGGCGTGCTGTATCAGGACGCCGTCGATTCGAACGCCATGCTGGAACGGGCGATCGCGAGCCTCAACGCGCTGGTGCCGCGCCCCGATCTCGTGCTCGTGACGGGTGATCTGACCGACGAGGGCAAGCCGGAGGAATACGCCATGTTGCGACGCCTGCTCGCGCCGCTGGCGATCCCGTTCGCCGTCATGCCCGGCAACCACGACCATCGCGACAACCTGCGTCGCGCGTTTGCCGATCACGCGTATCTGCCGCCGCAGGGGCCGCTGCATTACGCCATCGACGTCGGCGCGGTGCGGATCATCGCGCTCGATACGTCGGTGCCGGGATGGCATCACGGCGGGCTGGATTCGCACGCGCTCGACTGGCTCGATGCGCAATTGCGGGCTTGCCGCGACCGGCCGACCATGGTGGCCATGCATCATCCGCCGTTCGACACGGGGATTCCGTATCTGGACATTTACGGGTTGCGTGATATCGATCGTTTTACGGCGACGCTGGCGGCGCATTCGCACGTCGAGCGCGTGGTGGCCGGACACGTGCATCGCTCGATGCAGACGCGCGTGGGCAACGTGCCGGTGGTGACCTGCCCCAGTACCGTCACGCAGATCGCGCTGCGTACGCTGCCCGACGCGCAGCCGGCTTCGTATCTCGAGCCGCCGGCGTTCTTGCTTCATTACTGGACGCCCGGGAAGCCTTCGATCTGCCACTTGAGCCATGTGGGGCGGTTTGAAGGACCTTATCCGTTTGCCTGATCCGCCGGAGGGGGATGAGGCGGCTCCCCGAACCGGCCCGCCCCGGTTTCAGTCCTGCGCGGTCGGCCGGATGACGATGCTGCCGACATCCACTTCAGGCGGCTGCTCGATGGCAAAAAGGATACCGCGCGCGATCGCATCCGGCGAAATCGCGATCGCTTTCAAACGACGCTCGACCGCGGCCTTCGCTTCGCGATCGGTCATCGACTCTCCGAAGTCGGTGTCGATTGCGCCCGGAGACACCTCGGTAACACGGAGGTTGGGCCCGGCTTCCTGTCGTAGCGCCTCGGTCGCGGTGCGCACGGCGTTTTTGGTCGCGGCATACACACCCATGGTCGGCAGAATCTTCAGCCCGGCTGTCGATATCACGTTGATCACGTGGCCGCTGCCCTGCCTCGCGAACACGGGCAGCGCGGCCGCGATGCCGTATAGCGTGCCGCGCAGATTCACGTCGATCATGGCATCCCAATCGGCCACGCGCAGCGCGTCAAAGCGCGAGATCGGGCCGATGCCTGCGTTGTTCACCATCACGTCAAGGCGCCCGAAGCGGGCAACGGCGTGAGCCACCAATGCCTCGAGATCGGCGCGACGTGTCACGTCGGTCACGCAGTAGCTTGCCCGTCCCCCGGCGTCGTCAAGCTCCGCGCCCAGATCCGCCAATGCGGCCTCGCGCCGGGCGCCGAGCACGACCGCGTGCCCGTGCCTTGCCAGCAAGCGCGCGGTGGCGCGCCCGATGCCGCTGCTCGCGCCGGTGATCGCAATAACCTTCGTGTCGTTCATGTCCTTCTCCTTTGATGTCGAAATTAAACATCGACATCAAAAGATGGTCTATGCTCACGCCACCATGATTTTGTCGCAATCGTCCAAATCCTCGCGCGATCCGCTTTCCGACGTGCTTGCACTGCTCGACGCGCGGGCCACGCGCCCGACGCGGCTCGAAGCTGCGGGGGACTGGGCGCTCGCGTTTCCCGAGCGGGAGCGCCTGAAATTCGTCGCCGTCCTGAAGGGAGCCTGCTGGATCGAACTTCCCGGCCGCACTGGAGAGTTTCTTGATGCCGGCGATGTCTGCCTGATCGGGCGTACGTCCTATACCGTCTCCAGCCGCCCCGGCGTGCCGCCCGTCGATGGCATGCAGTACTACGAAGGGATGGCGTTGCACGAGCTGCGCCTGCATGGCGACGACACGGTCATGCTGGGCGGAGGCATCACGCTGGCGCGAGACAATGCCGGATTCCTGCTCGATATGCTCCCGGTGTTTGCGGTCGTCCCGCACTCCCTCGGGGCGGCGGCAAGCGTTGCCGCCGTACTCAAATCGCTCGATGCCGAAATCACGCGCGATGCGATTGGATCGGAGACGGTGACTACCCGGCTTGCAGAAATTCTGATGATCGAGGCGATCCGCGCACGCACCGTCGGCCCGGTCCCTGCCGGCTGGCTCGACGCGCTGGCCGAGCCGCGGCTGGGTCGCGCCCTTGCCCTTATCCATAATGACATCGCGGAGCCCTGGACGGTCGCGCGCCTTGCGGCGGCGGCCGGCATGTCGCGGTCGGCGTTCGCGTCTCTCTTCACGCGGACGGTGGGTAAGCCGCCGCTCGATTACGTCAGGTCCTGGCGACTTGCGCGGGCGCGCGCCATGCTCGCCAACGGCGAGGACAACGTCGCGCGAGTCGCGCTCACGGTCGGCTATACGTCGCAAAGCGCGTTCGCGCATGCCTATCGCCGCGCGTTCGCGACTACGCCGCGTGGCGACGGCAAGCCGTCGGGTTAACGAGGTCGCCGCGCAAACAGGCGTCTGACGATCGCGCGCCCCGGCACATGACGGCAGCGGTTGCGCGCTCGACCGGACCGGCGGAAAGCGGATGCGCGCATTCATCCGTTTCCGGCCGATATCACCAGCCAAAGCCGATGCTCGCGACAGCGGAACCCGCCATCGTTCCCTGCCTCTCGATCACGTTGAACGGGAAGTCCAACGGGTGGAGCAACCCGCGGATGGTGATTCGACACGAGAAACACGGTGTTATTTTCATGCTTGCATGGGCGCTCGCACGATCCTGATCAAGCGCCTCTTATCCGGACTGCGCCGGCGGCGCGAAACATCCCAATCGTTATTCAAAATCATTAATTAATTCGCAGGCGCCGCCGAAGGAAACTCCATCATTTTGATCGCAGCGACATAAAATCAAAATGACGATCGTTATTAAGTAACCAGATAATATAATCATCCATCCAGCAACATTCCCGATGCCCCCGCGTCACACAACGCGTTCCACGCCGTCAAACGATTTACAATCGATTCAATTTATTTCCACCGATGCCGTTAATACCAAGCGAATGACTGTGCGCACCGCAGCAACGTTACGTCTTATCGAACGATAAAGAGGAGGAGACAGGGTAATGGAACGTTTTCGATTGAAGGCGCGCCTTTGGCTCGCGATTGCCGCGATGTGCATCGGGCTCGTGGCAATCGGCTTGTGGGGCGCGTTCAAGACGCGCGACACCATGATCGCCGATCGCCAGACGGAACTCCAAAGTGTCGTGAGCATCGCGTACACCATCCTCGATCGATATAACGGCCTGGCGGCGGCGGGCACGATGTCGCCTGACGACGCACGGCGCAATGCCATGGCGGATCTGCGCGCCATGCGCTACAACGGCTCCGGCGGCTATCTCGTCATTACGGATGCCCACGCGAAAGTGGTCATGCACGGCTTGCGGCCCGAACTCGAGGGCAAGGACATGAGCGGCTTCACCGATCCGCAAGGCCGCCACGTGTTTCAGGACGGCGCGGATCTGGCCGAGAAACAGGGGGAAGGTTTCGTTGACCTGCAGTTCCTGAAGCCGGTAACCAACAAAATGGCGCCGAAAATCAATTTCGTGCGCCTGTTCAAGCCGTGGGATTTGACGATCATCACCGGTGTGTTCATCGACGATATCGACACCGCGTTTTATGCAACCCTGGCGAGATTCGTCGGCGCCACGCTGATTCTGTGTTTCGGCGTGACGCTGATCGTCGGCGCGGTCGCCCGCAGCATCCTGCGCGAGTTGGGGGGTGAACCGGCCTATGCCGCGCAGATCGCCTCGCGCATCGCCGACGGCGATCTCGACGTGTCGGTGATCACGCACAAAGGCGATCAAACCAGCCTGCTTGCTGCCATGCAGCGCATGCAGCAACGGCTGGCGCATTCCATCATGCAGATTCGCAGCGGTGCCACGCTGATTGCCTCGGTATCCAACGAGATTGCCGCCGGCAACGCCGATCTGTCGCGCCGGACCGAGCAGCAGGCCACCGCGCTCGGCGAAACGGCGTCGAGCATGGAACAGATCACCGCGACCGTGAAGCAGAACGCCGACAACGCGAAGCAGGCCAGCAAGCTGGCGCTCGACGCGTCGGAAACGGCGGCGCGCGGCGGTGAAGTGGTCAATCAGGTGGTCGAGACGATGCGCGGCATTTCCCAGTCGTCGGACCAGATCGGCGACATCATCGGCGTGATCGAGGGCATCGCGTTCCAGACCAACATCCTCGCGCTGAACGCGGCGGTCGAAGCCGCCCGCGCCGGTGAAGGCGGCCGGGGCTTCGCGGTGGTGGCGGGCGAGGTCCGCAGCCTCGCGCAGCGCTGCGCGGCCGCCGCGCGAGAAATCAAGAACCTGATCGAGGAATCGGCCCAGAAAATAGAGGGCGGCTCGCAGCACGTCGGCCGCGCGGGCGACACGATGCGGGAGATCGTGCATGCGGTGCGCCGCGTCACCGCCATCATGGGCGAGATCAGCACGGCGTCGATCGAACAAAGCTCGGGCATCGAACAGGTGAACATCGCCGTGGCCAACATGGATCAGACGACGCAGCAGAATGCGGCGCTGGTCGAAGAGGCCAGCGCGTCGGCCGACGTGCTGAAAACGCAGACCAACCAGCTTGCCGTGGCCATTTCCGTGTTTTCGCTGCCGGCCTGAGGCTCCGGTATGCCACCCCGCCGGGTCATGCGCATTCGTCCCGCCGATACGACAAGGGCCTCCGAAGAGGCCCTTGCATCCATCACTCGTTCTCGTCGAAGTAGTGGCCGAACTTGACCTGCTTGGTCCGGATATATCGCTCGTTCTCGTCGCGCACCGGCACCGGCAGCGCCACGCGCTCGCACACGGGAATGCCGTGCGCGACCAGCGTGTCGAATTTCTTCGGGTTATTGCTCATCAGCCGTACCGAGGTGACGCCGAGAATCCGCAGGATCGCCGCGGCCGAATCGTATTCGCGCGCGTCGTCGGGCAGGCCGAGATCGCGGTTGGCCTCGACCGTGTCGCGCCCCTGCTCCTGCAGCGCGTAGGCGCGGATCTTGTTGCTCAGGCCGATGCCGCGCCCTTCGTGGCCGCGCAGGTACAGCAGGACGCCGCGCCCTTCGGCAACGATATTGCGCAGTGCAAGATCGAGCTGTTCGCCGCAATCGCAGCGATACGAGCCGAACACGTCGCCCGTCAGACACTCCGAATGCAGCCGCGTCAGCACCGGCTGTTGACCGGCAACGTCGCCCACCACGAGTGCCAGATGTTCGGCCTGGCTGCCGTCGACACGAAATGCATGAGACATGAACACGCCATAACGCGTCGGCAGCGATGCCGACGCGACGAGCGTCACGGGCTCGTCGGCCGGATGCTCGTCGGCCGGGGGTGATACGGGATGCGAAGACATGGAAAACATCGGGAATTCGGAGTTAAGGAATGTTCGGAGTGGCGCGCAGGCGGAGTTTACCGCTAATCTACGTTATGCGTTCTGCACCGCTTCCGCGGTGCGCGAACGTCTCTATACTGGTTCCTTCGGGCTTGTCTGGCGCCCGGTCTCCGGAGATCGTATGAGCACAACCGTCGCGAATATTCTCAAATCAAAGCCCGAGGCCGGCCGAACGGTGTATACGATCGGCAAGGATGACTCCGTCTACGACGCGCTGAAACTGATGGCCATCAAGAGCGTCGGCGCGCTCGTCGTGACGGAAGGCAACGACATCGTCGGCATCGTCACGGAGCGCGATTACGCGCGCAAGGTCGTGCTGCTCGAGCGCTCGTCGAAGGCGACGCGCATCGAGGAAATCATGACCGTGAAGGTGCGCTACGTCGAACCCTCGCAGACCAGCGACCAGTGCATGGCGCTGATGACCGAGCACCGCGTGCGCCACCTGCCTGTGCTCGACGGTGGCAAGCTGTTGGGCGTGATCTCGATCGGTGACCTGGTGAAGAGCGTGATCGCCGATCAGCAGTACATGATCAACCAGCTCGAACACTACATCCACGGCACGCCGATCGACTCCGGCGCCGAATAGGCTGAACCCGCCGAGCCGGCCGGAAGCAAGCCTCGCCACGCAGGCGGCGCGAGCAAGCTGCCGCGCCGCCGTCGTGCGCCGCACCGGGCGCAAAAAATGCCCAAACGCATCGCGTCCGGGCAAAGCCGCCGTTGTGCGGCGACGGAGGTCCTGTGAGGTGATGCCTGCCCGGCGGTTCTCGCCCGGGCCTCAGACCTGATCTGTCGAATTCGTGACGAGGCGGCGCCTCGCCACGTCGTCATGCTGGCTGCAGGGCTGCCTGGCGGTTCCGCGAACCGCCGGCGCCCTGCCGCTCGCTGATCGACTTAGTGGCCGAAATAGACGCTGTCGATCGGGTTCGGCGCGGTCGCCGCGCGACGGCCCGATTGCGAGCCAGCCACCGGCTGCACGCCGTAGCCGCTGGTGTCGGCGTGCGTGAGCGTTTGCTGCGATTGCTGCACGCGCGCTTCCGCGGCCTGGATGTTGTGCGGGTATTCCGCGTCGCTGGCCACCGGGTTGTAGCCGTGCTGTTCGAGTTGAACCAGATCGGCGCGAACGTCCGCGCGCGTCAGCGGTTGCGGGTTCGACTGGGCGAACGAAGCGACCGGAGCGGCGAGGACCGAAGCGACGACAGCAGCATAAACGAGCGATTTCATGATGTTACCTCCGAGATGTTTTGGTTTTTGTCCACCTCAGGCATCGATGTCTGTCTGAAGCGAATGACTGAAGTCTAGGCTCGGATTGTCACAGGGAAAACCCTTAGTTTGGACAAACACCGTTGCACGGATAGCAACGATCCCGGCTTGAATCGGGTCCGTGTCGGTTCAGTTTGTTCATACGAGTAACAATACTGACAAATGGCTGACCGATCACTCTTGCCGTTGCACGCGCGACGGCTGCCGAGAGCCGTCGCCTCCCACGGCTAGCCACGCGTACCGCCGCCACCCGACACGGCCCGTGACGCAGGACACCTCATACTGCCGGCCATCGTCTCCATCCCCGCACCGGGCCGTTCGGACGCACCGGCGAGGAACCGCGCCGCCGGCTTCCCGGCCATCGGCTCTCGCCACACCGAAACACGGGACGTAAACGAAAAAAGGCGCCCGAAGGCGCCTTTTGCTGACTGCCCCAAGGGGCAGCCGTCATGCTTAGAAGCGGTGACGCAGGCCAACCGTTGCTGCCGTCTGGTTCAGCGACGACGACAGGTTCGAGCTGCTCGAGATCAGGTCGCCGTTGTAGATCGACGCGTTCGCGCCGCTTGCACGCTGGTACACAGCCTGGGCGTACACGTCGGTGCGCTTCGACAGTGCGTAGTCGGCTTGCAGGCCGACTTGGTGCCAGTGGGCGTTGTCGGTGCCGACGCGGCCGTTCGAGTACGTGTAGGCGATGCCCAGACCCAGAGCCGGCGTCAGGTTGTACTTGCCGTTGACTTCGTAGTTGTCGATACGCAGGTTGTTGCCAGCCGTCGTGTCGTCCAGACGCGCTTGCGTCCAGGCCACACCCGCTTCCGCCGGGCCGAACGCGTAGGCAGCGGCTGCACCGTAGGTGCGGACACGGCCCTGGTTCACGAACGGGTTGTTCGCGTCAACTGCGCCGCCCCCGACTGCGTTCGGGTTGTTCAGCTGCGAGTAGGCACCCGCCAGCTTCAGGCCCTGGAACTGGTACGACACGCCGCCGCTGTATGCGCGGTTGTTGCCGAAGTTCGTGTTGTTCGAGAACGCATACGTGCCGCCGAATTGCAGGCCGGCGTAGTTCGCGCTCGTGAACTTGATCGAGTTGTTCGTGGCGTAGCCGCCGTTCGTGCTCAGGTTGTCGAGGTTACCGACGTGGGCGAAGTACGTGCCGCCCCACGAGCCGGTTGCCGTCAGCGGAGCCAGATAGTCCTGCACGGAATCGTACTGACGACCCAGCGTGACGGTGCCGTACTGGCTCGACAGGCCGACGAACGCTTGACGGTTGAACATGCCGCCGTTGTTCTGGAAGCGGCCGTTACCGAGGTTGAAGCCGCTTTCCAACGTGAAGATTGCCTTCAGGCCGCCACCGAGGTCTTCCGAACCACGCAGACCGAACAGGCTTTGGTCGATGCCCGTGCCTTCCGACCAGCGCGACTTGCCGGCAACGTTGCTTTGGTACGTGATGCCCGCGTCGAGCACGCCGTACAGCGTGACGCTGCTTTGCGCGTGGGCGACAGTTGCGAACGATGCTGCAGCGGCTGCAACGATCAGAGTCTTTTTCATTCGTGGAGCTCCCTTCATTTAAAAAGAGGCAGGCCTTGCGACCTTGTTTCATAAACGGTCTGCAACCGCCCGGAAGCGCCACCTCACTTCTCTCGTGGCGCGCCCGGATGGTTGGCCGTTCTGGGAATCGTGAGTTTAGGGGTGGACCCTAGGGTCGCCACGCGCGAATAAAGAAATAACTTTTTCCGAAACCAGAAATAATGAAAATGGTAGCCTTCGTTAAGCCTTTGTTTTGACTTGTTTTTTTGGATGCTTGACGGCGCTTTTTTGGCACGCTCGCGGCTGGCATTCCTTCATGTCACCGTCTTGACGGTTGCAAAGAAACAACATCAGGCGATCAGCAAGAAATGCCGAAACGGTAATAAATACCTTTTTATCCCCAATCTGGTGCATTTTCGGTACCGACGCCGCGAGAAAACGTTTTCGCGCACGCGTACGCGCCATCCATCGAGACGGACCGCCATCAAACGTCACGTCCATTGCAACGGCTGTCATGCTTCTCGCGTAACCGCCGCGCTAACGTGGCAACGCTTGCCCTGTCGGGCGGCGAACCCGGTCCTTCCGGAGTCTGTCGATGCATCGTCGCGATTTCCTTCGAGCCGTCGCCATGGCCGGCGCCGCCTGCGCCAGGGGCCTGCCGTTCGCCGCGAACGCGCAGCCCGCGCCGCCGGAGCCGCGTCGCTCGCCAGCGGGCAGCCCGCACCGCCGTTAGGCGAGCGCGCCGCCGCGTTGTCATGACCGCCGCCCGCCGCCGCCGCGTGGACGCCGCTATGTCTGGGCCGACGGCCAGCGGGACTGGCGCGGCGGCCGATACGTGTGGGTGCCGGGGCATTGGGTGGTCGCACGTCCGGGCCGGGGCTGGGTGCCCGGCTCGTGGCGGCGGGAAGGCCCGGGCTGGGTTCTCGTGCCGGGCGGGTGGCGGCGAGGTGACGGCAATCAGCCAGGAAAACCCCGCACGGCCAGACCGAGGCTGCGGCCGGTGCCCCGACCGAGGATCGATGCCGGCCGCGCAACACACTATATATATAGTGTGTTGGAACCGACGGCGGGCCGGACTGTCGAAGCAGCCCCCTTCGTTTCCCCGGAACCACCTCACGTCCGGCCGCCCGGCCACGCTGCCCACCATTCATCCGGGCCGCATGTTACTTACGGGTTACCGCGCATTTCCTGCCATCGGAAAGCTTCGTCGGTGCGCCGTAGCCGACAGGCAGCCATTTTCCAGACAGACCGCCGTGTCGACGACGACCCCGGATCGACGGCTGACTCGGCCTCGACCACGCTTTCATGCCGCCGGACGCCGGCCGACCCGCCGCCGTCACGCGCCAATATCTCGCCGCCCATGGCCCGCACGCCGCAACACCAGGACGGGCGCGATATGACCACGTATTAACGGCGGTAACCAACGCCGAGATCCGGCTTGCTATGGTCCGGCGGAATCCGCCCGTCTCGACGCGGCCGCGGCTTGCCGCCCCGGATCGCTTGATCGAACGGCGGACCGCGCCGCGACGGCGCCGTCGACGCAACAGTTTCCCCGGCAGGCAAACGATGGAAAGCAACCAGATGCTGGCACTCGCGATGGCGCACCATGGCGCGGGCCGGCTCGACGAAGCGCGCGAGTTGTACGAACGCGCGCTGACAGGCGCCGTGGACGAGGCGAACGTGATGTTCCGTCTCGGCGTGCTGAACCTGCAACGCGGCGCCCACGAGACGGCGCTCGGCTGGCTCGACCGCGCGCTGGCCCATGCGCCCGACAACGTCCGCTACCACCTCGCGCGCGGGCACGTATTCACCGCCGCGCAATGCTTCGCCGAGGCGATCGATGCCTACCAGCGGGCGCTGGCGCTCGACGCCCGCTCGGTCGATGCATTGTTCGCGCTGGCCACGACCTTGCAGGCCGTGGCGGAGACCGCCGCCGCCGTCGAGGTCTACGCCGCGCTGCTGGCCATCGACCCGGCGCACGCCGACGCCCTCAACAATCTTGGCAACTGCCACCGCCAGCAAGGCGACGCGCCCGCGGCCGAGGCCGTCTACCGGCAGGCCGTCGCACTGCATCCGGGCGACGCCAACGCGCTGACGAATCTCGCCACGCTGGTGCTGGCGGCCGGCCGGACCGACGAGGCCGTGACGCTGCTCGAAGCCGCGGTACAGGCCGCGCCCGACTGGCCATGCGGCCTCGCGAACCTGGGCGTCGCGCTGCATCGCGGCGGCGACTTCGCGGGCAGCGCGGCCCGGCTCGCGCGTGCCCTGGAACTGGACCCGGCCTTCCCCGAAGCCGACTACAACCTGGCCAACGCGCTGCACGCGCTCGGCCGGCGGCCCGAGGCGCTGGTCCACTACCGGCGCGCGATCGGGCAGGTGCCCGCGCATGCCGATGCCTGCAACAATCTCGGCGTCGTCCATCGCGAATCGGGGCAGCTGCACGAGGCGGCCGACGCGTTTCGCGCCGCGATCGGCCTGCGGCCCGACTTTCTCGCCGCGCTCAACAACCTCGCCGTGGTGCTGCGCACGCTCGGCGCGATGGACGAGGCCGAGGCGCATCTGCGCCGCGCGCTCGCGGTCGATCCGCACCATGCCGTCACGCACAACAATCTCGGCAACGTGCTGAAGGACCAGGGGCGCCTCGACGAGGGCATCGACAGCTATCGCCGCGCGCTCGCCAGCGATCCCGACAACGTCCTCGCGCACGGCAATCTGGTCTACGCGCTGTCGTTCCAGGCCGACCAGCCCGGGCCGATCCTCGAGGAATGCCGCCGCTGGTCGGCGCGACATGAAGCGCCGCTGCGCGCCGCGCGCCAGCCGCATCGGAACGACGCGACGCCTGCGCGCCGGCTGCGCGTCGGCTACGTATCGCCGGACTTCCGCAACCACTGCCAGACGCTGTTCACGCTGCCGCTGCTCGCGCATCACGATCACCGGCATTTCGAGGTCTTCTGCTACGCGAGCGTCGCGCGGCCCGACGACCTGACCCGGCGCCTCGCCGCCCACGCCGACGTCTGGCGCGACGTGAGCCGGCTCGACGACGAACGGCTCGCCCGCACGATTCGCGACGACCGGATCGACATCCTGATCGACCTGAGCATGCACATGGCCGACAGCCGGCCGCTGCTGTTCGCGCGGCGCCCGGCGCCGGTGCAGATCGCGTGGCTGGCCTATCCCGGCACCACCGGCATCGACGCGATCGACTACCGGCTGACCGACCCGTGGCTCGATCCGGCCGGCGCCGACGCCTGGTACACCGAGCGCTCGATCCGCCTGCCCGATTCGTTCTGGTGCTACGACCCGCTGGCGGACACGCCGGCCGTCAACGCGCTGCCCGCGCTCGCCAACGGCTATCCGACCTTCGGCTGCCTGAACAATCCGTGCAAGCTCGGCGACGCCTCGTTCCGGCTATGGGGCGCCGTGATGCGCTCGCTGCCGGACGCCCGGCTGATCCTGATGGCGCCCGACGGCTCCGCTCGCGCGCGCCTGCTCGACAAGCTGGCCCGGCACGGCATCGCGGCCGGGCGGGTCGCGTTCACGCCGTTCCGGCCGCGCGCCGACTATCTGCAGACGTATCACCAGATCGACATCGGGCTCGACACGATTCCGTACAACGGCCACACCACGAGCCTCGATTCGTACTGGATGGGGGTGCCGGTCGTCACGCGAATCGGCGACACGGTGGTGGGACGCGCCGGCCTGAGCCAGTCGACGAACCTGGGGCTGGGCGAGGTGGTAGCCGACAGCGACGCGCGCTTCGTCGAGATCGCCGTCGAACTGGCGGGCGACCTGCCGCGGCTCGGCGCGATGCGGGCGAGCCTGCGCGAGCGGCTCGCGGCCTCGCCGCTGATGAACGGCCCGCGCTTCGCGACGCATATCGAGGCGGCGTATCGCGAGGCGTGGCGGCATTGGTGCGACGGGGCGCGCAACGCCGGATGACGTGCCTTACCGCGCGTCGGGGCGGCGATCCCACTCGCCAAGCGCGAACACCGATCAAGCCACGCATGCGGTGACGACCCGAGGCGGAAGCGCTCGGCAAGGCACGACGATCCCGCCGACACGGTGCCGCATCAGCACGGAAACAGCAGCCACACGATCACGACCGGCGTCCCGCCCGCCGCGGAAAAGCGCCTGCCACCCCACCTGCGGACCACCGATACCCAGCCACCCGCCATGGTCATTTTCATATATCGCGATATTCCGATATATGCTTCGTTCGACGACGATACAAGCGGAGCCCGTTGCTCCACCGACTTTCATCCATGACGCTCGACATCGACGCGATTCACAAGGCGCTGGCCAATCCGGTCCGCCGCGACATCCTGCTCTGGCTCAAGGAGCCGCACCGGCATTTCCCGGAGCAGGTTCACATGCCGTTGCAGGAAGGCGTGTGCGCGGGCCAGATCGACGCGCGCTGCGGCCTGTCGCAATCGACCGTGTCGGCCCACCTCGCGACGCTGCAGCGCGCGGGGCTGGTGCAATCCTCGCGGTTCGGCCAATGGGTGTTTTTCCGGCGCAACGAAACGGTGATCCGCGCGTTTCTCGATCAGTTGCAAACCAACCTGTAACGGCGTTGCCGAGCCAGGACCGCGTCCGCGGAACGGTTCGTCCGGCATCCTCATTTTCGATAGATAAGGAATTCCTCATGCCTACCCTGTTCGATCCGCTCGTCATCGGCGATCTGACGCTGCGCAACCGCGTCGTGATGGCGCCGCTCACGCGCGCCCGCGCCAACGAAGCCCGCGTGCCGAACGCGCTGATGGCGCATTACTACGCGGAGCGCGCCACAGCCGGCCTGATCCTCACCGAGGCCACGGCCGTCACGCCGCAGGGCGTCGGCTACGCGAACACGCCCGGCATCTGGTCGGACGAGCAGGTCGAGGGCTGGAAGCTCGTGACGAAGGCGGTCCACGACGCGGGCGGCCGGATCTTCATGCAGCTGTGGCACGTCGGCCGCATCTCGGACCCGGTGTTCCTCAACGGCGACCTGCCGGTGGCGCCGAGCGCGATCGCGGCGGGCGGCCACGTGAGCCTGCTGCGCCCGGAACGCCCGTTCGTGACGCCACGCGCGCTCGAACTCGACGAAATCCCCGGCATCATCGCCGCCTACCGCAAGGGCGCCGAGAACGCGAAGCTGGCCGGCTTCGACGGCGTGGAAATCCACGGCGCGAACGGCTACCTGCCCGACCAGTTCCTGCAGGACGGCACCAACCACCGCACCGACGCCTACGGCGGCTCGATCGAGAACCGCGCGCGCTTCCTGCTCGAAGCCACCGACGCCGCGATCGAGGTGTGGGGCGCGCAACGGGTGGGCGTCCATTTGTCGCCGCGCGGCACCGCGCATACGATCAGCGATTCGGACCCGGCCGCGACCTTCGGTTACGTCGCGCGCGAACTGGGCCGCCGCAAGGTCGCGTTCCTCTGCGTGCGCGAGCCGCTCAGCGACGATCGTCTCGCGCCGCGCCTGAAGGCCGAGTTCGGCGGCCCCGTGATCGCCAACGACGGCTTCACGCTCGACACCGGCAAGGCCGTGGTCGCCGCCGGCGAGGCCGACGCGGTGGCCTGGGGCAAGCTGTTCATCGCGAACCCGGACCTGCCGCGCCGCTTCGAACTCGACGCGACGCTCAACGCGCCGGTGCCGTCGACGTTCTACGCGGATGGCGCGACCGGCTACACCGACTACCCGTCGCTCGAAAACATCGCCTGACGCGGTATCGTGCCCGCCGCCCCCGCCGCGCGTGCAGCTGCACGCACGCGGCGGCGGCGTGGCCGTGCCGCCGCCGGCATGGCCCTGTCGTCGCGGCATCCGCCCGCGCGTTGCTCCGATCCCCCGCCCTGCACCGCCCCGCCGCCGAGCCGCGACGCATGCGCCGACGCGTGCCGCTGCGCCATCCACATCGCGCGATGACGCCCTCCGGCACGCGGCGGCGCCTCGTGCCGGCCCTGCTGCACGAGCCGCCCGCCATCGATGACGAGAATCCGGTCGGCGCCGACGCTCGTCGGCAGCCGGTGCGCGATCACGATCACGGTGCGCTCGCGCACCGGCACGCCGACCGCCTGCTGGACCGCCAGCTCGCCTTCCACGTCGAGCGCGGCGGTCGGTTCGTCGAGACAGACGATCGACGCGTTCTTCAGCGGCGCCCGCGCGATCGAGATGCGCTGCCGCTCGCGGCCTGACAGGCGCCCGCCGATCTCGCCGAGCCGGGTCGGCCAGCCCTGCGGCAGCCGCGCCACGAATTCCTCGCAGCGCACCGCGCGCGACCGCCAGCAGGTCGGCATCGAGGCACTGGCCCGCGTCGGTCCCGATCAGCAGCGCGCCGATCCAGGTCGCGAAGTCGAGCGACCCGCGCAGGCACGGCACGGCGCCGTGCCACCCCGGTACGAACAGGCTCGGCAGCGGATTGAGCAGCGCCGGCGCGGCGGTATCAGCCCGTCAGCAGTTCGAGATAGGTGTCGAGCGCCTGCCGATAGGCCGAGCGTGGCGTAGCCGATGTCGAAGGTCCGCACCACCGGCATCGCCCGCACGAACTCGCAACGGTCGCGCTCACGCGTTCGCGCGCCGCGTTGCAGGCGCGCCCGATCTCGATCGAACAGCGCATCGCCAACGACAGCACGCCGCCCCCACCACGATCATCGCGATCACGCAGCGCGCGAGACGCCAGTCGAGCCAGGACAGCGCCGCCAGCATCGCGAGCGGCGCGACGAGCGCGCGTGCGTAGAACGGCCTGCTGTCGGCGACGAACACGTGCAGCGCCTTCACGTCGTCGCGGACGACCTCGGCGAGCGCGGCGGCGCCCGTCTGCTGCAGCGTGCCGAGCGAGACGCGGGCCACGTGGTCGACCAGCTCGCGACGCAGGACGGTTTCGAGCCGGAACGCCGCGCGATGCGACTGGCCGAAGCTGGCGAGCCGCGCGCAACAAGCGCCGGCACGGCACCGGCAGGCGGCCGGCACGGCGTCGAGCGGCCAGGCCCGGGGCGCCTCGCCGACGCGCCGGATGGCCCGGGCCGGCGACAGCAGGAAGCCCACGCCCGGCAGGGCGGCGAGCGACGACGGCGCCATCGCGAAACGAATCTGGCCGCGCACCGGGCCCATGACGCGCCTGGCGCCTGGCGCCGGACGGCGGCGGCGGCTCGCGCGCCGCTGGACGACGCGGGATGACGACGGATCCGGCGGATTTGACAGGGTCGTTGCCGATGGATGGAACCGCAGGAGAGGGATAGCGAGCCAGGCGGAAGGCGTGAGACGGGCCGGTGCGACAGGATTCGGCATCCTGACGATATCGAAGCGGTTTCGCGTCGCAAAGTGCGCATATCGACGTGATCGATCGCGAGGTGGAAACGGCAACGGGCAGCGGCCGGCGATGACACTCATCGACGCGAGACATGGTTTCGCGCTGCGCGCCGGCGGTCCGCCGGCCACGGGCGGATGGCGCCCGCCCGCTTCACGCCCGGGAACTCACACCACGCCCTCACCGGCAAGCCGTCCGTGCCTTCATATTTTTATCCGGATATTATTGACCGTTTATTTATACCCGGATATAAATCAAGAATCGCCTCGATCCCCCTATTCCAACCATGTTCCCCATCGACCTGAACGCCGGCGCCCTCGCCCCTGTCGCCGCCGAAACCGGGCACACCGCGCTGCGCGTCACCGGCACGATCCCGCGCGAACTGCGCGGCCAGCTCGTGCGCAACGGGCCGAACCCGCTCACCGGCCGCTTCGCGGGCCACGACCTGCTGTCGTGGTGGCCCGAGGCCGCGATGCTGCACGCGATCGATTTCGCCGACGGCCGCGCCACCGCCTACCGCAACCGCTGGCTGCGCACGCGGCGCTGGGCCGAGCATCATGCGCCGGCGCTCGTCGACGCGATGCCCGACACGAATCCGAACGTCAACGTGATCCGCCACGCCGGCACGACGCTCGCGCTGGCCGAAGGCGGCATGCCGCTCGCGATCTCGCCCGCGCTGGAGACGCTCGGCCCGGCCGATCGCCACCCCGCGTTCGTCGACGGCATGACCGCGCATCCGAAACGCGATCCGTTCAGCGACGAGCTGATCGGCTTTCGCGCGCAACGGGCCGCGCCGTGTCTGCGGTATCAGGTGGCCGCGCCGGACGGCGCGACGCGCGTGGACCTCGAGATCGAGCTGCCGCGCGCCGCGATGATGCACGACCTCGCGATCACCGCGACGCACAGCCTGCTGCTGGACCTGAACGTGGTCTACGACTTCACGATGCTCGCGCGCGGCCATCGCATGCCGCTGCGCTGGGACGACGGCCGGCCGGCGCGCATCGGCGTGCTGCCACGCCATGGCGGCGCGGTGCGCTGGTTCGAGGTGGCGCCGTGCTTCATCCAGCACGTGATCAACGCCTACGACGTGGAGGACGGCATGGGCGCGGCACCATCGCGGATCGTGCTCGATGCGATCCGCTATCCGTGGTTCCTGCGGCTCGCGCCGGACGGCGGCGCGTTCGAAGCGAACCCGCCCGGCCAGCCGTGGCGCTACACGTTCGATCTGGCGCGCGGCACCGTCCAGGAGGCGCCGCTGCTGGACGCCGCGCTGGAACTGCCGCGCATCGACGAACGGCGCACCGGCCGCGTCTACCGCTTCTTCCACGCGGCCGAGCAGCCGCGCCTCGACGAGATGCGCGGCATCGTCCGCGTCGACGTGCGCCGCGGCGAGATCGTGCGCCATGCGATCGCGCCCGGCGACCAGAACGGCGAGCCGGTGTTCGTGCCGCGCCCGGGCGCCACCGGGAGCGACGAGGACGACGGCTGGGTGCTGGCCTGCGTCTGGCGCGCGGCCACCGATACGAGCGACGTGATCGTGCTCGACGCGGCCGCGATCGACGCCGCGCCGCTGGCCACCGTCCACCTGCCGGTGCGGATTCCGGCCGGCTTCCACGGCGCGTGGCTGCCGTGCCATGAATGAGAAACGGCCCGGCCGCACGAGCACCCGCAGGCACTCGAGCGGCCGGGCCGCATCGATCGGATCATCAAGCGAACCTCGGCGGCGGCATCATCGACACCGCCGCTTCCGGCCGCCCCGATCCGCCCGGTTCGACCTCAGTTCGACGACAGCTCCCGCATCACCCGATACAGGTCCGCCTTGCCCTCGAAGCCGATGCCCGGCAGGTCCGGCATCGTAATGTAGCCGTTCTCGACCTTCACGCCGTCGGGGAAGCCGCCGAACGGCTGGAACAGGTCCGGGTACGATTCGTTGCCGCCGAGCCCGAGCCCCGCCGCGATGTTCAGCGACATCTGGTGGCCGCCGTGCGGGATGCAGCGCGAACGCGACCAGCCGTGCTGGTGCAGCATGTCGAGCGTGCGCAGGTATTCGACCAGCCCGTAGCTGAGCGCGCAGTCGAACTGCAGCCAGTCGCGGTCGGCACGCATGCCGCCGTGGCGAATCAGGTTGCGCGCGTCCTGCATCGAGAACAGGTTCTCGCCGGTCGCCATCGGCTTGTCGTAGTAATTGCGCAGCGTGGCCTGCAGTTCGTAGTCGAGCGGATCGCCCGCTTCCTCGTACCAGAACAGGTCGTATTTCGAAAGCGCCTTCGCGTACTGGATCGCGGTGTCCAGGTCGAAGCGGCCGTTCGCGTCCACGGCCAGGCGCTGGCCGTCGCCGAGCACGCTCAGGATCGAGTCGATGCGGCGCAGGTCCTCGTCGAGCGAGGCGCCGCCGATCTTCTTCTTGACCACCGTGTAGCCGCGGTCGAGGTAGCTGCGCATCTCGTCCTTGAGCTTGCCGTGGTCCTGGCCCGGGTAGTAGTAGCCGCCCGCCGCGTAGACGAACACCTTGCGGTCGGGCGTACCCGTGCCGTAGCGCTCGGCGAGCAGCTGGAACAGCGGCTTGCCGGCGATCTTCGCGACCGCGTCCCACACGGCCATGTCGATCGTGCCGATCGCCACCGAGCGCTCGCCATGGCCGCCCGGCTTCTCGTTCTGGAACAGGGTGGCCCAGATGCGGTGCGCGTCGAGGTTCTCGCCGCTGTCGTCGACGAGCGAGGCCGGATCGGCCTCCATCACGCGCGGGATGAAGCGCTCGCGCATCAGCATGCCCTGGCCGTAGCGTCCGTTCGAATTGAAGCCGTAGCCCACGACGGGCTTGCCGTCGCGGATCACGTCCGTGATCACCGCGACGAGGCTCAGCGTCATCTTGCTGAAGTCGATGTACGCGTTGCGGATCGGGGAGCTGATCGGGAGGGTCTGTTCGCGGATTTCAACGATTCTCATGGAGGGGTCCGAAGTTCTGGCCCGCCGACGGCCGGCGGCTGCACGAGACGCTAGGTTAGGCGCGGACCCAGGCCTTATGATTCACTGAAACTCACTTCTTTATTCACTTTGAGTGAAAACCGAACTCGCCTCCCAACTCGAATTCTTCGTGCTGCTCGCGCGCCACGGCAACCTGTCGGCGGCCGCGCGCGACATGAACCTGACGCCGCCCGCGGCCACCAAGCGGCTGATGCAGCTGGAGGCGCGGCTCGGCGTGCGGCTCGTGAACCGCACCACGCGCAGCATCAGCCTGACCACCGAGGGGGAAACCTACCTGCACTACGCGACGCGGATCCTCGCCGATGTGCGCGAGATGGAGGAAGCGGTGGCGTCGAGCCGCTCGGCGCCGCGCGGGCTGCTGCGCGTGAACGCCACGCTCGGCTTCGGCCGCACCACCATCGCGCCGCTCGTCTCCGAGTTCGCGCGGCGTTATCCGCACGTGGAGGTGCAGCTCGACCTGACCGACCGGCCGATCGATCTCGTGGACAGCGGCGTCGATCTGGCGGTGCGCTTCGGCGAGCTGCCGGACCGGCGCCTGAACGCGCGGCGCGTGATGTCGAACCGGCGCTTCCTGTGCGCCTCGCCGCGCTATCTGGAACGGCACGGCACACCGCTCGCGCTGACCGACCTCGCCGCGCACCACTGCATCCTGCATCGCCAGAACGACGACGCGCACGGCGTCTGGAAGCTGATGCGCGACGGCCACGCGGAGAGCATCAAGGTGACCGGGATGCTGTCGAGCAACGACGGCGACATCGTGCTCGGCTGGGCGCTGGACGGCCACGGCATCCTGCTGCGCTCGGAGTGGGATCTCTCCAGGTACCTGGAGAGCGGGCGGCTGCGCGTGGTGCTGCCGGAATACGTGCAGCCGTCGGCCGACCTGTTCGTCTACTACGCGAACAAGCGCAACCAGTCGGCGCGCGCGCGCGCGTTCATCGACTTCCTCGTCGAGCGGTTCCGGCGCGGCGCGGCGGCGCTGCCGCTCGGCTGAGGGCGCGGCGGCGGCCGGGACCACGGCGCCAATGACGACGCCCTCCCGGCGAACCGGGAGGGCGTCGTGAATCTCGTGAATCGCGCGCGCCGGCCAACGGCCGGCGGATCAACCGCGGATCAATCCGTGATGGTCAGTCGCGATTGGCCTGCAGCACCGTCAGCGCGGTCATGTTGATGATGCGGCGCACCGTCGAGCTGGCCGTCATGATGTTGACGGGCGCGTTCACGCCGAGCAGGAACGGCCCCACCGCCACGTTGCTGCCCGCGCTCGTCTTCAGCAGGTTGTAGGCGATGTTGCCGGCGTCGACGTTCGGGCACACCAGCAGGTTGGCCGCGCCCTTGAGCCGCGAATGCGGCAGGAAGCGCTGGCGCAGCGTCTCGTCGAGCGCGCAGTCGCCGTGCATCTCGCCCTCGATCTCGAGGTCCGGCGCACGCTCCTTCACGAGTTCGAGCACCTCGCGCATCTTCGCGCCCGAGGCCGAGCTGCCCGAGCCGAAGTTCGAGCGCGACAGCAGCGCCACCTTCGGCGAGAGATTCAGCCACGCCATCTGCGAAGCCGCCGCGATCGTGAACTCGGCGATCTGGTCGGCGTTCGGGTTGTCGTTGATGTGCGTGTCGACCAGCGCGACGGTGCGCTTGTCGAGCAGCAGGATGTTCATCGCGCCGTAGGTGCGCGCGCCGCGCGCCTTGCCGATCGTCTCGTCGACGAAGCGCAGGTGGTCGTGATAGGCGCCCACCGTGCCGCAGATCATGCCGTCCGCATCGCCGAGCCGCACCATCATCGCGCCGATCAGCGTCAGGCGCCGGCGCATTTCCACGCGCGCCATCTCCTTGGTGATGCCGTCGCGGCAGCGCAGTTCCCAATACGTCGTCCAGTACTGGTGGAAGCGCTCGTCGTACTCGGGGTTGGTCACCTCGACGTCCTCGCCGAGCTTCAGGCGCAGCCCGAACTTCTCGATCCGCGCGAGCAGCACCTCGGGCCGGCCGATCAGGATCGGCCGCGCCAGCTTCTCGTCGACGATCACCTGCACCGCGCGCAGCACGCGCTCCTCCTCGCCCTCGGCGAACACGATGCGCGTCTTCGCGCCGTCGCGCACGAACTGCTTGGCCGCCGAGAACAGCGGCTTCATGAACGCGCCCGAGTGGTAGACGAACTGCTGCAGCTGGTCGGCATAGGCGGCGAAATCGTCGATCGGACGCGTGGCCACGCCTTCCTCGATGGCCGCCTTCGCCACCGCCGGCGCGATGCGCAGCAGCAGCCGCGAATCGAACGGCTTCGGGATCAGGTATTTCGGCCCGAACGACAGGTCGTAGGCGCCGTAGGCGGCGGCCACCGAATCGTTCGGCTCTTCCTCGGCGAGGCCCGCGATCGCGTGGACCGCCGCGATCTCCATGCGCCGCGTGATGGTGGTGGCGCCCACGTCGAGCGCGCCGCGGAAGATGTACGGGAAGCACAGCACGTTGTTGACCTGGTTCGGGAAATCCGACCGGCCGGTGGCGATCACCACGTCGTCGCGCGTGGCGTGCGCGATCTCGGGGAAGATCTCCGGCGTCGGGTTCGCGAGTGCGAGGATCAGCGGGTTCTTCGCCATCTTCGCGAGCATCGGCGCCTTCAGCACGCCGCCCGCCGACAGGCCGAGGAACACGTCGGCGCCCTCGATCACGTCGTCGAGCGTGCGCGCCGCGGTGTCCTGCGCGAAGCGCGCCTTGTCCGGATCCATCAGCGTGGTGCGGCCTTTGTAAACCACGCCGTCGATGTCGGTCGCCCAGATGTTCTCGAGCGGCAGGCCGAGGTCGACCATCAGGTCCAGGCAGGCGAGCGCGGCCGCGCCGGCGCCCGAGGTCACCACCTTCACCTGCTTGATGTCCTTGCCGACCACCTTCAGGCCGTTGATGAACGCGGCGCTGACGGTGATCGCGGTGCCGTGCTGGTCGTCGTGGAAGACCGGGATCTTCATGCGCTCGCGCAGCTTGCGCTCGACCGTGAAGCACTCGGGCGCCTTGATGTCTTCCAGATTGATGCCGCCGAAGGTGGCTTCCAGGCTCGCGATGATGTCGACCAGCTTGTCCGGGTCGGTCTCGGTGATCTCGATGTCGAACACGTCGATGCCGGCGAACTTCTTGAACAGCACCGCCTTGCCTTCCATCACCGGCTTGGAGGCCAGCGCGCCGATGTTGCCGAGACCGAGCACGGCCGTGCCGTTGGTGATGACGCCCACCAGGTTGCCGCGGCTCGTGTAGTTGAACGCGTTGGCCGGATCCTCGACGATCTCCTCGCAGGCCACCGCCACGCCCGGCGTGTACGCGAGCGCGAGGTCGCGCTGCGTGACGAGCGGCTTGCTGGCGGTCACGGAAATCTTCCCCGGCGTGGGGTACTGGTGGTATTCCAGGGCGGCCTGGCGGTCGGTCTTGTTCATCGTCTCCCTCGGGTTGGCTGCGCCGGGACTGCCCCGGCGGCGATCTGAGGAAGCGATTCTAGGCAGCCGCTAACGGCGCGCCATTTTGAATTAGTATGGGCGCATCACCTTTTCATGATGACCCGGGATCCCGCCACAGTGGCTTTCGATACGGACGAAGTGATCCGGCGCCTCAGCACCCGCCTGAAGATTCGCCACCTGATCCTGCTGCTGCAGATCCGCCAGCACGGCTCGCTCACGCGCGTGGCCGAGCAGATGGCGAGCAGCCAGCCGGCCGTCACGAACGCGCTGGCCGAACTCGAAGGCATGTTCGGCGGCCCGCTGTTCGACCGCACGCCGCGCGGCATGACGCCGACCGCGCTCGGCAAGGTGGTGCTGGCGCGCGCGCAGGCGATGCTGCACGACCTCGAGCACCTCACGCGCGACATCGAGGCGGTGGTGGCCGGCCACGCCACGCGCATCCACATCGGCGTGATCCCGTTCATCTCGGGCAAGACGCTGGCCGCCGCGATCCGCCGGACCCAGGCCGACGTGCCGCAGCGGCTCACCATGACGATCCACGAAAGCACCAGCGAGACGCTGATCGCGCAACTGCGCGAGCACCAGCTCGACGTGGTGATCGCGCGCGCCACCGCCACCGTCGATCTGGCCGACCTGCGCTTCGAGGTGGTCTATCAGCAGCGGCCGCGGCTGATCGCGAGCCGGCGCCTCGCCGCGCGGCTCGCGCGCAACGCGCTGAACTGGCAGAAGCTCGTCGAGCTCGACTGGATACTCGGCGCGCCGCATACGCCGATCCGCGAGCAGATCTCCGATCTGTTCCTGCGCGCGGGCGCGTCGCCGCCGGTGCCGATCGTCGAGAGCTACTCGTCGCGGCTGATCGGCGAGATCCTCGCCTCGAACGAGAACGCCGTGTCGATCGTGCCGGCCGACATCGCCGAGGAACTCGTGCATATCGCCGGCGTGGCGATCGTGCCGTATTCGCTCGACTGGACGCTGCCGCCGGTGGCGATCCTCACGCGCGGCGGGCCGCCGCGTGAAGTGGACACGCTGCTCGCGCGCGCGCTGCGGGCGCAGTATCAGGAAACCGAGGCGCGGCGTCCGGCCTGAGCGGCCAGCCCCGCACACACCGCCGGAACGCCGGGCCCGCCCGCATCTTCCATCTCCCGCCGCACCAACGAAAACGGGCTGCCTGAGGCAGCCCGTCGAGGGTCGCGATGCGCGCCGGTCGAGCTGGCGCCGCGCGCTTACTTGGCCTTTTCGGCCGTGTTCGAGATGGCGTTGCCGCCGCTCGAAATATCCTGGCCGGCACCGGCGATCGTGTTGCAGCCTGCGAGCGCGGCGGTCAAGACCAGCAGAACTGCGGCAATCGAACGAGTCATCGTGATTCTCCTTGGAAATTTGCCCGCACGAAACGAGCGCATCGTACCTTGTCGAACGGACTGCGCCCCCGCTGGAGCGGGGACCGGTCCCGATTATACAAACGCGGCACGAGGCCGCCAGTAACTGATTGTAGTGCGTGGCGGAGAAGGTACATCCCTGTCGGGGACCACGGCGGCTTGACTTCGGCGCGCGACCGACTATTATACGCATCGCGTATATTTTGATATCGAACCCACGATGACCGCTCCCCAGCAAGCCTTCCTGCGCGACGCGATGCGTCGCCTCAACATGACCCGCGAAGCGTTCGCAAACCGCATCGGCGTGAGCCGTCGTGCGCTCGATACCTGGCTGCTGCCCGACGATTCGCAGGAATCGCGCTCGATGCCCGAGATCGTCGAGCGCTACGTGACGGAGATCGTCTCGCGCGCCTCGGACGAGACACCATATACGCAAAGCGTAGATACCTCATCGCTCGCGAGCCAGATCCTGTTCGAGGGCCGCCCGCAATTGCTGTCCGTCGACCAGTTCTCGCGCGACTCGGTCGAGGCGCTGTTCCGCGTGGCCGACCTGATGCAGCCGATCGCGCGCCGCCGCAAGATCTCGCGCGTGCTGGAGGGCGCCGTGCTCGGCAACCTGTTCTTCGAGGCCAGCACGCGCACGCGCGTGTCGTTCGGCGCCGCGTTCTGCCGGCTCGGCGGCTCGGTCTGCGACACCACCGGCTTCACGTTCTCGTCGATGGCCAAGGGCGAATCGATCCACGACACCAGCCGCGTGATGGCCGGCTACGTCGACGCGCTGGTGATCCGCCATCCCGAGCAGGGCTCGGTGGCCGAGTTCGCGCGCGCGACCAACCTGCCCGTGATCAACGGCGGCGACGGCCCCGGCGAGCATCCGAGCCAGGCGCTGCTCGACCTCTACACGATCCAGCGCGAGTTCTCGCGGCTCGGCAAGATCGTCGACGGCTCGCACATCGCGTTCGTCGGCGACCTGAAGTACGGCCGCACCGTCCACTCGCTCGCCAAGCTGCTGGCGCTCTATCGCGGCATCCGCTTCACGCTGGTCGCGCCGGCCTCGCTGGAGATGCCGCGCTACATCGTCGAGCAGATCGCGAAGAACGGCCATGTGATCGAGGAAACCACCGACCTGGCGCGCGGGCTGGCCGGCGCGGACGTGGTCTACGCCACGCGGATCCAGAAGGAGCGCTTCGCCGACGAATCGTTCGAGGGCTACACGCCCGATTTCCAGATCAACCAGGCGCTCGTCGACACCGTCTGCCAGCGCGACACGCTGATCATGCATCCGCTGCCGCGCGACAGCCGGCCCGGCGCCAACGATCTCGCCACCGACCTGAACCACGACCCGCGGCTCGCGATCTTCCGCCAGACCGACAACGGCATCCCGGTGCGCATGGCGGTGTTCGCCGTGCTGCTCGGCGTCGATCACCTCGTGCAGCACTCGATGCGCGACGCCACGTGGCGGTCGCCCGCCTACCTCGGCCCCGAGGACGCGGTGTTCCACGGAATCGACTGACCGGCGCGGCCGGGGCGTGCCGCCGGGATGGCCGCCGGCCCGGCGGGTGCCGCTCGCGGCGAAACGGATATGGGCGAGTCCCGCCGCCATTGTCTATAACGGAAGCGCGGAAGTCCTCGCCCGCGCCCTCCGCCGCCCCGCGCGGCGGCCGTCCACCTTCTCGCACCGCGCCCACGCCATGACCGATCACACCTCGCCGATTCCGGACCTGCCGGCCGGTCCGACCCGCGATCCGGCCCCCGACACCGGCGAGCCCGCGCCGCCCGGCCATCCGCCAGGTCATCATGACAGCCCGCAGCAGCCGCACGACGCGCCGCCGGACAAGGATCCCGTCTAGCTCCCCGGCTGCACGCGAGCCGCCGGCGCAGCCTGCTCGCCCCGCGCCGCCGATCGTTCGCATCCCTGACGATGCGAGGCAGGCCCCGCCGCCGGTACGCCGCCAGGCATGGCCCCGGTCGCATCGCACGCCGTCGTGCGCCGCCGCAAGCCCGGCCCAGATTCGCATCGACATTCATTACAAATCACCTTATATTCCTTTCAAACACCCACGCCCCTCCTTCCCGCTCGCCTTCATGCCGCAACGAAACAAGCCGAAATCCGCCGATCCCTACGTCGCCGTCGCGCGCAGCCCGATGCTCGGGTCGAGCCTGCCGATGTGGCGTTCGAAGTTCGTCGTGATCGTCATGTTTCTCGCGTTCGCCGCGCTGATCGCACGCGCGTTCTGGGTGCAGGTCGCCAATCAGGACTTCTATCTCGGCCAGGGCGAGAAACGCTATCAGCGCACCATCGAACTGGACGCGATGCGCGGGCGCATCGTCGATCGCAACGGCGCGATGCTGGCCGTGAGCCTCGCCACCTACGAAATCTGGGCCAACCCGAAGCAGGTCGATCCGGCCGCCTACGGGCCGCTCGCGAAGCTGCTCGACATGCCGCACGCCGAACTCGCGCGGCGCCTGACGGCCGACAAGAGCTTCGTGCTGCTGAAGCGGCAGATCGATCCCGACACCGCCGCGAAGATCGGCAAGCTCGACCTCGAAGGCATCACGCAGATCGCCGATTCGAAGCGCTTCTATCCGGAAGGCGAATCGGCCGCGCACGTGGTGGGCTTCACGAACATCGAGGACCGCGGCCAGGAAGGCGTCGAGCTGGCGGCCAACGACCGGTTGCTCGGCACCGCCGGGCAGCGCGAGGTGATCCGCGACCGGCTCGGCCGGATCATCTCCGATACGCGCCCGCTCGTGCCCGCGCGGCACGGCGCCACCGTCGAGCTGACGATCGACCGCCGCGTGCAGCAGCTCGCCTACGCGCAACTGAAGGCCGCCGTGCTCGCCAACCATGCGAAGGCCGGCAGCGTGGTGGTGCTCGAGGCGCGCTCGGGCGAGATCCTCGCGCTCGCCAACTATCCCACCTTCGACCCGAACGACCGCAGCCGCCTGACCGGCGCGCAGCTGCGCAACCGCGCCGTGATCGACACGTTCGAGCCCGGCTCGACCGTCAAGCCGCTCGTCGTGGCGCTGTCGATCGACGAGGGCAAGGTCGGGCCGCAAACGCTCGTCAACACCTCGCCCGGCACCTGGAAGATCGGGCCGGCCGTGATCCACGACACCTCGAACCACGGCGTGGTGACGGTCGCGCAGGCGCTGCAGAAGTCGAGCAACGTCGCGCTCGCGAAGCTGGCGCTGAACCTGCCCGCGCAGACCATCTGGGACAAGTATCAGGAATACGGCATCGGCCACGCACCGGAGCTGACCTTTCCCGGCGTCGCCTCGGGGCGGCTGCGGCCCTACCAGCGCTGGCGCCCGATCGAGCAGGCCACCATGGCCTACGGCTACGGGCTGTCGATGTCGCTGCTGCAGATCGCGCAGATGTACACCGCCTACGCCGGCGACGGCACGATCCATCCCGTCTCGCTGCTGCGCGACGGCAACGACGCCGGCCGCCAGGGCCATCGCGTGACGCGGCCCGAGACCGCCGCCGCGATCCGCTCGATGCTGGAGATGGCCGTCAGCGAAGGCGGCACCGGGCGCGCGGCGCGCGTGGACGGCTACCGGATCGGCGGCAAGACCGGCACCGCGCGCAAGCAGGAAGGCGGGGCCTATGCGAAGGGCAAGTACCGCGCCCTGTTCGCCGGCATGGCGCCGATGAGCGACCCGCGCGTGATCGTCGCCGTGATGATCGACGAGCCGGGCGGGCGCGGGTATTACGGCGGGACGGTGGCGGGGCCGGTGTTCTCGTCGGTGATGGGCGGCACGCTGCAGCTGCTGGCGGTGCCGCCCGACGCGCCGGTCAAGGCCGATGCGGTGAAACCGGCTTCGGCCGGGGCGGTGGCGAAGCCGTCCGCGCGCGCCGTCGCGCGCGCGCCGAATGCGAAGGAAGCGCGGCCGCGCGTGATGGCCGATGCGCAGGCCGACGCCGGCGACGCGGCGCGTTCCTGAGCATGCGTTCGCGGGTGCCTGTCCTTGCGGCGCGCCGTTGGGCCTGCCGCGTTCGCTGGGTTGCCCGGATACATCGCGCCGCTTGCCCCGCCGATCGAAAACGCGCCGGCTGACCGATCAGCGCGGCGCGAACACCCGAAACGCCTGCTCGACCGCGCGATGCGCGTCCACCTCGACGATCGAATCGTGGGCCATGACGACGCGCGTGAACGGCAACGCGAGGATGCGCGCCGCGCTCGCACCGGCCGCCTGACGGTCCTTGACCAGCAGCCGGATCGTGCGCGGCACCGCGAGCCGCCCGCGCACGCCGGTCAGCGCCGCGAAGGCCCGCGTCGCGAACGGCGCATCGTCCTGCCAGCACTGGCACAGGTCGGTCACGATCAGCGTCTTCGATGCCTTGTGAAACCAGACCGTTTCGTTGCCGAACGGGATGCCGTCGAAGAACACCTGTTCGAAATCGGCCGCCCAGGCCGGCTCGACGCGGCGCGTCAGCTCGCGCAGGTTCCGCAGGTCCGGCCGCTTGGCCGCCAGCCCCGGCGCACCGAACAGCGCGGCCTCGGGAAAAATCTTCAGACAATCCGCCACGAACAGATGGTGGGCCTTGCTCGGCGCCACGATGTAGCGCACCTCGCCCAGCGTGCGCAGTTGCGCGACGACCTCGGCCGGCAAGGGCACGGGAGAATGCAGCCACAGCGATGCATCCTGCAGACGAACCACGGTCATGCGCGACGACACGCGCAGGCCGCCCGCCACGAACGGATGCTGGAGATGCCAGATATCGGTTGTTATGGGTCTGAGCATGATGGTAGTGGGCCTGGAATCCACGAGACACCGCCGGGGACGGACGGTGCCGGTCGGAAGACTCTCCATACCAAACGGTATGGAGAGTCGCATTCGCGATTGCCAATGTCAATACCTTTCGGTATGGTGGCCCGATGGATGATCGAAAAACCCGTGAAGACTGGCTGCGCGCCGGCCTGCAAGCACTCGCCGAGGACGGCGCCGACGGGCTGCGCGTGATGTCCGTCGCCAGGCGGCTCAACGTCACCAAGGGCAGCTTCTATTGGCACTTCGCCGGCCTCGACGCCTATCTCGGCGAACTCGCGCAGTATTGGGAGCGCAGCCACACCCAGGACGCGATCGACTGCGTGGAACGGCTCGGCGGGGATGCGCAGACCAAGCTGCGCCATTGGCTGAAGGGGGCCGCCGCGTCGGATCTCGCGCTCGACCGCGCGATACGCTCGTGGGCGCTGACGCATCCGTCGACGCGCGACGTGCAGTTGCGCGTCGACGGGCAGCGCACCGCTTACCTGACCACCCTGCTGCGCGGCGCCGGACGCAGCAAGGCCGAGGCCGCGACGCTGGGCCGTTGGGCGTATTGGGCGTTCATCGGTTATTCGACGCTCGAAGGCGCGACGGTGACCGAGAAGGAAATCGACCTGATTCTGTCGGTCTTGATTCCGGTGGCGTAGGGGCCGATCCCGCCTGCGGCTGGCTTGTTTTCGGTTGGTTTCTCCACCAGCTTCCGCGCCGGCTCTCATCGCCGCTTGCGCAGCGGCTCCAGCAGATCCTTGAGGCCGTTGTGGTCCAGTTCGTGCATCAGCGCGAGCAGCCGCCCGATCTCGCCGCGCGGAAATCCTTCCCGCGCCATCCAGTTCAGATAATGCCCGGGCAAATCGGCGATGAGCCGGCCCTTGTACTTGCCGAACGGCATCTCCAGCGTGACCAGGCGTTCGAGGTCGGGCGTCTGCATGCGTTTCGCGCTCCCGCCGCTCAGGCGTCCTTCAGCCAGGGCATCTCCACCGGCGACACCACCAGTTGCCGCCCGTCGCGCTTCATCTCGAAGATGAAGCCGACCAGGATCATCGAATCGGCATAGGGAATCGGAAACACATGCGGGTTCTCCGCGCCGAGCAGCGCGTGCGCGGGGGTGTCCGCCGTCGTCGCGGCATTCTCGCGGATGCTGTCCAGCTCGTCGACCATCGACTGGCCGCTGAGCTTGAGTACGCGATCGCGCAGATCGCTGAAGGGTTCGATGCGCGCCCCGTCCTCGTGGTATTCGGGTACTTCGTAAATGAACCAGGACATCGGCTTCTCCCTGAAAAAAGGTGGCCATTCTAACGCCACGCACGACGCCGCCAAAACGTGACGATGGCGTGACGACGGGGCAACAACAACGCGCCGCCCCGAAAACGCCTGCGGCGGCCGCCATCCAGCCCGCCCCACGAGCAAAAAAAGCGCCGCGAGGCAGATGCCCGCGGCGCTTTTTTCGGGAGGCCACGCCGCATCCGTCGCGCCGTGGCACCGCTTCGCGGCCGATCCAGGGCTTACGCCTTGACCGTATCCGCCACTTCCTTGAAGTCCTCGATCTGGTCGAAGTTCATGTATTGGTAGATCTTGTCGCCGTTCGCGGTCAGCACGCCCATGTCGGCCATGTACTCTTCCCGGGTCGGGATCCTGCCCAGACGCGAGCAGATCGCCGCCAGTTCCGCCGAGCCGAGGTACACGTTGGTGTTCTTGCCCAGGCGGTTCGGGAAGTTGCGCGTCGAGGTCGACATCACCGTCGCGCCTTCGCGCACCTGCGCCTGGTTGCCCATGCACAGCGAGCAGCCCGGCATTTCGGTGCGCGCGCCGGCCGTGCCGAACACGCCGTAGTGCCCTTCCTCGGTCAGCTGCTTCTGGTCCATCTTGGTCGGCGGCGCGACCCACAGCTTGACGGGGATGTCGCGCTTGCCTTCCAGCAGCTTCGAGGCGGCGCGGAAGTGACCGATGTTGGTCATGCACGAGCCGATGAACACCTCGTCGATCTTGGCGCCGGCCACGTCCGACAGCGTCTTCACGTCGTCCGGATCGTTCGGGCAGGCCACGATCGGCTCGTGGATGTCGGCCAGGTCGATCTCGATGACGGCGGCGTAATCGGCGTCGGCGTCCGGCGACAGCAGCTGCGGGTCGGCCAGCCACTGCTCCATCGCCGCGATGCGGCGCTGCAGGCTGCGCGGATCCTGGTAGCCCTGCGCGATCATCCACTTCAGCAGCGTGACGTTGCTGTTGAGGTATTCGATGATCGGTTCCTTGTTCAGATGCACCGTGCAGCCGGCGGCCGAACGCTCGGCGGACGCATCCGACAGCTCGAACGCCTGCTCGACCTTCAGGTCCGGCAGCCCTTCGATCTCGAGGATGCGGCCCGAGAAGATGTTCTTCTTGCCCTGCTTGGCCACCGTCAGCATGCCCTGCTTGATCGCGTAGAGCGGAATCGCGTTGACGAGGTCGCGCAGCGTGACGCCCGGCTGCATCTTGCCCTTGAAGCGGACCAGCACCGATTCCGGCATGTCGAGCGGCATCGTGCCGGTGGCGGCCGCGAACGCGACCAGGCCCGAACCGGCCGGGAAGCTGATGCCGATCGGGAAACGCGTGTGCGAGTCACCGCCGGTGCCGACGGTGTCGGGCAGCAGCATGCGGTTCAGCCAGGAGTGGATCACGCCGTCGCCGGGGCGCAGCGCGATGCCGCCGCGCGTGCTGATGAAGTTCGGCAGCGTCTGGTGCGTCTTCACGTCCACCGGCTTCGGATAGGCGGCCGTGTGGCAGAACGACTGCATCACGAGGTCGGCCGAGAAGCCGAGGCAGGCCAGATCCTTCAGTTCGTCGCGCGTCATCGGGCCGGTGGTGTCCTGCGAACCGACCGAGGTCATCTTCGGCTCGCAGTAGGTGCCCGGGCGCACGCCCTGGCCTTCCGGCAGGCCGCAGGCGCGGCCGACCATCTTCTGCGCGAGCGAGAAGCCGCGGCCGCTGTCGGCCGGCTGATGCGGCAGGCGGAACAGCGTCGACGGCGCCAGCCCCAGCGCCTCGCGCGCCTTGGCGGTCAGGCCACGGCCGATGATCAGCGGAATCCGGCCGCCGGCGCGCACTTCGTCGAACAGCACGTCGGACTTGACCTGGAACTCGGCGATCACGGCGCCGTCCTTCAGTGCCTTGCCTTCATAGGGGCGCAGCTCGACCACGTCGCCCATTTCCATCTGCGACACGTCGAGTTCGATCGGCAGCGCGCCGGCGTCTTCCATCGTGTTGTAGAAGATCGGGGCGATCTTGCCGCCCAGGCACACGCCGCCGAAGCGCTTGTTCGGCACGAACGGGATGTCCTCGCCCGTGAACCACAGCACCGAGTTGGTGGCCGACTTGCGCGAGGAGCCGGTGCCGACCACGTCGCCCACGTAGGCGACCAGATGGCCCTTTTCCTTCAGCGATTCGATGAACTTCACCGGGCCGCGCTTGCCGTCTTCTTCCGGGGTGATGCCGGGGCGCGCGTTCTTCAGCATCGCCAGCGCGTGCAACGGGATGTCGGGACGCGTGGTGGCGTCCGGCGCCGGCGAGAGATCGTCGGTGTTGGTTTCGCCGGTCACCTTGAAGACGGTGATGGTCAGGCTTTGCGGCACTTCCGGGCGGCTCGTGAACCACTCGGCGTCGGCCCAGCTCTGCAGCACGGCCTTGGCGTGCGTGTTGCCCTGGTCGGCCAGTTCCTTGACGTCATGGAACTGGTCGAACATCAGCAGCGTCTTCTTCAACGCGTCGGCGGCCACGGCGGCCACGGCGTCATCGGACAGCAGCTCGATCAGCGGCTGGATGTTGTAGCCGCCCAGCATGGTGCCGAGCAGCTCGGTCGCGCGCTCGCGCGAGATCAGCGCGCAGGCGGTCTCGCCCTTGGCCACGGCGGCCAGGAAGCCGGCCTTCACGCGCGCGGCTTCGTCGACGCCGGCGGGCACGCGGTGGGTAATCAGGTCGATCAGCGTCTGTTCTTCGCCGGCGGGCGGATTCGCCAGCAGTTCCACCAGCTCGGCGGTCTGCTGGGCCGTCAGCGGCAGGGGCGGGATACCAAGCGCGGCGCGGGCGGCCACGTGAGCACGAAAGTTTTCAAGCATGGGGAACCTGCTGGTATGCGTTTCAGGGGATGGTGCGTCAGGCACGCCGCAACCGCTGCGGGTGCTGCTTCGGCCATGATTCTAATCGGATTGTGTCGAAACATCAAACATCTTATATCTTATATAAGAGTTGATTGGCGAGGCATCGGCCCGTGGCGTGTCGCATGGGGCGACGCGGCTGTCGTCATGATCCTGAAAGGCGGGAGATCCGGCGCCGCGAAGGCCGGCGCGGCACTGAAGGCGGCTGGCGGCCCCGCCGCCGCGCCGTCAATGCGAATGCGATGGCGAGGCCGCCGCCTTCGGTCGCGCGGCGCCCATCCGCGCCAGCACGTGCTCGGTCATGCCGCGCGCGAGTTCCGTCTCGCTGATGAACACGGTGCCCACGCCCTCGCTCGTCAGCAGCGCGGCCTCGTCGCCGCTGTTGGTGCAGAGCGCGATCTCGATCGCCGGATTCAGGGTTCGCGCGATCTCCACGATCTGCCGCACGTCGAACGTGTCGGGCAGCGTCACCACCAGCATCCCGGCGCGCGCGATGTGCGCCTGCACCAGCACCACCGGCTCGATCGCGTCGCCGGACACGGCGGCCGCGCCGTCGGCGCGCAGCTTCTCCACCGTCTCGCGGTTCTGCTCCACCACCACGCAGGCGATGCCGCGCTCGTCCAGCGCCTGCGCGATGCGCGCGCCGACGCGGCCGTAGCCGACGATCACGACCTGCCCGGTCAGGTGCGTCTGCGGCGTGGACATCGGCAGCGCGGCGAGCGGATCGTCGCGTGCCTCGAGCCGCCGCGCGAACGCGGAATGGCGGCGAATCCATACCAGCGCCGGCTCGATCGCCGCGAACAGCAGCGTGTTGGTGGAGATCGAGATCAGCGCGACGGCCAGGATCAGGCTCTGCCCGTCGGCCGACAGCAGCCCGAGCGTGCGCCCGAGCCCGGCCAGGATGAACGAGAACTCGCCGATCTGCGCAAGCCCGGCGCCGACCGTCAGCGCGGTGTTGAGCGGATAGCGGAACGCCAGCACCAGCGCCACGGCCGCGAGCGTCTTGCCGATCACCACCACCAGCGCCACTTCCAGCACATGCAGCGGCTGCTCCACGAGGATCGCCGGATCGAACAGCATGCCGACCGAGATGAAGAACAGCACCGAGAACGCGTCGCGCAGCGGCAGCGTCTCGTCGGCGGCGCGCCGGCTGAACTCGGACTCGCGCATCATCATCCCGGCGAAGAACGCGCCGAGCGCGAACGACACGTCGAACAGCTTCGCGGCACCGAACGCGACGCCCACCGCCGCCGCGATCATGCAGAGCGTGAACAGCTCGCGCGAGCCGGTGCGCGCCACCAGCCAGAGAATCCGCGGGAACACGCGCTTGCCCACCACCAGCATCAGCGCGATGAACGCGGCCACCTTCAGGAACGTGAGCCCGAGCGTGCCCCACAGCCCGCCGCCCGGCGCCGCCGCGTGCGTGCCGCCGGCGCCGGCCAGGCCGTCCGGCGCGCCGCCGAGCAGCCCGGCGAGCGGCGGCAGCAACACCAGCACCAGCACCATCACGAGATCCTCGACGACGAGCCAGCCCACCGCGATGCGCCCGTTCACCGATTCGACGAGCCCGCGCCCCTCCAGCGCGCGCAGCAGCACCACGGTGCTGGCCACCGACAGCGCGAGCCCGAACACCAGCGCCGCGCCGAGGTTCCAGCCCCAGGCCAGCGCGAGCGCGCCGCCCAGCACGGTGGCCACGGCGATCTGCACGACCGCGCCGGGCAGCGCGATCTTGCGCACCGCGAGCAGGTCGCCGAGCGAGAAATGCAGGCCCACGCCGAACATCAGCAGCATCACGCCGATCTCGGCCAGCTGCTGCGCGAGCGCGAGATCGCCGACGAAGCCCGGCGTACCCGGGCCGATCACGATGCCGGCCAGCAGGTAGCCGACCAGCGGCGGCATCTTCAGCAGCGAGGCGAGGTAACCGAAGATCATCGCGAGCCCGAAGCCGGCCGCGAGCAAGGCAATCAGACTGACGTCATGCGGCATCCGCCCCCCAATCCAATGTAAACAATCAGAAAGGTTTCAGGATAAGGGAAACTCGCCGGGAGCGGCGCGCACGAAAAGGAAAAAATGCGCGCCCGCGCGCGGCGGCGCGGCCTTGCCTGCCCCTCACTCGGCCATCAACGCCTCGATGCGCGCCTGCAGATTCCGCAGCCCGACGCTGGCCGACACCGCCTCGACGGTACCGAAGCATTCCGGGCGGCTCGGCGCCGGATCGACGAGGAAATTGCGCGCATGGCCGAGGCGCCGCTCGCGCGGCAGCAGGCTCTCCGGCCCGACCACCTGGAACGCGGTGCCGATCGCCACGAACAGGTCGCGCTCGGTCATCTCCAGTTGCATCCGCTGCAGCGTCGCGTACTCGGGCGCGGCCTCGTTGAAGAACACCACGCCCGGCTTGACCCCCTCGACTTCACCGCAGGCCGGGCAGGCGGTATCGATCCGGTAATGCTCGCCGTCCTTCGGGAACCGGCAATCGCAGGCGGTGCAGAGCAGCGAATGCACGTCGCCGTGCAGATGCACGACGTGCCGCGCGCCCGCGCGCTCCAGCAGGTCGTCGATGTTCTGCGTGACGAGCCGCACGCGCCCGGTGCCCCAGGCGTCCTGCCAGGCGGCCAGCATGCGGTGCGCGTCGTTCGGAACGGCGTCGCGCTTCTCGGCGATCCGTGCGTTGTAGAACGCGAACACGGCCTCGCGGTTGCGGCGCCAGGTGAGGAAATTGCAGACCTTGTCGAGGTTGGCGCTGGACCAGATCCCGTCGCCGGTGCGGAAGGTGGGAATCCCGCTCTCGGCGGACAGGCCCGCGCCCGAAAACACGTAGAGCCGCGGCGGCCGGCCATGCGATACCGATGACATCATCCCTTCTCCCGTTGAAAAAACAGCCGGACGCCGGGCGGCGGCAAACGCCGCGGGAGCCCGTGTCGACATTGTAGGGTGCGCGCGGCGATCAACGACGCCGTCATGCCGGCACGTCATGCTGCGCCGTCGCGCGGGCCGGGCACCGCGCGGGCATGCGGCCGTCGCGGTGCCGCATCGCTCGCCGGTTCGCCGGCCGGCGCGACCGGCCGCGGCGAGCCGGCGGTCCGCCGCGTCGGTCACGTCGCCGCGCGCGCGGAACCACGGGCTGCCGAGCCGCTCACCTCGATCGCGCCCGGCACCGGGCCGCGCCTTCGATTCGAACCGGCGCGACAGCGCGTCGATCAGGCGAGACCAGCCGTCGCCGCGTTCGAAGCGGCTGCCACGGCTGATGGACGTCCGGACAGTCGTCGAAGGGAAAATCCCCGCCGGCAGGGCTCCGGCGCCGTGCGCGAGCATGCGCCGCCGGCGGCACGGCAATGCCGGGCCGGTTAATGCAGGGTCAGTTAATGCAGGGTCGGCAATCAGGGAACGTGCGTTTGGCGCGAATCCGGAATCAATGCCAACCCATCCTGCATGCGCATTGATCCAGGCAGCGCGCACGACAGCATGGCATGACGATGAATGACCGTGATTCACGCAATCGAGGCTGGATGAACCGGTGGCAATCCATCGAATCCGGGTCGGTGAAAACGTGCCTCGCCGGATGGAAGCGCGAGGATCGGGCGCGTGCTTCTCGTGCGGTTGTCGCGCGGTCCCTGCCCTAGCCGCGCCGCACCAGCCCCACCAGCAGCGCCCCGCCGATCAGCGCGGTGATCACGCCGATCGGCAGGTCGTCGGGCGCGATCAGCGTGCGCGCGAGCACGTCGGCCCAGACCAGCGCGAGCGCGCCGCCGAGCGCCGCGAGCGGCAGCAGTCGGCCGTGCTCGGCGCCGAACAGGCGCCGGCACACATGCGGCACCACCAGGCCGACGAAGCCGATCGCGCCGCTCACGGCGACACAGGCGGCCGTCAGCAGCGAGCCGACCACGAACAGCTCGCGGCGCCGCGCCGACACGTCCACGCCGAGCGCCGCCGCGGCCACGTCGCCGCTCGTCAGCGCGTTCAGTTCGCGGCGCCGGCCGAACAGCAGCAGCCCGCCCGCGACGAGGCAGACCGCCGGCGCGCCGAGCAGGCTCCAGCGCGCGAGGCCGAGGCCGCCCAGCATCCAGAACAGCACCGACTGCGCCGCGCGCGGATCGCCGAGATAGATCAGCAGGTTCGTGAGCGCCATCAGCGCGAACGAGACGGCCACGCCCGACAGCAGCAGCCGCGACGAATCGAGCCGCCCGGCACGCGCGCCAAGCGCGATCACGAGCGCGGTGGCGCCGAGCGCGCCGGCGAACGCGAACCCTGACAGCGTGAGCCAGCCGAACGCGGCGCCGAACCAGACGGTGGCCACCACCGCGCCGAGCGAGGCGCCCGAGCTGACGCCGAGCAGGTGCGGATCGACCATCCGGTGGCCGGTGGCCGCCTGCAGCGCGACGCCCACCATCGCCAGTGCAGCGCCCACCAGCGCGCCGAGCAGCACGCGCGGCAAGCGGATCAGCCAGACGATCGTATCGAGCCCAGGCGCGACGCCGGCCGCCGCGTGGCCGGCCAGATGCGCGGCCAGCACGCGCGCCACGGTGGCCGGCGCGATCGCCACCGGGCCGAGGCCGGTCGCGACGAGCATCGACGCGACGAGCAGCAGCAGGCCGATCGCCATGGCACGCCGGCGGCGCGCCGGAGACGGCACGGCCGGCCGCGCCTCGCTCCGCTCGCCGCCTTCGGCGCGTCGCGCGCGCCGCATCTATCGCGCCCCGTCCGGCCGCGCCGCGAACGCGTCCGGATGCAGCGCGCGCGCGATGGCCTCGACCGCTTCGGCGTTGCGCACGCCGGGCGTGGCGGCGTCATAGGGGATCACCACGAAGCGCCGCGCGCGGATCGCGTCGATCGTGGCCAGCGCCGGGTTGCCGGTCAGATGGCGGATCTTCTGCTCGGCCGTCTCGGCGCCGTAATCGACGATCACGATCGCCTGCGGATTGCGCGCCACCACGCTCTCCCAGCCCACCGCGGCCCAGCTCTGCGCGAGGTCGTCCATCACGTTGACGCCGCCCGCGGCGCGGATCAGCGCGGTCGGCATCGCGAGCCGGCCGGCCGTAAACGGCTTGTCGCCGCCGCTGTCGTAGACGAAGGTCCGCACCGGCGCGGCGCGCGGCCCGAGCGCACGCGCCACCGCGTCGAGGCGCGCGCGCATCGCGGCGATCTGCCGTTCGGCGCGCGGCGCCACGTCGAAGATCGCGCCGAGGTTGCGCAGGTCGGCGTAGACGTCGTCGAACGACGCGGCCGGGCGCGGCATCACCTGCGAACACGACTCCGTCAGCTCGTAGGACGCGATGCCGAAGCGCGCGAGCGACTCGGGCGTGACGGGACCGCCCACGCGCATGCCGTAGTTCCAGCCGGCCACGTAGAGATCGGCGCCGGCCGCCACCAGCGTCTCGAGCGCCGGATACCGGCGCGCCAGCTCGGGCAGCCCGGCCAGTTGCGCGCGCAACGCGGGCGTGGCGGTCTTCCAGCCGCCGATGCCGGTGTAGCCGGCCATCCGCTCGCGCAGGCCGAGCGCGAGCATCATCCCGGTCAGGTTCACGTCGTTGCTGACCGCGTGCGCCGGCGCGCGCTCGAACCTGACGCTGCGGTTGCAGCTGTGGATCGTGACCGCGTAATGGCCGGCCGCCAAGGCGGGCATGGCCATGCTCATGATCATGGCAAGGCCGGGCAGGCCGGACAGGATTCGCGGCGGGATGCGTGGCTTCATGGGCTCAGGGTTCCTCGTCGACGAGCAGCGTGACGCGCGGATAGCCGCCGGCCGGATGCCGGTCGACGATCGCCTCCACGCCATAAACGGATTGCAGGAGCGGCGCGGTCAGCACCTCGTGCGGCGTGCCGCTCGCCACGATCTCGCCGCCGGCCAGCACGAACAGCCGCGCGCAGAACGCGGCGGCGAGATTCAGGTCGTGGATCGTCGCGAGCGTGGTGATGCGCAGGCGCCGGACCAGCGCGAGCAGCGCGAGCTGATGGCGTGGATCGAGATGGTTGGTGGGCTCGTCGAGCATCAGCACCTCGGGCCGCTGCACCAGCGCGCGCGCCAGCAGCGCGCGCTGCCGCTCGCCGCCCGAAAGCGTCGCGAACGGCCGCTCGCCGAGCCCGGCGAGCCCGACTTCCGCAAGCGCCCGCGCCACGCGCGCGAGATCCTCGGCGGTGTCGCCGTCGAGCATGCGCTTGTGCGGCGTATGCCCCATCGCCACCATCTGCGCGACCGTCAGGCCGAACTCGTCGGGCGGGTCCTGCAGCACCACCGCCACGCGCTGCGCGGCGAGGCGCGGCGGGAGCCGCCAGAGGTCGTCGCCGCCGACACCGATCGTGCCGCCGTGCGGGCGCTCGTAGCGAAACGCGCAGCGCAGCAGGCTGGTCTTGCCGCTGCCGTTCGGCCCGATCAGGCCGACCAGCTCGCCCGGCCGCGCGTCCAGCGTCACGCGCCGCAACAGCGCGCGGGCGCGGCGCCCGGCGGGGCGCCAGTCGAGTTTGGTGATCTGCAGGCGGCTCATCGCGGGGGGGCTCAGAACGTGATGGCGGCGCTCACGCCGCCCGAGCGCGGCGCGCCGAGCAGCCACTCGCCGCCGTCGTTCTGGCTGGTTTCCGTGTAGATGCGGTTGGTCAGGTTGTGCAGGTACAGCGACAGCGTCAGGTTCTTCGAGGCGCGCCACGAGGCCGACGCGTCGACCAGCGCATACGACGGGATCCGCACCGTGTTGGCGGTGTCGCCGTAGGTCGAGCCCACGTAGCGCAGCCCGGCGCCCGCGCGCCAGCCCGGCGCGAACGCCCAGTCCACCCACAGGTTCGCGGTCCGCTGCGGAATGTTGATCGGCACGTTGCCGTTGCGCGAGACGCTCACGCCGCCCACCGACTCGTCGAACGAATCGTAGCGCGCGCGCAGCAACGCCGCGTTGGCGTCGATCGACCAGCCGCCGCCGAGCCGCAGCGCGCCGGTCCACTCGACGCCGCGCGAGGATTGCCGGCCGACCTGGATGGTCCGGTCCGGATGCTGCGGATCGGTGGTGAGCAGGTTGCGCTTGACGATCTGGTAGAACGCGAGCGTCCACGAACCGCGCCCGCCCGCGAACGCCTGCTTCATGCCGGCCTCCCACTGGTCGCCGGTGGACAGCGTGAACGCGCTGCTCGACTTCGACAGCGTGATCAGCGAGCCGACGCCGTCGGTGCCGGTGGTGGTCTGGCCGTACAGCGACACGTCGGGCGTCAGCGAGAACACCAGGCCGGTGCGCCAGCTGGTGTGCGCGAAGGTCTTGTCGAACGACGCGGCGCCGGCCGTCGGCGTCGCGAAGGTGTCGCGGTGATAGTCGATGTGGTCGTAGCGCAGGCCCGAGATCCACGACAGCCGGCGGGTCAGCTCGATGCGGTCCTCGGCGAACACGCCGGCCTGGTGCGTATGCGTGCGGAACACCGGCACGGTCGGATCGGGGCTCGAGAACACGCCCGGATCGAAGCCGGACGCGGGCACCACCGACTGGCCGCCGAACGGCGAGTTGCTGGTGTCGACGAAGCTCACGTCGTTGAACTCGGCGCCCACCACGAGCCGGTTCTGGCGGCCCAGCAGACGGCCGTCGAAGGTGGTGTCGAGCCGGTCGCCCAGCTGCCGCTCGTGATGCAGGATCTCGATGTAGTCGCTGCGCAGCACGCTGCCGTCGCCCTGCAGCGCGTAGCTTTCCGAGTCGTGCCAGTGGCGGTCGGTCAGCATCGCGTGGAGCTGGTTGCGCACCGTGATGCCGGGCGTCGCGCGCCAGGTCGCGTCCAGGCGCGCCCAGCGGTCGTAGTAGGCGATCGACGCGTTGCCGACGTTGTAGTTCTGCCGCGCGAGCGCGGCGTCGAGCACGCCGTCCGCGACCGGCACGCCGAAGTAGGTCATCGGCTTCTGGCGCGCGAAATCGTAGTCGAGCGTGAACGACAGCGACGGGTTCACGTCGAGCTTCAGCGCGCCGCCCACCGAGGTCATGTGCGACTCGCCGCGCGGCACCCAGCCGTTCTGGCGGTCGTCGTTCACGTAGAAGCGATACGACAGCATCGGCCCGAGCGCGCCGGTGGCGTCGAGCGCGACGCGCTTCCCGCCATAGGCGCCGGCGCCCACCAGCAGCGTGGTCGAGCGCTCGCGCCGCGGCGCCTTCGGCACCACGTTGATCACGCCGCCCAGCCCGCCCTCGCCGTACAGCACCGAGGCCGGCCCGCGCAGCACCTCGATGCGCTCGGCCGACCAGGTGTCGGCCGGGAACGTCACGGTGCCGGCGCCCACCAGCATGCGCGTGCCGTCGTAGAGCGTGGTGATCGACTCGGGGCCGCTGAAGCCGCGCACCGACACCGCCGTGCCGCCGTTGCCCGGCGCCGCGTCGGCCGCGAAGCCGGCCGCGCGCGTGACGGCCTGCGTGACGGTGGTGTCGCCGCGTTCGCGCACGCGCTCGCCGTCGAGCGTCTCGACGCTGGCCGGCGTGTCGAGGCTCGACAGCCCGAGCCGGCTGCCGGTGGCGACCGGCGCGCTCAGGTCGGCGGCGCCGGCCGCGCCGCTCGCGCGCGTGGCGCCGATCGCGATGGCCGGCAGCGCGGTGGCCGTGCCGCTCGCGCCCGATGCCGGCCCGGCGGCCGTGGAGGGCGGCCCGGCGGCGCCGGCAGCGGCGGCGGAATCGGGCGACGCGACGTCGGCGGCCGGCACGACGCGCGGCGCGCCGAGCAGCGAGGCGACGGCGACCATGCCCGCGCAGGCGCGGCGACGCACGGGACGCGCGGCGCGCGGGCGAAGGCAGTTCGAGCGGTGGGTCATCTCGTGGGGCGAATGCGGGTGGCGAAGATGGGTGGCGTATCGCGGGCGGCAGCCGTCGCGTCCGACTCGGCCGGCGCAACCGACGCGAGCGGCGGCTCAGGCAACGGCCGGGCCACGCCTCGCGCCGACATCGCGCCGACAGCCGCCCGGCCCGCGGGCAAGGCGCCCGGGCGCGCGCGGTTCAGGCGGAAACGCCGGACCCGGCAGGACGCGAAAACGGCACGATCGAATCCACGAGGCAATCGACGCGCTCGACCACGGCGCGGCAGGCGCGCGGCGCGATCGAGCCAATTGAGGCAATCAAGGCAAGGCAGGCGACGGCACGGCGCGCGCGCAGGCGGCCGGCGTCCCGGAATCGGACGGAATCAGTCACGCGGAGATCTCCTGGGGTTTCGCGCCCCGTTTGGCGAATGAGGGAACCGAACCCAGGTCTGACTTCCGGCGCGGCCGTCGAACGACGGCGAAACCGGTCACAGTGGCGCGACCGCGCGGGATTTTCACCCGCTTCCGAGCTTGGCGGCGACAATTCTATCGTGAAAATTGCCGGGAACCGCAACAATTGCCGTCCGGCAATCGCGGGACGAGACTGTCGTATCGGCCCCACGACGGCCGATCGCGACCCGATTGGCACCGCATTGACCCCGGGCGGCGCTATGATGCGGAACCCCCGGGGCAACGCGCTCCGGTCGTCGTTCCTGCCCCGTTTATTTCGAATCGCCCCTCGTGTTTCGTTGCGGATGGGGCGGCCGCGTGCCGCCAACCCGCGCACGCTCCTGCTCCCGATTTTTCGACATGCACGGCTCGTACAATTTCTTCCTGGTGGTGGTGTCGTTCGTGGTGGCGACGCTCGCTTCCTACACCGCGCTCGACCTGACCGGCCGCATCGCGCTGCTCGGCCGTTCGCTGCAGCGCCACACGTGGCTCGCCGGCGGCGCCGTCGCGATGGGCACCGGCATCTGGTCGATGCACTTCATCGCGATGCTCGCGTTCACGCTGCCGATCCCGCTCGGCTACGATCTCGTCGAGACCGGCTACTCGCTCGCGCTCGCGATCGTGGTGTCGTATCTCGCGCTGTTCGTCACCACGCGCCGGCGCGCCAGCTTCGCCCATCTCGCGGTGAGCGGCACGCTGATGGGGCTCGGCGTGGCCGGCATGCACTACACCGGGATGGCGGCGATGCGCATGGCGCCCGGCATCGACTACCGGCCGGGCTGGTTCGCGGCGTCGATCGTGATCGCGATCGGGGCTTCGATGGCGGCGCTCGCGATCGCGCGGCGGCTGCGCAGCGAGAGCCGGCACGCGGTGGTGCGCGCCCGCGCGGGCGCGGCGCTGGTGATGGCCGCCGGCATCAGCGGCATGCACTACTCGGGCATGGCCGCGGCGATGTTCCTGCCCGGCAGCATCTGCGGCGCGGCATCCGGCATCAATTCGGCGTGGCTCGCCACCACCGTCGCGCTGTTCACGTTCGTGATCCTGATCGTCACGCTGCTGCTCTCGCGCATCGACGCGCGCAACAGCCGGCTCGCCCACGCGGTGACCAACCTGAACGGCGAGATCGTGCGGCTCGCCACGCTCGACACGCTGACGGGCCTGCCCAACCGCAGCACGCTGACCAGCCGCATGGTCGAGGCGATCGACGACGCGCGGCGCCGCAACACCGGCTTCGCCGTGCTGTTCATGGATCTCGACGGCTTCAAGGCGATCAACGATTCGCTCGGCCACTCGATCGGCGACCAGGTGCTCGTCACGTTCTCGCAACGGCTGCGCGGCTGCGTGCGTTCGTTCGATACGGTGGCGCGGCTCGGCGGCGACGAGTTCGTGGTGCTGGCCGAGCGGATCGGCTCGGCGCCGGAGGCGCGCGTGATCGCCGAGACGGTGCTGGAGCGCACCCGCGACGGCGCCTGGAGCGTGGACGAGCCGCTGCAGGTCACGCCGAGCATCGGCATCGCGCTCTACCCGCGCGACGGCGAGACCGTCGACACGCTGCTCAAGCACGCCGACGCGGCGATGTACGAGGCCAAGCGCGGCGGGCGCGGCACCTACCGCTTCTTCGAAGTGGGCATGAACGACGCCGCGCTGCGCACGCTACAGATCCAGCAGGCGCTGCACGAGGCGCTCGCCAACGGCTATTTCTCGCTGCACTTCCAGCCCAAATTCCGCAGCGACACGCGCGCGCTGACCGGCGCCGAGGCGCTGATCCGGCTGCACCACCCGAAGCTCGGCGCGCTCGCGCCGCTCGACTTCATCCCGATCGCCGAACGCTCGGGGCAGATCGTGGCGATCGGCTACTGGGTGGTGCGCGAGACCTGCCGGCACATCCGCGAATGGATGCAGGCGGGGCTGCCGCCGCTGAAGGTGGCCGTCAACCTCTCCACGCGCCAGCTCGCGCAGCCGGAACTGGCCGCGGCGATGCTCGAGATCGTCAGGCGGGAACAGGTCGCGCCGCAGCAGATCATCTTCGAGATCACCGAGACGATGGCGATGCAGGACGCCGAGCGTACCATCGTCGCGATCCGCGATTTCCAGCAGAGCGGCTTCGAGATCGCGATCGACGATTTCGGCACCGGGTATTCGAGCCTCGCCTACCTGCAGCGCTTTCGCGTCAAGCAGCTGAAGATCGACCGCTTCTTCACGAGCGGGCTCGACCGCCACGGCAAGGAAGGCGCCGCGATCGTCTCGGCGATCATCGCGCTCGCGCATTCGCTCGACATGGACGTGGTGGCCGAGGGCGTGGAGACCGTCACGCAGCGCGACAAGCTGGAGACGCTGCGCTGCGACGAGATGCAGGGCTTCCTGCTCGGCCAGCCGCTCGAGGCCGACGCGTTCGCGCGGCTCGTGCGCGAACGTTCGGGCTCGGACGAGGCGCTGGCCTGAGCGCGTCCGGCCGGCGTGCCCGGCCGGCGCGGTTCAACCGGCCTTGGCGGCCGTGTCGTAATCGAACTCGATGCGGATGCCGCCCGGCTCGTAGATCATCGTGTGGCGCTTGGTGCCCTTGCCCAGCGGCTCGGGCGCGAACTCGACGCGCACGCCCGGCCATGCGGCCACGCGCTCGTACAGCGTGTTCAGCGCCGCCTCGCTGGCCACGCGCAGCGCCAGGTGATGCAGGCCGATGTTGCGCTTGCGGTCGAACTCGACCACCTCGGGATCCTTCACCTGCCAGAGCGTGAGCGTGACGTGGCCGTCCGACACGAACGCGGCCGGATATTCGGGCCGCTCGCCGAGCAGTTTCCAGCCCAGGCAGGTTTCGAAGAACGCGCGGGTCTCGGACAGGTCGCGCACGGTCAGGCCGAGATGATCGATTCCGCGGGTCAATGCGATCTCTGACATCGCTTGGGTTCCTTTCAAAGTCGTAAACAATCGGGGAAAGCCGGCAGGCCCGGACGACAACTATATGATGGCCGCGCCGATCGTGTCGTCGGGCCTCGTGTTCATCGCGATGCCACGCGTCCGGATTCGACGCGAGCCATGTTCCCTGCCCTCATGACGAACCCGTGACCACCCGAACGCACCGGCGCGCTCCGTTCACTCCGCCGACAGCGTGACCGGCGGCATCGGCGCCGTGTTGACACCGAGGTGGAATACGTCGGGCCGCGAGTAATGGCCGACCACGTCGAAGTCGAGGTTGCTCGCGTGGCCCACGGCCGTGTCGATTTCGGCGTAGAGGATCGTCTCGGTGTCGAACACCGGGCCGGCCAGCACCTTGCCGAGCGGATCGACGATCATGCTGCCGCCGCGCATGATGTAGTCGGCCTCGCCCGCCTCCAGATGGAAGTCGTCGCGGAAGAACGCCGGATACGCGTCGAGGCGGATCGCCTGACACGCGCTCAGCACGTGGACGCGGCCCTCCAGCGCGATGTGGATCATCGACGGTGCCCAGGTGGCGCGATCGTCGGCGGTCGGCGCGCAGTAGATCTCGGTGCCCTGCGCGAACATCGCCTGACGCAGCGCGGGCATGTAGTTCTCCCAGCAGATCACCGAGCCCACGCGCCCGAGCGGCGTGTCCACCGGCGCGATCGTCGAGCCGTCGCCGAAGCCCCAGATGATGCGCTCCTGGCCGGTCGGCATCAGCTTGCGGTGGTGGCCCGCCACGCCCTTGCCGGGCGAGAGCGTCACCGCCGTGCAGTAGAGCGTGCGGCCCAGCCGCTCGATCACGCCGATCACGACGTGGACGCCGGTCTCGGTCGACACCTCGGCGAGCAGCGCCAGCTCCGGGCCGTCGAGCGTCACGGCGCCGTTGAAGTAGTGCCGGAAATGGGCGCGCCCGCCGTCGGTGCGCTTGCCGACCAGCGTGCCGAACGAGGCGCCCTTCGGATAACCGCCGAGGAACGCCTCGGGGAACACGGCCAGCGACGCGCCCTCGCGCGCGGCCTCGCGGATCAGCCCGGCGGCCTTCGCGGCGGCCTTCATCGGTTCGAACGGCACGGACGCGGCCTGTACCACGGCGGCTTTGAACATGGCGACTCCAGGGAATGAGTGATTGACGGTTGAGGTGATGGGACCGGCACGCGGCGTCAGCCGTTCGTGATGTCCCGTTCCTTCGTCTCCGGCAGCGTGAAGAACAGGATGACGAAGCAGATCAGCGAGATGCCCGCCAGATACCACGCGGGAATGTTCGGATCGCGGGTCCAGCGGATCAGCGCGGCCGCGATGAACGGGCCGGGGCCGGCCAGCACTGCGAGCGCGAGGTTGTGGCCGATCGCGGCGCTGCTCGAACGGATCGAGGCCGGGAACACTTCCACCAGCAGCACCACGTCCATCACGGCCGTGACCGCCACCAGCGCGGCCAGCACCACCAGGCCGAGCAGGATCAGCCACTCGTTGCCGGTGTTGAGCAGCAGGAACACCGGATAGGCGAGCAGCGCGAGGCCGAGCGCGGAGGCCAGCACCAGCGGGCGCCGGCCGACGCGGTCGCTCAGGCGCCCCACCAGCGGCTGGAACAGCGTATAGAGCACCAGCGCGAGACTGCAGAGCCAGAGCGAGGCCGTCTTGGTCAGGCCCACCGTCTGCGTCAGGTGGTTGTTCGCGTAGGTGATGAAGTAGTAGAGCGACACGCCGAACAGCGCCGAGAACGCGCAGGTGGTCACCATCGCGCGCACGCGCTCGCCGCGCGGCACCGCCTCGACGCCGCCGCCGGCGCGCCTGCGGCGCACCGCTTCGTAGACCGGCGTGTCGCCGAGCCGGCGGCGGATGTAGAGCGCCACCATCGTCATGAAGATCGAGGCGACGAACGGCAGCCGCCAGCCCCACGCCGCGAGGTCCGCTTCCGACAGCAGCATCGACAGCAGCGCGGCAAGGCAGGTGCCGATCAGGAACGCCGCGCCCGCCGTGCCGGTGATCACGCTCGCGGCCAGCGCGCGGCGGTTGCGCGGCGCGCTCTCGACGATGTAGATGCCGGCGCTCGACCACTCGCCGCCCACCATCATCCCCTGCAGGAAGCGCAGCGCCACCAGCAGCGCCGGCGCGGCGAGGCCGAGCGTGGCGTAGCCGGGCAGCAGGCCGATCAGCGTGGTCGACACGCCCATCCCGAACACCGTCACGATCAGCACCGCGCGGCGCCCGAGCCGGTCGCCGATCGGGCCGAGCACGAGCGCGCCGACCGGGCGCGCGAGAAAGCCCGCCGCGAACACGGCCAGCGCCGACAGCAGCGAGATGCCGGGCACCGCCGACGGGAAGAAGGTCCGGCCGATGATCGTGGCGAAGTAGCCGTAGATCGCGAAATCGAACCATTCCATGAAGTTGCCGATGCCGACCGCGAGCGAGCGCTTGCGCAGGTCGATGCGGGTGGCCGGGGACGCTTCGTCGTGCGTGGCGGTAGCGATGTTCATACGATTGCCCGAGTGAGAGGAGAGGCACGCGCGGTTGCGAAACGTGACGGGCTCAGTGTAAAAATGAGGCCTGGATTTAATCAAACGATTGATAAAAATGACCATCATCAATGTGGCTAATATCAGCCGGATGGACCTGAACCTGCTCGTCGTGTTCCAGTGCGTGATGGGCGAGCGCAGCGTGACGCGCACCGCCGAGATCCTGAACCTCACGCAGGGGGCCGTCAGCTCGTCGCTGAAGCGCCTGCGCGAGCACTTCGACGACGCGCTGTTCGTGCGCGGCGCGGGCGGCATGGTGCCGACGCGGCGCGCGCTCGAACTCGCGCCGAAGGTCACCGAGGCGCTGGCCGCGATCGCGACCATGCTCGACGGCAACACGCAGTTCGCCGCCGAGACCTCGGGGCGCGTGTTCAACATCGCGCTGTCCGACGACATCGAGAGCTGCGTGTCGCCGCTGCTCGTCAACGAGGCGCGGGCACGCGGGCTGTCGGTGGGCTTCGCGTTCCATCAATCGAACAGCTCGCTCTGGAAGACGGCGCTGGCCGATCCGGAGATGGACCTCGCGCTCTGCTCCGAGCCGAAGGCGTTCAGCTCGCATTACTCGTCGCAGATCCTGTTCTCGTCGTCGTACTCGTGCCTCTACGACGGCGCGCGGCTCAACCTCAAGAGCCCGATCACGCGCGACGAGTACCTCTCGCATCCGCACGTGCGCGTGTCGTATGACGGGCGGCGCGGCTTCGTGGACGACCTGCTCGACAACGAGGGGATTCCGCGCAAGGTGTCGGCCTCGTTCACGCATTTCTCGGGCGCGCTCGCGGCGCTCGTCTACAGCGACGCGATCGCGACGCTGCCGAGCTTCGCGGCGCATGCCTACGCGCGCATCGCGCGGCTCACCGTGAGCCCGGTGCCGATCAGCGTGCCGGCGTTTCGCGTGTTCATGATCTGGAAGGCCGCGCGCAACGAGGACGCGCAGAACGCGTGGCTGCGCAACTTCATCGTCGGCACCACGCGCGAGCTGCAATACGAAGGCGCGCGCGTGGTGGCGGCGCCGGGCCCGCGCGGCGCCACGCGCGCGCGCGGCCGCGTCGGCGGACAGGTCAAGGCGCGGCGCCGGTGACGGCGCCTCCCGACCTCATCATCGACGCACCAGACGCCGTTCGGGAGAACGCGGAGCATCAGGCGCTGTCGATCCAGCGCGCCGGCATGACGGCGCTCCGTAGCGGACCGTCCGGGCTGCCGCGGGAAGCGGGCACGCCCGATGTGGCGCCCGGGCCAGTCCGAGCCGCATCGGGCGGCGGGCGCATCCGGCGATGCGGGCGCGCCGGCATGACGGCCGGCGGACGCACCGCAACGCCGACGGCCATCGGTTCAGGCTCACGACGCGGCCGGGCCGCCGCGCGCGAGACGCGCGCCTCGACGGCGGCGCAGCACGATCCTTCCGATCACGAGCGCGAGGCCCACGGCGGCGATCGACGCGCCGGCGCGCGGCACGGCCGCGTAGCCGAAGCCGCCCGAGATCACCGCGCCGCCGGCCACGGCGCCGAGCGCGTTGCCGACGTTGAACGCGCCGATGTTCATCGACGAGGCGAGCCCCGGCGCATCGGCGGCCGCCTGCATCACGCGCATCTGCAGCGGCGAGACCATCGCGAACACCGCGATGCCCCACATGAACACGGCCAGCGCCGCGCCGCCGTGGGTGGCGGCGAGCCACGGAAACACCAGCATCATCGCGACCAGCAGGCCGAGCGCGGCGGCCAGGCAGCCGTCGGGCGAGCGGTCGGCGAGCCGGCCGCCCGCCGCGTTGCCGATGCAGAAGCCCGCGCCGATCAGCACCAGCATCGCCGTCACGTAGGCGGGCGAGGCGCCCGTCAGCGTCTGAAGCGCGGGCGCGACGTAGGTGTAGAGCGTGAAGGCGGCGGCCGCGCCGAGCACGGTGGTGGCGAGCGCGACCAGCACGCCCGGGCGCACCAGCACCACCAGTTCGCGGCGCAGGTCGGGCCGCGCCTGCGCGCCGCCGGCCGGCAGCGCGGCGCGCAGCGCCAGCATCGCGATCAGGCCCAGCACGGCGGTGGCGGCGAACGGCGGCCGCCAGCCGAACAGCGTGCCGAGCCAGGCCGCGGCCGGCACGCCGAACAGGTTCGCCACCGTCAGCCCCGCGAACACCGTGGCCACGGCGCTCGCGCCGCGCTGCGGCGGAGCCAGGCTCGCGGCCACCACCGCGCCGAGGCCGAAGAACGCGCCGTGGGCGAGGCTCGTGACCACCCGTGCGACGAGCAGCACCTCATAGCCGGGCGCCAGCGCCGACATCAGGTTGCCGAGCGTGAAGAGCCCCATCAGCACGATCAGCGCGAGGCGGCGCGGCCAGGACGAGAGCGCGAGCGTGACCAGCGGCGCGCCGGCCATCACGCCGATCGCATAGGCACTCACCAGCAAGCCGGCGGCCGGGATCGTCACGTGCAGACCACTCGCGATCACGGGCAGCAGCCCCATCGGGGCGAACTCGGTCGTGCCGATGCCGAACGCGCCGATCGCGAGCGCGAACAGCGCGAGACCGGCGCGCGACGGCACGCCGGAAGCGTTGGATGAGGTCAAGTTCACTCCGGAAGGAAAACGCCAGATTGCCGGGACGGCGCGCGAGTGCTCACGATCGCGCGCCACTCATGCGTGCTCGCGACGTTTTAGCATGAACCCGCGCAGCGCGTGTCGGCGCATCGATATCCGGCCTGCCGCGCGAGTGGGTGCCGCGCTCGGCGTTCCCGGCGAACCGGCGCATGGGTTCAATGATCAGCGGGCCGAAGCATCCGGTCGCGCCGAGGGTCGGCAGCAGCAGCACCAGTTCCCGTTCGACGCGCGCATTCTTCAGTCCCGCCCGCCAGCTTTCAAGGCAGCCGCTCGCCCCGGCATCGGCTTCACGCCCGTCGGCGTGCGCCCTTCGCGCTCGAACGCGCGCCGAGCCGCAACGCGTGGCGCATGCGAAGCCGGATAGCGCCCGGCCATGTCGATGCCGATCCGCACGCCTCAACGATGAATCGCGAGCAGATACGGATCGGCGACGCTGAAGCGATCGCCCACCGAATAGCCGCTGCCGGCGCCAGCTTCGTGTCGATCGCGCGCGCCGGTTCGCCGATGATGCGCCGGCCGTCGCGCATGATCGCGTCGTGCCGATCCGGCTCACCGATGAAGCGATGCGGGCGCCAGCGTCCGGCCCCGGCCCGCGAGCCACGACCGCCATTCGCGGCAGCGCGCCTCGCCGAGCGGACCGGCCGGCGCGAGGCCGGCCTCGGGGTGACGCCGCACCAGACAGGCCGTGATCGCGGGCAGTTCGGTCAGCACGCTCGCCCCGCCCTCGACGTGCGGCGCGGGCAGCCGGCCTGCGGATTCACGGCGAGCAACGCCGCCACCATCCTGGCGAACGAAAAGCGTTCGGCCGGCGTGGTGCCGTGTGGCGATGTCTTGCGGGAGTTCGCGGCGTTACGGTGCGCCGCGGTTCGAGGGCGGGATCGCCGGACTCGGGATCCGGGGACAGCCTGAGCGGGGATCGGCGGGAGGAATCGACGGGAGGCGGCAGCGCTCAGAGCGCTTCCTGACACAGCGCCATCATCCGCTGCACCATCGTGGACGCCTCGTTCAGTTCCATCTCGCTCGTAAACAGCGCGGCCACGCTCGACAGGCGCACGGCGATGCCGGCGCCCAGCAGGTCGCGCCGCGCGATCTTCAGCGCGAGCTGGCCGATTCGCACGCGGTCGAGCCACTCCATCGTCACGCGCTGCTTGTCGAGCCAGCGGCGGCAGCATTCGACCACGTGGTCGACGCGCCACTCCTCCGTCAGCGCATACGAGGCGGCGGCAATCGCAACCAGGTAGCACAGCAGGTCCGGCCGTGCGCTGGCGGTGTCGCTGAATTCAGGTTTCGTCATGGCGGATCGCCTTCGGTGTGATGCGTAACATCGGCGTCAAGTATGAACGAATGCCGAAAAAACAACCCGGAAATCGTCGGCGGCACGCCACGTTCAGTGGCCCGACTTCTTCACCGGCTGCTCCTCGCCGCGCAGCAGCGTGAAGCGGTGCTGGTCGAACAGATAATAGTAGATGCCGTTGCCGGTTTCGTCGCGGCTGCCGCGCACGATCACGAGCTTGCTGTCTTGCCGGTACGCCACCGGCTCGCGCACGCCAGCGTCCCAGCAGCAGACCGTGAACGGCAGCCAGACGGTGTCGCCCGTCGTCACGTCGACGGCCACCGCCATCACGCAGGCGGCCCCGCAGCCCCACGAACTGAGCGCGTAGTGCCCGGCGAAGTTCGGCTTCTTGCCGCTCAGCTCGCGCAGGCGCGCCGCGAACCGGTGATCCTGCTCCGATTGCAGCACGGTGGGCGCCACGTTGCCGTGCCAGGCCTGCGCCACCGGAAAGTTGTCGAATTCAGGCACCGGCCTCGCGGCCCGCGCCGGCTCCGCCGCGCCAGCGAATCCGGCCGCCAGCACGATCCACACCACGCCCGACGCGATCGTGAAGCGAAAGGAAATCATCGCGTTCAATACCAGCGGTTTCTTTCCCAGAACTTCCTGGCCTGGTACGCCGAATGGTAGCGGCCATAAATGTAGCGCAAGCCGCCCTGCGCTTCCTCCACCGCAATGCCGAATGATTTCTCGCCGTTCGGATTCAATCCGTATTGCGCGCGCAGCAGTTGAAACAGGCCGCGCGCGGTCGAGTCCGGACGATGCGCGTTGACCACCCCGCTCGATTGCTGGGCCATGATCCACAACAGGTCGCTGTAATCGGTGGCCGGCTGCTTCTCGAGTGCGATCGCATCGCGCAGCGCCTTCTGCGACGCGGGCGGCACCACCGATGGGTCGATTGCCACCCAGCCCTGCATGGGTGCCGGGCGCGGATAATGTTGTGCTGAACGGGTATTTCTGGATTCGGTCATCGTGATTTTCCTTTATCGATGATGGCCGGCCGGCATTGCCTTGCCATTGCCGCCGAGTCAGCCGACGGCGACTATAAACGCTGCGCCCACGCGCGTAAACGCAAGGCGCGCAATCGATTTCCGCTTCAGATTAATTCGGTAATATATCGGGAAAAAATTTCCACCGAATTAATTACGATATCGACGATCGGTAATTTTCACCGCGACGACCGAAAGCGCGGTGTGATGCGCTGCCGGATTCACGATCGGGTTTGTCGTCATCGAGTCACCGCGTTCGAAACCGCCACGACGCCCGGTCGGCGACGTCGGACCTGCGCGATCGCCGGGCCGCCGGTATCATGGCCTGACGCCGGCGGGGGCCACGCCCGCCCCGCCCCACGAAACCTGCCGGGGAGACACCATGCAAGCGTTTTCGTTTCAGACCGTCCCGCACGTCGTACTCGAAGCGGGCGTCGCCAAACGTCTCGGCCAGGCGCTGCGCGAGCGCCATGCGGGCCGCCGCGCCTGCGTCGTCACCGACGCGTTCCTTCATCGCGGCGGCACGCTGGCCCCGGCGCTCGCGAGCCTCGACGCGGCGGGCTGGGAAGTGCTGGTGATCGACGACGTGGTGGCCGATCCGCCCGACGACGTGGTGCGCGACACCGCGCGCCGCGCGCGCGAGTTCGGCGCCGACCTCGTGATCGGGCTCGGCGGCGGTTCGTCGATGGACGTCGCGAAGCTGGTGGCCGCGCTCTGCGCGAGCGAGCAGCCGCTCGAACAGATGTACGGTGTGAACCGCGTGCAGGGTACGCGCCTGCCGCTGGTACAGATTCCCACCACGGCCGGCACCGGCTCCGAGGTCACGCCGATCGCGATCGTGACCACCGGCAAGACCACCAAGAGCGGCGTGGTCGCGCCGCAGCTCTATGCCGACGCCGCCTACCTCGATCCCGAGCTGACCGTCGGGCTGCCACCCGCCGCGACGGCCGCCACCGGTGTCGACGCGATGGTCCACGCGATCGAGGCCTACACCAGCAAGCGGCTGAAGAATCCGCTGTCCGACCACCTCGCCTGCAAGGCGCTGCAGCTGCTGAGCGCGAACCTGCTGCCGGCTTGCCGCGACGGCGGCGATCTCGCGGCGCGCTCGGCCATGCTGCTCGGCGCGATGCTGGCCGGGCAGGCGTTCGCGAACGCGCCGGTGGCCGGCGTCCACGCGCTCGCCTATCCGATCGGCGGCGTGTTCCATGTGCCGCACGGGCTGTCGAACGCGCTGGTGCTGCCGCACGTGCTGCGCTTCAACGCGCGCGTGCCCGCCGCCGAGCAGGCCTATGCCGAGCTGGGCCAGATCATCGGGCTCGAGCCGGTGGGCTCGTTCGACGAGCAGGCCGAGGCGTTCATCGCGCATCTGGTGCGGCTCGCGCGCGACGCGGGCCTGCCGTCGAACCTGCAGGCCGTGGGGATCGGCGTGGCCGATCTGGGCGGCCTCGCGGCCGACGCGATGAAGCAGGAGCGGCTGCTGATCAACAACCCCTGCGAGATCGACGAGCCGGCCGCGCTCGAGATCTACCGGCAGGCGTTCGAGCATACCTACGACGAAGTGGCTTGAGGCCGGCACGACACGGCGCCGCCGGCGCGCGCCCGACCGCTCCATGACGACGAAGCCGCGTGGCCATCACGGCTCACGCGGCTTCGTCCCACGACACGACGCGTGCCGCCCGGGCGGCGGCCCTCAGCGAGCCGCCGGCCTCGCGTAGTTCGCGCCCGGCGGTGCGTCGGGCCGCGTGCCGGGGTAAGCGCGGCGCAGCTTCGCGACCTGCGCGGCCGTCACCGGCGAGCCCGTGTTGCCCCAGCTCGTGCGCACGAAGCTGGCCACGTCGGCGATCTCCTGATCCGACAGCCGCCAGCCGAACGGCGGCATCGTGAACGTGGACGGCGCCGCCTGCGTGCCGTGCAGCGCCGCGCCTTCCAGCACCACGTGGATCAGCGAGCCCGGATCGGCGCCCTGCACCACCGGGTTGCCGCCCAGCGCCGGAAACACGCGCGTGTAGCCGCGCCCGTCGCTGCGATGGCAGGCCATGCAGTTGTCGACGTAGACGGCCGCGCCGGGCCGCCGCGTATCCCCATCACGCAGGGCATGCGCCGCCGCGTCGTCGTAGGCATGGAGCGTCTCGCCGGTCACGCGCGGCGGCAGCGCCTTCAGGTAGCGCGCGATCGCGGCGAGATCGGCGTCGTCGAGGTACTGCATGCTGTGATCGACCACGTCGGTCATCCCGCCGAACGCGGCCGTGCGTGCGTTGCGGCCCGTCTTCAGGAACTGCACGAGTTGCGCCTCGGACCATGTGCCGAGCCCCGTGCGCGGCTCGCCGCGCAGGCTGGCGGGCACCCAGCCGTCGATCGCCGCGCCGCCGGCGAGGAACGCGGGGCCGTCCGCGTCGGTCAGCGCGCGCTCCTGCATGGTCGGCGCGCGCGGCGTATGGCAGGCGCCGCAGTGGCCGAGCCCCTGCACCAGGTACGCGCCGCGCGCGAGTACCGGATCGGCGTAATGGCCGGGGTCGAACGGCGCGGGCGCCGGCGCGAACAGCCTGCGCCAGAGCCCGAGCGGCCAGCGCATCGACAGCGGCCAGACGATGTCCACCGGCCGGTTGGCCTGCTCGACGGGCGCCACGCCGCGCGTGAAATACGCGTACATGGCCCGCACGTCGTCGTCGGTCAGGCGCGCGTAGGACGGATACGGCATCGCCGGATAGAGCGTGTCGCCGTTCCTGCGCACGCCGCCGCGCAGCGCACGATCGAAGTCGGCCAGCGTCCAGCCGCCGATGCCGGTCTTCGCGTCCGGCGTGATGTTGGTCGAATAGATCGCGCCGATCGGCGTGTCGAACTTCAGGCCGCCCGCGAACGGCTTGCCGCCCGGCGCCGTGTGGCAGGCGATGCAGTCGCCGGCGCGCGCCAGATATGCGCCGCGCGCGAGCCGGTCGGCCGCCGTGCCGTCGTGGCCCGGCAGGCTGGTCACGGCCGCGGCGGCCGCGAGCGCGGCCGCATGCGTGCGGGTGACGGCAGTGGCCGACGCCGCCGCCATCGCGTCGAGCGACGGGAGCGCAGCCGAAGCCGGGGCAGAGGCCGGGACGGCCGGGCCCGAAGCCGCGCCGCCGCCCGCCGCTCGCGCCATCGCCGGCACGCCGGCCATCGCGCCCACCAGCACGGCCGCGGCCATCCAGGCGGACGCACCGCGCGCCGCCGTCGAGATCGAAAAGCGACGCGACGTCATACGCTCACCAGCGGGCCGGGGTTCTTCAGATACTGCGTGCGGATCGCCCGCGCGGACCAGTACGCGAGCGCGGCGACGAGCCCGGTCGGGTTGTAGCCGGTGCCCTGCGGGAACGCCGAGGCGCCCATCACGAACACGTTGTGGACGTCCCAGCTCTGCAGGTAGCGGTTCAGCACGCTGGTGCGCGGATCGGTGCCCATCACGGCGCCGCCGGCGAGGTGCGTGGTCTGGTACTGGCGCGCGTCGAAATGCTTGCCGAACTCGCGCGTCGCCACGCTGATCGCCTTCGGCCCCATCGCTTCGGCGATCCTGCGCATCTGCGCCGTCACGTAGCGCGCCATGCGGATGTCGTTGTCCTTCCAGTCGAACGTCATGCGCAGGAGCGGCTGCCCGTAGGCGTCGCGATAGGTCGGATCGAGATCGAGGAACACGTCGCGGTACGACATGTTCGAACCGTGCGCGTCCATCGACACGGTGTGCGCGTAATTCTGCTTCACCGCCTTCTTCCAGGCCGAGCCCCAGGCCGGCGTGCCGGCCGGCGTCGCGATCCCGCTGATCGGCTTCACGCCCGCCTGGTTGACCCACAGCGGCGAGCCGCCGACGAAGCCGAGCGGGCCGTGGTCGAAGTTGTCGGCGTTGAAATCGTCGACGGCCACGCCGTTGCCGCCGGCGCCGATGAACGGGTTGGTCCAGGTGTCCTCGTCGAAGAACGCCTTGATGGTCGAGAGGTTCTGGTAGGCGAAATTGCGGCCCACCACGCCCTCGCCCGACACCGGATCGTAGGGCTTGCCGATGCCCGACAGCAGCAGCAGGTGGACGTTGTGATACTGGAACGCCGAGACGATCACGAGGTCGGCCGGCTGGAACACCTCGCGGCCCGCCGGATCGACGTAGGTCACGCCGGTGGCGCGCTTGCGCTTGTCGTCGAGCTCGACGCGCAGCACGTGGCACTTCGAGCGCAGCTCGAAATGCGGCACCTGCTTCAGCGCGGGCAGGATGTTCAGGTTCGGCGAGGCTTTCGAATACATGTAGCAGGCATAGCCGCTGCAGTAGCCGCAGAAGTTGCACGGCCCCATCTGCACGCCATACGGGTTCGTGTACGGCCCCGAGGTGTTGGCCGACGGCATCCGGTACGGATGCAGGCCGAGCGATTTCGCGGCGTCGTGGAAGCGTTGCGACGAATAGGGATTCAGTTGCGCGGGCAACGGGAAATGATCGCTGCGGTTGGCCTCGAACACGTTGCCGTCGCCCACCACCCTGCCGCCCACGCGATAGGCCTGCCCCGAGGTGCCGAACACCTTCTCGGCGAAGTCGAAGTGCGGTTCGAGCTCGTCGTAGCTGACGCCGTAGTCCTGGATCGTCATGCCCTCGGGAATGAACTTCCTGCCGTAGCGCTCCTCGTAGTGGCTGCGCAGCCGCAGCTCCTCCGGCATGATCCGGAAATGCACGCCGGACCAGTGCAGCCCCGCGCCGCCCACGCCCTCGCCGGGCAGGAACGCCGCCAGCTGGCGGTACGGCAGTGCCGTGTCGCCGGGCGCATGGCGGATCGACACCGTGGTCTTCGAGAGATCGAGGAACAGCTTCTTGCGGATGTTGTAGGTCAGCTCGTCGAGCGTGTTCGGATAGGCGCCGTCGGGATAGGTGTCGCGGTACTCGCCGCGTTCGAGCGCGACCACCGAGAGCCCCGCCTCGGTCAGTTCCTTCGCGAGGATCGCGCCGGTCCAGCCGAAGCCCACCACCACGGCGTCGACATGCGGTTTCTTGCCGGCCATCAACTGCGCTCCCCGTTGATCGACACCGGCCCGTAGGGATAGGGCTTGCCGTCCTGATTGACGAAATCCATGAAGTCGGCCCGCGCGCCCGGGAACCCGATCATCTTCCAGGCGGCCATGCCGCGATTGCCGCCGTGCACGGGATCGCAGAAGTAGCCCTCGCGCGTGTTCTGCAGCAGTTGCCCGAAGAACGTCTGGGCCGGCACCTCGCCGAGTTCGACGCGGCCGTCCTCCAGCGCGCCGAGCACGGCGTCGCGCGTGGCCGCGTCGAGTTCGGCGAACGGCTTGCCGTGCGCGGTCGCGCTGTAGCGGTTCACGGCCGCGATGCCGAGCCGGTAGAGATCGCGCGGCACCAGCTTCAGCTGGTAGCCGAGTTCGGGTGGTCCGCTCTGGAACGGCCCCTGCAGGTACCAGTGCGCGCCGTGCGCATAGGGCGTGTCCATCTGGCGGTCGATGAATTCGGGCACGCCCGCCTCCAGCGCGCCGGGGCCTTCGGCATCGGCCGGAATCAGCCGGTCGCAGGCGGCGTGGAGGAAGGCCCATTCGGTCGTGTCGAAGAAGCGCGGCCGGTAGGCTTCGGCGGACGCCGGGGGCGGGACCGCGGCCTGCGCTGTCGCGGCGGGCTTGCCGAGGTCGCAGCCGGCCAGCGAGGCGGCCGGAACGAGCGCGATCGAGGTCCGCAGGAAACGGCGCCGCGAGCCCGGCGAGTCGGAGGAAGGGGGCATGGTGATCCGTTCGTGGTTGGGACGATGGGCGGAAACGCGGCAGCGACGGCGCCCTGTTCCGCGCCGGCCGTCGGTCGACGAGCGGGGGCAACGGACGGACGGCGCCGGGAGGGCCGCCGGTGCCGCTTATTTCGAGATAGGCGGTCCCGATATCGCCCCGACATCGTTATTTGCGCATGGATTATAAATGGAACCGGTTCCAATATGCGCCATTGTGCCGCAAAGGGTTGTTGCGAAATCGAAAACAAAATCGTGGAGGGGCGGATTCGACCCGGGCGGGAATGAGGCGAAATGCAGGCCCTGCCGGCAAGGCGAATGCGCAGCGGCACGGAGCAGCCGACCTGCGTGCTGTGCAGGAGGAAAGCCCCGGCCGAAACGCCGCGCGCCACGACCGGCAGCGGGATGCGACCGGCGTGGCCGACCGCTTGCGCTGAAAACCGCCCACCGCCGAACGAGGCGCCTACCCGCGCCGCCTATCGCGCATAGAAATCGCCGTCGAGACGCTGCCAGTCCACGCAGCCGGCCGGCGCCCGCGCGATCTCCACGCCCGCGTATCGCGGCCGCGCCGACCCGACGTCGATCGTCAGCGTCACGTCGCGGCCTTCTGCAGCGTCATGGAAGCGCCGCGTGTCCACGCCGGTGCCATCGCGCAGGAACGCGGAATCGTCGCCGGCCGCATCGGCCCGCGCCGTGAAATGCACGACGCCGGCCAGGCTCGCGTGGCACGCGCCGCGCGCGACGCGCAGTTCGTAGGCGAAGCGCCGCTTGCCGCCCGGGTCGAGCCCCGCGTCGCGCAGCGTGAGGGTGGTGGTAACCGAGGTGCCGTCCGCGCGCAGCGTGACAGCGCCGGCGCCCGCCGCCGCATGGACGGCCGGAACGGCGGCGAGCGCCGCGCCGGCCGCCAGGGCGAGACCGGCGAGCCGCCGCGCCGTCCGGCTTCGTGCTTCGAATGCCCGCATCGTGTCGATCCCTGTCGAGGCCGGCGCGGAGACGGGCCGGCGTGGCGCCGTGAGCGGTGCCGCCCCCGCCATGCGCGTCGAATCGCGGCACGCGTGGTCATGTCGAGCAGCCCCGGGGTCGATCTTCGCATGGGCGGCGGCCTCGCGCGCAATCGCGGCTGCCCCGGCTGCCCGTCCTTGCCACTGATCCCCGCCCATGCCCCTTGCGACACACCGAACCCCGCCTCGCCAACCGGCCGCGCCGTGATCGGGCCGCGGGCGCGCGCGCAACGCACCCCGGTCACCATGCAACGGCTCGCGAGTGCGGCCAACCCGCCCCGGCCGCAGCGCACGCCGCCATGCAAGCGGCGTTCTTCATGCCACTGGTCTTACCAGTATGAACAAAGCCACCGTGCGCGCCGACGAAGCCACCCGCCGCCTGACGATCCCTTTCCGTTCCGCCCAAACACCGGCGTCACGCCCACGCCGGGCGCATTCCCGTGCCAATGCACCCGAACGACGCAGCGCCCACGCGCGAAAACGGTGCATCGCGGTGCATCACGCCGCCGTACCCAAGGCCGACACGCGCCACGGTGGCCAGACCAGCCAGTCGGCACATGGCCCGGCTCTTGCTTCAAAGATTCGGGGCGCGCCACGACGCGCGCCTCCCCGACACCCAGACCGCCACCAGAGAACACCCCGCGATGGATTTCCGACCGAACCGCACTCCCGCCCGCCGCGCCTGGCTCGCCGCGCTGCTCGCCGCCCCGGCCCTGCTGCTGGCCGGCGTCCCCGCCGCGCACGCCGACGCGCTCGACACGATCACGAAGAGCGGCGTGCTGCGCGTCGCGGTGCCGGAGGACTATCCGCCGTTCGGCTCGGTGGGCGCCGACATGCAGCCGCAGGGCTACGACATCGACACGGCCGGCCTGCTTGCCAAGGCACTCGGCGCGAAGCTGCAGCTGGTACCGGTGAACAGCGCGAACCGGATTCCCTACCTGACCACCAACAAGGTCGACCTGGTGATCTCGTCGCTCGGCAAGACGCCCGACCGCGAGAAGGTGATCGATTTCTCGGTCGCCTACGGCCCCTACTTCCAGGGCGTGTTCGGCCCCGCCGACCTCAAGGTGAGCGGCCCCGCCGACCTGACGGGCAAGACCGTGGGCGCCACGCGCGGCGCGCTCGAGGAGATCGCGCTCTCGCAGATGGCACCGAACGCCACCATCAAGCGCTTCGAGGACAACAACGCGACGATCCAGGCGTTCCTGTCCGGCCAGGTGCAACTGATCGCGGCCGGCAACATCGTGGCGGCCGCGATCCTCGCGAAGAACCCGCCGCGCCGCCCGGAGACGAAGTTCGTGATCAAGAACTCGCCCTGCTTCGTGGGACTGAACCGGAACGAGCCGCGCCTGCTCGCGAAGGTCAACGCGGCGATTACGCAGGCGAAGCAGGACGGCGCGCTCGACGCGATCTCGAAGAAGTGGCTCGGCCAGCCGCTGCCGGCCGGCCTGTGACGCCGCGCGCGGTCACGCGCCCGCCGGCGCCCGCGAGGCCGCTCGCGGCGCACCCGCGCCCGACTGATGTGTGCGCGCCGGCAGCAGCGGCGCCCGCCCCGAACCCAGCCCCTCCACCGCATTCGAGATGACCTACCAGCTCCAGTTCGGCGATCTCGCCGAGTACGCCGGCCTGTTCGCGAGCGGCGCCGCCACCACGCTCGCGCTGACGGCCGTGTCCACCGCGCTCGGCCTCGGCCTGGGCATCCTCGGCGCGGCCGCACACGACACGCGCGCGCCGCACCTCGCGCCGCTGCGCGGCCTCACCGGCGCCTACGTCGAGGCGGTCCGCAACACGCCGTTCCTCGTGCAGCTGTTCTTCGTGTTCTTCGGCCTGCCCGCGCTCGGCATCCACATCGGCGAGGTCACGGCCGCGATCCTCGCGATGACGCTGAACCTCGGCGCCTACTCGGTCGAGATCGTGCGCGCCGGCGTGGCCGCGGTGCCGCGCGGCCATCACGAGGCGGCCGCCGCGCTCGCGATGTCGCGCGCCCAGGCGTGGCGCCACGTGGTGCTGCCGCAGGCGCTCGCCAAGGTGTTCCCGGCGCTCGTCAGCCAGATCGTCATCACCATGCTCGGCTCGGCGGTGGTCTCGCAGATCTCGGTGGCCGACCTGACCTACGCGGCCGGCTATATCCAGTCGCGCAACTTCCGCGCGTTCGAGACGTACTTCGTGATCACGCTCGCCTATCTCGCGATGGCGCTGCTGCTGCGCGCGGCGCTCAACACGGCGGGCCGCCGGCTGTTCGCGCGCGGCGCGGGAGGCACGCGATGATCGAATTCACGTTCGGACAGATCCTCACGAACCTGCTGCTCGCGGCGCGCTGGACGGTGGTGCTCTCGCTCGTCTCGTTCGTGCTCGGCGGCGCGCTCGCGCTGGTGCTGCTGGCGCTGCGCGTCTCGAGCAACGTCGCGCTGCGCGGCCTCGTGAAGCTCTACATCGAGGTGTTCCAGGGCACGCCGCTGCTGATGCAGCTGTTCGTGGTGTTCTTCGGGCTGCCGCTCGTCGGCCTGGACGTCCCGCCCTGGATCGCCGCCACGCTCGGACTCACGTTTTTCACCAGCGCCTATCTGGCGGAGATCTGGCGCGGCTGCGTCGAGGCGGTGCCGCGCGGCCAGTGGGAAGCGTCGGCGAGCCTCGCGATGAGCTATCTCGAGCAACTGCGCCACGTGATCCTGCCGCAGGCCGCGCGCATCGCCATCGGGCCGACGGTCGGCTTCGGCGTGCAGGCGATCAAGGACACCGCGCTGGTCTCGATCATCGGCTTCACCGAGCTGACCAAGGCCGGCACCATGATCTCGAACGCCACGTTCCGGCCGTTCCTCGTCTACGGCCTCGTCGCCCTCATCTATTTCGCGCTCTGCTACCCGCTGACCCGCTGGGCGCGCTCGCTGCAAAGGAAATGGCATGCCGCTCGTTGAAACCCGGGGCCTCGAAAAGAACTTCGGCTCGAACCACGTGCTGAAAGGCATCGACTTCAGCGTCGAACGCGGTCAGGTGGTGACCATCATCGGCCGCAGCGGCTCGGGCAAGAGCACGTTCCTGCGCGCGCTCAACGGCCTGGAGAGCATCGATGCCGGCTCGATCTCGATCGACGGCACCACCGTCGATGCGCGCCGCGGCGACCTGCGCGCGCTGCGGCTCAAGGTCGGCATGGTGTTCCAGCAGTACAACCTGTTCCCGCACCTGAGCGCGGGCCGCAACGTGATGCTCGCGCAGACCGTGGTCAAGCAGGCCAACCGGCATCAGGCGCGCGCCATCGCCGAACTGATGCTCGAGCGCGTCGGCCTCGGCGACAAGTTCGACGCCTATCCGGACCAGCTTTCGGGCGGCCAGCAGCAGCGCGTCGCGATCGCGCGCGCGCTGGCGATGAGGCCGGAGGTGCTGCTCTGCGACGAGATCACCTCCGCGCTCGATCCGGAACTGGTCGGCGAGGTGCTCGGCGTGGTGGAGGCACTCGCGCGCGAGGAGATGACGCTGATCATGGTCACGCACGAGATGCGCTTCGCGCGCGCCGTCAGCGACCAGGTGGTGTTCATGCATCAGGGACGCATCTGGGAGAGCGGGCCGCCCGAACAGATCTTCGAACGACCGCAAACGGTCGAGCTGAAGCGCTTCGTTCAGCAATAGTTTCGGCCGGCAACCGCCTTGTCCATCGGCGGGCGGCGCCGGCGCAGCCGCAGGCGTCAGGGGCCGCGTTACGGGATCTGGTCGGCGTGATCGAACGTAACAAAATCGTGGGAACGAGCGGCCTCGCGAGCCGGTCCATCGCTGCATGACACACGCGGCACGCCGGCCCTCGCGGCGGCGCGCCGGTTCATCGCCGAACTTTCGTGCGCATCGTCATCGCCGCGTCACGTCGATACGGTATTTCCGATGTCCCGCGTTTCACGCGGCAGCCTTGCCTTCGGAGTCGACCATGCTGAGCCCTCATGAATTTGCCACCCTGATGCTGATCCACGGCGCGTCCGATGCGATCGATCCGGACCGTGCCGAACTCGGCACGCTGCTCGAATACCGCCTGGTTCGCGTCGAGGCGCACGACGACGGCGTCGAGCGCCCGGCCCTGACCGACTCCGGCCGCTCGCTGCTGGCCGCGGCGAACCGGATTCCGGCGCAGACGCCGGCGATCCGCGACCTCGGCGCCCGCGCCGGCGCCTGAGCGGCGCGACATCGAACTGGGCGTTCCGACGCGTTCGGCCCGGTCCTGCGCGGGGCCGCGCCCCGCGGCCCCGCCACCCGACTTCCCTCCCGCGATTCCCTTGCCCCGTCCGGCTACCGATACCGGCCGCGCCAAGCGACACCAGGCGCGACAAATCGCCCCACTTGTCCCCGCGAATGCCCATCACGTCGTGATCGATATCACGCCGATGACGCAGGCCGCGCGCAACTGGTTTACCATCGCGCGATGCCGCCCCCTACCGATTCCCGTCGCCGCCTGACTGCCTGGCTCGGCCTGCTGGCCATCTGGCTGCTGGTGCTGATGCCGCTCGCGAGCCAGATGGCCGAAGCGGCCGTCGCGCGCCAGCCCGATGCGACGATCTGTACCGCGGCGCAGCATCCGGGCCACCGCGTCCCGGCCGGCAATGCCCTGTCCGCCTGCGGCTACTGCGATCTGCTCGCCGCCCATTCCTACGCCCCGCCGGCGCCCGCGCCGGCCGCCCTGCCGCTGCATCCGCTGGTGCGGCGCGCGGCACGCCCGCTGCCCGCGCCGGCGCCGCGCTCGTTCACGACGCTCGCCGCCTCCGCGCGCGCGCCACCGCCGTCGGCCTGATTCCCGTTTCGCGTTCGATCGCGCGGCGCCTGAACGGCGCCGCATGACGGCAGCACGGGCTCGCCCGTGCCCGCCGCCGCGCCCACCCGGCGCGCGATCGAGGTTTTCTTCGATGTTCCCGTTTTCGTGGCGACCTTCACCATGTCCACCCGATCCGCCCTTCCCGCGTTCCGCGCCTCGCGGCGCGCGGCCACCCTCGCGATCGTCTGCGCGCTCGCCGGCGTTTCGCTGCTGTCCGGCTGCAAGCAGAGCGAGCCGTCGTTCACCAATCTCGACATCACCGGCAACACGCAGTTCGGCCACGATTTCTCGCTGCCCGACACCGACGGCAAGACCCGCACGCTGGCCGACTATCGCGGCAAGGCCGTGGTGCTGCTGTTCGGCTACACGCATTGCCCCGACGTCTGCCCGACCACGCTCGCCGAACTGGCGCAGGCGCTGAACCAGCTCGGCCCCGACACCGCGAAGCGCGTGCAGGTGCTGTTCGTCAGCGTCGATCCGAAGCGCGACACGAACACGGTGCTCGCGCAATACGTGAGCGCCTTCGATCCGTCGTTCCGCGCGCTGCGGCCCGCCAGCGACGCGCAGCTGAAACAGGTGACCAGCGACTTCCGCATCACCTACGAGCAGGTGGCCGGCTCCAGCGCCGACAACTACTCGATGAACCACACCGCCGCCAGCATCGTGTTCGATTCGAACGGCAAGCTGCGCCTGTTCGCGCGCGACGGCCAGGGCACCGCGCCGTGGGTTCACGATCTGCCGCTGCTGCTCAAGAACGACGCGTGAGCCGCCGGCCGCGCCGCCTTCCCTTCGAATCCCATCAGGAGTCCAACATGAAACTCGCATTCCGTCTGCTCGCCGCCGCTCCGCTCGTCGCCGCCTGCGCCACCGCGTTCGCCGCGCCCGGCGCCCTGACCGTCTCGCACTGCCGAATCCGCGCGATGCCGGCCGGCATCCCGTCGGGTGGCTTCTTCGAGATCGCGAACTCGGGCGCCAAGCCCGTCGACCTGACCGACGTGGCCACCGACGCGTTCGGCATGGCCATGCTGCACCAGACGCAGAGCAACGGCAGCATGTCGAAGATGGTGATGGTGGACAAGGCGACGGTGCCGGCCAACGGCACGCTGTCGTTCGCGCCGGGCGGCTATCACGTGATGCTGGAAGAGCCGAAACAGGCGCTCAAGGTGGGCACCACGATCCCGCTGACCTTCACGTTCAGCGACGGCGAGAAGCTGACCTCGTCGTGCATGCTGGAAAGCCCGAAGGCAATGTCGAAGTAAGCGGTTGCGGCTCGTCGCGGCCACCATCCATCATTCCACCAGGGAGCCTTCCATGAAGCTTCGCCAGTTCGCGGCACGCGGTGTCACCGCCCTGCTGCTCGCGGCCGCCGCGCCGCTCGCGTTCGCGCATGCGCATCCGACCCATCGCACGCCCGAGGCCGGCACCACCGCACCGGTCTCCACGGCGGCCGTCGCGATCGATTTCGACGAAGGGCTCGAACCCGCGTTCAGCTCGATCAAGGTGACCGACGCGGGCGGCCAGTCCGTCACGCAAGGCAAGTCGAGCGTGAGCGGCGACGGGAACAAGCGCATGAGCGTCGCGCTCGCCGCGCTGAAGCCGGGCGTCCATACCGTCAACTGGGTCGCCGTCGCCACCGACGGCCATCGCACCCAGGGCACCTACACGTTCACCGCGCAGTGAGCGACGGCGCGGCCGGTGCGCGATGCGCCGGCCGCGCCCCGGCACGAAACGGCGACGCCGGCCAGACAGCCGGCGTCGCCGTTTGTGATTCCCGTTCCTGATTCCCGCTTTTGATCCGGCCGGGCTCGCGTCAGGGCCGCTTCGCGATGAAGTCGATCTCGACGATCGCGTCGCGCGCGAGCCCCGTCACGCCCACGCAGGTGCGGGCCGGCAGCCGGCCCTTCGGGAAATACGACGCGTAGGTCTCGTTCATCGCCGCGTAGTCGCGCTTGAACTCGGTCAGGAAGATGCGCGCCGACATCACGTGCTCGAGGCCGAGCCCCATGCCTTCCAGCACCAGGATCAGGTTGTCCATCACGCGCCGCGTCTGCGCGACGATGCCGTCGGGCAGCGGTGCGCCGTCGTCGTCGGGCTGCGTCGGCATCTGGCCGGTCACGAAGATCCAGCCGTCGCGCTCGGTCGCGTGAGAGAACGGGCCGACCGGCGTCGGCGCGCCCTCGACCATCCAGAACTGCGTGGGTGAAGACATCGGCATGGCTCCCGTGGAGTGAAAGGCGGCGAGCGACGATTCTAGCGGGCCAATATTCGCGGCGGCAACGCTGCGCCGCATCACCGCCATCACGTCGCTGCCACGCCGCGCGCCGTCAGAACGCGTAACGCATCCCCGCGAACACGCTGCGCCCCGCGCCCGGATAGAAGATCGCGGTGCTCGACGCGGTCCGCGCGTTCGCCACCGTGCTGATGTCCGACACGTAGCGCTTGTTCGCGAGATTGCGCAGATCGACATAAACCGACAGGCCGTTGCGGAAATCCATCCCGGCCTGCATGCCGAACACCGTGTAGCCGGGCACGCGCAGCGTATTCGCGTCGTCGGCCCAGGCGCCCGAGGGCACCCAGTCGACGCTGGCCGAGACATGGAAGCCGTTCGGCCGCGCGTAGCCCAGCACGCCGCGCAGCACGTTGAGCGGCACGCCGGCGATGCGGTTCGAGCCGTATTGCGGATCGTCCTTGAAGCGGAAATCGCTGAGATTCCAGACGCCCGACAGCGTGATGCGATCGCCCGCGCCGCGCCGCGTCACGTCACGCCATACGTCGATCGACGCGCCGGCCTCGATGCCTTGCAGCACCGTCTTGTTGGCGTTGAAGGTCGCGGCCGGAATGTCGGGGTCGGTCGTGTATTGCAGCAGCTGGTCGCGCACCAGCGAACGGTAGGCGGTCAGGTCCCAGCTGACGCGATCGCGCCGGCCGCGCGTGCCGAGTTCGAGGGTCCACGCATGCTGCGCCGCGAGCGGCGTGAAGCGCGTGGTGCCGGCGAAGGTCTGCGAGAGATCCGTGAAGTCGGGCACGTCCTGGCTGCGCGTGACGTCGACGAACGCCTGGATCTCGCGCCCGGGCTGCCAGAGCAGGCCCAGCTTCGGGTTCAGGCCGCTGTACGCGGCGCGCGTGGACTTGTACGCGGCGTCGCCCGGCAGGCCGCCGTAGTCGATGTATTCGCGCACCGAGTGCAGCACCTTCACGCCCGTCATCAGCGCGACGGTCGGCAGGAAGAACAGCCGGTTCTCGACGTAGGCCTCGTAGTTGAACGCGGTCTGCCGCGAGTCGAGCGTCTGCGCGCCGCGCTCGCCGTTCACGTTGACGAACTGGTTCGCCTCGGTGCGCCCGCCGAAGAAACGCGCGCCGACGATCAGGTCGTCGCGCATCCCGGCCAGCGTCGGGTGCGTGGTGAAGCGCGGCGCGAAGCCGTAGGTCCAGCCGTCCTGGTCGATCACCTGGAAGATCGGGTGATAGAGGCTCTTGTGGATCGCCCAGGTGTCGAACTGCAGCTCGCCGCCGCCGTCCAGCTCGACCGTGGTGCGGTTCGCGATGCGCTCGGTGCGCGAGTTGCGCGCCTGGTCGCCCGACAGCGCGCTCGGCGCCGCCGCGGTGGGGTTGTGCAGCGCGTCGGACAGCGACAGCGAGCCGGGCAGCTGCTGGTCCACCACGTAGGCGCCGACGTAGAAGCGCGTCTCCACGCCCGGGCTGAAGCGGTAGCCGAGGTTCGCGTTGAACTGCTCGTACTGGCCGCGCTCGTGGTCGCGCCAGCCGTCGGCATGGTTCACGCTGAAGGTGGCGAGGAAATCGAGCGGCCCGATCACGCGCGAGAGCTGCGCGCTGGTACGCAGCGTGGCGTCGCTGCCGCCCTCCACGCGCACGATGTTCGGCGCCTCGGCCGTGTAGGCCGTCGGCGTGACGAAGTTGATCGCGCCGCCGAGCGTGGACGCGCCGTATTGCAGGCCGTTGCCGCCCTTGTAGATCTCGGTGGCCTGCAGCGCGAGCGGATCGATCTGGTAATAGTCGCCGCTGCCGTCGGCCAGGTTGGTCGGGATGCCGTCCTGCAGGATGTCGAGGCCGCGCGCGTGATAGCCGCGCGCGATGCCCGAACCGCGGATCGACAGCCGCAACTCCTGGCCGTAGCGGTTCTCGACGAACACGCCCGGCGCGTTCTGCAGCACGTCGCGCAGCGTGAACGCATAGCTGTTCGCGTAGCTCGACGCGTCGACGAAGCCGACCGAGCCGACCGTCTGGTCGATCCGGTGCTTCAGCTCGGCGCTCGGCAGCGAGGTGGGCGAGGCGATCGGGCGGGCGGTGACGGCGATCGAAGGCAGCGGCGTGGCTGACGCCGGTTCGGCCGCACCGGCGGCGGCGGCGGCCTGCGCGGCCGCGCCGGACGCGGCAAGGGCGGACAGCACGCCGGACAGGGCGGCCGTGAGTCGGGAAATACGGATCATGTCGTTATGGAAATCAGGTCGTGGTCGGACCGCGGGCGTGGCGGCTCGCCTGCATCGATCGCATAGGACTGCGAACCGGAATTCACAGCTCGGCGGAACGACGCAAGCCAGACGGCGTGCCGTGCCGGCGGTCGGGATCGCCCCGGCGCATGCATCGCGCACACGCCGGGCGGCCGGCGATCGGCTGGCGGCGCGCCCCCCGGCGCCCCGCATTCCCGCCGGCGCGCCGATCGAACGGCGCCGGCGGGCGTGGCGTCAGGCCATCGCTCGCGCGGCCCGGCTGAACAGCAGCCGGTCGACGAGCCAGACGGCGACGAGGCTCGCGCCCATCAGCGGGAACACGAGGCCGAGCAGCACGAGCCCGGCGATCCAGGCGCGCATCGGCGGCGGCCGGCGTTCACGCGGCGGCGCGCCGAGCGACAGCGCCGGGCGCCGCTTCCACCACATCACGAAGCCGGTCAGCGCCATCGCCGCGAGGCCGAGCGACAGCGCCGCGCAGATCAGCTGGTTCGCGAGCCCGAAATAGCGGCCCATGTGCAGCGCCGTGCCATACGAGACGGCCTGCGCGATCGCGCCGTAATCGGCGTAGCGGATGTCGCGCAGCACCGCGCCGCTGTACTGGTCGAGCGAGAGCGTGCGCTCCGCCTTCGGATCGGCGGGAAAGTACGAGGCCGTGTAGACGCCGTCCGGACTCGTCGGCAGCACCAGCGTGTAGCCGCTCGTCACGCCGTGCGCGGCCATCGCCGCGATCGCCTGGTCGAGCGTGAGCGGCCGCGCGCCCGGCGCCGCCGCGGTCGATTCGGGCACCGGCACCTGGCCGACGGCCCAGGGCGTGAGCCGCACCGGCAGGTCGTCCATCACCATGCCCGGCATCGAATCGTCGGTGCCGGCGGCGTGATGCATCGCGTCCGATTTGGTGTTCGACTCAGCGTCCGATTTGGCGTTCGCGGCAGCCGGCGCCGCGCCGGGGCGCGTCGAGCGCAGCGACGCGTCTCCCCACGCGCCGGGCGGCGAGCCGAGCTTCACGCGCGTCGCGAACGCCTTGAAGCCCTGCCCCCATGAGCCCGTCCACGGCAGCCCGCTCAGCACGAACGCGAGTGCGCCAGCCGCGAGCCAGATGCCGAGCGAGGCATGCACGCTCCTCCAGAGCGCCCGGCCGCGCAGCCGCGGGTCGGGCCGCCAGAGGCGCCGCGCCCGGTCGGGCTCGCGCGGCCACCAGAGCGCCACCCCGGTGCCGATCATCACCAGCGTCCAGCATGCCACCAGTTCCATCAGCAGCTCGCCCGGCTTGCCGAGCAGCAGCTTGCGATGCACCATCCGGTCGATCTGCATGAAGCGGTCGTCGACACCAAGCGTGCCAAGCACGGCGCCGTCGTAGGGATCGACATAGACGCTCTCGCGCCGCCCGCCGGGCAGGCGGAACACGAACTCGGCGCTGCGGTCCGGCGCGCGGCGGATCTCGGCCGAGACCGGCGTGGCGCCGCGAGGCAGCGATGCGCCGGCACGGGCCAGCAGCGTATCGGCGTCGAGCGCGGGCGTGGCGCGCGGCGTCACGAGCAGGCGATGCGGATAGAGCAGCGGCTCGATCTGCGGCTGGAAACAGTACAGCGTGCCGGTGATCGCGAGCACGATCAGGAACGGCATCACGAACAGGCCGGCATAGAAATGCCAGCGCCATAGCGTGCGATAGCCGGCCTGCGGGGAGCGCACGGCCGCGCTCGCGCGCTCGAGGGTGGTGGACATGGCTCAGCTCCTTGTGATCGGCGGCGCAACCAGGCGGCGCGCGGCCGACGACGATGGGGACGGCGGCGCGAGGCGCGGCCGGCATGCACGGACAACGCGCATGCCGGCGTCGCTCGCGGGCCGCGAGCGGTCGACAGGGTTCATGGTTCGGCTTCGGGAAACGTGGTGACGGGCACGCGTGGCGTCAGGCGTGCGGCGGCAACGGATCGGTCAGGCGAAGCAGGGAGGCGCGCGGGAGGGAGGACGAACGCCGGACGGGGAACGCGCGGCCACGCATGCGGCGGCACGCGCCCAGACCCGCCGCGCGGCGGCGACGGGGAACAGCACGACGAGCAGCAGGCTCATGCCCAGCGCGACGAACAACGCCGCGCCGAACGGGCACAGATCGCCGCTCGATCCGGACGACGTCGAGCCGCCCGACGAAGCGTCGTGGCCATGATGCGAGAGCAGGCTCGCGAGCGCCATCGCGTCGTTGGCCGGCGTGATCGGCGACTGCTCGTCGAAGCTGGCGGATACTCCCGCCGCGCCGATCACGAGCGGGCCGTGCCCCGAGCACAGCACCAAGCCGCCCGCGCCCGGCGAATCCGGGTCGAGCATCACGGCTCCGGAAATCAGCGCGCGGGACAGCAGCACGGCCAGTATCAGGCCCCACAACAGTCGTGTCGCGACGCCGTTCCGCAACAGGAAATGGCGAAGTGCGTTCATGGCGGCGCGATTGTAACTCCCAGCGGCGGCGACCGTGAAGCGCTATCGCCGAATCGCCGGTATCAGGGCGGCCGGGCCGTGGCGCGCGACGGCCGGCGGTGCCCGCGCCGCCTCGCGTCGCGGGTCGCCGCGCATCCACGCACCGCCACGACAACCGGCGCGGCGCGCGGTTTTCGCGACGATGCTGCACCCCGTCGCGGAGCGAACGACCGCAACATTGCGGCTACAATACCGCCGCCATGAGCCGACTCCGCCATCTGCTGGCGCGGCGCGCGAATCATCCGCTGCTGTCGGCGCTGATTCTCGGCGTGCTCGCGTTCCGCCTGATCTTCCCGACCGGTCTGATGCTCGACCCGAGCGCGGACGGCGGCTGGCCCGGTCTCGTGATCTGCACCGGGCACGGCCCGCTGGCGCCGACGGGCGCCGCCGCGCGGGCCGCCGACGCGCTCGAACAGGCGCTCGCGGCCACGCCCGGCCATTCCGACGCTTTCGGCAGCGTCGATCCGCATCACGCCGGCGCGATGCAGGGCGGCCAACTGTGCCCGTTCAGCGCCGCGTTCGCGATCGCGATCACGTTCGCCGTGCTGGCATGCCTGCGGTGGGCGCGCGTCACGGTCGTCACGCGCCGCGCGCCGTCGCGCCTGACGCGCCCGCGCCGGCAAGCGCATCATGCGCGCCCCGGCGCGCGTGCCCCTCCCCGCTTCGCTTCCGCCTGACGCTTCGTTTGCCGCGCCTTGCCGTCGCCTGATCCCCGCGTGATCCGGCGCCGCCGTCGTGCGTCGTCAATGCGCGTCGGCCTTCGTCGGCCCCGTCCCTCGCCGCGGCCGCCCTGCCCGCCTCGCCCGTTCACCGCGACGCAAGGCATGGCGCGTTCGGCGCGCAATCAAAGCGCACCCGGATCGGGCCGAACGCCATCTCGTCCCACGCAGCCCGCCGGGCATGCGTGCTCTCTCGTTCCGCCTTCGATTCGCCTCACCGCACTCGCCATGAAGCCTCGCTCGTTTTCCGCCCTCGCCGCCGCGCTCGGCACGCTGTCGAACCCCGCTCACGCCCAGGCCAACGCCACCGCACCCGACCTCGCGCTGCCCGCGGTCCAGGTCAAGGCCGCGCGCCCCGGCGCGCTGGAGCGCCCACAGGACACCGGCAGCCACCTCGGCCTCACGCCGCTCGAAACCCCGGCCAGCGTCGAGCAGATCGACCGTGCCACGCTGACCGAGCGCGGCGACGCGTCGATCGTCGATGCCGTCAGCCGCGCCACCGGCATTGCCGCCTCGCCGCATCCGGGCAACGGCGATTCGGAACTGTCGGCGCGCGGCTTCGTGGGCGCCTCGTCGGTCACGCAGCTGTTCGACGGCGTGCGCCCCTACGGCGCGATCGGCGTGACCTATCCGTTCGATACCTGGTCGGTCGATCACATCGACGTGCTGCGCGGCCCCGCCTCGGTGATCTACGGCGAAGGCGCGATCGGCGGCGTGGTGAACGTCGTGCCGAAGAAGCCGGCGCGCGGGCCGATCGAGAACGAGCTGCAGCTCGGCATCGGCACCGAGCGGACCGCGCGCGCCGCGTTCGGCAGCGGCGGCGCGATCAACGACAGGCTTTCCTATCGCTTCGACGTGAGCGGCAACCGCTCGGCGAACTGGGTCGACGCGGGCGATTCGCGCAACCTGTCGGTGTCGGGCGCGCTGCGCTACGACGTGACGCCCGAGCTGTCGATCACCGCCTCGTATGCCGAGGGCTTCCAGCATCCGATGCGCTATTTCGGCGTGCCGCTCGAAAACGGCGGGCTCGATCCCGCGCTGCGGAAGAAGAACTACAACGTCGGCGACAGCCTGATCTCGTTTCGCGACAGCTGGGCCACGCTCGCCGCGAGCTGGCGGCCGAGCGACCAGCTGAGCGTGACCAGCACGTTCTACCGGATGAAGAGCAACCGCCACTGGAAGGACGCGGAGGATTACGCGTTCGTGCCGGCCACCGGCCGGATCGCGCGCAGCGGCTACACCGAGATCCTGCATGACCAGCAGCAGTTCGGCGACGTGACGACGGCCACCGTCGACAGCCTCGTGCTGGGCCGCCGCAACACGTTCTCGGCCGGCTTCGAGTTCAATCACACCACGTTCCGCCACGACAACAACTCGCCGTACTCGGGCGGCTCGATGGTCGATCCGTATGCGTTCGACCCGGGCAGCTTCGTCAACGTGGCCGGCACGCGGCCCAAGTACGATTCGCAGGCCAACCAGTACGCGCTGTTCGCCGAGGATCACCTCGCGCTCACGAAGCGCTGGTCGGTGGTGGGCGGCCTGCGCTACGACCACGCCAGCGTGAACCGCGACGATCTCGTCAACGGCGGCGGCTTCACGCGCGTGTACGCGAACACCGGCTGGCGCCTCGGCACCGTCTACGACATCGCGCCGGCGTTCACCGTCTACGGCCAGTATTCGGTGGCGGCCGATCCGGTCGGCTCGCTGCTGATGCTCAATTCGTCGAGCGCGAACTTCCGCCTCGCCACCGGCCGCCAGATCGAGGTCGGCTTCAAGCAGTCGCTGCTCGGCGGCCGCGCGGAGTGGACGCTGGCCGCCTACCGGATCGTCAAGGACAACCTGGTGGCCGCCGATCCGCAGAACCCGAACCAGTCGATCCAGATCGGCCAGCAGTCGTCACGCGGCATCGAGGCGAGCTTCGGCGCGCAACTCGCGCGCGACTGGCGCATCGACGCGAACGTCGCCGCGTTGCGCGCGAAGTACGACGATTTCACCGAGGCGAGCGGCGGCGGGCTCGTCTCGCGCGACGGCAACGTGCCGGCCTCGGTACCGCAGCGGCTCGCGAACCTGTGGGTGAGCTGGCGCTTCGCCTCGCGATGGACCGGCATCGGCGGGCTGCGCTACGTGGGCAAGCGCTACGCCGACACCGCGAACCAGCTGTCGATGGCGTCCTACACCACCGTCGACCTGGCGCTCGCCTGGAAGCCGCGCAAGGACACCACGATCACGGCGCGCGCCTACAACGTGTTCAACCGCCATTACGTGGAGAGCGCCTACTACGACGAGACGCAATACCTGCTCGGCAGCGACCGGCGCTTCGAGCTGCTGCTCGACTACCGCTTCTGACGCACCGCCGCCGCTCAGAACGAATGCGTGATGCCGACTCGCGCGACGACCTGATGCCCGTTCGACGACGCGCCGGCCGAGCCGAGCACGAACGCGTTCTCGAGCGGCGTGCCGGTGCCGCCACCGCCCACCATCTGATACGCGACCTGCGAATAGAGGCCGGTACGCTTCGACAGCGCGTACTGCGCCATCAGCCCGAGCTGGTTCCAGTGCAGCGAGGCGCCGCCACCGGTGTCGAGATGCGCGCGCGAGTAGGTGTACATCGCGCCGACGAACAGGTCCGGCCGCACCTGCACTTTCGCGTTGGCTTCGAGATTGTCGAAACGCAGCGCCGCGACCGGCACGCCGAGCGCGCCCGCGTACAGCGACTCGGTGGGCCGCTGCACCATCACGTGCGTGTAGACGAGCCCGAGCGTGGCCGGCCCGATGCCGTAGTTCGCGCCAATGCCGTAGATCTTCTGGTTCGCGGCGGCGAACACCATGTCGCCGGTCGCGACGCTGCCGCCCGTGGTGGTGCCGGGCGCGCCGAGATCCTCGTAGACGGCGCCGAGCGTCAGCGTCTCGTAGCGGTAGCCGAGCCCGACGCCGATCGCGCGGTTCCGCGCGAAGCCGCCGGCCTGGTTGCTGAAGCCGTAGAGCGCGGTGGCCGTCAGCCCGGCGACGCTCGCGCTCGTGAACTTCACGGCGTTGTCGACGTGGAACGAGGCGTCGGTGTTGTCGTTGTCGAACGGATGCGAGAACAGGTAGCCGGCCCAGTTGCCGTTCGCGGTCAGCGGCGCGAGCACGTCGGCCACCGTATCGAACTGGCGCCCGAACGTGAGCGTGCCGAAGCGTTCCGACTGCAGCCCCGCGTAGGACTGATAGCCGAACAGGCGGTCGCCGTAGTAGATGCGGCCATTGTCGAGCTGGAAGCCGCTTTCGAGATCGAAGATCGCATGCAGGCCGCCGCCGAGATCCTCGCTGCCCTTGATGCCCCAGCGACTCGTCGCGAGATCGACGCTGGTCTGCTGCCAGGCGGCGTGACCGCCGGCGTTATTGGTGTAGTTGATGCCCTCGTCGAGCACGCCGAACAGCGTCACGCTGCTCTGCGCCTGCGCGCCATGCGACGCGACCAGACAGGCGATCGCCACCGCCACCCTCTTCCGCATATCGTGTTTCTCCCTGTTTCGATGAATCGGATCATCGTTATCGTCATGGGGCTGTCTCGCCCCGTCCTGACCGACTGCGCCGGCCTCGCGAGGTTCCCTCCCACGCGCGGCGAGACGCGCGCGGTACCGTGCTGCGTCAATGAATCCGTGTTGATTGCCTTGGCAAGGCGCGTTCGAGGATCATCCGAATCGATTGTCATGAGCGAGTTGCGGCCGGTCAACGGCAATGGCGGAATGCATCGCATCGATGACGCATTGACGATGCCTCGCCGCCACCTCGCCCTGCTTCAGCGCAGTCCCGGCGTGTAGTCGCTCTCGTCGATCGCGGCCGCTTCGTCGCGTGCCGTCACGCCACGCCACGGCAGCAGGTAGGCCAGCGTCGCCACCGCGAGCCCGACCGCCCAAGCCACGTCCACGCCGCCCAGGCGCGCCGCGAGCCCGCCCGTGTAGAGGCCTGGCAGCACGAAGAACGGCACCGAGGCGGCCAGGCCGATCGCATAGGAGGCGAGCCCGCGCAGGCCCCAGGCGCCGTAGATGCCGTCGGCCGAGAACAGGTGCGTGATCGCATAGCGGCCGCGCCGCACGAAGAAGTAGTCGACCAGGTTCACGGCCGTCCACGGCGCGAGCAGGTAGAGCATCATCGTCAGCGCCGCGAACAGGATGTCGATCGCGTTGCCGGTCAGCAGCATCGAAATCACGACCCACGCGGCGCTCACCAGCACGATCGTCACGATGCGGATCGCGCGCGTGGGCTTGACGGGGTGGAACGAATCGACACCGGTGATCAGCGTCAGCATCGCGCTGTAATTGTTGAGCCCCATGGTGGCGACCATCGCGCCGATCGAGACGATCGAGATCAGCGCGCCGAAGCCGTGAACAATCGCGTTGCCGGCCGCGTTCAGCGCGATCAATCCATCCGACGCGCCGAGCCGCGAGGCGAGCCAGGCGCCGAGCGCGATCAGCCAGATCGCCGACGACGAGGCGCCCGCGAACACCGCGCCGATGATCGCGCGCGGCCGCGTGTGGCGCGGCAGGTAGCGCGAGTAGTCGGACACGTAGGGCGCGTAGGTGATGTTGTAGCTGGCGCTGGCCGCGAACTGCGAGGCGAACGCGACGAGGCTGAAGCCGCCCGCGTGAACCGCCTTCGGCGCCACGCCGCCGGCGAGGATCGCCGCCGACAGCACCAGATAGAGCGGCAGGCTCGCGTAAAGCATCCACTTGAACGCGCGGTGCAGCCAGTCGTGGCCGTACACGGCGAGCAGCAGCGCGAGCAGCGCCGTGACGAGCGTGATCGCGGCGGGCGACCAGCCGAAGATCGCATGCAGGCCGCTCGCCATCAGCACGACGTCCACCACGTTGAACGCGACGAACGTGAACGCGGTGGCGAGCAGCACCACCACCACGCCGCGATAGCCGAACTGCGCGCGCGACTGGATCATCTGCGGCAGCCCGAGGTGGGCGCCCTGCGAGGCATGGAACGCCATGAACAGCGTACCGAACAGGATGCCGAGGATGCCCGACAGGATCGTGTAGCCGAGCGAGAGCCCCATGCCCGGGCCGACGAAGCCGATCGCGATGGTGAAGAACTGGAAATTGCCGAGGAACCAGAACGGCCCCTGGTCGATGACCCTGCCGTGCCGCTCGCTGTCGGGCACATAGTCGATCGAGCGCGTCTCGATCGTGGTGAAGCGCGCCTGCGCGGGCGCCGTGGCGCCGCTCAGGTCCGCCGTCCCGGGATGTTCCATGTGGCGTCCTTGTTCAGTTATCCTGATTCATATGCCGCTTCGCGCCGGGCGCTTGCGGCTTTTCGGTCCGGCTTTTCGTTCCAGCTCAAACGTCGTCGGTGGCGGCCGGCAGCGGCGAGAGATGTTCGTGGATCGCGAGCCAGCGCTCGCCGCGGCGCGCGCACATGATCGTCTCGCGCTCGTCGAGGCACACCTCGCCCGCCTGCATGCGCACGGTGGTACGCACCGCGTGCGTGAAGATCGCCGTGTCGCCGCCCGCCAGTTGCACGGCGCGCTCGCGCGACTCGCAGGCGTGGACGGCGAAGCCGTCGTCGCGCTCCCATTCACGCCAGCGGCGCTCGTAGGCGCCGCGCGAACCTGGCGGCACGGCGACGTGATGCAACACGAAGATCGCCTCCGGCGCGAACGCGGCGAAGCAGGCCGTGCGGTCGTGGCGGCCGAACGCGTCGATCAACGCGTCGGCGGCGGCCATCACCTGCTGCCCGGTCGGATTCATCGAAAGGCTCCCTGCTCGTGTGTCGATGGACTGGAGCCGATCGTAGTGAGTCAAAAAAGCACGACCCATACCAACGTTTCGATGTTGACATCGACATCGATCGATGTGAGCCGGACGGCGGCACCGTGCCCGGGCAGCCGCGCTGTCCATCCGGGAATGCCCGCCCGGCGCGGCGTGCCGGGCGCCTTGCGGGCGGCTTTCCCCGCCCGGCGCCGATGCGGGCCACGCGCGCGGGCGCGGCCGTCCGAAACTTGGCATCATGGCGGCATCGCGTCGATCCACGAGCCCTCTCATGCCGTTACAGCGTCTGCGTGTCGCCGAACCCGAAACCGCCTGCAAGTGCTGCGGTGCCGTGAGCCGGCTCTGCGGCGTGGTCGATTTTTCGGTCGGCGGCGCCGACCGCCTGGCCGGCCGCAAGATCGATCCGTATGCGGGGGTGCCGGTCTACTATCACTGCTGCATCCGCTGCCGCTTCGTGTTCACGCGCTGTTTCGACGACTGGCGCCGCGAGGATTTCGCCGCCCACATCTACAACGCCGACTATGCGCGCCAGGATCCCGACTACGCCGGCCGGCGCGCGCTGGGAAACGCCGAGCTGATCGCGCGGCAGTTCCCCGAGCTGGCCCACGCGCCGCTGCTCGACTTCGGCGCGGGCCTCGGCCTGCTCGAACGCGAGCTGCGCGCGCGCGGCTTCACCGGCGTCACGTCGTTCGATCCGTATGCCGATGCGCAAGACGCGGCGGGCACGGCCGCTGCGCCGCCCGCCGGCGCCAGCCGCGTCGTGCTCGCGTTCGAGGTGTTCGAGCATCATCCCGATCCGCACGCGCTGCTCCAGACGCTGCTGCAGCTGCTCGCCGCCGACGGCGCGATCCTGTTCACCACGCTGCTCGTCACCGACGCGGTGCTGGAAGCCGGCATCGACGCGTGGTGGTACTGCATGCCGCGCAACGGCCATCTCTCGCTGTTCTCGGCGCGCGCGCTCGCGATGCTGGCCGGACGGCACGGGCTGCAGCTGCGCTCGCTGGACGAGGGCCTGCATCTGCTGTACCGGCATGCGCCGCCGGCCTGGGCGGCCCGTTATCAGACCCGCGACGGCGGCACGGCCTGAGCCGCCGCCATCCGCGCACGGCATGCACGAGATGGCCGGCGGGCCGCCCGATTGCGCGTGGCCGTAGAATGTCGGGTTTTCGCTCGCGACGCCCGGGCTCGCCCCGCCTCCTGCCTTACGGCACGACGCTGCCGGAGCCGCCCCCCGCGAACGCGCCGCCGAACCCGAGAAGCCGCATCGCCGCCCGACCATGACCTACACCCTCGCGCAAACCTGCACGCAGGAGATCGAGATCCGCAAGAGCCGGTTCATCGCCCACGCGATCCCGGTGGCCGATCGCGACGCCGCGATGGCCGAACTGCAACACCTGCGCGACGCGCACCCCGGCGCCACGCACGTCTGCTGGGCGCTGCTCGCGGGCGGCCAGTCGGGCATGTCCGACGACGGCGAGCCGTCCGGCACGGCCGGCCGCCCGATCCTCGAGGTGCTGCGCCATCATGATCTGGACGGCGTGCTGGGCGCCGTGATCCGCTATTACGGCGGCGTGAAGCTCGGCGCGGGCGGCCTCGTGCGTGCCTACACCGACGCGATCGCCGGTGCGCTGCTCGGCGCGCAGCGCGTCGAGCGCATCGCGCTCGCGCGGCTCGCGATCGAGATCGGCTATCCCGACGAGGCGCGCGTGCGGCGCTGGATCGAACAGGGCGGCGCCGAACTGGTGGACAGCGCCTACGGCATGACCGTGCGGCTCGTCGTGCGGCTGCCGGTAACCGAGCTGGCCGCCGCGCGCGAGACGCTGTTCGACGCCACGCAGGGGCGCGCCGGCTTTCCGGCCTTCGAGTGAACGCGGCGGGCTCGCCTGCGCCAGGCCCGGCCGGGCCATTGCGGCCCGGCGCCGGGAATCACGACAGGAACAGCCGGTAGGCCGGGTTCGCGGTCTCTTCGTGATACGGATAGCCGAGCGTGGCCAGGAACCGGTCGAACGCCGCGTGATCGGCGCCCGGCACCTGCAGCCCGACCAGGATCGAGCTGTGGTCGGCGCCCTGGTTGCGGTAATGGAACAGGCTGATGTTCCAGTTCGGCGCCATCGCCGACAGGAACTTCATCAGCGCGCCCGGGCGCTCCGGGAACGTGAAGCGGAACAGCCGCTCGTCGCGCGAGAGCGGCGAGCGCCCGCCCACCATGTAGCGAATGTGATCCTTCGACAGTTCGTCGCCGGTCAGGTCGGCTGCCTCGAAGCCGTGCGCGGCGAAGTTCGCCGCGATCTCGGCCGATTCCCCTCGGCGGCGGATCTGCACGCCCACGAAAATGTGCGCCGCGTGCTCGTCGGCGATCCGGTAGTTGAACTCGGTCACGCTGCGCTCGCCCACCAGCTCGCAGAAACGCCGGAAGCTGCCGCGCTCCTCGGGGATCGTCACCGCGAACACCGCCTCGCGCGCCTCGCCCACCTCGGCGCGCTCGGCCACGAAGCGCATCCGGTCGAAGTTCATGTTGGCGCCCGAGGTGATCGCCACCAGCGTCTCGCCCTCGATGCCGTTATTCGCCGCGTAGCGCTTGGCCCCCGCCACGGCCAGCGCGCCGGCCGGCTCCAGCACGCTGCGCGTGTCCTGGAACACGTCCTTGATCGCCGCGCACAACGCGTCGGTATCCACCGTGATCACGTCGTCGAGCAGCTCGCGGCAGAGCCGGAAGGTTTCCTCGCCGACCAGCTTCACGGCCGTGCCGTCCGAGAACAGCCCGACCTCGGCCAGCGTCACGCGCTCGCCGGCGCGGATCGACTGCGCCATCGCGCAGGAATCCTCGGTCTGCACGCCGATCACGCGGATCTCGGGGCGCACCGCCTTCACGTAGGCGGCCACGCCGGCCGCCAGGCCGCCGCCGCCGATCGGCACGAAGATCGCGTGGATCGGCCCCTGGTGCTGGCGCAGCACTTCCATCGCGACCGTGCCCTGGCCCGCGATCACGTCGGGATCGTCGAACGGATGGACGAAGGTCAGCTCGCGCTGGCGCTGCACCTCGAGCGCGTGGGCGTAGGCGTCGCTGAACGATTCGCCGGCCTGGATCACCTCGACGGTCGGCCCGCCGTGCGCGCGCACCGCGTCGACCTTGACCTGCGGGGTGGTGACGGGCACCACGATCACGGCCTTCACGCCCAGGCGCGCAGCCGAGAACGCGACGCCCTGCGCGTGGTTGCCGGCCGAGGCGGTGATCACGCCGCGCGCGAGCGCGTCGGCGCTCAGGTGGACCATGCGGTTGTAGGCGCCGCGCAGCTTGAACGAGAACACGGGTTGATTGTCCTCGCGCTTGAGCCAGACGCGGTTGCGCACGCGCGCGGACAGGTTGCGCGCCGGTTCGAGCGCGGTTTCGACCGCCACGTCGTAGACGCGCGCGGTGAGGATCTTCTTCAGGTAATCGTCGATGCCCGGCGCGGAGCCGGCCGGGGATGCGGACGGGCGTGCCGTCAGCGGCACGAACGAACGCGCGGGCGACGGTGTGGCGGATTCCGGACTGCGGGGGGACGGCGATGACATCGGGCGCTCCTGGCTTGGGATTCATGCCCGGAGACGGATATGAAAAACCCGCCTCGGGGGCGGGTTTCGTGTCGGCTTCCTGCGCGCGCTAACCCACCATTCGATGAATGGTGCGAATAATCTGCGCGATCGGGAAGGCGTGACGGTTCATGTGCGAGAGCATCCGTGATGCGGCGTGCTTTGTCAATCCCCGCCCGGTCCGGGCTGCTCAATAGCGCTCGGGAACGATCATCTCCTCCGGAACCGGCCGGCGCAGATAATCGGCGTGGTGGACACGCTCGGGCAGTTGCACCGGCTCGCGCTCGACCTCGTGGTAAGGCACGAGGCTCAGCAGATGGTCGATGCAGTTCAGGCGCGCGCGCTTCTTGTCGACGGCCTGCACCACCCACCACGGCGCCTCGGGGATATGCGTGCGGGCCAGCATCTCCTCCTTGGCGATCGTGTAGGCTTCCCAGCGGCGGCGGCTCTCGAGGTCCATCGGGCTCAGCTTCCACTGCTTGAGCGGATCCTCGATGCGGCTCTGGAAGCGCGTTTCCTGCTCTTCGTCGGTAATCGAGAACCAGTACTTGACGATCTGGATGCCGCTGCGCACGAGCATCTTCTCGAACTCGGGCACCGAGCGGAAGAATTCCTCGTATTCGGCGTCGGTGCAGAAGTTCATCACGCGCTCCACGCCGGCGCGGTTGTACCAGCTGCGATCGAACAGCACCATCTCGCCGCCGGCCGGCAGGTGCGCGACGTAGCGCTGGAAGTACCACTGCGTGCGTTCGCGGTTGTTCGGCGCCGGCAGCGCGGCCACCCGGCACACGCGCGGGTTCAGACGCTGCGTGATGCGCTTGATCGCACCGCCCTTGCCGGCCGCGTCGCGGCCTTCGAAGATCACCACCATCCGGTGGCCGGTGGCGACCACCCAGTCCTGCAGCTTGACGAGTTCGCCCTGCAGGCGGAACAGTTCGCGGAAATACTGCTTGCGCGCCTCGCGACGCTCGGCCGTGAAGATCGCGTCCGGATCGTCGAAGCGGCGGTCGTCGAGCTCCATTTCGAGTTCTTCGTCATAGGCATCGACGAGATCTTCCTCCAGGCGGCGCTGGCGCTCCTGAGCTAGCAATTCGGCGGCGTCGCCTTCGATTCGAGGGTCGGTCATCGGTCACCTCCATGAAACGTCAGATTCGTTCGTGCGCCGATTATCGCAGCCGCGCGTGTCAGATGCATTAATTCCGGAATCGAGCCGGGGCGTGGCGATCCGGGCGCCGGCCGGGCCCGGGCGGCACGGGGCGGGCATCGCCAGCGGCCGGTGGCGGCCCGGGTGGCGGCGCCCCGATGCCAGTTCGCCGATGCCGGTTCGCCATTCGCACGCCGGTTTCCTACACTGGGAGGGTCGCGCGCCCCGCGTCCCGGCCGTATCGGGCGCTCGGGCGGTTCGCCACGACGCCTTGCATCGCGGCATGCCAGCCGTTAGCCGATGCGGCCATGCACGCTGGCCCCGCGTCATGCATGGCGCCGGCCGTTCGCCGTCGGTCGCGGTCCGGACCGCGCCGGCACCCGGATCAACACGCTGCCCGAGCCTACGCCCCATGCGCCCGACTTCGACGCTCCCGCCCCACCCCTGGTTCGGCGTCCCGCTCGCCCGCCCCGCGCGCGACGGCGGGATTCCGCCGTTCCTGCGCGAGATCTGCCGGCAACTGACCGCGCAGCGCCGCGAGGACGAGTTGCTGCCGTGGGCCGAGCGCGCGCTCGCGATCGATCCGGGCGCCGTCGAGTTCATCGAGATGCGGGTCCGCGCCCTGTCGCTGGCGGGCCGGCACCGCGAGGCCGCCGACGCGCTGCGCCGCCATGCGGCGCTGGCGGCGCAGCGCGGGCGACTCGACGCGCGGCTTGGCCAAGAACTGGCGATGGCCGGCGACCTCGACGGCGCGATCCGCCTGCTCGACGCGGCGCTGTTCCGGGCGAGCGCCGAACGCGACCCCGCCACCGCCGCGCTTGCCGCGCACCGGCTCGGCGAGGCGCGGCTCCGGCGCGGCGAGCCGGCCGGCTTCCAGGCCTGGCTGCGACGCGGCGAGGACCCGGCCTCGAGCGGCTGCTATCGTCCCGCCGGCATCGCGCCGTGGAGCGGCGGCGACCCGGCCGGCCGGCGCGTGCTGGTCACGCATCAGCTCGGCTTCGGCGACCAGCTGCTGCTGCTCGCCTGCGCGCGCGACTGGCTGCATGCGGGCGCGCGGCTCATGATCACCTGCGATACGCCGCTGCTGCCGCTGGTGCGCGCGTCGCTGCCCGACTGCCGCGTGGTGGATGCGCCGCGCCCGCTGACGATCGACGAGCCGCTGCCCGACTCGCTGCGCCGCGAGATCGCGGTGTTCGCGCCGGACCGGCACGCCACGCTCCTGCACCTGCCGCTGCTCGACGCCGCCCGCGCGAACCCGCGCGCGCGTTTCGAGCCCTATCTGCGCGTGCCGCCCGAGCGCGCGCGGGCCGCGGCGCTGTGGGCTCGCGGGATGCGCGCCGCCGCGCCGGGCCGCAAGCTGGTGGGATTGTTTTACGACTGCTCGCAGCGCCACCGGCCCGAACTCGACGCCGGGACGCGCTGCTGGGCCGCACGGCGCAGCCTGCCGCGCGCGGACGTCGAGCGACTGGCGGCGAACCCGGTGCTGGCCGCGCGCGTGCAGTTCGTGAGCCTGCACCATCCCGCCGCCGAGGCGCTCGCCGGCGGCCTGCCGCACGGCATGCGCCGCTACGCGCCCGACATCGCCGATTTCGGCGACACGGCCGCCTGCATCCGCGAACTCGACGCGGTGGTTGCCGTCGATTCGGTCGTCGCAAACCTGGCCGCGCTGCTCGGCGCGCGCACCTGCGTGGCCGTCAACGCGTCGGGAGACTGGCGCTGGGGCAACGGCGGACGCGGGACGCGCTGGCTGCCGGAGGTGGTCGTGCTGCGCCAGCGCGAAACGGGAGACTGGCGCCCCGTATTCGACGAACTGGCGGACTGGCTGCTGGCCGGAACCGATTGAGGCGGTCGGGCCGACTGATCGTCACCGTGCGTCGAATGAATGGCGCGCGATGGTGCGCGATGGCGTCGGGACAAAAGCCGATGGCGGACCCACGGCACCGAGCCGTGCCGGCCGTCAGGTGCCTCGGGAAAGGGGATGCGGCCGGCCCGGGTGCAGGCGCACGAGATCGTGATCGCCAACCACGCCAGCCACCCGCCACGACTCGCAAGCCCGACGGCATTGCACGCCGGCAGCGGCACGAGGCGGAAGCAGTGGAAGCGGACCGCAGGTTCAGCCCCGCGTGTCGATCCAGTGGCACGCGTAGCGGCTCGAATGGCGCAGCGCGGCTTCTTCGCTGCCGAAATAGTCGAGCGAGTAGAACTCGTAGCACATCGGCCCGCCGCGCGGATCAACACGCGTGAGCGTCAGGTTGGAGGAAAAGCAGCCGTCAGGCAGACGGTGGACCGAAGGGGCAACCGCGTATCCGCGATATTGTTTGATGTTGGCTTGTTGCATGATGAGTGAATATTGTCATGAGCATGGATCGGTAGTGACACGGTCCGGCATGGCCGGTTGATCGTCAGGAATCCTGCCGTTATGGGCTCGCACCGCCGGCAATCCTGCGCGGCGGGCGGGGAAAATCGGGTCTGAGCCGGTGTCGCCCGGACGATTCCGAGCAAAAAAACGGGATGGGCAAGCGAAAATACGCCGGCGGCGAGCCATCGAAACGAATCGACGTGGAAATCGACGTGGAAATCGGCGAGCGAATCGGCGTGGAAGCACGCGAGCCGGCATCGCATGCGCGGGCTCGCTACGGCAACCTCGGGGTTCGGGGCGCGACGCTCACGTCGCCTTGCCACGATTCAAGAATACGACACGAATCCGTGTCGACCCGCGCTGCGTCAGCGTCGAGTTTGATCGAAACGGCCCACCCGTTTCAGGGGCCGCTTCGCCGGCTTCACCGTCGGTCGCGCCGCGGGCGGCACGCCGTATCGTCGTCGTTGTCGGTGAAGCCGCGAGGCACATGCCGTGCCGCGCGTGGAACGATGCGCGACTCAGCGCCGGAAGGTGCGCGCGCGCGGCGCGCTCGCTCCGGCACGTTCGTCCTTGTGACGATAGTTGATCCGGCCTTTGGTCAGATCGTAGGGCGAAAGTTCGAGCCGGACGCGATCGCCGGCAAGAATCCGGATATGGTTCTTGCGCAATCTTCCGGACGCGTAGGCGCCCACCACGACGCCGTTTTCGAGCGTCACGCGATAGCGGCTGTCGGGCAATACTTCCTCGACGACGCCGTCCAGTTCCAGCAGTTCTTCCTTCGCCAAATTGATCTCTCCGTTGACTGAGTGAGGGCGGCACGGCGTGCAAACGCCAATGCCGCGCGAGGCGCGAAACCCGGCGCGACATGCGGCACCGGGTGCCGATCGATCGTGATCTTCAACGCTTGCCGGCCGGCGCAACCATGCCGGCAGGATGCTGCCGGGGGCGTGGACTTCGGCGCCGCCCGCTTGAAAGCGATGCCAGGAGGCGGCATCGCCAAAGGCATCGTGCGCTTGCCGCGCGATGCGCGATACGATTTCAGAGCGCTCGACGCGGCTCAGAGCGGCGTGATGTTGGCCGCTTGCAGGCCCTTCTGGCCGACCTTCGTCTCGAAGCTCACGCGCTGGCCTTCGGCCAGCGAACGGAAGCCGTCGCCGCGAATTTCGGAAAAATGGGCGAACAGGTCATCCTTGCCGTTGTCCGGCGAGATGAAACCAAAACCCTTGCTGTCGTTGAACCACTTGACGATACCGGTATCCATGATGCTCCTTTGAGTAAATGACGAACGAAGCTCCGCGCCCGCTCAGGCAGGGTGCGGAAAGATCAAGGAGGGAGAGGACAACGAATACCGCGGTCCGCGGTCAATGATGAGCAGCAATCGCGCTTCTTGAAGACTTCAGCCGTAGACCTTACGCGCTGTTGTCGATTTGGTCAAGTTGTTTCGGTGCGCCGGGTGCTTCGCGCCGGTGCGGATCAGGCTGAATACAGGTCGAAAAACCGAGCCGGAAAATCGCACCGAAAACCGTTCGGCACGCCGCGCGATCGCGATCGCGAATTGTCGCGACAGGGCCGTGCCGCCGCTGCGAACCTGTCGATCCGGTTCGCCACGAACCCACGCGCGCGTTGCATCCACGACCCGTATCGTGCATGAGCCGAATCAAGCGAAAACCGCGCCGTCGAGAAATTTAAATCGCGGGAGATGACGGCAATCGGCGTATGATAAATTGGATCGTCAGGTCTCGATCATTCCGTCATCCTGACTGCAAGCCGCATCGATCGCGGCATTCAGGCATCCCTCCCGATCGACCTTCCGCACCCATGCTGCAAGCGCGAGCCGCGCCTGCAGCATGGAATGTCGCGTTCATCGCCTTACCGTACCCTCACCGTCAGGAGCCAGACATGAGCATGCATCTGTACCGCGGCTTCGAGATCTACCCATTGATCTATCCGCATTCCGGCGCGCAGGAAAACGCCGGCCGTTACAACGACAACGGCTTCGACGCCGCCGTGAAGATCTGCCTGCGCGACGCCGGCACGACGCTCACTTTCAGCAATACCTTCAAGCTCAGCGAGACGCCGCCGTTCCCGAGCGCCGGCGCCGCGCGCCGTGCCTCGCTGCGCTACGCGGAAGACCTGATCGACCGGCACGACGGGCAGAACTGGATGCAATCCTGAGCGTTTTCCGCCGATCGCCGGCGCGCCTCTCGTCGTGCCGCGTTGCAGCGCGATCCACTGGCCCCGCGAGCGTCGGTCTCGAACGATGGCCCCTCAGCCGACGCGACCGCCGGCGCATGCCGACGACACGCCCCCATCCCCGCCCGTCCGGTGCCGGCGCGCCGAGGCCCGCGTAAAATTCCGGCACCCTGTTTCTCACGCGGTCATGACCGGATGGAACTGAAACATCTCGGCGCCTTCGTCGCGCTCGCCGAAGAACTGCATTTCGGCCGGGCGGCCGAGCGCCTTTGCATCGTGCAGCCCGCGTTGAGCATGCAGATCAAGGCGCTCGAAACCGATCTCGGCGTGCGCCTGTTCGATCGCGACCGTCACAAGGTGGCACTGACCGACGCCGGCCGCCTGTTCCTGCCCGAGGCGCGCGCCACGCTCGAACAGGCCGCGCGCGCCGCGCAGGTCGCGCGGCTCTCGGCGCAAGGCGAGATCGGCACGCTGCGGCTCGGCTTCGTCTCGTCGGTACTGCCGAAGCTGCTGCCGACGCTGATCCGCACCATGCATGCGCGCTACCCGCGCATCGCGCTCGAACTGAAGGACATGTCGACGCCGGACCAGATCGCCGCGCTGCACGGCGGCACGCTCGACTTCGGCATCGCGCGGCTGCCGCTCGCCGCCAGCGGGCTGGCCTCGCGCGTCGTGATGGAGGAATCGTTCGTGGTGGCCGTGCCGGCCTCGCATGCGTTCGCGCAGCTGGCGCACATCGAGCCGGCGCAACTGCGCGGCCAGCCCGCGTTCGTGCTCGCGCGCCGCTACGCACCCGGCTTCTTCGACGCGCTGCTGGTGGCGCTCGGCGCGCGCGAGGTCACGCTCGACATCGCGCGTGAACTCGGCGAATACACCACCATGCTCGCGCTCGTCGCGGCCGGCCTCGGCATCGGCCTGATTCCGGCCGAGGCGGCCGCGGCCGTGCCGCCGAACGTGGTCGCGCGGCCGCTCGCGCTGCCGTCGTATCGCGCGCCGCTCGGGCTGATCTGGGTCGACGACGGCAGCGCGCTGAAGCGCGTGTTCCTCGACGTGATCGAACAGGGCATCGCCAACGGCTGGGCGGCCTGAGCGAGCACCGGCCTCCCTTCCCCAAGGCGATCGTGCCGTGCGCGTAGCGCGACCGCACGGTCCACCCACACCACCTCTTTACGCGAGCCGCCCCGCTTTTTACGCGGTTTTAATGCGCGCCTCGCTACGCTGGACGACATCCTCGCTACCCGCCCGGGTCAACGTCCATCGCATGAACCACCGTCAGGCCACCGCGCCGTCCGCCGTTCCTCCGCCGCCGTCCCGCCCGCGCCCGCGCGGCCCCGTCATCCGCCACGCCGGGAGGCACTGACATGCTCAAGGGCATCTGGATCCCGCTCGTCACGCCGTTTCGCGACGGCCGGCTCGACCTCGCCGCGCTCGAAGCGCTGACGGCCTCGTATCTCGACACCGGCATCGCCGGCTTCGTCGCGCTCGGCACCACGGCCGAGGCCGCGCTGCTCGACGACGCGGAACGCGCGGCCGCGCTGAAGGCCATCACCGGCGTCGCGGCCGGCCGGCTGCCCGTGTTCGTCGGCGTCGGCGGCATCAGCACGCGCGATTTCGTCGACGAGATCGACCGCCTGGAACTGCAGGACGTGGCCGGCTATCTCGTACCGCCGCCCGCCTATCTCTGCCCGAGCCAGGCCGGCCTGCTCTGGCATTTCGGGCAGATCGCGGCACGCACGCGGCGCCCCGTGATGCTCTACGACGTGCCGCATCGCTGCGGCGTGACGATCGAGCCGGCCACCGTCGCGCAACTCGCCTGCCATCCGAACCTGGTCGGCATCAAGGAATGCGTGCCGGCGCACTTCGAGGCACTGCGCGCCACCCCGCTCGAGGTGCTGTGCGGCACCGACGACGCGTTCGCCCGCTGTCTCGCGGCGGGCGGCGCGGGCGGCGTGCTGGCGAGCGTGCACGTCTGCGCCGACCTGTTCGTCGAGGTGCAGCAGCTTCACGAGGCGGGCCGCGTGACCGAGGCGCAGTCGCGCTTCGACGCGATGCAGCCGGTGCTGCGGCTGCTGTTCTCGGCGCCGAACCCGGCCGCGATCAAGGCGATGCTGTCGTGTACGCACGGCATCACGGCCGAGGTGCGGATGCCGATCACGCCGGCTTCGCCGCCGCTCGTGGCCGAGCTGCGGCGAGCGCAGGCCACGCTGGAGCGCCTGCGCGCCGAGCGGCCGGCCGCCTCACGCGCGGCGCCCGCGCCTGCGCAGGCCAACCCGGCGGCCGGCGCCGTGCCGGCACCGCTCAGCGAATCACGCGCGTGACGCCGCGCCCGCGCGGGTCGGCCACCGCTTCCGGCGTGCCGCCGTCCACGCGGATCACCTGGATGTCGCCGCTGAAGTCCTGCCCCTTCAGCGTGTAGCCCTTCGCCTCGATCTGCTGCGCGAGCTCGCCCGTGATCGGGTGGTACGGCTCCCAGAAGATCGTGTTCGGCGGCAGCAGCTGATGGTGGAAACGGAACGCGCCGACGGCCTCCTTCAGCGGCAGGTCGAAATCGTAGACGTTGGTGATCACCTGGAAGATCGAGGTGAAGATGCGCGAGCCGCCCGGCGTGCCGATCACGAGCGCGACCTTGCCGTCCTTCGTCAGGATCGTCGGCGACATCGACGAGAGCGGGCGCTTGTTCGGCCCGATCGCGTTCGCGTCGCTGCCCACCACGCCGAACATGTTCGCCACGCCGGGCTTCGCGGAGAAGTCGTCCATCTCGTCGTTGAGCACGATGCCGGTGCCCTCGGCCACCACGCCCGAGCCGAAATAGCCGTTGATGGTGTAGGTGTTCGACACCGCGTTGCCCCACCTGTCGACCACCGAAAAGTGCGTGGTCTCGGCCTTCTCGGGCATGCCCGTGCCGAGCCCCGGCTGCACGCTCTTGGTGTCGGACGGCGTGTCGGGGTTGACCTCGGCCGCGCGTTTGGCGAGATAGGCGTCGTCGATCAGCTGCGCCACCGGCACCTTGTAGAAATCGGGATCGCCCAGATACTGCGCGCGATCGGCGAACACGCGCTTCTCGATCTCGGCGATCAGGTGAACGTACTGCGCCGAGTTCAGCGGCACGCCCTTGAAGTCGGCCGCGAGGTCGGCCTTCATCTTCAGCAACTGCACGAGGCCCACGCCGCCCGAGCTGGGCGGCGGCGCCGTGATCACGCGATAGCCGTTCCAGCCGGCTTCCACGGGCTGGCGCCAGACGGCCCGGTACTGCGCGAGATCCTCGGTGGTGATCAGGCCGTCGCCGGGCTGCATCGCGGCGGCGATCCTCGCGGCGGTCGGGCCTTCGTAGAAGCCCTTCGCGCCCTGCGCCGAGATCCGCTGCAGCACGGCGGCCAGATCGGGCTGGCGGAACGGCCGGCCGGCCTTCATCGCGCCGAAGAAGCGATCGAAGTTGGTCTTGCCGCCGAACTCCTTCGACGCGTCGTCGCGGCGCCGCGCGAGCTGCTCGTCCACCACGAAGCCGTCCTTCGCGTAGTGGATCGCGGGCGCCAGCACCTGCCGCCAGCTCAGCTTGCCGAAGCGCTTCTGCGCCTCCCACATGCCGGCCACGGTGCCCGGCACGCCCACCGCGCGCGGCCCGACCAGGCTCATGCCCTTGATCACGTTGCCGTCCTTGTCGAGGTACATGTCGCGGGTGGCCGCGAGCGGCGCGCGCTCGCGATAGTCGAGGAAGTAGGGTTTGCCGCCGACCAACAGCGTCATGAACCCGCCGCCGCCGATGTTGCCGGCCTCGGGATAGGTGACGGCCAGCGTGAAGGCGATCGCGACCGCGGCGTCCACCGCGTTGCCGCCCTCCTTGAAGATGGCCTGGGCGGCATCGGCGCTGTATTGGTCGGCAACCGCCACGGCCGCCGCTGTTAGTTGCGCATGCAACGAAGTCTTGGCGAACGCGGGCGCGGCCGGCGCGAAACCGGCGACGGCCGCGCCGAAGCAGGCCGCGGCGG